>NZ_JBWXVF010000002.1:0-357500 GCF_059901065.1 Fructilactobacillus sp. X7R7C1
TTGGAGGATTAGCTCAGCTGGGAGAGCATCTGCCTTACAAGCAGGAGGTCACAGGTTCGATCCCTGTATCCTCCATAACATATGGTCCGTTGGTCTAGTTGGTTCAGGACGCCTGCCTGTCACGCAGGAGATCACGAGTTCGAGTCTCGTACGGACCGTTTGTTGTGGGTAACCCTTGCAACATTAATTAAATAGTTTTATTATTATAAATGTCATAAAAGACAATGGCTCGGTAGCTCAGTTGGTAGAGCAACGGATTGAAGCTCCGTGTGTCGGCAGTTCGATTCTGTCCCGCGCCATTATATGGAAGGATAGCGAAGTCTGGCTAAACGCGGCGGACCGTAAATCCGCTCCTTCGGGTTCGGTGGTTCAAATCCACTTCCTTCCATTTTATTTATAGGGATATCGTACAACGGTAGTATACCGGTCTCCAAAACCGTTGATGTGGGTTCAATTCCTACTATCCCTGTTTATGATGTTATGGCGGTAGTGGTGAAGTGGTTAACACATCGGTTTGTGGTACCGACACGCGTGGGTTCGATTCCCACCTACCGCCCTTTTGATTGCTTGGTTCCAGTAGGGAAGGGCAGTTGTTAAGGTTAGTGCCTTTATGGCGGTATAGCCAAGTGGTAAGGCAGAGGTCTGCAAAACCTTCATCACCGGTTCAAATCCGGTTACCGCCTTTGTTTTACTGCTTTAGCAATCATTAGCATGCCGGAGTGGCGGAACTGGCAGACGCGCTGGACTCAAAATCCAGTGATCATTGCGATCGTGTGGGTTCGAACCCCACCTCCGGTATAACATAGTTATATAGCTTATCTTAGCAAATCAAGAACGTTGTCATAACAACGTTCTTTTTTTTATACTCTGATCTTACTGTGTATAGTTTATTTAATTTTTAAGTGGATCATACCCTTTAAATACGTGTTAGAAATAAAATGACCAAAATAAAAAGCCATCGTAAAATGACTTTTTATCTTATTATGTTTTATTGGTTAATTTGACCTAAGTTGTTTTTATTAATGGCATACTTAGCTTGTTCAGGGGTGTATCCCTCAGCTTCAGAGGTTAGCTGATCGTAAACTTGTTGAGCTGATAAATGTTGTTCTTTCGAATAGTTTTTTGCTGATTTAACCGCGTTTTCTTGATAATCTTTATCACTGAATTTATTAACGGCCGATTGAGCCGCTTCTGGTTTAAATTTATTTCCAGATTGTGATGTTAATTGAGTGTATAAACGCTTCTTAGACATTGGAACAGATTCCATATAGCTTTTAGCGGTATTGTATGCATTATTGCTCTCAGTGTTTGCGCTATCAGTTGTTGAAATTGCCGACGCCGTTTTAGACGAACTTTCTAGTTTTACTTTTTGGGATGTTTGACTGTCCGATGTTGCAGAACTACTTTTCTTTTTATCACTGTTACTTCCAACAACGAAGATTACTACAAGTATGATGATTGCAATTATGATCCAAACCCAGAATCGTTTATACCATTTCTTTTTTTGTTTTTCCTTTGCCATAACAAACTCCTTATATTAGCTTTTAACGTCAATCGGTTTTGGACGTATTTTATAATCATACTGATTATTTATTATTTAATAACACCCGAAACACTACCTATTTAGTATATCAAAGTAGCATAAATAAAAAAATCATCAACTTAATCTTTAGTTGCTGACACATAATTATTGATGATAAAGTAGTTTTGTCAAAATAGTTGACGTTCCTTATTCCATCGTACACGCGGCAAAGATTGAGGGAGAGGTCAGGTAATTAAGCTTTCTTCTTGCTAAGTAACACTGATCTGACATATACTAATAGCGCAGGGATGAGTCCGGGTACATTAAGGTTCTGTTGATCCTTCATTGTTGTTAATTTATTAACTGCCCGGACTTAGACCTGTTTTTTGATGGCTAAGCTAATTATGATAATTGATGCATTAAGATGAAATAGGGATCACCATTTGGTGATCCCTATTTTCGTTTATTTCGAAGTTTTATTTTTAATTTTCTCAATTTTAATTTTTGTTTCTTAAGCTTTAACTTTTGTTTTTTTAATCGTAACTTTTCACGCTTAAGTCTTGCTTCACGTCTCCCAAGCATATTGATCAACCCCTTAATTGAACTAGTACTTATGATACACTCTTCTTTTTTATAATCCAATCATCATTTTCATAGCTAAATTTAGCTTTTAAATCACTTTAAGAATTACTATAATTGGTTCAATGTGAATTTTGGTTATCATTTTAATTCAAGGGAGGAAAAAATGGAAAACGAAAATAAGTACGAAGTTCATCCCATTCCAAAGAACGAACGCAACATGAGCTATTGGGATATGTTTGCTAACTGGTTTGGAGCAAACGCTAATAATGGAACTTGGTTTATTGGGGGTATTATTGCCGCTTGTGGTTTATGGGGCGGTTTTAGTGCTTTGGTGATTGCCTCAATTATTTCATATCTGTTTCTAAGTTTAATTGGATATGAGGGGTATAAAACGGGTTTATCGACGACAACTTTGAGTCGGGCGACATTTGGAATCAGGGGAAGCATGATCCCATCGGTTGTCAATTTAGTGATGTTTATGGGTTGGACCGCGGTTAATACTTTTATTGCGGCAACTTCATTATCCTATATTTTTAATTCATTCTTTGGATGGCCAATCTTTGGGAAGCCTGGTGGAACGTTCGGTTTAGTTGTCGGAATTCTGGTTATGAGTATTTTACATATTCTTAGTGTTATATCAGGACAACGATCCATTAGAATTATTGAAAGAGTTGGAATTATTCTAGTTATTGTCTTTGTAATATGGGAAGTCTTGGTAGTGTTTAGAGATGTTTCGTTTACCCAACTTGCTCATTATATGGTTCCCAAAAAGGATCGAATGCCGTTTGGAGCAGCAATTGATAGTCTGGCTGCGTTTAACTTGGCATGGGTTACCAGTGGAGCTGATTTTACTAGATTTACTAATAAAAAGCGTGTTTCAACAAGTGCACCATTTTTTGGAGCTTTACTAGGGGCAGTCAGTTTTGCATCCATCGGATTATGTACTACCATCAGTATTGCCATTACGTCTGGAGTCTATGATCCCAATAATTCTGATCCAAGTACAGTGGCCAATAAATTGGGTCTAGGAATGATTGCAATGATTGTGATTGTCTTAACCAGTATGACTGCTAATGCTGTTAATTTACAGGCGGCTGGATCAGCATTAACGAATATGTATCATAAATTGACATTAAAACAGTCGTTGTTGATTGTCACCGTGGTGGCGATGATTTTAACCTTTACCCCACTTTTAAGTGGAAGCTTTCTTTCTGCTTTTACGGCCTTCCTTGATTATATTGGGATGTTTTTAGGTCCAATCATCTCCATCATGCTAGTAGATTATTTTCTTCTTAATGATCGTGACTACCGTTTGGAATCATTTGGAGATCCGAAAGGAGAGTTTTGGTATAGCCATGGGGTGAATTGGTTTGCGTTTGCACTTTGGATTTTAGGAATTTTGTTATACTTAATGTTGAAAAATGTTGCAATTGTTAAAAATACCATCGGAGCAACTTTTATTGTAATGGCAATTATTGCTGTTCTCTACTACGTTATCGGTCGGGCGTTAGAAAGACGGGACAAATAAAATGATTATTAAACAGGGATATATTGAGAATTCAACAAAAAAACAAGACATTTTAGTTAAAGATGGAAAGATTAAAGAGATTGGTGATCACATTGATGATCCTAAAGAAGAGGTGATTGATGCGAATGGTAAATTAATTATTCCACCATTTATTGATTCACATGTCCATTTAGATTCGACTCTGACAGCCGGTGAACCCGGGTTTAATGAAAGTGGAACTCTATTTGAGGGTATTTCAATTTGGTCTGAGCGAAAACAAAGCTTATCTGAAAAAGACGTTAAGGAGCGCGCCATTAAAACGCTCAAGAATCAGGCTGAACATGGAATTCAGTTCGTTAGAAGTCACGTTGATACTACTGATCCCAATCTTACCGCTCTTAAAGCACTTCTTGAGGTAAGGGAGCGGGTATCTAGTTTTATTGATCTCCAATTAGTTGCTTTTCCACAGGATGGGATTCTATCATTTCCACATGGCAAAGATTTACTAACAGAAGCTGTCAAAATGGGAGTTGACGCCGTGGGTGGAATTCCCCACTACGAATTTAATCAATATTATGGGCGTGATTCACTAAAGTTTTTGATGAACTTAGCTGAAAAATATGGCAAACTTGTTGACGTTCACTGCGATGAAATTGATGATCCCAATTCCAGAAATTTGGAAGTTCTAGCTACTTTGGCGTATGAATCAGGACTAAGTGATCGGGTGACTGCAAGTCATACAACGGCTCTTGGATCGTATAACGATGCATATGCCGATAAGTTGATGAGAATTCTTAAGATATCAAAGATTAACATGGTAGCCAATCCACTAGTTAATATGCATTTGGGTGGTCGATTTGATACTTACCCTAAACGACGGGGTCTAACGAGAGTCAAGGAACTTTTAAAGCATGGAATCAACGTCTCGTTTGGAGAGGACGATGTAAAAGATCCGTGGTATCCAATGGGGAACGGTAACATGCTGGATGCGCTTTACGTTGGTATTTTAGCGAGTCAATTGATGGGGTACCATCAGATTATGGATTCATATAAATTGGTTACTACCAATGCCGCTAAAACTTTACATGTTAGTGATCATTATGGAATTGAGAAGGGGAAACCCGCTAGTTTCTTAATCTTTGATACAGATAATTTTTATAATGAAATTAACGAAAGAAGAACGCTTTTATACTCGATTAGAAACGGGAAAGTTTTGGTTAAAAAACAACCAGGAGAAGTTCAAACTCATTTTGATTAGGTTTTAGTCAGTGTACTTCACTTTCATTTTCCTTGTGATATGATGAACGTAAAGATTACATTGAGGAGGCAATTATAATGGTAGAAGAAGCTAATACCGAGATCCCTAAAACTATGAATGCTTGGGAAATTGTTAAACCTGGACCGATTAACGGAAGGAAATCTCCCTTAAAATATGTTAGAAAAGACGTTCCAGCACCTGGTGATGGTGAAGTCTTGGTTAAGGTGTTAACGTGTGGAGTTTGTCACACGGATTTACACGTTACCGAGGGTGATTTACCAGTCCATAAAAAAGATCTAACTCCTGGACATGAAATTATTGGTAAAGTAGTTAAAAATGGTCCCCATACTCGTCGATTTAAAATTGGTGATCGAATCGGAATCTCATGGTTACGGAAAACATGTGGTGTATGTAAGTATTGTCGTTCTGGCAGAGAAAATCTATGTCCATATTCTAAATATACGGGATGGGATCATGATGGTGGCTATGAGGAGTATACAACCGTTCCAGAGGGATTTGCTTATCGAATTCCAGAACGGTTTAATTCGCTTCAAGCAGCCCCACTGCTTTGTGCTGGAATCATTGGGTATCGGGCTTTTGAACGTGCTAACATTCCAGCTGGTGGTACCCTTGGAATTTATGGCTTTGGTGGGTCTGCTCACATCACCGCGCAATTGGCGATTGATCAGGGAATTGACGTTCACGTCTTTACACGAGGTGAAGATGCCAAACAATTTGCCTTGTCACTTGGGGCAAAATCAGTCAATAACACATATGATATGTCGCCCGTTCCTCTAGATTCATCGATTATTTTTGCACCAGTCGGTGAGGCTGTTCCTAATGCGTTGAAAAGTTTAGCTCCCGGAGGTACTTTAGCATTAGCCGGAATTCATATGACTGATATCCCTCAGATGAGTTACGAAGAGCATATTTTTCACGAAAAGAACTTAACGAGTGTTGAAAGTAATACGAGAAGTGATGGCGAAGAGTTTTTGACTTTAGCTGATCGTTTACACATTGAACCTGACGTTACTGAATTTCCACTTTCAAAGGCGGATGATGCCTTGAAAAGGGTTGCTAAAGGTGATTTGAAAGGTGCTTGTGTTTTAAACGTAGGGTTATAGAGTAATTAGCTTATAAGTAAAGTACAAGTGATGCCAAAACGATAAACCTTTTTGTTTGGAGATTTTATTGACAAACAATCATAAAAAATATATCATTTCAATTAAATAAATCTTTAAGTGTGTCCAGTGAGGCAGCAAGATTTCGAATTTTAAAGTGATACTGTAAAACTTTATTTAATCGAAGACTGTTGTCCCTTGGACAGCAGTTTTTTTATTAGAGAAGGGGAGTCAGTATAAATGTCTCAGAAAAAGGACTATGTATTAGGAATTCATGACCGTCCATCACCACTAAAATGGATCGGACTTTCCTTGCAACACATGTTTTCAATGTTTGGCAGCACAGTAATTGTTCCATTGTTAGTCGGTTTAAGCCCAAGTATTGCACTTTTTGCTTCAGGAATTGGGACCTTACTGCATATCTTAATTACTAAGGGGAAAATTCCCGCTTACATGGGATCAAGTTTTGCCTTTGTCACTCCAATGATGGCACTTATGAAAACGACTGGAGTTTCAGGAGTTTCTCAAGGAGTGGTTGCGGTCGGCTTAGTTTATGTGGTTGTGGCTATGATCATTTCATTTATTGGATCTGATTGGATTGATAAGATCCTACCACCAGTGGTAGTGGGGCCGATCGTAATGGTGATTGGACTATCACTTGCAGGGAGTGCTGCCCAAAATGCAATGATGGATCATGGAAAATATAGTTTGGTTTTCTTTAGCATCGCGATGGCCACCCTGTTTTTAGCAATTTTTTTCAACGTTAAATTAAAGGGATTCTTGGGATTAATTCCGATTTTATTGGCAATTGTCTGCGGGTATTTAATTTCGATGGCGTGTGGATTAGTTGATATTCACGCAATTGCCACTGCTCCATGGTTTAAAATGCCTCCGTTTCATATCATTGGCACCGAGCGAGGCTTCAAGTTTGACTGGAATGCCATCTTGATTATGGCTCCAATCGCTTTTGTTACGATGACCGAACACATGGGTCATTTGATGGTACTCGGCGAAATGACTCACAAGAATTTCTTTAAGAATCCAGGTTTAAATCGAACGCTTGCTGGGGATGGAGCCGCATCGCTTGCAGCTGGAATTCTTGGTGGACCAGCGGTAACTAGTTATGGCGAAAATATTGGAGTCATGGCAATTACCAAAGTTTACAGTGTTTGGGTCATAATCGGAGCAGCGATTTTTGCCATGATCTTTGCGTTCGTGAATAAGTTAAATGTTTTAATCATGCAAATGCCACTCCCAGTTATTGGTGGAATTAGTTTTCTCCTATTTGGGACAATTGCTGCTAATGGTGTCAAAGTGATGATTGACAATAAATTGGACATGGATAAGAAACGCAATTTAATGATTGCGTCGGTTATCTTGGTAATTGGAATTGGTAATGCATATATTCAAATTGGAAGTTTCCAGTTTACTGGAGTGGCTTTAGCAACTGTGATTGGAATCGTTTTGAATCTTCTCCTACCAAAAGACGAACATGATGATCCAGATCTTGAAGATCAATCTATTGACCCAGTGAAGAAATAGTAATATTATGATTTTATGTTAAAGAACACGAAGGGAGAAACTAATTATGTGTAAACCATGTTGTTGTAAAAAAGATTTGACAAAATCTGACAACACTTTTGGTATGCACTCAAAGGTTTCTCTATAAATGATATTAATTTATTATAATTATAAGAGGACTGGTGGATCCAGTCCTCTTTTTTGTGTTCTTTTGTGATTATTTAGGAGGTATCATCATGAAAAAGTTACTTGTCTGTTTAAATTTTTAGAGTAAAATAAACATAGCGAGTTAGTTAATTTTGCACAATATATTTTAATGAATGGGGATTTTAATTATGAAGAAAAGATGGCCTTTACTTTTACTAACAGGAGTGGCCGCGTTGGCTCTTACCGTTACCGCATGTGGGAAACAATCCGAGACTAAAAAACCTGGGACTTTGACGGTTGGTATGGAAGGAACTTATGCTCCGTATTCTTACAAGGATAAGAACGGTAAGTTAACCGGCTTTGAAGTTGATTTGGCTAATGATGTTGCTAAAAAGATGGGGATGAAGGTTCAATACAAGTTAACTGGATGGGATTCATTAATTCAGGGACTCAATTCTAATTCTTACGATGTTATTTTTAACAATATGGCAATTAATCCAGCTAGAAAAAAGCAGTATCGGTTTGCCACTCCATACATTTATTCAAAGGCAATCATGATTACTAAGAAAGATTCACCAATTAAAAATGCTCAAGACTTTAAGGGTAAGAAGGTCGCTGAAGGTACTGGTACTGATAACTGGAATAACGCCGAAAAGCTGCATGCTAAACCAGTTACTTCACCAGACTTTAATACTTCAATGCAAATGATTGATCAAGGTCGTGTTGTTGGTGCCTTAAATGCTCAGCCAGCATGGCAAAGTTGGTATGCAAGCCATAAGAATACTGACCTTCAAGCTAAACTAGTTCCAACTAATGTTATTCCACAAAGTCAAATTGCTCCAATGATGAACAAGAAGTCTGCTAAGTTAAATAAGCAGATGGACAAAGCAATTAATGAACTTCGAAAAGATGGTACCTTGAAACGATTATCAATGAAGTACTTTGGAGAGAATATTACCGATAAATAATATTAGTTAGGAGCTTAAAGAATTATGTGGGACATTATCATTTCATCATTACCGAGTCTCTTAGAGGCAATGATTAAATACACCATTCCACTAACAATTATTTCATTCTTTTTTGGTTTAATTCTTGCGATTGTTACCGCACTGATAAAGTTTTTAAAACCACATGGGAATGCATTTGTTAGAGTTATGTGGGGCATTTTTAGAGCCATTGCCGACGTATACGTGTGGGCTTTTCGTTCCACTCCATTGTTGGTTCAGTTGTTCATTATTTATTTTGGTTTACCGAATCTGCAAAATTTCATTCCCGGTTTTAATTTTGAAATTCCAGCCTTTACGGCAGCAATAATTGGGTTTTCGTTAAATACTGGTGCTTATGCTTCGGAAACCATTCGGTCAGCTCTGATGTCTGTTCCCCAAGATCAATGGGATGCTGCGTATACTCTGGGTTTTAGCACCACTCAAACCCTGTGGTACATTGTTTTACCACAAGCAGCACGAATCGTACTTCCTCCACTATCTAATGAATTTATTGGATTAGTTAAGGATACCTCTCTTGCAAGTACGATTACCATCACAGAGATGTTTCAGGTTAGTCAACAAATTGCGGCGCACAACTATCAGCCACTACTTATGTACACAGAAGTAGCCGCTCTTTACGCTATTTTGTGCAGTATTTTAACGATCCTTCAACACTATCTCGAAAAGCGTTCTTCAAGATACTTAAAGGGGGATGAAGGCTAATGATTAAGATTGAAGACATTGTAAAAAAGTACGATGGAAAAACCGTTCTGGATAAAATTAGCACGGAATTTCCTGAGGGAAAAACGACCGTAATTGTTGGTCCTTCTGGTTCTGGAAAGTCAACGTTGCTACGTTCCCTGGACTTGTTGGTTCATCCCGATTCAGGCGTAATTAGTTTTCCCAATTTTTCGTTAAACTACGCGGATAAGATTACCAGTAAACAAAGTAAGGAATTACGAGCACAGACTAGCATGGTCTTTCAAAATTGGAATCTTTTTCCTAATTTACGGGTGATTGATAACATCACGGCTGCACCAATCCATGTTCATAAGATTTCGAAAAAAGATGCGGTAGCTCAGGCAGAAAAATTATTGAAACGGGTTGGTCTTGAAAAATATGCTAATTTCTATCCCGATGAATTATCTGGAGGAATGCAACAACGAATCTCGATCTGTCGGGCATTGGCAGTCAAGCCTAAGTACATTTTATTAGATGAACCTACCAGTGCGCTTGATCCGGAGTTAGAGACGCAAGTTTTAGAAATGCTGGAAGAGTTAGCTGATCAGGGACAGTCAATGATTATGATTACTCACAACATTGAGTTTGCTAAATTATCTGCTGATAAAATGTTATTCATCGAAAATGGTGAGAAGATTTTTGATGGATCAAAGGACGAATTTTTTAATAACCCTTCGCCAAGAATCAAAGAATTTTTAGATGCAATTTCTTTACAGTAAATAAAAATGAGGACTTCATATTTTGAAGTCCTCATTTTTATATGAAAGTTGCTAATCCAATAATTATAAATGAAAGTAAACAATTTTCTGGGGTTTCTTTTTCGCTGAAGATTTGAATTCCGTATGAGATTAATACTAAAGTAATTAAAATTGCACATTTTAATAAGGGAAAATTTGCTAGCAGAAGCGCTGCAAAGATTAAAATGAAGATAAAGTTTAATTTAGTTTCAAGTCGGTGATTAAAGAACGGAACAAAGAACAAACAGTATAAGCAAAATAGAATTCCAACGTTTACGAGGACACTTGATTCCAGGTATTGGTTATCGAGATAACAAAAAGAAATGACCGGAGCAATTGAATTTAAAAAGGAAAAGCAAACCAGTCCATAGTAATTTTCGAGTTTAAATTTGGGCGTCATTACAATGATGTTGGTGATTCCAAGGATGACAAACAGGATGATTAATAAGATGGGAAACAAGGAGACAATCGCTAATAACACTGGGATGACGTTGAGAAATAAATTGATCCTTGGATCATAACGAATGATGAAAAGTAGAAGGGAAGCCGACCAAAGAAACTCTGATAGGATTAGCACCACCAGTCTGGTATTCCATTGTACTGATAGTAAGTCTACTTGCGAAGCAAAGAGCCATATTAGTGTATTCAAGATGATGAATACCGTAAGAATTAGGGCATGTAAGGTCGTTTGATTTTTTTCAATAAAAGTTTTCATAATATTGTCCTTTTTGTATTAATAAATCCATGTTAATCAATTATGTAAATTTGTTCAATGGAGGTTTTGTGTGCTTTTTAATTACTTGCGAATATGTTATTATTATAAAGTTATGAGCAGATTCCCGATAGGATTCACGAAGAGTGAAGTTGCCTTGTAACCACAAACAATAGGGGGAATAAGAATGTCAGAAAAGCGTTTATTTACTTCTGAATCAGTTTCAGAAGGTCATCCGGATAAAGTTGCCGATCAAATTAGTGATGCAATCCTGGATGCAATTTTAAAAAAAGATCCAGATGCACGAGTTGCCTGTGAAACCTCAGTTACTACAGGGCTTGTATTGGTGTTTGGTGAAATCTCAACTAGTGCCTATGTTAACATTCAAAAAGTTGTTAGAGATACAATTCGTGAAATTGGTTATAATGATCCTAAATACGGATTTGATGCAGACAGTGTTGCTGTGTTAGTTTCACTTGATGAACAGTCACCAGATATTGCGCAGGGAGTTGATGAGTCGGTTGAGACTCGTGGTGGAGACGTCGATCCTCTTGATAAGATTGGTGCTGGGGACCAGGGAATTATGTTTGGTTATGCAGACAGTGAGACCCCTGAGTTAATGCCACTCCCAATCTCATTGAGTCATCATTTAATGCAGAAACTCTCTAAGCTTCGTAAAAATGATTCTATTCCTTATCTTAGACCGGATGCCAAAGCGGAAGTAACGGTTGAATACGATCAAAATGATGATCCTAAGCGTGTTGATACCGTGGTTTTAAGTACTCAACATGATCCTGATGTTACTCAAGAGCAGATTCGAAAAGACGTTATCGATAAGATCATCAAAACGACAATTCCATCTAAGTATCTTGATGAGAACACTAAGTATTTAATCAATCCAACCGGAAAGTTTGTGGTTGGTGGTCCCGTTGGGGATGCCGGGTTGACTGGAAGAAAAATCATTGTTGATACATATGGTGGGGCAGCTCATCATGGTGGCGGTGCTTTTTCTGGGAAAGATGCGACTAAGGTTGATCGTTCTGCAAGTTACGCAGCGCGGTATATCGCTAAAAACATTGTTGCGGCTGGACTTGCAAAAAAGATTGAAATCCAGTTGGCATATGCCATTGGAGTTGCTGAACCGGTTTCAATTTCAGTTAATACGTTTGGAACTTCAAAGGTTTCAGACGATCAGTTAGTCGCTGCCATTAGAAAAGTATTTGACTTGCGACCGGCTGGAATTATTAAGATGCTTGATTTAAAGCGGCCAATTTATAAACAAACGGCTGCTTATGGTCACTTTGGAAGAACGGATGTCGATCTTCCATGGGAGCATACCGATAAGGTAAAAGAGTTACAAAGTTATTTTAAATAGGATTTAAATGACGACCTTCAATGGTCGTTTTTTATTGTATCAAATAGAAAGATGATGAAATATGAAGGGTAAAACAAACGTTAAAGTTGTGACAATTGCATTATTTGTTGCCACATTTATGAGCGCAGTTGAGGGAACCATTGTTTCGACGGCAATGCCCACGATTGTCGGTGATCTTCATGGGGTGTCGTTGATGAACTGGGTTTTCTCAATTTTTCTTTTGACAAATTCAATTGCCACCCCAATTTATGGGAAGTTAGCCGATCAATTAGGTCGTAAATCGGTTTTTATATTTGGTCTGGTGGTCTTTGTTATTGGCTCCATGTTGTCAGGAATGTCCAATAGTATGGGAACATTGATTTTATGGCGAGCAGTTCAAGGAGTCGGTGCAGGAGTGATTATGCCAGTATCATTTACCATTATTGCTGACATGTATTCTTTTGAAAAACGAGCTCAAGTGGTTGGTTTGAATGGATCAGCGTGGGGAATTGCCTCAGTGGTTGCACCATTACTAGGCGGATTTTTGGTTGACAACCTTTCTTGGCATTGGGTTTTCTTCATTAATGTTCCGATTGGGATACTGACGATTATTTTGATTGCATTATTTTTGCACGAACCAAAACGCAAGATTGAAAGTAAGATGGATTTACCTGGTGTCGTCTTGATTGCGGTTCTTTTGTTTTCAGTTATGTACATGTTTCAAGTCTTAAGTGAAGCTCCAATCAATTGGATAATGGTGACTGGATGTTTGGTGGTAGCAGTTATTAGTGGAATCTTATTTTATCGACAGGAGAAAAAAGCGACTGATCCACTAATTCCAATCCAGATGTTTAAAAGTCGAACATTTGTCACCCAGAATTTAATTGCAGCTCTGATTAGTGGTTTTATTTTTGGATATGAGGTTTATTTGCCGGATTGGACCCAGGGTATTTTAGGATTAAAAGCCACCATGGCTGGCTTTGCGATCACACCTAGTTCCGTTCTATGGCTGGTTGGTTCTTTTATTTCAGGGAAAATGATTCTGAAGTACCGGCCACAACAGATTATGAACTTTAGTTTGGCATTTGTTTTGCTAGGAGCAATTTGTATGGTCCTGCTTCCGATTACTACGCCATTTTGGGTTTTCTTTGTTCTTTCAGCCGTTTTAGGAACTGGCTTTGGAATTACCATTACTACTTCCACCGTTACGGTTCAAAACGAGGTTTCACCAGAACACGTTGGGGTGGCTTCTTCGTTTAATACCCTGAGTCGGACCCTTGGTCAAACAATTATGATTTCCATCTTTGGAATTGTGATGAACACTTCGATGGCAAAAGGGGTTAGTGAACATCCAGGGACTAACTTAAAAATGATGAATACACTGATTAATCCCCAGACGGCGGTTAATTTATCCAAGCAGGTTTTGCCCGTGCTGCATGAGATTCTTTACAGTGCCATTCATCATATCTTTATTTTGGCTTTATTATTAGTAATTTTATCGTATGTGGTGAACTGGTTCGACCATAAGAATATGCAAAAGAAAACGAACTAACATTACTTAGTTCGTTTTTGAATTGCTACTAGGATTGGCGGATCATTGATTTGATTGATAAATTGGTATTTTAAAACGTGGTAACTGTGTTGATCGAGGCTACTAGCAAATTTTAAAACCTGCTCCTTTTCTTCTTTGCCGCCAGCGTGACCATAGTACAGTACTAAAATGATGATTCCGTTAGGAGTTAAACATTTAAGAATATCACTGACGGCTTTAATGGTGGTTTTGGGTTTTGTTATGATTTTTTTGTCACCAGTGGGAAGGTATCCTAAGTTGAAAATTGCGGCCGCAATTGGACTGTTCTGAACGTATTTCTTAACGTTTTCATGTCCATCAAGAATAACTTGACATTGTTTTTGCTCACCGTATTTCGTTAAGCGTTGTTTGGTGGCTAAAACGGCATTCGGTTGAATATCAAAGCTAAAAACATGGCCGTTTTTACCAACAAGTTGAGCTAAATAAAGGGTATCGTGGCCTAGTCCGGCCGTTCCATCGATTACGGTTTCACCTGGTTTAACAATTTGTTTTAGTAGAGTGTGGCTAAAATTTAATGCTGATTGTAGTTTCATTTGAAACACCTCACTAATTATTATATCAGTTGTTTGTGATTAACTTGTTTTTTTGAATAAAATTTGGTAGAGTTTATTTAATCATATAATATATCATTTAGGTGAAGTATTAGATTGTTTTATTTTTCAGAAACCAAGTGGGTGATGCAAACTTGGAAATAGAATGATTGAACTTATCATCGAAGTTTTAACCGAATTAAAAGTTAAACGTTTTTCCGCGTTATGGAATCAAGGGTCTCTTATGAGAAATTTAGGTGGTACCGCGGAACCTCGTCCTATAGAATTGTTTTTCTATAGGCTTTTTTTATGGTGATTTTTAACGAACTAATAAGGAGTGAATTTGATGGCTTACGATCATTCAAAAATTGAAAAGAAATGGCAGAAGTATTGGGATGATCACCAAACTTTTAAAACCAGTGATAAACAAGAGAAAGATAAATATTACGTGCTAGACATGTTTCCTTATCCATCAGGTCAGGGGCTTCATGTCGGTCATCCAGAAGGTTACACTGCCACTGATATCATGGCGCGCTTTAAACGGATGCAGGGTAAAAATGTCCTTCATCCAATTGGATGGGATGCCTTTGGGCTGCCGGCAGAACAATATGCGTTAAAGACCGGTCACAACCCACGTGATTTTACGAAGAAAAACATTGACAATTTTAGACGTCAGATTAAATCGCTTGGATTTTCTTATGATTGGGATCGTGAAGTCAATACTTCGGATCCTAATTACTATAAATGGACTCAATGGATTTTTGAAAAGTTGTACAAAATGGGATTAGCCTATGAAGATGAGATTGAGGTTAATTGGGCTCCTGATTTCATGGGTGGAACCGTTGTTTCAAACGAAGAGGTTGTTAATGGAAAAACTGAACGTGGTGGTTATGACGTTTACAGAAAACCTATGAAACAGTGGGTTTTGAAAATCACTGCCTACGCTGACCGTTTGTTAGATGATCTTGACGATTTAGACTGGCCTGAAAGCATTAAACAAATGCAACGAAATTGGATTGGCCGTTCCGTTGGGGCTAGTATCTCATTTGATGTAAATGAAGAAGATGAAAAGATCGAAGTCTTTACTACTCGTCCTGATACTATTTATGGGGTGTCTTACCTGGTGCTTTCACCAGAAAGTCCGATTGTAGATAAAATTATGACACCAGAACAAAAGGCCGATGTAGAAAACTACCGGGCTAAGATTGCCTCTAAATCAGATCTTGAAAGAACTGATTTAAACAAAGATAAATCGGGAGTATTTACCGGAGCTTACGCAATTAATCCTGTGAACCAAAAGAGAATTCCAATTTGGATTGGTGATTACGTTCTGCCAAGTTACGGAACCGGTGCAGTCATGGCCGTCCCTGCTCATGACCAACGGGATTTTGATTTTGCTAAGAAGTTCGATTTGCCCATCATTCCAGTGATTGAGGGTGGTGATGTTGATGATGCACCTTACACGGGCGATGGGGTTCACATTAATTCCGGTTTTCTTGATGGATTGAATAAAAAACAAGCTATCGATAAAATTATCGAATGGTTAAAGGATCATCATGCTGGTAATAAAAAGGTTAATTATCGATTACGTGATTGGATTTTTAGTCGCCAACGTTACTGGGGTGAACCCATTCCAGTAATTCACTGGGATGATGGCACAACTTCCTTAGTTCCAGAAGACCAGTTACCATTACGGCTTCCTAAAGCGGCTGACATTCAACCGTCTGGAACCGGAGAGAGTCCGTTAGCCAATCTTACTGACTGGGTGAACGTGACAGATAAGAACGGTCGTCATGGTAAGCGTGAGACTAATACGATGCCACAGTGGGCCGGCAGTTCATGGTACTACTTGAGATACGTTGATCCTCATAATGATAAAATGATTGCTGATCCAGAAAAATTGAAGTACTGGCTTCCAATTGATTTGTACGTCGGTGGTGCTGAACACGCTGTTCTTCATTTGTTGTATGCGCGGTTTTGGCATAAGGTGCTCTATGATTTAGGGGTGGTTCCAACAAAAGAACCGTTCCAAAAATTAGTTAATCAAGGTATGATTCTTGGTACTAATCATGAAAAAATGTCAAAGTCCAAGGGAAATGTAGTTAATCCCGATGATATTGTTAAACAGTACGGTGCTGATACGCTGCGCCTATATGAGATGTTTATGGGACCACTTTCTGAATCTAAACCGTGGAATACCGATGGAATTGTTGGTGCCAACCGCTGGATTAAACGAGTTTGGCGCTTGTACATGAATGATGATGACACGGTAAGTGATGTGATCGTTGATGATAATGACGGAAAGCTTGATAAGATTTATAACCAAACCGTTAAAAAGGTGACTGATGACTTTGAAAATATGCGTTTTAACGTTGCCATTTCTCAAATGATGGTTTTCATCAATGATGCATATAAAGCACAAAGGTTACCTAAAAAGTACGCGGAAGGGTTCATTAAACTTCTTTCACCAATTACGCCACATGTTGCTGAAGAATTGTGGCAAAAGTTGGGTCATGATCATTCCATTGAACTTGCCAAGTGGCCAGAAGCTGACGAAAGTAAGTTAAAAGAAGACCAAGTTGAACTGGTGGTTCAGGTTAATGGAAAAGTAAGAGGTCACATTAAAGTTAGCGTGGATGCTGGGAAGGACGAGTCTGAAAAAGTTGCTTTAAATGATGAAAATGTTAAATCATTCCTTGATGGAAAGACTGTTAGAAAGGTAATCGTCGTTCCAAAGAAAATTGTTAATATTGTTGCAAATTAAGCTTGAATAAATTTGAAATTATTTTTCGAAATGGTTAAAATTTATATTTGTAACGTGAAAGTAGGGGAAATTTGTGAACAACGATTTCGAACAAGATGAATTAGAAAAAGAAGAAATTGAAGATAGTGAAAGATCACAAGGTAAGATGGTTAAAGGATCAGCCTGGATGACCATTGGAAGCATCCTCTCACGAATTCTTGGTGCCATTTACATCATTCCTTGGCGATTGATTTTTGGAGCGTCATTGTTTCCGCTTGCCAACACGTTGTATACCATGGGTTACAACATTTATAGTGAGTTTTTGACAATTGCCATTGCGGGGATTCCGTCGGCGGTTGCAAAAGAAGTGGCCCATTATAATGCGTTAAATGAGTATGGGGTAAGTGCGCGACTTTATAAGAAGGGAATTACCCTTTCGGTTATTACCGGAGTCGTTTGTGCACTTTTAATCTATTTTTTTGCTCCAATCTTAGCTGGTAGTGGGGGTAAAAATGCGGTTCCGGTGATTCGTTCGTTAGCATGGGCCGTCCTAATTATTCCTGCGATGAGTTTAACTCGTGGATATTTTCAAGGCTTCCAACAGATGGCTCCGTCAGCAATGTCACAATTTGTTGAGCAACTCGCGCGTGTCATTTACATGTTGGCTTCAGCCTTCTTCATTATGATCGTGATCCACGGAAGTTGGGTAACCGCCGTTACCCAGTCAACTTTTGCCGCCTTCATCGGTGCTATTTTTGGTTTTTTAGCACTAGGATGGTATTACTGGCGACGACGTGATCATTTTCAGGGGCTTATTGCTTCAAGTGATAACGCTATTAACGTTAAGACTAACGATCTTTATAAAGAAATTATTAGTCAAGCGGTTCCGTTTATTATTCTTGGTTCTGGCATTACCATTTTTCAATTAATTGACCAATATTCTTTTTTTAGTATTATGCGTTGGGCAACTAATTATACTAATACTAATTTACAGTATATTTATGCTATTTTTGCGGCTAATGCGAATAAATTGATTATGATTGTGGTTTCGTTAGCTTCCGCCTTGGCAATTACCGTAGTTCCGTTGCTTTCTGAAGCCCGAACCAAAGGTGACATTCATTCAATTAGTAAGCAACTTAGTAATGCGTTAATTTTATTTGAATTTGTCATGCTTCCTGCAGCTTTAGGGATGGCAGCTATTGCTGGTCCGATCAACCGAACCTTTTATGGAACCGCCAATATGGATTTAGGAGCGGACATTTTAACGTTTTCTGCTATCATTTCAATTAGTCTAGGCTTGTTTACGGTGGTTACCGCATTAATGCAAGGAATCTCTGAAAATAGACGAGCAGTTAAATACTTTGTGGTTGGAATTGTAATTAAGTTAGTTGCGCAAGTTCCTTTAGTTTACTTCTTTGGAGCTTTTGGAGCCTTAATGGCAACCGCAGTTGGATTTACAGTTGCTAACTATCTGATTGTGCATTCCTTAAGACATGAGTTTGGATTGGAAATGAGTAGTATTAAATCTAATTCTGTTAAAATTTTAGCGTTTGCTTTGATCACATACTTTGTGGCCTTAATTGTAGTTTATGGAGCTAACTTCTTGTTTGGGATGGTAGTCAATTACAATAGTTCACTAATCAGTTTGTTTGTTTCGATTTTGGCTACGTTAGCTGGTGGATTTGTGTACCTATTCTTGGTACTTAAAAGTCGGGTAGCTGATAAGGTCTTAGGAAATAAGATGCAAAGTGTGAGGAAGTTTTTACACATTCGATAAAAAAAGAAGATCCAGTCAGGATCTTCTTTTTTTATAAATTAAATTCATGCTTCGTGTTCATGCATGAAGCGTGGAAGCCGTTGTGAGATTTGATGAGGGAGAACTACATATTGAGTGGCTGCTAGTTCGTCGGCAATTGCACTGTGGGAATAAACGGCTGCTAAAACAGCATCAACCTCGTCGTCAAATTGGGCAACGAATCCACCGATAATTCCAGCAAGAGTATCACCCATCCCTCCAGTTGCTTGAGCAGGCGTCCCAGTCGTGTTTTGGTATACTTCATTTGGAGTATAAACCTGAGTACGATTAGATTTAAGAACGACAATCCCACCAATTTTGTCGCGGGCTTCTCGGTTACGTGCCTCAGTTTGATCGGCCATTTTAATTCCTGATAAACGTTGCCACTCCATTTGATGTGGAGTGAAAATTAATTTGGCTTGTGGTAATTTTAACCCACGTTCAGCGATCATCGTGATGGCCGAACCATCAATTAAGAGGATTTGATCGGGGGTAACATTATCAAATACGGTTTCCATAATTTCACAACTATGATCATCGGTCCCAAGCCCAGAGCCAATGGTAATAACTTTCATAGCTTTAATGAGTTGAACCATTTGATCAGTGTCGTTATAGTCAGCAAACATTGCTTCGGGTAGCCAAGAGTGGAGCGCACTTTGATTCGTTGGATCCGTGATAGTAGTTGTGAGTCCAACGCCAGAGTAAACTGCTCCAAGCGAACTCATTATGATTGCACCACCAAAGTTTTCGTTTCCACCAACTAAAGCGATTTTACCGTAAGTTCCTTTAAAACTATTTTTGGGTCGAATGCGGATGGTTTTAGTTAGAATTGATTTATCAATTTTCTTCATTTTGTTCACCTCGGTTGCATTATATCATGCGTTGGTTGAATGTTGTCCAAATGAGTTGTTACTTTCTTGATTATGTTAGAATAAGGAATGACTAAGTAGGAGGGTATAACATGGCAATTGACTGGAAAGATAAAGCACAAAATTACAAAGATGATTACTTAAATGATTTAAAAAAATTGATTTCAATTGATAGTTCGAGGGACTTGGAGCACGCAACGGACAAATACCCATTGGGCCCAGGTCCAGCTCATGCATTACAACAGTTTCTCTCTTTTGGTGATCGTGATGGGTTTACCACCAAAAACATTGATAACGTAGTGGGATACATTGAGTATGGTTCAGGCGATGAAACCATGGCAATTTTGTCACATGCTGATGAGATGCCCGGTGGCGCAGGTTGGGATTCCAATCCATTCGAACTAAAGCTTGAGGGTAACAATGCAATTGGTCGAGGAGTTTCTGATGACAAAGGACCAGGACTTGCCGCCTATTATGGATTAAGAATGCTTAAAGATGCAGGGATTCAGCCGAAGGTCAAAATTCGCTTGATAATTGGAACGGACGAAGAGTGTGACTGGACTGGAATGAAACGCTATTTTGAGGTTGAACCAGATCCTTCATTTGGATTTTCGCCAGACGCCGAATTTCCCTTGATCAATGGGGAAAAGGGTAATGTGACGCTTGAAACGCATTTTGCTTCCAATAAAAGTGATGGTGAGAACACCCTGATGCATTTTAATGCCGGATTGCGTGAAAATATGGTACCACGTGATGCAGAAGCTGACGTTGTTGCTGCGGATGTCTCCAAAATGGCCGATGAATTTGAAAAATATTTAGATAGGGTTCCCGTAACTGGAAGCTATGAAATCGAAGGGAACAATATTAAAATCAGTGTAGTCGGGAAAGCAGCCCATGGAATGGAACCTAAGAACGGTATCAATGCTGGAACCTATTTAGCTGACTTTTTGGTTGATTATAGTTTTGATACTAGTGGTGCTAATATCCTGAACTTCATCGACGAAAAACTGCATGATGATTCTCGTGCTCATAAATTGGGGCTTAATTTTACTGATGATGTGATGGGAGAACTAACCATGAACGTTGGTCTAATGAATTTTGATCATGAAAATGGTGGGATGGTCAACACTAACTTTAGGTATCCCAAGGGGATTACGACTGATAAAATTTTAGCTAAAGTTCAAGATGCCGCTGATCGGTTTAACGGGTCAACCAAACAAATTTCGCAAATGGTGCCCCACTTTGTTGATGCAGACGATCCCATTGTAAAAACCTTAATGGGTGTTTATCGCGATCAAACTGATCAGGATGACGCTCAACCAGAAGTTGTTGGTGGTGGTACGTATGCGCGAATGATGAAACGTGGGGTTGCCTTTGGAGCACTTTTCCCAGGAACAGAGGACACGATGCACCAAGCTAACGAATACACACCTGTTAATGATTTGATTTTGGCAATGTCGATTTACGGTCAGTCAATTTATGAATTGTCTAAGTAGAGATAAAAAAACTTTGAACATCGTGTTCAAAGTTTTTTTATCGGATCGTTTTTAATTCTTTATCAATTTTTGCCAATACCTTAGAAACGTTTTGGGGATCTTCTAGATCGTACTTTTGAAGATTAATTTTCATCTTAGGACTGACGTTGTATTCGTCATACCATTTTTGGTAAGCTTTCCACATTTTGTAATAATATTCTTCCAGTCCTGGATCGTTGTCCCATTGTTCATAGTCACGACCACGCTTTTGGATTCGGTATAAGATGGTGTCGAAATCGCTGTAGGCATAGACTAAAAGGTCGGGACTTGTTTTTGGAAGCTCTTTAAGTTCATCCATCATATTTTCAAGTAGTTTTAAATAAACTTCTAATTCAACGTCAGAAATATTTCCCTCAGCATTATTTTCTTTGGTGAAAAGCGCGTCTTCGTAAATAGATCGATCCAACACGTTGTTGTCTTGTTTTAACGCCTTTTTAATCATCGAAAAGCGTTTATTTAAAAAGTATATTTGGAGTAAGAAGCCATACTGTTTTGGATCTTTATAATAAAGTGGCAAAACAGGATTGTCTCCCACTGGCTCGTAGAAGGGCTCTGTTCCATAATGTGCGGCAATTTTTCCCGTTAAGGTTGTTTTACCGACACCAATCATTCCAGCTGTAATAATCACCATGCTTAGCTCCTCTTTTAGTTTAATAACGTCTTTTAGTATATCATTTCGAATCAGTTAGGTTAACGATAGATTTGAACACTAATTTTCCTTCTTTGTTTCAGACCTTATTATTATGGTATTCTATGTTAGTGGAAAAATTTGGAGATGAATTGGATTAATGAAGTGGGAAATGAGTTTAATTAAATTTTTGAAAAGAGCCGTTGTATTTATTGGACTAATTTTTTTGATTTTTGCGGTTCAAGTACCAGTTCAAATGATTGGAATTCACGATTATCATGGATTCAAGGCTTTTCTTTATGGATCCTCTTACATTGTTATTTTTCTTGTCGTAATTAGTTTAGCGCTATGGGCTTATCGAAGTGTGTACAGGCAACGAAGTCATCGGCTTACTGGTCACGATTTAAAGATTATTTTATTGTCAATCTTTAGCTTTTTTGTTATTGAGATTGTGCTTCAAGTTTTAAATAAATTGATTTTTAACCAACTGGGAACAAAGAATAATAATGCCATTTTAAGTCTTTTTCAAAGTAACATGACGGTGTTGGTCTTGATGAGCTTTTCGGCGATTTTTTTATCCCCAGTGTTAGAGGAATTGGTGTTTAGAGGATTTTTTATTAATGCCTTTTTTAATCAAAATGCGTTTTGGCTGCCAATTGTTTTTAGTGGGTTACTTTTTTCTTGTGGTCACATGAGTTCTAACGTGATTAGTTTTATGATTTATGCTATTTTGGGAATGATTTTAGCGTATGTATACAAGAAAACGGGGAAAATTGAAGTTTCGATTGGGGTCCACTTTTTAAATAACCTAATTGCAACCGGATTTATGCTAATGGCAGTCTTATAGTGGTGGAGTGAAAAATGGACGTAGTTGAATTTAATTATTTTAATCAATTAAAGAATCAATTAATGGCGGCTGATGAAGAGTTGGAGCAGCTTAAAAAGCAGTATTTACACTGGATCATGAATCTTGATCAACTCAAAAATGATTATGACGTGAACACAATTGATGAATTAGCTAGTGTTTTAAACGATGGGGATGACGATCAAAAGTCAGCGGATTTAAAAAATGCCCTACTCAATAATGATAAGGATTATTTGTTGAATGGGATGAAAGAGTTGAATAATACTGACTTTCAGAAGTGTAACGTAATTAATCAACGAATTCATAATTTAACTCAAAAATTACATGAAGTTGAAATATTTTATAAGAATGTTGTTATTCCGATAGTTAACGAGATGAAGAAGAGTAAAATAATAGAGGTCATTGGTGTTTTAAGTTCTAGAAATAGTAGTGACGTGGTTTTGAACTTTAGATTTTTATCGAGTTTTGCCGAATTTCAAAGAGATTTTCATAAAGAGATGTACGTTGATGCAATTATAAAGGGTCATCTTAAGGATAAAAGTGTAATGACAATGATGATTACTCAAGATAATTATCCAAACGAATATGATATGACCCTGATGAAAGATATGGAGGAAGATTAACTAATGGTAGATCGAGGAGACTATAAATATCCTGACACTCAGGCGTATAATTTTGTGCTTAAGCGACTGAATGAACATGGAGTAACGATTAAAGATATTGCACAGATTGCAATTGATTTACAGAAAAAATATTCAAATGTTCCTGATTTAGACTATGTTTGTGGGATTGTTAATGATATTTTGCATAAAAGGGAAGTATTGAATAACGCAATGGTAGGGCTTGAACTGGATCGTTTAGCACAAGATGGCGAGTTAGAAGAGCCACTTGAAAGCATTGTCTCTCATGATTTAGGGGTGTTTGGCGTTGATGAAACGTTGGCACTTGGAATTGCTTCAATCTATGGGACGATTGGGGTTACTAATTATGGTGAAATTGACACTAATAAAAATGGAATTGTAAAAGAACTCGATACAAACGGTCAAATTGTCAATACTTTTATTGATGATATTGTTGGAGCTATTGCTGGCGCTACTGCCGCTAAAATTGCACATGATAATGCTTAAAAAAAGGTCCTCACTTTTGTGAGGACCTTTTTTTAGTTTGACTTCTTTACTGCTTTGATGCATTTTGAATTAAACCTGAATTCATCATGAATACTGGTTGATTCACCAACGTCATGTCTCACGACTTTTAACCAATCGTCTTGGTTATCACCTAAGCCAGTTGGGTTAACAAATGTAACTTCGACTAAATCGCCAACTTCATAAGGAAGATTTTTATCGTATTCAACTAAATTATAAGTTTCATAAGCTTTTGTTTTCATATTATTTCCTCCATTGGTTAATTATATCAAATTATGTTTTAATCGCTAAAATTATGCAGTAAATTTTTGTCAATAAAGCGACTGATTGGTTATATTATATAATAATAATTATTATATTATGAGACAAAAGTGAATTAATAATTAGGATAAATACTGATGTCAAGGTATTATAATTATGTTTTGTGAAATTTAAGACTCTATTGTCGTTGTTTTTAATAAAGTTTATAATCTAAATTGTGAAGTAAGCAGTAAGAGATTCATAATGAAATATTGAATGTTGAGATTAAAAATAACTAGACAATTTTGTGAATGCTAATGTAGGAAATAGTGTTCACGTGGTGTTAGAAAGTGTGAGAAGCTTTTAACACCGTAATTAATACTGTCATAAATGATAAGTTGGTGGAAGATAAGTGTTATTGAGTACGTGAAAAATCATTTAATGATAGCCTAAGTCTTGTTATAAGATTTGAAATTAAAACAACTATGCGAATTTATTCGTATTTCAATATGATGAATACTCTGAAATACCATTTAGGTCATGCTACTTCGTAGTATGACCTTTTTTGATGGGAAAGGAGGTGAGTCATAATGAAGGAGTTTAAACTAGTAGTTCCAAGTACAGATCGAAGCGTTCGGCTTAGTGGTAGAACTATTTACTATTACAGTATTGGAAATAAAAACAATTACTCCGTTGTTTTTCCATATGATGCCGAATATTTGAACTTACCGAACGGGAAAATGGTTTTTCGCTCGATTACAGACGATTATTTTGGCAAGGCCACAGATGGTAGTTCTTATCACGCTACTATTCGTCTAAACGACTAGTTATTGTAGAACCAGAAGCTAATACTTCTGGTTCTTACATAGACTCCAATGATTTTTATTGGCATGGTGATAGTTTAATCAATGTTTTTATGGATAGATTATAACTATATAAATCCAATGATATAGATTTATAGAAACTAAAAGAGGGAATAATAACGCACATTATTATTCTCTTTTTACATAATTAATGTAATTATTATGGTATTTTTTTCACATGATAAAGCATAAATGTTGACATGACGGCATTTATGGCCTACTTTAGAAGTGTAGGGAAATATAAGAGAGTGAGATGATCTAATGAAAAAGGTAACTAAGGGAGCATTAATCGCAGGTGTGACCGTTGGTTTATTCTTTGGCTTGCAGATGAATAGTTCAGCAAATCACACTGAAACTACATATGCAGCAGCAACGGATACTAAGGAAATGACCTCACAAGCTAGACCTAGGATTTCTAAATTAAGATATGATAGTGGTACGTGGGGACAGGTCAACTGGAACTATAATGAGATCAATCGGACTTTAACGTTGAGCGGTAAAGATAAAACCTTGGGAACCTATGCATATTCACAACTTGGAGATTTACGTCAGGCTTTAAATGATGCGCAAGTTATTAATATCCAAGATAAGATGTATGCCCCATCAAATTCTGATTATCTTTTTTCTCAATCGGCAGATGATGACCCACTCCACCAGGGCAATCAAGGTTTAAAAAACCTGCAAACTATTAATGGTCTCGATAAATTGGATACATCAAAAGTATCTGGTATGGATTATATGTTTAATGGTGATACAGCACTAAAAAGTATTGATGTCACTCACTTTGACACCTCAAATGTTAATCGTATGAGACTGATGTTTGGTGCCGATATTCTTCTTAAAGACATCGACGTCAGTCATTTTGACACTTCTAAAGTTATTGATATGAGTTCAATGTTTGTTTATGACTATGCTGTTAAAAACATTGCCGGTTTAACGAGTTTTAAAATTAATCCTAATAATCGTAGTTTGAGTAATATGTTTCAGGATGACCATCAGTTACAAAGCCTAGATTTAACTAGCTTCGATACTCAGGCAGCTTCTAAGGGTAAATATAATGGATTGTCCGCTTTCATGAAGGGTGATAATAATCTTCACCAAATTAAGTTAGGTGATAAGACAATCTTAAAGGCTCCTGATGCACCTGGTGCAGGTCCAATTATTCCAGAACCGGTAGTGGGTACCCAGTTTGTATTTGACGGAAAAGATTACACTGTTAAATCACCCAATTGGATGAACATTGATAATAACAATCAATTGCAGAATAATTTAAGTCTTGCAGATGGACAATCACATCCCGGTAATTGGATTTGGGCAACCAACTACAATGTCCCTTCGATTTCCATAACTGAACAAGTTAATTTTGTAAATAAAAAGGGGCAGTACGTGAATGCAACTTCAGTTACTGGTATCCCAGGTGAAAAGCAAACTTTAATTGCTCCAACTGGATATCGATTTGAGAATAATAACGCTACCATTACCATTGGAAGTAAAAATGCGACGGTAAACGTTGTTGTTGTTCGAAATAGATAGGTCATAAAGTGGTCCACTTTTATAAATATCGCTACGAAAATTAGTGATACTTATTTTTACAAGTGGCCAAATAGTTTCAAATATTTTTGAAGGGGATAATGTGTATGATTACAATTGCATCTACTACTGATAACAATATGGCGATACCGCTGGCAGTCAACTATTCGTCAATATTGAACCATAATAAGAATTCAAGTTTCACGTTTTACGTTGTTAATGATCATTTAAGTTCCAACAGTGCTGATTTGTTAAAGGCCTTGGAAAAAGTCTACGACAACTGTAAGGCAATTAACTTTTTGCAACCCAACACCGCTGCATATAAGGATGCTAATGTAAAATCTCCGGATAGTGCAATTAAAGAAAACACTTACTATCGAATTGAGATTCCTGAAGAAGTTCATGAACCTAAGATCCTTTATTTGGATGCTGATATGGTATGTGTGGGTGACATTTCGGATCTTTTTAATACCGATCTTGATGGCAACATTGTCGGTGCTGTTGAGGATTCTGGTTACGTTGACCGGTTAAAAAAGATGCATGTTAGTGATGAACCGGGTCAGTATTTCAATGCCGGATTGTTACTAATTGATACGAAAGCTTGGAATGATAATGACACTTCTGAGAAAGTTAGAAAGTTAGCAATTGATAAACCTGATATGCTGAAGTATCAAGACCAAGATGCTCTAAACGCCATTTTTAATGGACACTGGAAAAAACTTGACCCTAAGTATAATTTGCAAAGTCATCTAGTTAAGGGTGAGAGTGGATTAAATCCTATCCCAGAGCGTCGAGCAGCTGAGGCAAATGCACTTAAGCACCCTGTGATTATTCATTACACTAATTTTGATAAGCCATGGATCGTTAAAAATAACCATCTTCATCCATTACGCAATTATTATTACCAAGCTAAGAACCAATTAATTTACGATCTAGGCGATTATATTAGATAAAAAGTAGTGAGAGAGTGGACAATTGTCCACTCTTTTTGTTTACATAATTTAATTACTATTAATGAAAAAAGACGATATCAATAAGCTTGATAACGTCTTGTTAGTAACGAATGCCCGAGATGAGATTCGAACTCATACTCAGTAAACTGAACAGCGACCTGAACGCTGCGCGTCTGCCAATTCCGCCACTCGGGCAATTACTACCTTTCAATCATACAATAAAAATGTCGTAAAATAAACACTCAATTTTGTAGTATCCTTGTATTTATTATTTAATTGTGTAAAATATAAGATAGTACAAGAGTTTTTAGAAAGAAGAGATTATAATGGTTGAACCACGTAAGATTGAAAGCCAATTGTGCTTTGGAATCTATAATACAAGTAAAAAGTTTAGTCGGTACTACCAAATCGTTTTATCTCCATTTAATTTAACTTATCCACAATACATTACCATGTTGGTGTTATGGGAACATGCCCCAATGACCGTTCGTGAGCTTGGATCCTACTTAGACTTAGATAGTGGGACTTTAACCCCGTTGTTGAAACGGCTTGAAAAGCAGGGATGGGTGACAAGAACACGTAGTCATAAAGATGAACGAGTTGTCATCGTTGACACTACAGAATACGCTAAGGAACGTCGTGATAAAGTATATGAACACGTTAATCAATGTTTTTCTGTTTTGGATATGAGCCAGGATGATATTGAAAAATGTTTGAAGATGGTGAATGCAGTTGGTGACCGATTGGATAATGTTAGTGAGCAAAAATTAAAAGATGTTAAGTAGTAAAAAGACATTCTGTGTGAACTGGAATTAATTTAGTTTACGCAGAATGTTTTTTATTATATTAATTTATGTTTTCATTATTGGTTTTGAGTTAGTCATTATCTCTTTCTTTTGGTAGAATTGTCTAGGAGTAAATTAAAAACAAAATTAAAGTCCGAATGATTTATTTGGATTTCCATTACAAAAATTAGCGGAATGGAGCTGAATTTTTTGTCACTAAGCATTCAAGAAATTAAAAATATTCTTCGTGAACATGACTTATTAAAATCAGTTAATCAGACTAATGATAATGATTTTAACTACGTTAGTTATGATTCACGAGACATAAAACCGAAAACCTTATTCTTTGGGAAGGGAAACTTTAAGCCTGAATTTGTTACGTTAGCAAAAAAGGCTGGAGCAACTGGAATCGTGTGTGAAGATCATTTATCTGAAAGTAACGGAATGAATGAGATTTTGGTTACTAATATTCAAAAAGCAATGTCCTTGATCTCTGCTGCATTTTTCAATTATCCACAAGACGATTTGTTCATCATTGCCTTTACGGGTACTAAGGGGAAAACGACCTCTTCATATTTCACTCGGGATGCAATTAGGAGGGCGAGTGGGAATAAAACCGCCTTATTTTCAACTATCAATACCGTGGTTGGTAATGAACTAAATCAAACATTTAAGTCACATCTAACCACTCCAGAATCACTAGATATTTTTAAGAATATGAGATCCGCTGTCGATAATGGGATGAAATATCTCATTATGGAAGTTTCGTCTCAGGCATACTTAAAAAATCGGGTTTTTGGATTAAAGTATAACGTAGGTAATTTTTTAAATATTTCTCCCGATCACATTGGGGAAAACGAACATCCGACTTTTGCAAACTATTTGCACTGTAAAGAACAACTCTTGGTTAATTCAAATAAGTGCATTTTGAATGCCGATTCAGACCACCTGATTGATATTTATTATGCTGCCAAAACCACAACTGATCCCCAAAATATTTATTTGTTTGGTAAAAAGGGGACGACTCCACAACTTGAAATCGACCTTGATTTCACGTACGAGCCAGTTTCAGATAGCTTGACTGATAACGATATTCAATTAAGTTCCATTTCTGATAAAGCTAAAAAGTTAGGCTTAGACGGAAATTATCGCATTGGTATTCCAGGTGATTACAATGAATCAAATGCAACCGCTTCGATCATATCGGCTGGACTTGCTGGCTTTAAACGTGGTGATATGTTAGATGGTTTGGCAGGAGCAAAAATTCCTGGAAGAATGGAAATCTTTAAGTCTAAAAACCATGGGAACGTTCATGTGGATTATGCCCATAATTATGCTAGTATGAATGCATTACTAGGATTTTTAAAACGACAAGACCCTAGTGGAAAAGTTATTGTAGTGGTTGGAAGCCCGGGCAATAAGGGAATTGACCGTCGAGAGGGATTTGGCAAGGCGTTGACTCAAAATGCCGATGTAGCGTTTTTAACTACTGACGACCCCGCTTATGAAGATCCCATGAAGATTGCAAAGGAAATTGATAGTCATATCGATCATGATAAGGTTGACGTTCATTTCGAAATGGATCGTGAAAAAGCCATTAAAAAGGCCATTAATTTTGGTAAACGTGGAGATATTATTGTAGTAGCGGGTAAAGGACGCGATCCTTATCAAAAGATTAATGGTGTTGATACACCTTATCCAACCGATTCGGTTATCGTGGAAGATTACTTGGAGGGTTTAAATGGTAATGACAAATGAGAAAGTTCCAGATTTCACTCCGATCTTACTTGGAAGTGACTTTAATGTGTACGGGATGGCGCGTTCTTTCTACGAGTTGTATGGTAAGCGTGTCAAGGCTTATGCCCAGGAACGATTAGCCCCCACAAGATTTACCAAAATTGTGGATCTGACGTTTATTCCCGGCTTTAGTGAGGATCCAGTATGGTTTGAAGAGATGAAAAAGTTAAAAAAGAAGTATGCCAACCACAAAGAACCGGTCATTTTAATTGGATGTGGGGATGGTTATGCTGAGTTAATTTCTAAACATAAGAAAGATTTAGAAGATGTCTTTGTCTGTCCATACGTTGATTATTCGTTAATAAAACAACTTAATAGTAAAGAAAATTTTTATAAAATGTGTGATAAGTATGGAATGCCATATCCCGGCACCAAGATTATTTCCAAAAGCAATTTTGAAGATAATGACTTTGATCAACCATTTGATTATCCAATTGCACTTAAACCAACCAATAGCGTGGAATGGTTGGATATCCGTTTTGAGGGAAGAAAGAAAGCTTTTACCATTAAAAGTGATGCCGAGTATCGTGACATTGTTTCAAAAATTTATAATAATGGTTATACTTCAGACTTGATCGTCCAAGATTTCATCCCAGGTGATGACAGCAACATGCGGGTCTTAAATGCTTATGTTGACAAGAATCATCATGTTAAGATGATGTGTTTAGGCCATCCACTTTTGGAAGATCCGGCACCGTCTGCAATTGGTAACTACGTCACGATTATTCCTGACTTTGATCAACGGATTTATGATCAGATTCAACAGTTTTTAGAGTCGATTGAATTTACTGGGTATGCTAATTTTGACATGAAGTATGATGTTAGAGACGATACGTACAAGTTGTTTGAAATCAATTTGAGACAGGGACGCAGCAGTTTCTTTGTCACCCTAAATGGATATAACCTTGCTCAATGGGTGGTTCGTGATTACGTTCAAGATGACCTAGCGGACCAAAAGACAGTGTATGCCAATCAAGATCCTAAGAAATATTATTTATGGTTAGGGGTGCCCAATCGTGTTTTTCGTAAGTACGCCAAAGATAATGAAGATAAAAAGAAGGCAGAAGAGCTGATCAAAAAAGGTCAGTGGGGAACGACTTTTTGGTATAAAAAAGATGAAAACTTCATGCGTTGGCTACTTATGAAATGGATGGACCATAATTACGCAAAAAACTTCAAAAAATATTTTCATATGAATAAGGAATAAGATAATGAAAAAGTTTTTCACAATTATTGGTGGGATGGGGACCCAAGCGACTGAGAGTTATGTTCATTTACTAAATCAACGGACCCCAGCTCACTGTGATCAGGATTATTTAAATTATATATTAGTTAATCATGCGACGGTTCCGGACCGGACGGATTATATTACTGACCCAAAAAATAATCCGAGCCCACTAGTTCCACTTGAAGAAGATATTAAACAACAGAGCAAACTGGGACCAGAATTTTTTGCGTTACCATGTAATACTGCCCATTATTTTTATGATCAGTTACAGGGTATGACGGATGTTCCAATTTTGCATATGCCTAGGTTAGCGGTAGCCGCAATTGCCAAGAAGTTTCCACACGCTAAAAGAGTGGGGCTAATTGCCACTAAGGGAACTCTAAAGGACAAGGTATATGATAAAGAAATTACTAAAGCTGGATATGAAGTTGTGCACCCTACCGCAGAAATTGCGGACGAAACGATGGATTTAATTTATAAAGGTGTTAAGGAGCAGGATTATGTCGATCCAAAATTATATCATCATATTTTAAATCAAATGGTTAATGAATTGGATAGCGATGTGGTGATTTTAGGTTGTACTGAGATTTCGGTAGCAGAAGAACGAGCTGGTAATCATGATTACCCTGTGATTGATGCGCAAGCGGAGCTAGTTGATGAATCAATTCGATTAGCTGAAAAAATGCAAAAAAATAAATCATCCAAGTGATTGGATGATTTTTTAGTAGTAATTATTGAATGAAAAACAAAAGCCCAATTGAGATTAAAATCGAAATCAGTGTCAATAAAATTACGTAGGGTTTTAAATTACCTTGGATTTTTCTCTGGTAACAAATATCAATGAAAGAAATCGCGACGATTGTCATTATAAAACTTAAAGAGACCAAATAACGATGCTCGTTAAAGTGATTCAAGGTAAAAACCACTTCACTAATCAACAAAAGAATGTAAAACGCGCGCGTATAGACGACACCCTTAATAATCTTTTTGTCTTGTTTACGCGTGATTCCGATTGTTAGTGAGATTAATAAAAGAATCCATAGTAAAGTAATTATGTAGATTAACATGATGTTTAGCCTCCAATCAAATTTTATCATACGGCTCTGTAGAAGTCTTGATGACAAGGGGTATAATTCATGATATAATTATACACGTATTGCGGGTGTAGTTTAGTGGTAAAATTTAAGCTTCCCAAGCTTACGTCGCGGGTTCGATTCCCGTCACCCGCTTTGGGAAGCTACCAACGATGAGAGTGTAGTACTAATTATAATTTCAAAGCAAATCTAAGTTGATGTGAGTTAGATAAATTGTGATTGGGAAGGCGTCCTTTCTAGGTATACAAATTTAATAATGAGTGGGTATTTCCAAATAGAGTGGTACCGCGGGTAATCTCGTCTCTTGCATTGATTTAATTAATGTAAGAGGCTTTTTATTTATGAGGAGGATATTATGGATTACAGACAACAAGTTGCAGACGTAGTTGCTGATGCAACTAACAACCAAATTTCAACGAGTGATATTTACGGAAAAATTGAGAAACCGAAAACTTCAGATAACGGGGACTTAGCATTTCCAACTTTCATTCTAGCTAAGGAGTTACATAAAGCTCCTCAACAGATCGCAAAGGATATCGTCAATAATGTTGATGGAAGTCAGTTTGATAAAGTCGTTGCCGTTGGTCCTTACGTTAACTTCTTCTTGGATAAAGGAAAAGTTAGTAAGCAAGTCATGTCAGAGGTTTTGACGGATAAAGAGCACTATGGTGATAATTACGATGGCAAGGATCAGACCGTGACCATTGATATGTCTTCTCCAAATATTGCTAAGCCAATGTCAATGGGACACCTTCGTTCCACTGTGATTGGAAATTCAATTTCCGAAATTTTAAGAAAAAATGGATATAAAACAATTAAAGATAATCATTTAGGTGATTGGGGAACCCAATTTGGTAAGTTAATTACGGCTTACTTAAAGTGGGGAAATGAAGAGGACGTAAAGCGTCATCCAATTCATTACTTAGTTCAGTATTACGTTAAATTTCATAAGGAAGATCAGAAAAATCCTGAACTAGACGAAGAAGCACGCGAATGGTTTAAAAAACTCGAAGATGGTGATCCCGAAGCTACCAAACTATGGAAGTGGTTTAGGGATGTGTCGTTAGAGGCTTTTAATAATACCTATAAAAAACTGGGCGTTAAATTTGATACCTATAATGGTGAGTCATTTTACAATGACAAAATGGATGAAGTGGTTGACATCCTAAAAAAAGATGGATTGCTTCAGGAATCTCAAGGAGCTCAAGTGGTCGATTTAAGTAACGCTAACCTAAATCCAGCACTTATCTTAAAGAGCGATGGGGCTTCTCTTTACATTACTAGAGACATTGCAACGGCGTTATACCGTGAACGGACGTATCATCCAGTCATGAATCTCTACGTGGTAGGATCCGAACAAACTAATTATTTCCATCAACTAAAAGCTGTCTTAAAAAAGATGGGCATAAAGAATGCGGACGGTGTTCATCATATCCCGTTTGGCTTAATTACGGTTAATGGAAAAAAGCTTTCAACTAGACGTGGGAATATTATCTTATTAAACAAGGTTTTAGATGATTCAATTACCATGGCAAAACAACAAATTGCTGAGAAGAATCCTGATTTACCGAATAAAGATGAAGTGGCTACACAAGTTGGGGTTGGTGCCATTATCTTTGGTGATCTTAAGAGTGAGCGAATCAATAGCATTGATTTCGTACTTAAAGACCAATTAAAATTTGAAGGTGAGACTGGTCCATACGTTCAGTATGCCCATGCTCGTGCTGAGAGTATTTTGCGGAAGTCTGGTAAAAAAGAATTTGATGAATCAGCAAATGAATTGACTGATGCAGGTGCTTTTGAAGTCATTAAGTTACTTCAGGCTTTTCCAGAAGTTGTAAAACAAGCTCGAAATGAATTCGAGCCTTCTGATATTGCTAAGTATTCGCTAAGACTAGCTAAGTCATTCAATAAATATTATGCTCATTCTAAGATTTTAGCGGACGATGATGAGCAAGACGCCCGTCTCGACCTTGTCAAAAGTGTTGCGATTGTATTAAAAGAGTCGTTAAGATTGTTGGGAATTAAAGCACCCGATCAAATGTAGAATAAAGTGGATGTCAATTGACATCCACTTTATCTTTTAAAATCCATTAATGTCCATGTGTTACAATAGCATTTAATGATAAAAGGAGATTTGGACTTTTATGGATAACAACAGCAAAAGTAAGTCAATATTTAAAAGAATTTGGGGTTACTTCAGAAAATTCTGGCGTAGATTTCAAATTACAAGATGGATTATTGTAGTTGTTTTATTCGTTATCTTGGTTTTAAGTAGTTATTTGACGATTGTGGCAAAGACTTCGCACGTTCGTGATCTTCAGTCTAATTTATCAAAATCGACTGTGATTTATGATTCACATCACCAAGAAGCTGGCAAATTGTACGCACAAAAAGGTACTTACGTTCAGATGAATAAGATTTCAAAAAATATTCCTAATGCCATCCTTTCGACGGAAGATCGTAATTTTTATAAGGAACACGGTTATTCGGTTAGTGGTTACGGGAGAGCCATTTTACTTGCGATTAAGAATAAGGTACTGGGTCGTGATTACATTAGTGGTGGAGGAAGTACAATTTCGCAGCAGTTAGCCAAGAATACTTTTCTTTCCCAGCAACAAACTTTGACCAGAAAACTTAAAGAATTATTCATTTCAATTGAGATTGAGAACGTTTATTCAAAGAACCAAATTTTGACGATGTACATGAACAACGCTTACTTTGGTAATGGTGTGTATGGAGTCGAAGATGCCTCGAAGCGATACTTTGGGCAGTCTGCGGAAGATTTACCGGTCCAGGATGCAGCTGTGTTAGCAGGGATGCTATCGAATCCTAGTAATAATCCGATTGATCATCCGGAGGCGGCACGTCAGAGGAGAAATGTGGTTCTTGATTTAATGGCAAAGAACCATAAGATCACTAATTCAGAGGCAAAAAAATACCAAGCCATGCCGTTGAACACTAAAAATTCCTATCGTTCTACTAATGGGTATAAATATCCCTATTATTTTGATGCTGTTATTAATGAGGCTATCTCAAAATATGGATTAACTGAATCTGACATCATGAATCACGGGTATAAAATTTATACGAATCTAAATCAGCAACAGCAGCAAAGCTTTCAGACTGATTTTAAAAATCCTAATTTGTTTCCTAATGATGCTTCGGATGGGACCAAGGTCCAAGCTGCATCGGTTGCTTTGAATCCAAAAAATGGTGGGGTTCAAGCGGTTGTTGGTGGACGTGGTAAGACGGTTTTCCGTGGTTATAATCGTGCGACCGATATTAAACGTCAGCCTGGTTCGACGATGAAACCACTTGCGGTCTATACGCCAGCTCTTGAAAACGGGTATTATTATGATTCTGAACTTGAAAACCAGAAGAAATCGTATGGATCAAATCACTATACTCCGCATAATTACAATGATGTTTATACAGGAAAAGTTCCGATGTACCAAGCTCTAGCACAGAGTATGAACGCGCCCGCAGTTTGGTTATTAAATAAGATCGGAGTGAACAAGGGATACGATTCGGTTAAAAAATTCAACTTACCGGTCACGGATAAGGATAAGAATCTAGCATTGGCCCTTGGGGGCTTGTCCAACGGAGTTTCCCCACAACAAATGGCTGGTGCCTATACTGCTTTTGCTAATAAGGGGAAAATTTCACAGCCGTTCTATATTACTAAGATCGTTGATTCGACAGGGAAGACGATCGTTGATAATGAACATCCAAGTTCAAAACAAATCATGTCTCCTTCAACGGCACGACAGATGACAAGTATGATGCTTGGTGTCTTTGATAATGGAACTGGTGTTGATGCTAAACCGAGCGGGTATCAAGTTGCCGGAAAAACTGGAAGTACTGAGGCTGATAATACTCCAGATTCCGATGCTACCAAAGATAAATGGATCATCGGATACACTCCTAACGTTGTGGTAGCAACTTGGGAAGGCTTTGATAGTACCAACTCTACGCATCATTTAGAGAATTTGACTGGGACCGACGTTGGTCCGTTGTACAAGACACAAATGCAACAAATTCTTCCGTACACCAAGGGAACCCAATTTGGTGTCCAAGACGCACAAACGGTGGCACGTGATGGTGATGAAGATAATGATACGCAGAATTCTAAACTATTTAAGGGTATTACTAATGATACTGGTAAAGTCGTTAAGGGAATCGTTAAAGAAGGTGCCAGTGGAATTAAAAAGGGTGCCTCAGAAGTTATTAGCGGTGCGAAAGCTTTACTAGGCCGATAGCTTCACGTATGTTAAAATATACACTGTAACAATATTTAAGGAGGGAAATAATTATGGCAGAAAATGATGTAATGAAAGACGCACAAACTTTACAGGATGCACTAGTAAAGACTGATGAATTTAAAGAACTCCAAGCCACATACGATGAGTTAAAGAAGGACAAAGATGCTTTTAAGACATTTAAGGACTTTCAAACTAATCAAAATGAATTAAGACAAAAGCAAATGGCTGGTCAACAAATTTCGCAAGATGATATGAAAAAAGCTCAAGATCTTGCCAATAAAATGAACAGTCTTGATATCATCAAAAAATTGATGGGTAAAGAAAAAGCAATGGGCAAAGTCATTGATGATGCTAATATGTTAATTACTAAGCCTTTACGTGATATGTATGAAGCTTAATTGACCGTTAATCGGAGCGCCCATTGGTGCTCCGATTTTTTTGTATGGGAGAAATTATAATGAAGTTTATTCATGCGGCAGATTTACATTTGGATAGTCCGTTTTTAGGAATCAGAGAGGATGCTACCACTCCGAGTAAGCTGTGGGACATTTTGCACGAGGCTCCATTCGATTCATTAAAGAAGATTATTGATGATGCCATTTTAGATGATGTTGATTTTGTTTTGCTAGTGGGAGATTTGTTTGACAGTAGTCACCAAAGTGTCAAAGCCATTAGTTTTTTGATTAAACAGTTAGAACGATTGGATGAACATGATATTCCTGTACTTCTTTCGTTTGGTAATCATGATTATCAAAGTGAAGGTGCTAAAAATTTCAATTTTCCGGCTAATGTTTACGTATTTCCCAAAGAAGTGACGACGCACACATTGACTCTTAAAGACGGAAGAACAGTTGCTATTACAGGTTTTAGTTACGCTACTAGGAATATTTCAGATGATATTATCTCTGGATTTCCAGAACGTTCAAACGCTGACTACCAAATTGGGATGGTTCACGGTGCTATTAAGGGTGGCAACGACTCACAGTATGCACCGTTTACCATTAACGAAATGGAAAATTTGGGATATGATTATTGGGCATTAGGGCATATTCATAAACGTCAGCAGTTATGTCATCATCCCTTAATTGAATATCCGGGGAATATCCAGGGCCGTCATAAAAATGAAATGGGTGAAAAGGGGTACTTATTAGTCAGTGATGAGACTAATGGAGGTTTAAACGTTCAGTTTGAACCCACCTGTCCGCTCATTTGGTCAAATCTTTCAATGAATTTACGGGGAACTGACTCAGAAGAAGCGGTCGTTAATCAAATTATGGAGAAAATTGAGTCGAGTGATTTTTCCAAACTTAATTTATTGAGTGTGAAATTAAATATGAGCGAAGAAGCCAATTTTTTGTCAGAAGAATTGCTCGACCGGGTTAAGGAAAAGTTACAATATGATTTTGAACGATTTAATGCTTGGGTTTATGAAATTGACGTTGTTGATAATTCTGGGATGAAATTTAATGATCTAGATCAGAAATTCTGGGATGACACTAAGCATGAAGTTTATAATGAAGAAAACCTTAAAAATTTGGCGAAGAAGCTTTTTAAGCACTCTTACATTCGTGACAACTTTTTAAGTGATGAAGCCATCTCTAAATTACTTGATGAGAGTATGAATTTAATTACTAGTAAAACGAAAGGGAACGTGAAGGATGAGGATTAAAAAAGTTGAAGTATTCGGCTTTGGCAAACTTCATAATTTAACACTGAACTTTAAGGAGTTTCAGGTTATTTATGGAAGAAATGAGGCTGGAAAAACAACCCTCTTAAATTTCATTAAAGATGTTTTATTTGGCTTTCGGGACAGTCGGAGTAAGCGAGACTTCACTCCCAAAGATGACTATAAAATGGGTGGTCGTTTAACGGTTGAACAAAATGGAACTATTTATCTTGTTCAAAGAAATGAAGGTAAAAATGGTGGGTTATTAACCGTTTTTGATCAAAATAAAAATGAATTACCTGCTGGAATTTTGGATAAAATTTTAGGTCCAATCAATCGGGAATCATATGATAACCTGTTTTATTTTGGCAACGTTGATTTAAATGATATTTCGAGATTAAATCGTGAAGAATTGTCAAAACGAATCCAGCGTGTTGGGGTCGTAGGGATTGATAACTGGATTGAACTAGAGGACGAAAATCAGGAAAATGGTGGTAAGATCTATAAGCCGACTGGTAAAAAGCCTGAGTTAAACCGACTTTTAGTTGATCGAGAAAGATTGAACGCGAAAGTACATGAAGCCAGTAATGAATATCCCAAGTACCATGAATTGACCATTCAAGCTAAAAAAGAACAAGAAAAAAAGACTCAGAATCGCAATAAAAGAAATAAATTTTCTGAGCGATTAAATCAGGTTAATCAAGATTTAGCGAACTGGGATAAATATGCTCAATTAAGACAATTACAAGACGATAAATTAGCGGTTAAACACGGCTTTTCTGAGCATGACTTTGAAACATTTCAAGACATCCAAAATAAGATTAGTAATATTCAATTAGATGTTAAGAATGATGAACAAAACATTATTGATTTTAAGAATACGCATCAGGAATCCAATTCTGATTTGAAATTTTACAATGATAATGCTGATTTAATTCGTAATTTATATTTAGAACTGGACGGCCAAATCCAACAGGTCAGACGGATTGAACAGCTTGATCATGATATCAAAACATATCAGACTCGTTTGGCTAATGATGAATTTGATGCTGGTGGAAGTGAAAGTATTCCGTTTAATGATGATGAGATTGACAAAATATCGACCTTAATAGATGAGTATCAAAATGTAAAAGCACAAATAAACTATCAGGTTCATGCGATGCCCACAAATGAGAGCGGAGATAATTCGTTATCATTAATTGCTGATGCGGTTGGTCTAATGATTATTGGAATTGGAATTTTTATGGGTGGAGTAACTCTTCCTATTTTGGTGGTCATTGGGTTATTGTGTATTGGTTTTGGCATTTATCGTTATGTGCAAAAATCGAACCAACCAGTTAAAGAGGAGAATGATACTGACCATTTAAAGCGAAAATTGACTCAGATTGAGCAAGAGTTGGGTCAAATGGGAAACGAGCATCACATCCAGAGTATTCCATTTAACCAATGGACAAGTGCTTTACAAAACTCCATTAAACGACGTGACTTAGATCGTGATAGTTTACAGAATTTCATTGGAAACCAAAAGACAATGAATGAGAAGGTTGAGAGTTACCTCGATCGTTGGAATTTTGCTTCCAGTAAAATTGGTTTAAGTGATTCCGATAATGAAATGGTAGCGTTAAGTAAAATTAGACAGTTCATCTCAAATGTAAATGATCAAAAGCGAAATGCGGAACAGGTGAGCCATGAATTGAGTAGTTTAACTTCAATGGTTGATCGCCATCGTGAGCAGTTGAAAGAAGTAAGTGATCGGCTTGACCATTTCCTAAGGGAACGAAACGTTGCAAGTAGTAGTGATTTTAAAAAATTATACGATGAGCAGCGGATCGCTACGGATAAAAACAAACGTAAAGTGGAGTTAGAAAACTCACTTGATCAGACAATTGTTGAAAGATTACAAAAATACGATGATGTTAATCAGTTAAAAAAAGTGATTAATGATCTTCAGAAACAAATTGGACAGTTGGACGCAGATTTTTCCGATCAATCTGATCGGTTGGCGCAACTTAACGTGCAAATTAATCACATGGAAAAAGATGGGACGCTTGATTCATTGACCCAGGAATTGGCCAGTATGGATACTAAAGTTAACGAATTGGTTCAAAAGTGGTTGGTTTACCAGTTAACTAATCAGTGGATTGAAAAAGTACTCGATGCCGCTAGTAGTGGAAGAATTCCTAAAGTTAGAAAGGATGCAGCTAAATTCTTTGAAACACTAACGGACGGTCATTATAGTAAAATTGATTATAATAAGAGAAGTATTACGGTTGTTAACTCTGATGGGGTTAAGTTCAAGGTTGAGGAACTTTCAAAAGGAACCATGCAGCAGTTATACTTATCGTTGGTTTTTGCGTTAACGTTGGCTTTTAGTGATGAATATCCAATGCCAATTATGATTGATGATGGTTTTGCTGACTTTGATCACTTTAGAACTGATAAGGCAATTGAATTAATGAAAGCTTTGGCTAAAAGCACGCAGGTGATTTATTTTACGGCTGATGATCGAATTAGACACGATGTAAGTGGCGATCATTTAATTGAATTAAAGTAGTGGAGGTGGAGTCAAATGAGCAAAAAATTGAAAGAATATCAAATGGATGAAGAAATCGATGCGTTTGTATTGGTTAAGTCGGCTGATACTAGAATTGCTAAGAACGGAAAACAATTCATTTCGTTTGTTTTTGAAGATAATTCCGGAGAGATCGGTGGAAAACTTTGGGGTGCCAGTAATGAGGATGTAAAGACTTTTAAAGCTGGTCAGGTCGTTCACATTAATGGCAAACGGGAAGCTTACCAGGGAAGTCCACAAATTAAGATTAATCATCTTCGACAAACAGAATCTGGTGAACCCAGTGATCCATCTAAGTTTATGCAACATGCTCAAATGACTCGTTCTGAGATGGAAGAATATATTGGTCAGACAATTTTCGAAATTATTAATCCAACGTGGAATCGAATTGTTCGGGTACTTCTTAAAAAGCACCAGGATGAATTCTTTACTTTTCCGGCAGCTAAATCGAATCATCATGCTTATGCAGGTGGATTAGCATTTCACACCATTTCGATTTTGAAGCTGGCCAAGGAAGTCGCTAAGCTCTATCCACAAGTTAATTCTTCACTTCTGTATGCAGGTGCCATCCTTCATGATTTAGGCAAGACTACTGAGCTGTCAGGACCCGTTTCGACATCTTATACTAGTGAAGGTGATCTGTTAGGACATATCAGTATTATTGATGGGGAAATTGTTGAAGCTGCTGACCAACTAAAAATCGATCAGCATTCTGAAGATTTATTACTTTTAAGACATATGGTGCTCTCACATCATGGAATTAAGGAGTATGGATCCCCGGTTACGCCTGAATTGCTGGAAGCGCAGATTCTCCATGATTTAGATGAACTTGATGCTTCAATTAACATGATTACTGGGGCTTTAAATGATACGGAAGCAGGATCATTTAGTAAACGAATTTTTGGAATGGATCGAAATAAGTTTTATAAACCTGATAAAAAAGAAAATGGTCAGTAACTTTTAAGTTACTGACCATTTTCTTTTTATGATTGATTATTTCATTGGTTTTGGAGTTGATGTGTAATCAGCTAAGATGTTTTGTAAGTCTTTGTCTTGGATCTTTACATCTCCATCTTTAAGAACTTTTGAAACGACAGCGTGTAAGACATTACTATCGCTCATGCGTTCAGTTGCCAACTGGTCTTTTAATTCAGCTTTGTGATCCTGATATTTACCCTTGGAAGGGTGGTTGACCATTTGGATTACTTGGTATCCAGCTTTAGTTTTGACAGGTTCTTTGGTGTATTCACCATTTTTGAGTTTAAAGGCAGCATTTTTGAAGTTATTGTCAAGACTTGGATCCATATTATCGAATGGAGCCATCTTGCCGCCGTCTTTCTTGTTAGCATCAGTTGAGTACTTCTTGGCTAAGTCAGAGAATTTTTGACCGTTTTCTAAGCCAGAAATTACTTTTTCAGCGTCACCTTGATTTTTGGTGGTAATCTCATTAACGGTTACTTTAGGTTGATATTTCTTGAATTGGTTTTGCAAATCTTTGTCAGAGAAACTTGTGTTAGCAATCACAGCTTGCTTTAACAGAAGATTATCTTTGATTTGTTCTTTTAAACTTTTCTCAGTTAAACCTTGTTGACTGAGAAGGTTTTTAAATTGAGAACCATATTGTGACTTGTATTGGTTAAATTGGTCATCAACTTGAGATGATTTAACTTTATTACCATATTCTTTGTTAAGAACTTTGTTCAAAATCATAGTTTGGAGAACTGTTTTACCCTGTGGGGTCTTTTTCATACTATTGTAATATTGACTTTCTGTAATTTTACCACCACTAGTAGTAGCAACTGTTTTACTACCACAGGCAACCAGTGAAACACTTAAAAGTAATCCTGCAACTCCAACGAGCCATTTTTTCTTCATATATTAGCACATCCATTTCTTCAAAATATTAAAGTACTCAAGACATTCAGTACTCCATTTATTTTTAATATAACATATATTTGATGCAAATTAATATTTGGTCGAATAATTTAATTGAAATTAAATGTTATTTATTTCGTTAGATAAAAGATCAATTCTAGGCTTTAGCTGAAATTGGGCTTCCTGTACGTCACGATTAAGACCATCTATTATTGGTTTTGCATCATTTAAAGCTTTTGTGAATTGGTTTAAATTTTGTTTAACTGAACTAGCTGAATGAAAAATGTTTTTAAGGTCGGCAGTGGTTACGTTATCTGTGGGATTAGACTTCTTTTTTAAAAGCAATAAACCAGTAAGTGACACACCAACTATTATTCCGGCACCAATTAAGCAAGCGGTCTTTTTTTTCATGAGTTAATCCTCCAATTGTTTGGTAATTGAATCAGCAACTTCTTGGTATTTAGTTTCATCATATTCTTTAGAATTATCAGAAAAGTTAATTGAAAAAGTATCATCTTTACCGTAACGGGGAATTAAGTGAAAGTGAGCATGCGGAACAGATTGATAGGCAATTTTCCCGTTATCATTAACGATATTCATTCCTTTGATGTTTGGGTTAGAATTTTTGACCGCACGTGCAATTTCTGGCACTTTCGCAAATACTTTACCCGCTGTAACGGAGTCAAAATGAAAAATATCTTGAATATGTTTTTTAGGAATCACCAGAGTGTGGCCAGGAGTTGTTTGGGAAATATCTAAAAATGCAAGAATTTCGTCATCTTCATAAACTTTATAACTAGGGATTTCACCCTTGACAATTTTACAAAAAACGCAATTTGGATCGTAATCAGTCATATAAATCTCTCCCTTCAAGTTAATCCAATTATACACTAACATTACCTGCATAATAAGTGATAGCAAGCAATTATGGTATACTGATTACAATAATGAAAAGAAATGAAGGGTAAATATGAGTTTGCAAGTAGAAGACTTGACTGGTGGCTACTCTAGTGTGCCAGTCTTAAAAAATGAGACTTTTGATGTTAATGATGGCGAATTAGTTTCTTTAATTGGTTTAAATGGTGCTGGGAAGTCAACTACCATTAATCATATTATTGGACTCATGAAGCCATTTACTGGAACCGTTAAAGTCAATGGTTTGCAGATTGGTCAAAACATTGAAAAATACAAACAACAAATTGCATATATTCCGGAAATGCCAGTATTATACAAAGAATTAACTTTAAAAGAACACATTGATACTACTATCATGGCTTATAATTTGGATAAACAAGTAGCGTGGGAGAAAGCTAATCAGTTACTTAAGACTTTTCGGTTGGATAAACGACTTGATTGGTTTCCTGCCAACTTTTCAAAGGGAATGCGTCAGAAAGTGATGATTGTTTGTGCGTTCATTACTAATGCGTCGCTTTATGTAATTGATGAACCATTTTTAGGTCTTGATCCGCTCGCGGTCGATGATCTTTTGCAGTTGATTGAAGAAAAGAAGAGTAAGGGTGCCAGTATTTTAATGTCGACTCATGTTCTTGATACCGCAGAAAAGTATTGTGATCGTTTTGTGTTAATTAACAAAGGTGAGATTCAAACGGAAGGAACGATGGAACAGATTAGAAAAGAGTATCCCAATGATGGGAAGTCACTTTCAGATATTTATCTGTCTTTAGCAAGGGATGATAAAAATGAATAGGATTTTCCAAAAAAGGTTAAGCAATCATTTAATCGAAATGACTAAATACCTTAAATATGTTTTTAACGATTTTTTTGTGATTGCGATTATGTTCTTTGTGGGTGGCCTTGGCTACGCTTACTCTGGATTTTTAAAGCAATTATCAGGCAATTTATGGTGGGAGCGCCCGATTGCGATTTTGATTTTACTAGTGGTGCTTCAACTTGGTGGATTGGCAACTTTAATCAAGTCCGCTGATAAGGTTTTTATGGCCCCTAAGGAATACCAATTTGCTGGTTACTTTAAGGGAGCATTTCTCTATAGTTTGTTTATGGCATTGCTGATTGATTTAGTAACGTGGTTTGTACTAATGCCATTTTTAAGTGTTTCGATTGGATGGACAATTTCAGAGTTAATCGGGTTGTTAATCGTAATTTTGCTTTTGAAAACCGGTTGGATGTCATATCAAGTAATCAAACTCTATTTTCAGTTAAATCGACATGTAGTATTAGCCGGTGTAACTGAGTGGGTTATCCCCCTTATTATTCTGGTATTAGCATTGTACTTTAATGTTTTTATAGCTGCACTATTAGCATTAGTTGTGGCTGCATTGTTAATGTATGTCGCTATTCTAACCAAAAATAAGATCTTAAACTGGAATTATGCAATTGAACATGAAGATTCTCGTATGAATCGGATTTATCACTTTTATAGTTTATTCACCGAAGTCCCTGAACTTTCAGGTCGGATTCACCGCAGAAAATACTTGGATCCAATTTTTAAGTTGTTAAAAAAAGATCAAGGTCACGTCTATTCGAATTTGTATCTTCGATCATTATTAAGAGACAGTGGACCAGGTTCACTATACTTTCGCTTAATAATTATTGCCGTTATTTTGGTATTGATTATTCCTAATCAAATTATTGTTTCGTTAATGACAATTATTTTTGTTTATTTAGTCGGATTTCAGTTAATCCCATTTTATGAGCATTTTGAAAGTAATGTGTTTACCCATATTTATCCGGTTAGTCAGAAGATCCAGCTGACGGATTTTCGACAGATCGTTCAAATTTTACTTTTGTTTGAATGCTTTATCCTCCTGATTGCAATGTTAATCGCCCGGATGTCGGTTCCTGTAATCTTAATAACGGTGGTAATTTGGATTGTTGAGGGATATGTCTTAACGATTCCCTATTTAAATAAAAAAGTTAAACAAATTAGAAACTGAGGTTAAATGATGAGAGTTAGAAATAAGCCCTGGGCAAATCAATTTATTTTAGATCATCCTGAATTAATTGTTGATGATCCAGAAAAATACATGGGAAAGTGGGAAACACGTTTTTCTAGAGACGCCCCAATTTATGTCGAAATTGGTTGTGGTAAAGGAAAATTTATTACTGAAATGGCAGAAAAAAATCCCAATATTAATTTTATTGGGATTGAAATTCAAAAGTCAGTAATTGCAATGGCACTAAAAAAAGTCGTAAATAGTCGTTTAGATAACGTTCAATTGATTCATACTGATGGCGGTCTTGTGAACACCATTTTTAAAAAGGGTGAGGTTTCAAAAATTTTTCTAAACTTTTCTGATCCCTGGCCAAAGAAACGACATACAAAACGGCGACTTACCTCGCCGCGTTTTCTTAAGAGTTATCAAGACGTGTTACCTGACCAAGCTAAACTGGAGTTTAAAACTGATAATCGTGGATTATTTGAGTATTCGTTGGTTAGTTTGAATAATTTTGGGATGAAGTTTGAATCCGTTAATCTTGACTTGCATGCTAGCGATGCTGCTAAAGATAATGTAGAAACTGAATATGAAGAGAAATTTAAAGAAAAGGGCCCAATCTATAAGATTGTAGCCCAATTTGTTGATTAACTAATCGACTTTGTGTTTAAAAGTTGAACGTTATCGAGGTTATTTGTGGTCAAATCGAATGTAAATCCATATGATTTAATGTCATGGTTATCATCGTCTAAAATGTTGATTCCGCCAAGGAACTGGCCATCTTCGTTTTGGTTAAAGTCGATCCAGTAACCATACAACTCACTATTATCAAACTTTTTGCTTAATGTATCGGACAAGTGACGTCTAACCCGATCTTGGTCGCGTTCTTGCTTGAATTTAATAAGTGAATACAGCGAAACTCCCGCAATTACGGATCCAGTAATAAAAGCTAGTTTGTGTTTTATGATAATAAAAAGCATCCCTTCGATTGAATTTGTTGAATTTATTATATAACATTTTTAATACGAGTGGGTTATAATATTAATGTTTAGGAGGGATACGATGGAACAATTACCAGTAATGAATCTTAACGAATTAAAGCAAAAAATTAAGCATGGAAAGTACATCCTATTTTTCTCTGCCACATGGTGTCCAGATTGTGCGTTTATCAAGCCTGTTATGCCAGAAATTGTAAAAGATTTTCCAAACTATGACTTTATTGCAGTTGATCGGGATGAAAATATCGATTTAGCTAAGGAAATGAACATTTTTGGAATTCCAAGCTTCGTTGCCTTTGATAATGGGATTGAGACTGGTCGTTTGGTTAATAAAGATCGAAAAACCAAGGAACAAGTAGAAGATTTTATTAAATCTCTTCCACAATAAATTCGGAGGTGAGCTAAATTTGATGATCGCAAGTTATAATCCAAGCCAAATGAGTGATGTTTTGGTTGTCATTCTTGGAGAAGGATCGGAACCACAGAAAATATCAAAATCAAATGATATTGTTCAGATTAAAGATAAGAAAGGACACGTAGTTGGCTATAATTTTTTCAATGCCAGTGAGATTTTAGGGAACTTAAAATCAGAGAATGGAAAAGTTGATCTTTCAAGTAACGATGTTGAAGTTTTAAATGATGCATTGAAAGAGGCTGGGTTTAAAACTTTCTTACCTACTAGTACCGAACCAAAGTTTGTGGTTGGCTACGTTGAAAAAATGGAAGATCATCCGAAGTCTGATCATCTTCACATAACTCAAACAAAAGTCCAGAATGGAGAAATGCTGCAACTTGTTAGTGGGTCTCCCAATATGAGACCGGGAATCAAAGTTGTCGTAGCGGAAGTTGGAGCCATGATGCCAAATGGACAAATTATTTGGCCAGGAGAGCTTCGTGGGGTAAAAAGTGATGGAATGATTTGTTCTGGAAGAGAATTAGACATTCCTAATGCACCCGATAAACCAGGAGCTTTAGTTTTACCCGATTCTTATGAAGTTGGGCAACCATTTGATTTTGATAAAGCAAAAAATCTTTTTGACGAATAGTTTCTATTCGTTTTTTTATACATAATTCTTTAAGGGTGATTAAATTGGAACATTATGATGGACCGGCATTTTATCGTAAATACTTTAATGGGAAAGTTCCTTTTAAGAGTAGCGATAAAAAAATCAATGATTTTCATAGAACAACAAAAAAATCAAATCAAGAAATTATCCGTAGTGACGATTCTAATGTTAAACAATCAGCCTATCAGTCTCGTTATCAACCAAAGTATCAGAGCGGATTTCAGTTGCGATTTAAAGATGATAAAAAGCACTATGTTGAGTCCCGAAATTCCTTAGTGGAAAGAACAAAAGAATTTACTCCGCGTTCCCGTAACCAAAATAGTAATTTCTATTCCGTTCATCAGTCAGTCGGAAAACCATATCAAGATGCAGCCGTTGAATTGGAGAAGAATGATGATGATTTTGTTCTTTATCTAAATCCTAAAGATCCAACTGCCGTTCCAGCTGATGATCTAGATTTATGGGAAAATGACGTTCAACCAATTGTTAAAGAAAATGTAAATAAGAATGAAAACATTGTGGATAACTCTAAGCCTGTGGATAACTCTGAAGATGATAAAGAATCTTCAGCCAGTAAACGTGAATTAGGCCACTCGCTCGCAGATATCTTTAAAGAGGAGAGTGGCTTAGCGGCTAATCTAGCTTTGTTTAGTGATGATAGAAAAGATAATGATGATCAAAACGCATCAGGTACGGTATCAAGTAATCCCACTTTAAGTGAATCGGATCCACAAGATAAGTTAAAAGAACCTGATGAAAGAAGCGATAACGAGAAGACGTCTTCTCCAATTGATAGTACTGATAAGCGTCAACAAGATGAGGAAAAAGCACTTCTTCAACCTGCTAACGAACTTACTGATTCAAAAAGTGAAACCACAACGAATCATAGGCATTTGGCCGACACTTCAAGCAATCAGGAGGGTCAGACTAATTATCAATTTCCTCGTCGTGACCTGCTTAATCCACCAATTTCGACTTCTGATGATGGTTTGAGTGAATGGATTGAAAAGCAAGTTAAAGCACTTGATGATACATTAAGGGCGTTTGGGGTTCATGGTCACGTAGTCGATTGGACCGATGGACCGACCGTTACTCAATTTCAAGTTAAGTTGGAACTTGGTGTTAAAGTAAGCAAAATCACTAACCTAACTGATGATTTAAAGATGGCCCTAGCAGCCAAAGATATTAGAATCGAGGCTCCAATTCCTGGTAAGTCGACGGTTGGAATCGAGATTCCTAATCCAAAGCCTAGACCAGTGATGCTTTCAGAGATTCTAGATTCAAATGAATTTGAATCTAGTCATTCACCGTTAGAAGTAGCATTAGGGATGAGTATTGGTGGCGCTTCTAAGACTGCCGATATTCAAAAAATGCCACATGCTTTGATTGCTGGTGCAACGGGATCTGGAAAGAGTGTGTTCATAAACAGTTTGCTTGTTTCATTGTTGTATCGCAATTCACCCCGTGATTTAAGGATGATTTTAATTGATCCTAAGGCGGTTGAATTAGCGCCATATAATGGGATTCCACATTTATTAACTCCGGTTGTTTCAGATCCGAAAGAGGCTTCTGCTGCTTTAAAATGGGTCACTGAGGAAATGGACAACCGTTATGAGCGGCTAGCTGTTGCTGGGGTCAGAAATTTAACTCAGTATAATCAAGAAGCACATAAAAATGGTCGTGATGCGGATAAGTTGCCACAAATCCTAGTTGTCATTGATGAACTTGCTGATTTGATGATGGTTGCATCAACTGAAGTCCAAGATTATATTGTTAGGATTACACAAAAGGCTCGGGCAGCTGGGATTCACTTGATTGTTGCCACTCAAAGACCGAGCGTTGATATTGTAACTGGGACCATTAAGAATAATATTCCAACACGAATTGCCTTTATGGTTTCAAGCCAGATTGATTCAAGAACAATCATTGATCAAAGCGGAGCTGAACGACTACTTGGTAAGGGAGATATGCTTTATCTGGGTAGTGGTGCCAGTCAACCAGTGCGACTTCAGAGTGCTTTTGTTACTAACCAAGAAGTTGAGCGAGTTTGTGATCAAGTTCGAAGTCAGGAAACACCAAAGTACGAGTTTCAGCCCAAATCATTGCTTAAAAGTGCAGAACAAGCTCAACAACATGATGACTTGTGGAAATCAGTTTTGAGTTATATTGCAGACGAAGATGGAATTTCAACTTCAAAATTGCAACGAGTGTTTTCCATTGGATACAATCGTGCTGCAAGTATTATTGATGATTTGGAGCAAAATAATTTTATTTCAGGTGAGCATGGATCTAAACCGCGAGATGTTTATTTGACGAAAAATGAACTTGCTAAATTGAATATTTAAATTTTTAGATTTTCATTACTTTAATTGGTATTATTAAACCAGACAATAAAAAGGGGAATTCCAACTAAATGACTAACATAAATAAAGACACTACTTATTTTTTTGTAGGAATTAAGGGTACTGGGATGAGTGCGATGGCACTTATTCTCCATGATCGCGGTTGTAAGGTCATGGGTTCTGACATTGAAAAATACACCTTTACTCAGCAAGGATTAGAAAATGCTGGAATTAAGATTGAACCATTCAATCCTGATAATATTAAAAAGGGAATGACGATTATTAAAGGGAATTCTTTCCCTGATACGCATCCGGAGATTGAAAGAGCCGAAGAGTTAGGACTAAAAATTTATAGTTATCCTGATTTCTTGGAAGAATTAATTGAGGGATACACGAGCATCGGAGTATGTGGTGCTCACGGAAAAACCAGTACCACTGGACTACTTTCTCACGTATTAGGCGGGATCGCACCAACTGATTATCTGATTGGTGATGGATCTGGGAAAGGAACCACTGATGCGCGTTTCTTTGTCTATGAGGCCGACGAGTATCGCCGCCATTTTCTGGCAACTTATCCGGATTATGCCATTATGACTAACATTGATTTTGATCATCCGGATTACTATACCGGAATTGAGGACGTTTTTGACGCTTTTCAAACCTTTGCAAACCAGGTTAAAAAGGCTATTTTTGCTTGGGGCGATGATCAGAATTTACGGAAGTTAAAAGCTTCAGTTCCAATTTATTACTATGGAACTAGTGATGATGACGATTTTCAGGCGGTGGATATTAAGCGAACAACTGCTGGATCGACTTTTCACGTTAAATATGACGGAAAGGACCTAGGGGAATTCAGTATTCCTTTGTATGGAGAACACAATGTCTTAAATTCTTTGGCGGTAATTGCCGTTGCATATTTTGAAGACGTTAATTTGGACGAAATCAGACGTGAACTTCAAACTTTCAAGGGGGTTAAGCGTCGTTTTTCTCAAGTTAAAGTTGGCGATATGACAATTATTGATGATTACGCACATCATCCCTCTGAGATTAAGGCCACTTTAGATGCCGCTAGACAAGAATATCCCAATAAGGAGATCATTGCTGTTTTTCAACCCCATACTTTTAGTCGAACGATTGCCTATCTTGATGACTTTGCTAAAACGTTAAGCAAAGCAGATAAGGTATACGTTACTAAAATTTATAGTTCTCCAAGAGAAAAGTCGGGACACGTTAAGAGCGAGGATTTGGTTAATAAAATTACCAAAGATGGTGGCTTAATTGAGGAAGAAAACATGTCTCCACTGTTGCAATATCACGATGCCGTGGTAATATTTATGGGTGCTGGAGATATTCAAAAGTACGAAAGAGCCTACGAGGAATTGTTAAGTCATTTAAGTAAGAAGGTTAATTAAAGGAGAATAAAAATGAATAATTTTGATGGAGAAAGTGGTCGTCGGGTAGTTGGCGATAATGCTGGACTCAACGCGTTTTTTACCAAAGTATATGGGATTATGGGAATTGCGGTTTTAATTTCTGCTATTTCTGCGTATTTAAGTAGTGTTTTTATGCCAAACATCAGTAGTGGAGCCTCAGGATTAGTAATTTTAATCGTTTGGTTCATAATTTCCTTTGTGATTTCGGGATTTGCACAAAGTAATCCGACGTTAAGCTTTATCGGATTATTGGTTTTCTCGGTTTTAACAGGGCTTTCACTTAGTTACATTTTCATTGCCTTTAATCTTGGTACCATTGGAGCAGCGCTAGTATCCAGTGCTAGTATTTTCTTGGTAATGAGTGCGATTGGTTTCACTACTCACAGAGATTTAACCAAGTTAAGCACGCAATTGTTTGCAGCATTAATTGCTTTAATTATTGCGATGGTAATTAACTTATTCTTGAGAAATCCATGGATTGAGTTATTTATTTCAGCCGTTGGGATCATTATTTTTACTGCGTTGAGTGCTACTGATACACAAAACTTAAAGAAAATGTACATGCAGTACTCTGGTAACATTAATGTAAACGGACTTGCAATTTCTGGTGCACTTCAATTGTATCTTGATTTTCTAAACCTATTTACATTTCTTCTTGAGGTCTTTGGTATTTTTGGAAATAATCGAGATTAATAAAAAAACATGGTCGATTGACCATGTTTTTTTTCGCAATTGAACCGATTATAAGTGTTAAAATAATAGTAATTAATTCTAAAGGAGAATTTTATGGCAGACAAGAAATTATTATTAATTGACGGAAATTCTTTAACGTATAAAGCATTCTTTGCGTTATTTACTTCCTTGGAACGTTTTACCAATGAAGACGGATTGCACACCAGTGCGATCTATGGTTTTAATCGAATGCTAGATGACATTTTAAAGGATGTTCAGCCAACGTCAGCTCTTGCCGCTTTTGATGCAGGTAAAACAACCTTTAGAACCAAAATGTACGAAGATTATAAAGCCGGACGGGCAAAAATGCCCAACGAATTACGTGAACAATTCCCGTTTGTAATGGATCTGCTCCATGATCGGGGAATTAAAACCTATGAATTGCAAGACTATGAAGCTGACGATATTATTGGGACGCTTTCAAGGAAAGCGGCTAATGACGGCTATCAAGTTACTATCATAACGGGAGACCGTGATCTTACCCAACTTTGTTCGGATAAAGTTACCGTTGCGATTTCAAAGAAAGGTGTGAGTGAAATTGAGAAATACACGCCAGACTTTGTAAAAGAGACGATGGGAATTACTCCTAGACAGATTATTGACGTAAAAGGTCTTCAGGGAGACAACTCGGATAACTATCCGGGTGTTGAAAAAGTTGGTCCAAAGACCGCGATCAAGTTAATTCAAAAATTTGATAGTATTGATAATCTTTATAATCATATCGATGAAGTTTCTGGTAAAAAATTGAAAGAGCATTTGATTAAGGATAAAGACCAGGCATTTTTGTCTAAAAAATTAGCCACCATTGACTGCAATGCTCCCCTCACAATTTCATTATCAGATTTAAAGTATGATGGTCCCGATAATGATAAGTTAGTTGATTTTTATAAGAAAATGAACATGAAATCCTTTTTAAAGGAAATGGAAGGATCAGAGAGTCAGTCGGCTGAGAAACTTCCAGATGTTAAATATACGATTTTAAATAAAGACAATTTAGCCGAGTTAGATCACTTGTCAGAAGATGTTGTCTTTAACATTGAAATGTTGGATGAAAATTACCATACTGCTCCATTTGTTGGTTTTGTTATTGGGGATAAGGATCATTGGTTTGTAAGTAAGGATATTGATCTTTTAGATGATCCGAAAATAAAAGGCATTTTAGAAAATCACGATATTAAAAAAAATGTTTTCGATGCTAAAGCGCAAATTGTGGCTGCCAATCGCGAACATATTCAGTTAAATAATGTTGATTTTGACATGTTATTAGCTTCATATTTACTGAATACCCTTGATAATAGTAATGATTTGGCTAAAGTGGCTAATCGGCACGGATATTATGGGGTTAAACCGGATAGTGAGGTTTATGGAACTGGAAAGAAAAAACAGCTGCCAGAAAATGATGAGACTTTTTTTGCTCACATTGTCAGGAAAGCATTGGCAATTAATGATTTAAAAGATAAAATGATTGATGATTTAAAGAAACACAATCAATTAGATTTGTACCGTAACATAGAAGTTCCATTGTCTTATGTGCTAAGTGCAATGGAGATTGAAGGAATTACGGTGGACGTAGATACCCTCGAAGCATTGAAGAGTAAATTTACTGAGCATTTATCAGAAATTGAGCAGTCGATTTATCACGAGGCTGGAGAAGAATTCAACATCGGGTCACCAAAGCAGTTAGGTGAAATCCTGTTTGATAAGTTGAAATTACCAGTTGTGAAAAAAACCAAAACAGGGTACTCTACGTCGGTTGATGTGTTAGAAAAAATTGCGGGTCTGAATCCGATTGTCGATAATGTCCTGGCGTACAGACAACTGTCAAAACTGATTTCAACTTATATTGATGGAATCAAAAAAGACATTTATTCTCGTGATCATAAAGTTCATACCCGTTATCTGCAGACCTTAACTCAAACTGGAAGATTGTCCTCGGTTGACCCAAACCTTCAAAATATTCCAGTTCGAACTGAAGAAGGTCGCAAAATTCGTGAAGCGTTTGTTCCTCGTCATAAGGGATGGCAACTATTTTCATCGGATTATTCTCAAGTTGAATTACGTGTCTTAGCTGCCATTTCTGGAGATAAGAACATGCAGGAAGCTTTTAAAAATGGGGAAGATATTCATGCAGCGACCGCACGACGGATATTTGAACTTCCAAGCAACGAGGATGTTACTCCCGAGTTGAGAAGACAAGCAAAAGCTGTCAATTTTGGGATTGTCTATGGAATTAGTGCTTATGGACTTGCTAAAAATACTGGCATATCACGAAAACGGGCTCAAGCATTTATTGATAAATATTTTAAGGAATATCCAGGGGTCAAAAAATACACCCAAGATAGCGTTAAGTTCGCCGAAGATCATGGGTATGCTGAAACCATCATGAAACGTCGACGCTACCTGCCGGATATTAATTCTAAGCAATTTCAGAAACGTTCGTTTGCCGAAAGAACGGCAATGAACTCACCCATTCAGGGAAGTGCTGCCGATATTGTTAAAGTTGCAATGATCAGAATGCAAAAAGAACTTAAGAAACACGGTTTAAAGGCCACAATGTTACTGCAAATTCATGATGAACTAATCTTTGAAGCACCAAAAGAAGAGATTCCAATTTTAGAAAAATTAGTTCCAAGTGTTATGGATTCTGCGGTTGATCTGGATGTACCGCTAAAAGTTGAAAGTCATTACGGACCAAATTGGTATGATATAAAAAAATAATGGGGTGTAGGAATGCCTGAGTTACCTGAAGTTGAAACGATAAGAAGAGGGTTAACCAATCTTGTACAGGGTAAAAAGATTGTTTCCGTGGATGCTTTGTATCCAAAAATGTTGAATTTACCAGTAAAAGAATTTGAAGATTTGTTAGCTGGTAAGGATATTTTACAAATTGATCGGAGGGGTAAATACCTCTTAATCCGGCTAAGTGACGATTATACTTTAGTTTCTCACTTACGAATGGAAGGTAAATATGATGTGGTACCTGAGGGTACTGAGAATCAAAAACATACTTACGTTGTTTTTCATTTAAGCGATGGTCGAAAGCTTCGTTACAATGACACAAGAAAATTTGGAAAGATGAATTTAGTTAAGGATTCTCAGGTTTATGATTTGTCAGGATTGAATAAAATTGGACCGGAGCCAACTGAGAAGGATTTAACGTTTGATTATTTAAAGAAGCAACTGCATAAGTCTCACCGAAAAATTAAAGCATTTTTATTAGATCAATCTAACATTGCTGGGATTGGGAATATTTATGCTGATGAAAGTTTGTGGTTATCTAAGATTCATCCGGAACAGGCTACTAACTATTTAAGTGATCAGGAAATTGAAACTTTAAGGGAAAACATCATTAAAGAAATTCAGTTAGCTATCAAGGGTCATGGAACAACGGTGTTTACTTATAAAAATGCCTTTGGTGAAGAGGGCAGCTTTCAAAATCATCTTCATGTTTATGGTAAAAAGGGACAACCGTGTGAGCGTTGTGGAACTACTATTGAAAAAATCAAGGTTGCACAAAGAGGTACTAGTTTCTGTCCTCATTGTCAAAAAGTTCATGGTGATCTAAGTGAGTAAAGTTATTGGATTAACCGGTGGAATTGCAACCGGCAAATCGGCTGCAAGTGATTATTTAGTTACTTTAGGGGTTTCTACATTAGACCTAGATTCCATCACACATGAATTGGAACAAGATAATCAAGAGTTAATTCATCAAATTAGTGAGCAGTTTGGCAGTTTAGTGATTAAAAGTAACGGTCAAATTGATCGAGGTGTTTTGGGTAAGATTGTTTTTTCAAATCGTGATGGTATGAAAAAGTTAGTCCAAATTGTTAACCCATACCTTTTTCGTGAAGTTAATACTCGGCTAAACAAGTTACACGATCAACGTTTAGTGATTTTAAATGCTCCCACCCTTTTTGAAAATGGATTTCAGATTTTAACTGATGCCAATCTGATGGTTACGTGTGATCCAGTTGTTCAACTGCAACGGTTAGTTAGAAGAAATGATATTTCAATAAGTCGAGCTAGTAAAATGATTGGTGCTCAATGGGCACAACCAATAAAAGCACGACTGTCTGATTGGTGTATTGATAACTCTGGCACTTTCGATCAATTGGAGTCGTCGGTTAAAGACTGGTATGATTTAGTAAGTGTTATGTAATTAGTGAAGGTGAAAAAATGCAATGTCCACGATGTCATCATATCGGTTCAAAGGTTTTAGAAAGTCGTCGGGTCAAAGATGGTGAAAGTATTCGTCGAAGACGGGAATGTGAAGAGTGTGGATTTCGGTTTACGACGTTTGAAGTGATTGAATCAAGCCCCTTGTTAGTTGTAAAAAAGAACGGTGATCGAGAAGAATTTAATCGTTCTAAGATTTTGCGTGGAATTGTCAGATCATCTGAAAAGCGTCCAGTTTCGATGGAACAGATGAACCATATTGTTGATAAGGTTGAAAAAATAGCTTATGACGCTGATGATGGCAGCCATGAAGTGGCTAGCCAAACTATTGGTGAGGGTGTTATGAAAGGACTAAAAGAAGTTGACGAAATTGCTTACATTCGGTTTGCAAGTGTTTACCGCCAATTTAAGGATATGTCAGTCTTTTATAATAAACTCAAAGAATTAATGGATGATGAAGACGAAAATAATGAGGATAAGAATAAAGAATGATCAACGGAATTAATCCTAAAACTGATTTTAAAGTTTATCGATCACAGCCCATTAGTGATGTTGAACGTCATTATGTCGATTTGTTGTACATGCCCGTCATTGGTAAAAATGCATATGCCTTATACAATTGTTTATGGTTAATTGATGATGAGAAGCACGTTAATTTTGAATTAATGTCTGATCTTAGCATTGATGCCAAAGAACTAGATGATTCACTTATGAAACTTGAAGGATCCGGTTTGCTTAAGACGTATGTTGATCATTCTTTTGAAATCGACTTGTATGAGTATCAACTTTTACTGCCACTTAATCCTGACCAATTCTTTAGTGATAGTCTTTTGAGTCTGTTATTACTTGAAATGGTTGGTGAAGATCGCTATTTACAACTTTCAGATGAACTCTTACCAGAACATTTTGATTTTAGTGGGTTAGATGATCAAACTCGTAATTTCCTGCAAGTATTTTCAGTTAATAATGAGAAAGTAAATGACCAACCAAGTGTAATCAAGGCAGTTCGACACAAGACTAATGTAAAAAAAGATTCCTTTGATGATAAGCTTTCAAACGATCAGTTTGACTTTAAGCTATTGATGAATATTTTGGATAAGTCCTTTGTTGAAAATGAAAGTGTTAAAAAGTATGAGACACTCTTTAGTAACACCAACCGATTATATGGAATTGGTGAACTTGAGATGGCACAATACATTGAGAAGGCCAGTAACTTGGTTAACAATCGGTTTGACCCTAAAAAGTTTAAGATATTAATTTCTAGACGAAATCAAATAAAGGCTCCAGCAGAAAATCAATCCAATCAAAACCATGTCCATGAGGCAGACAAGTTACAAAGTAAGCTAACGACCAAGGAACAGCAATTGGCCCAAATTGCTGATTCTTCCGCTCCAGTAGAATTTCTTGATTCTTTAAAGAGTGAAAAAGGTGGTTTTACTACTTCCGCTGAAGAAAGGATTCTATCTGAACTTATTAATCGCAACACTTTAAGTAATGGAGTTATCAATATCCTTGTTTATCACATCTTGATTGACGAGGGTAAACCTACCATTAATAAAAATTTAATTGACACCATTGCAAATGATTGGGCGCAAAGAAAAATTAATAGTGCATCAAAAGCGATTGACGATATTAAGCACCATCAGGAACAGGTTACTGAAAGTAAAAACAATCGACAAAGAAGATACCGAAGGCGTACAAATGTCAAAGAAACATTGCCTGACTGGGCTAAGGAAAATAAAAGTCGGGATAATGAAAAAATTTCGACTACTCAGCGAAAACGAATTGCTGAGAAATTAAATTCATTAAATAAAAAGTCTGGGGATGAGTAATCATGAAGAATGTTAGTGATGAGATGAGCCAATTGATGAAAAAGAAAAATTTGAATCATAATTACCAACAGTTAATGAATTCGGTTTATTCTGATCCAGACGTTAAAAAATTTTTAAGTGATAATGAGAGTGAATTAAGTGATGATGTTGTGAAACGGTCGGCATCAAAACTGTATGAGTTTGTCAATGAAAAGAAAAAGTTGGAAGAGGGAAACGCTAACTTTGCTAAGGGATACCAACCAACCTTGGTTTTAAGTGACCATTTGATTGACGTTTCGTACGAACCTACGCAAGCGTTGTTAAACAAGCAGAAGCGAGAACAATTTGCGTCACGCATTAAGTCCATTTCAATGCCCAAAGAAATTAAATCGGCAAATTTAAGTGATTATGAACAGACAGCTGAACGAGCTCAAGCTTTGGAAGGAGCACTTGATTTTATTGGTTCATATGAAAATAATCCTCAGCATTTTCAGAAGGGGTTGTACCTATACGGTCCCTTTGGCGTAGGTAAAACTTATTTACTTGGAGCAATTGCCAATCGTTTGGCCTCTGACGGTTATAGTTCGGTTTTGATTCATTTTCCAAGTTTTGCCGTTGAAATTAAAAATGCAATTGGAAACAATCAAGTTGGCGGTAAGCTGGATGAAATTAAAACTGCTCCAGTTTTGATGATTGACGATATTGGAGCAGACTCAATGTCATCTTGGATCAGAGACGACATTCTTGGGGTTATTTTAGAGTATCGAATGCAAAATGAGCTTCCCACCTTTTTTAGTTCTAACTTTTCTATGGATCAATTGGAACAAGAGCATTTAAAGGTTAATGCTCAGGGAGATGTGGAACCACTTAAAGCTAAGCGATTGATGGAACGAATTAAATTTTTAGCAAAGCCCATTGAACTTGATGGTAGGAATCGCAGGAATAAATAATGATTATTCTTGACATGTAACAGGTCGTTGTTTAGACTGTTAATTGTTAAGGACATGAGTGATTACGAATTTCACAGAGAGGATAGGTTTTCTGGAAACTATCTGTTTGGAGTAACTTACTTACCACCTTTATTAAATGACATTAATAAATAGGTTTTAAACGAGATGTCCAAATAAATGGACGAATTTGGGTGGAACCGCGCTAATGGCGTCCCTAGTATTGATTTACTAGGGACTTTTTTTATGAAAGGAATGAGTAAAATGGCTAAATTATCATTTGAGTTTCCAGATGGTAACAAGAAAGAATTTGATTCGGGGGTTACTGCGGCAGATATTGCCAAGTCAATTTCAGTTAGTCTAGCCAAAAAGGCAGTTGCGGCTAAGATTGATGGAAAAGTTGTTGATTTGATGCAACCACTAAAAGATGGTGGCAAGATTGACATCATTACTTCCGGTTCTGATGAGAGTCTTAAAATCCTACGACAGGGTGCTGCTCAGTTACTGGAAACGGCGGTCAAAGAAAAGTATCATGATATTCGCATTGGTGAAATTGCCGCGGATGAAGATGGTTTTTTTGTTGATACTGACAAAGAAGATCGTCAAGTTAGTTCAGATGAACTTGATGAATTAGCTGATAAAATGAAAAAGATCATCAAAAATAACGCTACGGTCGAAAGGGTTTATCTAAGTAAAGATGACGCTTTAAAAGAAGTTGATGGTGATCCTTATCAAGCACAACTAATTGCCAACATTGATTCTGATAATATTCTTTTTTACAGTATCGATGGGGTTAAAACGCTAGCTCAAGGGGTAGTAGCTCCAAGTTTGAAAGATCTAAAACACTTTAAGCTCCTGTCTGTTGCTGGTGCTTATTGGGAAGGTAAGTCATCCAATCCAATGCTTCAAAGAATTTATGGCACTGCTTTCTTTAAAGCTGATGACCTAGATGAAGATTTGAAGAAGCGTAAAGAGGCTAAAGAGCGTGACCATCGTGTTATTGGGAATAACCTCGACTTATTCTTTGTCGATCCAAAGGTTGGGGCTGGTCTTCCTTACTGGATGCCAAAGGGTGCAACGATTCGTCGTACAATTGAGCGTTATATCACTGATAAAGAGATTGCTCATGGTTACCAACATGTTTATACCCCAGTATTAGCTAATTTGGATTTGTATAAGCAATCTGGTCACTGGGATCACTATCGAGACGACATGTTTCCACCAATGAAGATGGATGATGACGAAATGTTGGAATTACGTCCAATGAACTGTCCATCTCATATTCAGATTTACAATCATCATATTCGTTCTTATAAAGAGCTTCCTCTACGAATTGCTGAACTAGGAATGATGCATCGATACGAAAAGTCTGGTGCACTTAGTGGTCTTCAACGAGTTCGTGAAATGACTTTAAATGATGGTCATACGTTTGTTGCTCCTGATCAAATTCAAGAAGAATTCAAAAAAATCTTGAATTTGATGATGGAAGTTTATCATGATTTTGACATTAATAACTATACGTTCAGATTAAGTTATCGTGATCCAAAGAATACCGAAAAGTACTTTGACGATGATGAGATGTGGAACAAAGCGCAAACGATGTTAAAGGGTGCCATGGATGACTTAGGTCTTGATTACGTTGAAGCCGAAGGTGAAGCCGCATTTTACGGTCCTAAGCTTGATGTTCAAACTAAGACGGCTCTGGGAAATGAAGAGACGTTATCTACCATTCAACTGGACTTTATGTTACCGGAACGATTTGATCTTCACTATGTCGGAGAAGATGGTAAGGAACACCGTCCCGTTATGATTCATCGAGGGATTGTTTCTACCATGGAAAGGTTCACCGCTTACTTGATTGAAATGTATAAGGGTGCTTTTCCAACATGGCTTGCACCCGATCAGATTCAAATCATCCCGGTTAGTGATGAAAAACACGGTGACTATGCTCGCAAATTAAACGAAAAGTTTCGTGCACTAAACTTACGTTCCAATGTCGATGAGCGGGGCGAAAAGATGGGTTATTTGATTCGTGATGCTCAAACCAAGAAGATTCCATATACACTAGTTGTTGGTGATGATGAGATTAAGAATAATACGGTTTCTGTTCGTAAGTATGGTGAAGACGATAGTAAAGATATGTCAATTGATGACTTTATTTCAGAAGTTCTACATGATATTGCTACTTATTCACGTAACGATGAAGAAGAGTCCAAGCCAGTTGACAAAATTAAATAAAGTTGGTACTATTATGTAGTCAAAAGCAGAAGCTTCCCGCTTCTCGCCTGAGTGATTTTGATTGCTGGGCATTCTACGAATGAAAGTCCTAATGTTTTTAGGTGTAGCGGGTGCTCTGTAGCATCCGCTATTTTTCTGCTTAAAATTACCTGGAGGTGAATTACCATAGCAAGAGATAAGATGGTTAACGAGGGTATCCATGCTCGCGAGTTGAGATTAATCGGTGCTAATGGAGATCAATTAGGAATCAAATCTACTAAAGAAGCTTTGTCAATTGCTGAAGAAGCTAATTTGGATTTAGTTGTTGTTGCTCCCAAAGCAAAACCACCCGTAGCCAAGATTATTGATTACGGGAAATATCGTTTTGATCGCCAAAAGAAAGAGCGTGAAGCTCGAAAGCGTCAAAAAACTGTTAGTGTTAAAGAAATTAGGTTAAGTCCGACAATTGATAGTAATGACTTCAATACCAAGCTTAAAAATGCCAAGAAATTTTTGACTAAGGGCGAACGTGTTCGAGTTTCTATTAGATTTAAGGGACGTGCTATTACCCATAAAAGTATTGGAAGAGACGTCTTAAACAAAATGGCGGAAGCTACTTCTGACGTTGCTGATGTTACTCAACGAGCAAAAATGGATGGCCGAAGTATGTTCTTAATGCTTGCACCAAGTAAGAATGAAAAGAAATAACTCATTTAATTGGGTTATGAATCGATGAGGAGGAATATAATATGCCAAAATTGAAATCAAATCGTGCTGCCGCAAAGCGTTTTAGAAAAACTGCTAATGGTGGTTTAAAGAGTGGTCATGCCTACACTAGTCACCGTTTTCACGGTAAAACTAAGAAACAACGTAGACATTTACGTGGAACACGTATGATGGCTAAGTCAAACTTGAAGACTTACAAAGAATTACTACAAAAATAAGCGAATAATATAGTTTGTATAGGGGGATTTTAATATGCCACGAGTAAAAGGTGGAACTACCACACGTAATCGTCGTAAGCGTGTTCTTAAATTAGCTAAGGGATACCGCGGTGCTAAGCATCGTTTATTCAAAACTGCTAAAGATCAAGTAATGAAGTCACAGGAATATGCCTTTCGTGACCGTCGTGCCAATAAAGGTAATTTCAGAAAGATTTGGATTGCAAGAATTAACGCAGCCACTAGAAATAATGGATTGAGTTACAGTAAATTCATGCATGGTTTGAAACTTGCTAACATCGATATGAACAGAAAAATGTTAGCTGACTTAGCAGTTAACGATGCTGATGCCTTTTCTGCATTAGCGGAAAAAGCCAAAGCAGCATTAAAATAAGCCTAAAAAACTTTCACCGCTCTTGTTTGGTGGAAGTTTTTTTATCGGATTGGGATGCTCCCAATCTATACATAAATGATTTAAAATAGAAACATCAATTCTTATTTACAGAGAGGTCTATATGCTATCATTATTCAAACCGACTTGGATGGTTAACAATATTTATCAAATTTCCCCAGAAAAACTTGAAAGTTACGGGATTAATGTAATTCTGACCGATTTAGATAATACCCTAATTCCGTGGAATAATCCTGAGGGAACCGTAGAACTGCACGATTGGCTCAAAAGAGTTCGAGATCATGGAATCAGGGTGATTGTGGTTTCAAATAATAATCGGGAAAGACTAGAGAAAGCTCTTACTAGTCTTGAGTTACCATTTATTGCCCGGGCTTTAAAACCACTTACTTTTGGGATTTTAAGGGCTCTTAAAACGTATCGTTTAAAACGAAGCCAAGTGGTAATGGTGGGAGATCAAATTTTAACGGATATATGGGCCGCTAATAATACTCGAATTAGAAGTATTTTGGTAAAGCCATTGGTTACTTCAGATGCGTGGAACACACGGATTAATCGTTTCTTTGAAACGTTTGTATATGCACAATTGATGCGAAAGTACAGTGATTTAAAGTGGAAGGATGATATTGATTAATGGATAATGATGAAAATAATGAGCCCTTATATTGCATTGGGTGTGGGGCACAAATTCAAGATACCGATCCGAAACAGGCTGGTTACACGCCTAAATCAGCAATCAAGAAGGGAATTGATTCTGGAAAATTATACTGTCAGCGTTGTTTTAAGCTTCGTCATTATAATCAAATTGAACCAATTAGCATCTCAAATGATGAGTTTGTAAAGTTATTGAGTGAAATTAGCGACACTGATTCGTTAGTAGTATACGTCGTGGATGTATTTGATGTAGATGGAAGTATGATTCCTGGGATTCAGCGCTTTGTTGGTAACAATCCGATTATTTTAGTTGGTAACAAATCAGACTTGTTGCCATCGTCGTTCAACCAGAACAAAGTTAAAGATTGGTTACGTCAAATGGCAAATAAGAATGGAATTAGACCCATTGATATTGAATTAGTATCTGCCAAGACGAATCAATCAGTCGACGATCTGTTAAAAGCCATTTCAAAAAATCAGAAGGGCCGAGATGTCTATGTGGTTGGAGTAACTAACGTTGGCAAATCTACCTTAATTAATCAAATTATCCAACAAAGCACTGGTGAGAAGCAGGTTATTACTACCTCTAAGTTTCCTGGTACTACCCTCGATTTGATCAAAATACCGTTGGAAGATGGAAAAGAGTTGATCGATACACCTGGTGTTGTTCATGAAGATCAGATGGCTCACTATTTAAGTTCTAAAGACTTGAAGTATGTTTCACCGCAAAAACGGATTAAACCCAGGACTTATCAGTTGGATCCAGGGCAGACGTTATTCTTAGGTGCAATTGGCCGGTTTGATTTTATCTCGGGGGAACGTCATGGCTTTACCGTTTATGCTGACAATAATCTGATGATTCATCGAACCAAATTAACAAATGCTGATGAATTTTTTGAGAAACATGCCGGTGAATTATTGACCCCACCAACTGGTAAGGACAACGTCGTTGAGTTAAAACGACATGAATTTAAAATTACTGACAGAAGTGATTTAGTGATTGAAGGACTGGGATGGATTACCGTTCCGAAAGGTTCCACGGTTGCTGGATATGCTCCTAAGGGTGTGTCAGTGTTAGTTAGAAAAGCAATGTTTTAGGAGTATTTAATAATGAATTTAAAGGGAAAACAAAAACGATTTTTAAGAGCAAAAGCGAATCATATGCGGCCCATTTTCTCAGTTGGAAAGAATGGGTTAGATGAGACTTGGATGAATGAAGTTAAAAATGCTGTTGATCACCGTGAATTAATTAAAATTAATCTTCAACAATCTGCCGATGTGGATGTGAGTGACGTTAAACAATTTATTGAGAATAACTCGGACATCCAAGTTGTCCAAACGATTGGTAAGACACTTTTATTGTTTAAGGAATCAAGTAAGGACAATTATCGTAAATTATCGATTGAAGTGGCAAATTTGTAGGAGATTGATTGATGCGCAAAAAGGTTGGAATTTTAGGTGGAACTTTTAACCCCATTCACTATGGTCATTTAATTATGGCTGAACAAGCTTTAACCCAATTAAACCTCGATTTAGTTCTATTTATGCCCGATTATTTGCCACCACATGTTGATTATAAGTCCGCAATTGATGCTTCTGATCGGGTTAACATGATTAATTTAGCCATTAGGGATAACGCTAATTTTAAAATTGAAATGATTGAAGTAAATCGCAAGGGGAAAAGTTATAGCTATGATACGATTAAGGAATTAACTAAAATTCATCCCGATGTTGATTATTACTTTATCATTGGTGGCGATATGGTCGAATATCTGCCAAAATGGTATCGAATTGATGATCTTATTAAAATGGTTAAATTTGTTGGCGTTAATCGTCCGGGTAATTCTGAGTCTTCTAAGTACCCAGTAAGTTTTGTTGACTCACCTGAGATAGCTATTTCATCGTCTTTAATTAGATCACATCTTGAAAAGGGTGAAAGTGTCAGATATTTGTTGCCAGATGCGGTGTTACGGTACATTAAGGAGCATGATTTATATGGATAAAGAGAAAATTAATTATCAAAAATATTCTAAGTATGATCGTGATCAAATTGTTGCCAAACTAAAAGCGACGTTAAAAGAGAAAAGGTTTCAACATTGCTTGCGAGTTGAAGAGACCGCCATTACCTTAGCACGAGAGTTTAATGTGGACGAAACTTTAGCTGGACTTAGTGGTCTGGTTCATGATTATGCCAAACAACGGCCGGATTCGGAATTTATTGACATTATTAAGTCCCATCATTTGAATCCAGAACTACTTAATTATGGAAATGCTATTTGGCATGGCTACGTGGGTTATCTGATTGTGGAATCAGAACTTGGGATTCATGATAATCGAATTCTAAACGCGATTAAATATCATACGATCGCATCGCCTGACATGGACAAAGTTGCACAGATTACTTATATGGCTGACTACATTGAGCCGGCCCGTGATTTTGATGGGGTTGAAAAAGCTCGTAAGATTACCAATCAAAATTTACGGGATGGTGTTAAATATCAAACTAAAAGTACCATTTCATATTTGGCAAGCAACGGAAAGGCAATTTATCCCGGTGCGATTACAGCTTTTAATGTAATTGTTGCTGGTAAAAAGTAGGGGATTATATGGATAATAATAAGATTTTACAAAATATTGTTGAAACTGCTGATAGTAAACGCGCCCACGATATTGTGGTTTTAGACATTGAAGAATTGTCGTTGGTCGGTCGTTATTTTGTCATTATGGATGCTCCTAGTGTTCGTCAGGTGAAGGCAATCGCAAATGATATTATTGATCGATTGAGTGAGGAGCACGTTGAAGTTTTACGGGTCGAAGGGCTAAATACAGGATCTTGGGTATTAATTGACCTCGGTGATATTATTATTCACGTCTTTAAGAGTGAACAACGGTCCTTTTACAACTTAGAGAAGCTTTGGTCTGACGCTCCTGATCTTGATATAACTGATTGGGTCAGTGAAGACTGATATGATTTATTCTGAGTTTGCGTCATTTTATGATAAATTATTTGACAATCATCTATATCAAAAGTGGTATGAGTTTGTAGCTGATAACGTCCCTAAAGAAAAGCATATTTTAGATTTAGCCTGTGGGACTGGTCGCCTTTTGGTTACTTTAAAAAAAGCAGGTTATGTCGTATCTGGAGCTGATTTATCGGATGATATGCTGGCCATCGCAAATGATCATTTAAATGAAAGCCATGTGTTTGACGTGGCGTTAATTAATGCCAATATGTTAGATTTGGATGGTGTACCCAATTATGGTGTCATTACGTGTTTTGACGATTCGATTTGTTATTTAGAAAATATTGAGCAAGTTAAAACAATGTTTGCTCAGGTTAAAGGACATCTTGTTAAGAATGGTAAATTCTTATTTGATGTAATCACCCCTTATCAGACCGATGTTGTTTATCCAGGCTATATGTTTAACACCAACGATGGTGACCATGCTTTTATGTGGAATACCTTTGTTGGTGATTTTCCTCATTCAGTGGAACATGATCTATCTTTTTTTGATTACAATCGGAATATTAACGGTTTTGATGAATATAATGAAACCCATAAAGAACGAACCTATCCCTTGGTAGAATACATTCAGGCACTGAATGAAGTCGGATTTAATAACGTTAAGGTGACGAGTAACTTTGGAAAAGATAAGGTTAAAGATGATACTACCCGTTGGTTCTTTGTATGTAGTGAGGAATAATCCAAATGAAAGCTGTTGGAATAATAACCGAATATGATCCTTTCCATAATGGTCATCTTTATCAATTACAGGAAGCTAAAAGACGAACTGAAGCGGATGTAACGGTAATATTTATGAGTGGTAATTGGACTCAGAGAGGTGAGCCAGCTATCTATGATAAATGGATCCGCACTCAGATGGCTTTAGATAACGGAGTTGATTTAGTAATTGAACTTCCAATATCGGATGCGGTTCAACCTGCCAGTATTTTTGCAGAGCGGTCGATGAAACTTGTAGAAGCTTTGGGCTGTTCATACTTATCGTTTGGTAGTGAGCACAGTGACTGGAATTTTACGAAGTTGGCATCTATTGACGTTCATCCGTCTGATAATTTTCATAATTATAATTTTTCCTATCCAAAATTATTTCAACGAACAATTAAAGAACAGAGTGGAATTGATTTAATTAAGCCAAATGATACACTTGCGTATTGGTATGCAAAGGCCAATCAGAAGTTGGGTTCCCCTTTAAAGCTAGTTCCGGTTAAACGGTACAGTAGTGAGCATAATAGTGGAGAGTTGAGGGGAAAAATTGCGAGTGGCAAAGCTATTCGCGCTTCAATTAAATCACATGATCGTCGTTACCAAAAGTTTATTCCCAATTCTTCTGTCGTCCTAGACAACGAAAAACCAGTTTTCTGGTCAGATTTTTGGCCCTTTTTACGTTATGAATTGACTCAGAGTTCGATAGCTGATTTAAATCAAATTTATCAGATGACTGAAGGATTAGAGAATCGTCTAAAGCAAATGGCGGTCAAAGACACAACCTATCAGTCGTTTATTAAAGATGTTAAGACAAAACGGTATACCTACACTAGGATTCAAAGACTGCTGGTCTATACGTTATTTAAAATAAAGAAAACACAAATGATTAGTTATAATCCAGTTGTCCGAGTTTTGGGAATGAACGATACCGGGAAAAGTTATCTGAATCAAGTTAAAAAAGCAATCCCATATCCGATCGTTGATCGAATTGGAAAAGAAGAATTTAATAATACGTTGGAACTAGAATGCCGTTCTGGAATTCTTTATGGAATGATCAATGGTCGAATGCAAGATAAATTTACTTATCCCATTGTTATATAGAAGACCGTGCTATCAAGGATAGGACCTTGACAATGAATTTTATGGTATGTATAATTAGTCGTGTTGCATTGGAGGTTAAATTATGAAGTGGTCATTTGAAAAACTACTAGGATATAAGAAAGAGCCGTTTACAACCCATGAGACAGTGGATTTAAAAGACGATTTAATGAATCGATATCCGAAAAGTATTCTTGATGCCACTTCCTTTGACGTTGATGTATCTGCTACTCCTGACAAGGGAGATGTGATTATAGATGCTCACGTCAAGGGTAGTGTAACAGTTCCTTCTTCACGATCGTTAACCCCAGTTAAGTTACCCATGGATTTTAACATTAGTGAGATTTATGTGTTAACTGAAACTGCGCTAAATCGATATGATAATGAAGAAGTAGTGTTAGTTGTTGGTGATGACTTGATGATTGATTTTGATAAAGCAGTTGCTGATAACATAATTGTCAACATTCCGATGCAAGTTCTTTCACCAGAAGAGCAAAAAGGCAAAGCAATGCCTGAAGGAAATGACTGGGAAGTTATTTCTGAAGATGATTTTAATCGACAGGTGGAAGAAGATAAAAATGTTGATCCACGTCTTGCAAAATTAAAGGATTTCAAACCTTCAGACGATGACAAGACTTAAAAATTCACTAGTGGAAATCAAATTAAGAGGAGGTTGTGAATAATGGCTGTACCAAAGAGAAAAACTTCTAAAGCAAGAAGAAACATGCGTCGTTCGCATGACAGTTTATCAGTTCCTGGCATGAGCCCATGTCCTAACTGTGGCGAACTACGTAAGTCACATTTTGTATGTCCTAACTGTGGTTACTATGACGGTAAAGAAGTAGTTGCCAAAAAGGGTTAATTTAAAATAAAGAACTTCAAAAACACCATGGGTTTTTGAAGTTCTTTTTTTGTACTAAAAAACCGACAATTTAATTGTCGGTTTTATTTACTCGTTATGATTATGATGCTGTTGTTTTCCCGCATTACGTTTTCGGTTGTTTTCGTGTTCAATCTCAGTTTCGGATTCTCCAGATTTAGAAACTGTATTTTTGGAGCTGGTTGTTGAACTTGGTTCGGCCCCTGTCTCAAGCTCTTCTTCTAATTCCTTTGGAATGACAACTTTGGGAGGATTCTTTTGGGCTTTTTCATTAATTTGTTTTCTAATTCGTGGACGGGACAAATTGATGATAAAGGTCTGAACGCAGGCAAATAATCCGCCAATAAAGAAGTAAATTCCTAATCCAGCTGGGGATGAAAGAGTAACAAATAGAATCATGATCGGACTAATTAACATCATAATCGCCATTTGCTTTTTCTGTTCTTTAGGGATCCCAACGGTTGAAAGGTATCCTTGAAGTGCATAAGCCAGAAACGACAAGACGGCTAATAAGATGCTGGATTGGCCTAGTTTAATGCCCATAAAGACGGTATGAGAAACTTCAGGTGAGTAACGAATAGCTGCATACAGAGCAGCAAACACTGGCAACTGGATCAATAATGGCAAGCATCCAATCCCACCTGTCATACTGATTCCGTTGTCTTTATAGAGTTGCATCATCTGCTGATTTAAGGCAACCTGCTGTTCTTTGGTCGTTGCTTTTTTTAGGAGTTGTTGAATCTTGGTCATTTGTGGTTTAACCAAATTCATTTTTTCCTGTTGAATAGTAGATTTTTTCATCTGACTAATCATCATTGGTAAAAGCAAGGTTCTAACAATTACGGTAATTGCAATTAAAGCCCATCCATAGCCACCAACGTATTGTGCTAGCCAATCCATAACGTGTTGCCCGGGAACGGCTAAATAATGATAAACGAATCCAAAGGGACGTCCCTTTGAATCGGTTCTTACACATCCAGTTAAAAAAATGCCAACCATGGCAATAAAACCGAATAAACCTAGTTTCTTAATTTTTTTCATTTAGTTAACTCCTAACTTTTAAGTAACATGTTACATACTAACCTAATAAGAATATTTCAGCAATTTCAAGTTAGATTTTAATTGAAAATGAATTTGGAACTTTTGGAAGTTTAATTGACTGTGTTTTAATGTTTTGGATCTTAGCAAAACTATTGGGTGCAGTTTTAATTGAATGAATAAAATCGTCTAACTCCGATTTAGTCCCATTCGCGATGATTAAAACGGTTCCGTTGGGCATGTTTTGGACACTTCCAGTAATCGAATATTGATCTGCGATTTTTTTAGTACTATATCGAAATCCAACGCCTTGGACAAGTCCTGAAACGATTATTTTGACTGACTGATTGTTTGACAAAATGATTCTCCTTAAAAGCGTTTACCGTAACTGTGATATTATAAGAACAACAATATCAATTCTAATTCATTTTAAGGGGAATATAAATGGAAAGAATTAATTCTAAACAAAACCAAACCATTAAAGATATTAAAAAGTTACATACCAGTAAAGGAAGAAAAAAGAGTGGGGAATATTTAATTGAAAGTTGGCATCTGGTATCCGAGGCAATGAATTATCTTAAAGCAGATCAGTTGGTAACCATCTTAGCAACCGAAGATCAATATTTGGCTCATGGAGATGACCTTTCTGGTGAAAATATCATTGTTATATCAGATGAAGTTGCTACTGAATTAAGTGATACTTCGACAACTCAAGGAATTTTTGCCGTGTGTAAGATTGAAGAACCAAAGATTGATGTTGCTAAAGTTAGCGGAGCTTGGCTTCTGCTTGATAACGTTCAAGATCCCGGTAATATCGGAACGATGGTAAGGACAGCGGATGCCGCAGGTTTTTCTGGAGTGATCTTTGGTGACGGAACTTCTAGTGAATATAACGGGAAGGTTTTACGTGCCATGCAGGGAAGTCAGTTTCATCTTCCGATTATTAAAATGAATCTAGAACATGCCGTTGAGATGTTTAAGAAGCTAAAAATTAAGGTATATGGGACAGAGCTTAATTCCAGTGCCATTAACTATCGAGATGTCCCTTCTAAAAATGATTTCGCTTTAATTATGGGTAATGAGGGGAATGGAATGAGCCCTGGCTTACTAAAATTAACTGATGATAATTTGTATATTCCCATTGAGGGGAAGGCTGAATCTTTAAATGTAGCAATTGCGGCTGCTGTTATCATGTTTCGAATCAAAAATTAAATTGTTTCTTAAAGTGAGTTCTTATTATTGAATGGAACTTATCTAATTGGGTAGAATTAATCTAGAGACGGATTGGAGTAATGTAGTATGGAAACAGAATCGTGGAAAGATGACCCTGAATATGTTTCAATCATTTCTGATTTGTTAGAAAGTCCGCAAATTCAAAAATTAGGTGATTACACCCAACATCACCATTCGACTAGATTGAAGCATTCAATTGCAGTGTCTTATGAGAGTTATAAAATTGCTAAAAAGATGAATTTAGATTATCGAGCGGCTGCCCGTGGCGGATTATTGCATGATCTATTCTATTATGATTGGCGAACCACTAAGTTTGATTTAGGTTCACATGCATATATTCATCCACGTGTTGCTTTAAGAAACGCCAAAAAGATCACTGATATCACTCCGAAGGAACAAGATATTATTCTAAAACATATGTGGGGGTTAACCCTTGCAAGACCCAAGTATATGGAAAGCGTGATTGTTTCACTTGTTGATGATTATTCGGCGGTTGATGAATTTTTCTCACCGATGAAGAAAAAAGTTAAAGGATTATTAAAAAGATAAGTTAGGAGGATATGAGAATGGATTTAACTGATAAAGAAATCATTCATTTGTGTCCTAAATTTCAAGTGGCGTTTCAAATTCTAGGGAAAAAATGGAACGGTTTAATCATTGAATCATTTTTATTGGCTGGACCACTTCGATTTCGCGAATTAGCCAATAAAGTTGAGGAATGTAGTGATCGTGTGTTGACCGAACGCTTAAAAGAGTTGGCTAAAGTGGGAATCGTAAAAAGACAAGCTGATAAGAACTCTGGAGTGGTTTATTATCAGTTAACTTCTAAGGGTAAAGAACTTCGTCCGATTATGAAGGCGGTTCATGGATGGTCTGACAAGTGGTGTGATCCTGATCATGCTTGACCAGTGATAAAAATTGCTATAATATTTATTTAAATACAATGATAAAAGAAGTAGTAGACCGACGAACACAGAGAGTTCATGTTAGCTGAAATTGGACGTTACGGTTGAATTCGCTTTTTGATGTTAGCATTGAATATTAAAATGTTCGGTCGATGTCGTTATTCATCATTATAAGTGCGCACTTTGGTGTGAATTTGGGTGGTAACGCGATGCTTCGTCCCTTTTTTGGGATGGAGCTTTTTTTATGGAATTGGAGGTTAGTATGGCTTTAAAAGAAGATTTAGAACAAATTAAATCCAGTGGGTTGCAGGATATTGAGGCTACTAGTGATAGTAAAGCTTTAAATGATTTAAAGGTGAAACTTTTAGGAAAAAAGGGCTCAATTACTAAAGCCCTTCATGGAATATCATCACTTCCAGTCGAAGAAAGACCAAAGATTGGTAGCTTGGCGAATAAAGTTAGAGACGAACTTTCAAAAAAGATTGATTCCAAAAGATTGGAATTAGATCAAGCCGCTCTAAACCAAAAGTTAAAGGATGAAAAGATTGATGTCACCCTGCCAGGTGACTCGGTTCCAAAGGGGCATCCTCATGTTATCCAACAAATTATTGATGAAATTGATGATATTTTTATTGGAATGGGCTACCAGGTTCTTTCGGGTCCGGAAGTAGAAGAGGAAGTTTATAATTTTGAAATGATGAATCTGCCGAAGAACCATCCCGCAAGAGACATGCAGGATACTTTTTATATTACCAAGGATATTTTAATGAGAACTCATACCTCACCGATGCAGGCACGAGCACTTCAAAAACATGATTTTTCTAAAGGCCCCTTAAAGATGGTTTCCCCGGGCGTAGTTTATAGACGTGATACTGATGATCCAACTCATTCTCACCAATTTCATCAGGTAGAGGGAATTGTGATTGATAAGCACATTACGATGGCCGATTTAAAGGGAACTCTTGAGGTAATGACACACAAATTGTTTGGGGATAAATTTAAAGTCCGTCTCAGACCAAGTTACTTTCCGTTTACCGAGCCATCAGTTGAAGCAGACATTACCTGTTTTAATTGTAATGGAAAGGGTTGCGATGTATGTAAAAATACTGGTTGGATTGAGGTCCTTGGGGCAGGAATGGTTCATCCTAACGTTTTAAAAATGGCTGGAGTAGACAGTAGTGTATATGGTGGATTTGCCTTTGGGGTGGGTCCCGACCGATTTGCCATGCTGAAATACGGAGTGGACGATATTCGGGACTTTTATCTTAATGATCTACGATTCTTGTCACAGTTTGATTAAGGGAGGAAATAAATTTGCTGATATCTTATGAATGGTTGAAAGACTACGTTCAAATTAAGCTTTCTCCAAAAGAACTAGCTAATAAAATTGAAAAAACGTCAGTTGAAGTTGACTCCGTTTTTAAGCGGAGTGATGGACTAAAGAAAATCGTGGTTGGAAAAATCTTGTCCATTAAGGATCACCCCGATGCAGATCACCTTCACATTACGCAGGTCGATGTCGGCGAACAGGAACCGATTCAGATTGTTTGTGGTGCGCCAAACGTTCAGGTAGGTAAAAAAGTCATTGTTGCCTTATCTGGCGCTCGAATTGCCGATAACGTTAAAATTAAAAAGTCCAAGATGCGTGGGGTTGAATCAAATGGTATGCTCTGTGCCTTAGATGAGATCGGGTTTGATAAGTCATTGGTTCCTGATGAATGGAAAGACGGAATCTATTTCTTACCAGAGAATGCCCGAATTGGTGACGAGGTTTATAACTATTTGGGAATGAATGAATCGTTAATTGATTTGGACGTCACTCCTAATCGTGGAGACATGTTAAGTGTTCGTGGAACTGCTTATGATTTGGGGGCGGTATTTAATGAGTCGGTTGACTTCATCGAACATGCTAGCGCTCCAACTGGAACGCACGACAGCAAGGAATTCGTTTCAGCAAAGGCTGATACTAATTTAGCGCCAATTTATAAGCTTAAAGTTGTTAAAGGCGTAAACGTGAAGCCTAGTCCACTTTGGCTTCAAATTAAATTATGGAATTCGGGCATTAAACCAATTAATAATGTCGTTGATATTACTAATTTTGTTATGACTAAGGTTGGACAGCCAATGCATGCCTATGATCTTGACAAATTAAAAACTAATAAGGTTGAGGTTAGAAATGCTAAAGATGGTGAGTCAATTACGACTCTAGATGGCAATGACCGTAAATTAACCGACACGGATGTTGTTGTTGCGGCTGACCAGCCAATTGCTTTAGCAGGACTAATGGGTGGAAAAAATTCGGAAGTTACTTCTGACACTAAAAATATTTTATTGGAGGCAGGAGTTTTTGATCCAGTTAAAACCAGGAAGATGGCACAAAAACAGCTCTTACACACGGATGCCTCACAACGCTTTGAACGGGGAATTGACCATGGAAACGTTGAACAAGCACTTGAGTATGCTTCGGGAATGACCCAAGATTTAGCTCTTGGTCAATCTCAACAAGGGGTTGTTAGTGGGAGTGATGTTGAGGTTAAGCCACGAGTGATTTCAATTTCAACTTCTCACATTAATCACGTTCTTGGGACTAATCTTAGTGACGAGGAAATCATTTCAATCTTTAAACGTCTAGGTTTCTCAGTTGAGGCATCTGGAGACGATCTGACGGTCACGGTTCCTACTAGATGCTGGGACATTCAAATTGATGCTGACTTAATTGAAGAGGTTGCCAGAATCTATGGATATGACAATATTCCGTCAACATTACCAATCACTCAAACGACTGAAGGTGGACTAACACCAAAGCAATTAATGATTCGAAAATCTAGAGAAACACTTGAGGGACTTGGATTAACGCATGCTATGTCATATTCGTTAACTACAAAAGCCAAGGCAAAGATGTTTATGGTAAATGGTAGTCATGAGACTAATTTGCAGTGGCCAATGACAGAAGATCATGCCGTTTTACGTATGAATTTAATTTCAGGATTATTGGATGATGTGGCATATAACCAGGCTCGAAACGTGCTTAATGTGCCACTTTATGAGCAAGGTCGTGTTTTTTATAAGCAAACTCCTGATCAGATAAGACCAGACGAAGTGGAACATATTGCTGGTGCCATTTCTGGATCGTTAGTTGCTCCAAGCTGGGACCAGAAAGCTAAGTCAGTTGATTTTTATCAAATTAAAGGAATTCTTGAAAAATACTTAGAAAGTCTTTCCTTAAAGGGTGACGTTACTTATGTTGCGACTGATAAAATTCTCGAAATGCATCCAGGTAGAACAGCGCTTGTTAAACTAGATGATCACATCATCGGTTTTGTGGGAGAAGTTCATCCAGAAGTCGCTAAACAATTTAAGATTAAAGAAACCTATGTTTTTGAACTTGACCTTGATTATTTAAATGTGGCTCCTAAGTCTGGACAACAATACCAAAAGGTTGGTCAGTACCCTGCTATTCATCGTGATATTGCTATGTTAGTGGATCGTACCATTACTAATGAGGACATATATAATGTAATTATTAGGAGAGGTGGCGCCTACTTACAGAATGCTACCGTATTTGACGTATATCAGGGGCAAAATGTGCCTGAAGGCAAAAAATCAATTGCCTATTCATTGATTTTTGAAGATCCTAACGCCACTTTGAAAGACGAGACTGTTGATAAAGCGGTCGATAAAATTCAAAAACGTTTGACCACTGAATTAAGCGCTGAGATTAGATAAGGGTGGATTCATAATGAGTGAGAGAAAAAGGCATTTGGGTGGTTTTATTTCCAAAATTAAAACTAGTTCATTTGGGAAGAAAATTATTTATTCTGTGATTGCAATTATTGTAATTTTAGTAATTGCAATTGCGTTATTTGGACATCACTATTTTAAAACTTCACTTCAACCACTGGATCCTCATGATAATGAAGTGACTCAAGTTAACATTCCAAGAGGCGCTTCCACCAAAAAGATTGGGGCAATCTTACAGAAGTCAGAAGTAGTTAAAAGTGGGATGGTATTTAATTACTATGTAAAATCACACAACATCACTAGTTTTAAGTCAGGATATTATCAATTAAAGCCGTCAATGTCCCTAGATACGATTGCCAAGAGTTTACAAAAGGGTGGAAGTTTCGAACCCATTCAAAGCACTGATAGTAAAGTTACCGTTCCAGAAGGAGCTAACATCGACCAAATTGCGGATATTGTGGCTAAAAATACCGATTTTTCTAGGGCAGAATTTATTTCCCTGATGAAGAATCGTAATTTCTTTGATGAAATGACCAAGGATTATCCAGAATTACTGGGGTCCGCTAAAGATGCCAAGGGGACCCGTTATCTTTTTGAAGGATACCTTTATCCAGCGACATATCCCGTCCCTAAACATTCGTCGTTAAAGATGATGGTCAGTTTAATGCTCGCTAAAAGCAATCAAATGTATGGTCCATATTATCAAAGAATGAAAGAGCAAAAGCTGACGGTTCAGCAAACTTTAACGTTAGCATCTTTGATTGAACGTGAAGGTGTAAGTCAAAATGATCGTAATAAGATGGCTGGTGTGTTAAGAAATCGCATTGATAAAAAGATGCCACTTCAATCGGATGTGGCTGTTTTGTATGCACTTCATAAAAACTCAAAGACACTTTCAAAACGTGATTTAATGGTTAATTCCAAATATAATCTTTATGTTAATAAAGGGTTTGGTCCTGGACCATTTGATAACCCTTCGGTAAGCTCAGTCCAAGCTGTGCTATATCCAACTGATATGTCTAAAGGATATTTATATTTCTTGGCCGATCCGAAAACTAAAAAGATTTATTACGCTAAAACCTTAAAAGAACAGCAAAATAACATTAAAACTCATATGGATCGATAGTGGAGGATTAAAATAGTGAAAAGCAAAAAAAGACCCGTAATTATTGGAGTTACCGGAGGCTCTAGTAGTGGTAAAACAACGGTAAGTAGGTCAATCTTGAATCGTTTGCTGGGACATTCAATTGCAATCTTGCAGCAAGATTCTTACTATAAGGATCAATCCAATATGACGATGGACGAAAGAAGACAGGTTAACTACGATCATCCGCTTGCTTTTGACACTGATTTAATGGTTAAGCAATTGAAGCAGCTGTTAAACTATGAATCAATTGAGAAACCGGTTTATGATTATTCCAAATTCACCCGGAGTGGTGAAACTGTTACTCAAGAACCACGTGATGTAATTATTGTTGAGGGGATTTTAATCCTTGATGATAAAAGGCTCCGGGACCTAATGGATATTAAAGTTTATGTAGATACTGATGCTGATATTCGCGTCATTAGGCGGATTGAGCGGGATACCAAAGAACGTGGTAGAACGCTTGATTCGGTAATTCAACAATATTTAGCAACCGTTCGCCCCATGCATCTCCAATTTGTTGAACCCACGAAACGATATGCTGATATAATTATTCCTGAGGGTGGCAAAAATCAAGTAGCAATTGACTTACTAGTTACTAAAATTCAATCAATTTTAAATGACATTGGTGACGATCCGATTAGTAATGCAATTGATACGACAATATAATTAAGTTGCCAAACTTTAATTTAAATGGTATTTTAATTTTGAATAAAATAGTGAGGTGTGAGAATGGCTGAAGATGAAATGTACCCGATGACTGAAGAGGGGAAAGAAAAGCTCGAAACTGAATTAAAAGATTTAAAGGTCAATCAAAGACCAAAGATTGTTGATCGAATCAAAGTCGCTAGAAGTTACGGCGATTTATCTGAAAATTCTGAATACGAATCTGCCAAAAACGAACAAAGTATGTTAGAGAGCAGAATTGCTACGGTAGAGCACATGCTACAATATGCTCAAGTGGTTGATAAGGAAGAGACCGACGAAGATGAAGTGACCGTTGGAAAAGAAATTCAGTTTAAGGAACTACCTGATGAAGAGCCAGAGACATTTACAATTGTCGGAGCTGCTGAAGCTGACCCGATGAGTGGAAAAATCTCGAATGATTCTCCAATTGCACAGGCTTTGCTTGGCCATAAAGTAGGGGAAAACGTTGATATTGATATTCCTGCTGGCGTAATGCATGTCAAGATATTATCAGTTAAATAATAATTTTAATTTAAAATAGGGCAATCGTCTCAAGTGACGATTGCCCTATTTATTATATCTTTTTTTAAACCAACTTCTTAAAATTAAGGTGAGAAGTGTCAAAGCACTAATGATTATTCCCATATTTAAGAATGGTGGCCAATATGAAAGCTGAATGTGCTTCATTCCTTTTCCAGTTTTAAGTGCAATGAAGTAATGATCCCATTTCGTGATTGAATGTTTCTTTCCGTTTATTTGGGCACTCCAGCCTTTCGAGTATGGGATACTTGAAGCAATTACTGAATTAGAACCGTTTGTCTTTATATCAGCCTTTACCGTTCGTGCGTTTGGGCTGGATATTTTTTTGGTTCCCGATTGAAGTTTTCGATCGGTTTGCTTAAATAAAGAATTATTTAGCTGGTATAAAGTAAAGTTTTCTAACCAAAGTGATGACTTTTTCAAGCTGATTTTTACTTTAATCTTTTTGTTTTTTGCGTTATTGGCAATGTTAATGACCTTAATCGAATTAGATTCAGGACTAAGTGACAGTTGGTTACCATCAACTGACAAATCACAGTTACCGTTATTTAACGCTGTTCCCATCGTCAAATAGTAAGAGTCATTAGTTTTTGGCTTAAACGTGAGATCAAGAGAGGCCGGCTGTAAGACGTTGACTTTGTTGAAGATGGTGCCAGTAAGTTGATTGTGTTTGGTTACGTTGTTATATCTAACGTGATTGAAGTTAATGCTCGAAAAGAGGTTACTTTGGACTTGGTTGTCTCCCGTTAGATTTGACCATAGCTGTGTTTGGTATTGAATGGGATCTGGACTGGCAGCATTTTTGTGGATTGATTGGTCACTGGCTCTAAACATCATTGGTAACGCATACTGATTTTCGTATACTGAAAATCCCTCAGATGATCCCATGTTTTTGTATGAGTTTTGGTCATATCGTTCTGGGAATTCTCTAATACCTGGAACGTCAACTGAAGCTGTGTAGGGACGAGCCAGATGGTATTTCATTGAGAGCAGTGCATCTGAAACCATGGTCCCACTGGAATATTCAATTACACCATCGCCATTTGGCTGGCCAATCTTTCCAATTAGATCAGACATTTTAGGATTCATGACTGATGAAAATAGGGAGGCACCATAAAAATTAAAGTTAAAGGGGTCATTTTTAGTTCGGGAAAAGTCCTTGCTGATTCGATATGGGCCATCTAAAGAATGATGTTTCAGGTAAGTTGTGACATGATCTAATTTATTTACGTAACCACGGTATTCTGAGTTACTTAAGTATGAGATGTTATTTAAAGAGAGAATAAGATTAATGGTAATCCCAAAGACAATTAGTGAAAAAACACCCAAATTAAACCATTTTTCATTCCGGAAGTGGGTTAATAAAACGATGATGGCGGCTAAAATCATAAGTCCCTCAATCACAATTGTGAACCATTTAAGGTAGTTATATTGAGGCATTCTAATGGTGGTATAAGCGACCATTAGTGCAAGCAATAAAATTATGAGCCACGTTCCAATTTGCTTAAAACTAATTGCCTGAATGTGAGCCAAACTAACTAGTGCGACCATGATGAACCAGAAACATATTACAAACGAAAAACGGTAGGGGTACCAGATTGGAAACTGAAATGCGTGCCAAAATAAGTCGAGTGGCTGAAAACACGTTGAAAGCAGTAAAAAGATGGTCATTACCAAAGTTAAAACTCGAGTTCTTTTGGAAAAGGTTTTATTAACAAAAAAGAACAAAAATAGTACCAAAATCGTTTCTGAAATAAAAAGGTTTGGTAAGCCCTTGGGCATTTGGTCAAAATTAAAAGCACCAGGAGCAAATTTAGTTACTAAGTCAAGCATTGGATATTCAAATTTAAATTTCAATTTATCAGAAAATCCCTGGCCCTTGGAGTTAATCAGTGAATAAATGGTGGGCAGAAGAATGAAAGCAGCTAACCCCACCGAAATTAATCCATTTGCGACTAGTCGCAAAAATCCAACAAACATATCTTTGATATTTGAAACATGGATGGCTAAATAGTAGATAGTTAGTGCTACGATAAAAATCGTAATCATGTATGCCATATAATAGTTAATGATCAACATAGCGGTATATGATGTAATGAAAAGTAGTTTTTGGTTGTTTTTTAAGAGTTTAACTAAACCAAGCACAATTAAAGGAAGTAAAATCATGGCATCGAGCCAAATGATATTTAGGTTATTTGCAATCATCCAACCATTTAATGCATATGCAGTTGCAAATGATGACAGTATGAGTGAAGAATTAGTAAGATGAAGTTTGCGAACTAGAATGGTAAAGGTCAAACCAGATAAGCCAATCTTTAAAAGTAATAGGATGAGAATCCCTGATGGGAGAGATGCATTATTAAAAAAGAGTAAGATAAGGTTTAATGGACTCATTAGATAGTAAGCCCAAGTCCCGATCATTTCATTCCCTAGTCCGTTAGAAAACGAATAAAGAATTGATGAAGGATGGTGCAAGATGGCTCTTCTAAAATATGCAAAAAAATCAATGTACTGTTGTCCTAAATCAACCGTTAGAATCGTATTATTTCCGAAGGGTGCCATATTGCGATATGCTGCGTATAATGCCATAATAACTAGTGGTATTAAAAAGCTTAGGATTAATGCGAAGTTTTTAGGTAGGCTCTTTTTTATTTTTTGGTTAAGCATTTAATTACCTCATTAATTTATAAAGCAATGAATTATAATAAGATTAGATTTGTCGTTTTTCTAATAAATAGAGTATCATATATAAATTAAGAAAAGCGCCATAAGTGATGAATTCGAGTTATTAATTAGTTAAGGAGCGTTAGCATCGTGAGAAACTTTTTTGATCGGTTATTTAGAAGAAGGAGTCGGGATTCAAGCCGGCGAAACGGTAATTCCAAAATTCCATTTCGACTGAATTTTATCTTCGCAATTGTTGGAATATTGTTTGCAGTTTTAGTATTTCGACTAGCATACATGCAGATTTTTCAAGGATCAGTTTATAAATCTGATGTTAATCAGAGCGATAATTCAGTTAAGTATGGTAATGTTCCGCGTGGGATGATCTATGACTCAACCGGGAAAGTTTTAGTTGGTAACAAAACTCATCGGGCCATCACCTATACTAAAGGATTAAGCGTAATGCCCCAGGAGATTTATAATGATGCCAATAAACTTGGGAGTTACATCACCCTCCCAACTAAAGGGCTTACTAAAAAGCAGATTGGTGAATACTACTTGGCCGATAAGACTAACCTTACAAACGCTACTAAGGAAGTTCCTAATGGAACAAAGTTAGCGCCACAAGCAGCCTACAATAAGGCTTTAGATATGATCCAGAATGGGAAAATTGTAAAGGTTACCCCTCAAATGAAGAACGCAGCTGCTATTTTTACTGAAATGAGTGGGGCTTATCAATTATCAACTACCAACATTAAAACTGATGGTGTAAGTAACAAAGAAATTGCTGAAGTCGGTGAACATGCTTCTGAAATGCCTGGAGTTCAGGTTGGAACAAGTTGGTCTCGTGATTATCCATCTGGAAATGAGATTCAAAGTATTGTTGGAAATGTTTCATCCAGTAAAACTGGGTTACCTTCTGATCGGGTTAATGAACTTTTAGCTGAAGGGTATTCAAGAAATGATTCAGTTGGACAAAGTAATTTGGAACAACAATATGAACCAATTTTACGTGGCTCTAAATCCCAGACCGAGGTTAAAGTTGGAGGGGATAACAAGATTGTTAAAGAAGTTAAGAAGTATCCAGGCCAACGGGGCCAGAATCTTCAGTTGTCCATTAACTCTAAGTTTCAAAATAAACTCCAAGATTTGGTTAAGGGTGCAGAGTCTGGTGGCGTTGGTGATTCAACGGGAGCTTATGCCGTTGTTATGAACCCAAAGACCGGTGCGGTAATTGGAATGGCTGGTGTTAACCGTGATCCTAAGACTGGTAAAGTAACACCAAACGAATTAGGAACCATCAACAGTGCCATTGTAATGGGATCGGTTGTTAAAGGTGCGATGGTTTCAGGTGCCCTAATGGATAAGGTTATTACACCGAATAACAGTACAATGGAAGATATGCCAATTGATATTGGTGGAGCTAAAAAGAGTTCTTGGTTTAACAAAAATGGTGAGGCCAATATGCCGGTTAACGCCCAGGGTGCTCTAGAGGTTTCCTCTAACTCTTACATGATGCAACTTGCTATGAAAGAAGGGGGCTTCAGGTATAAAGCGGGAGGATCACTTAACATGAGTCCCAACATTTTTAACATCGAACGAAACTACTTCAATCAATTTGGTTTAGGTGTTAAGACTGGGATTGATCTACCGGGTGAAACTGCTGGCATTCAAGGACCATCAACGTTTGCTAATATTGGGAAATCTTTGGATGAATCATTTGGTAACTATGATTCGTACACTACGATTCAATTAGCCCAATACATGTCCACCATTGCTAATGGCGGATATCGTTTGAAGCCACATGTGGTTCAAAATGTAAGATCAACCAATACCAAGAACGGACAACTTGGAGCTGTTCAGAATACGACGATGCCAACGGTGTTAAATGAAATTCCAATGACACAACAAGAACGAAACGTTGTTACCCAGGGATTGTATCAAGTAGTTCATGGTACCAATAAATATAAAACCGGTGGAGATTTGTCAAGCCTATCTCCCGAAGTATCTGCTAAGACGGGTACTGCCCAAACATTTTACAATGGAAAACCAACTGTTACTCTGAGTTTGGCTTCCTATGCACCATCAAAGGATCCACAGGTAGTGGTCGCATTAGCCATTCCTAATCTTCCGGTTGACGCTGAAAGTAATAACTTGAATCTTGCTAAACAAATTTATCAAGCATACTGGGATGATGTTCAGAATAAGCCATAAAATACTGTTAAGTAAAATTACTTAACGTTCTTTAAATGAGACTGGATATATAGTGCTAAAGATGTTAATATTATGATTGTTGAATTAGTTATAAAAAACGAATATGTTTGGAGGTATTTGACATGCGTGTTCATATCACTTTGGAATGTACTGAATGCCACGAACGCAATTACTTATCAACTAAGAGTCGTAGAAATAATCCCGATCGCTTAGAATTAGAAAAGTATTGCCCACGTGATAGAAAAGTTACTTTACATCGCGAAACAAAATAAGATTTTGGGTTTTTACCCAAAATCTTTTTTATTATAAAATTAATGGGTGATGTAAATGAATAAAAATAAAGTTAGAGAATTGGTTTTAAAAAGAATGAAAAATGCTAAGCCATCGGATCAATTCTTTTATGGGTTGTATGAAGCGCTCTTTGACCTTCAAGAATGGCAGAACGCCAAGGTGGTTGCCACAACCATGAATACCGCCATTGAGATTCCTACAGCTCCCATAATTTTTGCGGCTTTAAATGATGGGAAAAAGGTGGTGGTTCCTCATACACTTCCTAAGCATCAGATGGAGTTTGTTGAGCTTAGCCATACTTTAAAGTTTCAAAAGACTAAGTTTGGGATCTGGGAGCCCGTTAATGGAAAGACGATCATCAGTAATTTGATTGATTTGATAGTGGTTCCAGGAGTTGCTTTTAATCCTGATAGTAATCAGAGAATTGGTTATGGTGCGGGATTTTATGATCGTTATTTATCTCGATTTGACGGCTATAAGGTTTCACTGGCCCAAAAAGCACAAATCGTTTCTGAGTTAAATTGGAAGCCAGATCCATTTGACGTTAGATTGGATCGGATTATTTTTTAGAGGATTTAAGATGATCAAACAAAAACTTAAAAGAGTCAATAATTATCCCTGGGTAACGTACTTATTACTGTTCATCATGGTAGTTGTATACTTAATGATGACTTTAAGTGGTGGCTCAGAGAACACCGTTAATCTACTAAAGTTTGGTGCGCAATATAACCCCTTAGTAAAAGATGGTCAGTGGTGGCGCCTAATTACTCCCATTTTTGTTCATATTGGTTTTCAACATATTTTAATTAATGGAATCACCTTATACTATTTGGGGAAATTAATTGAACCAATCGTTGGTCATTTAAGATATTTTGTCATTTTTATGGTTGCAGGATTTTGTGGAAATTTAATGAGCTTCGCGTTTGGAAGCGGAATTTCAGCAGGATCCAGTACCGCTATTTTTGGATTATTCGGTGCCTTTTTGATGATTGCTTTTCAGTATCGTGGTGATTCATTTGTCAGAAGTACTGCAAAGACGTTTATTCTTTTTGTAGTAATTAACCTTGTATTTGATATCTTTACGCCTGGTATTGATATTTTTGGTCATATTGGCGGATTCATTGGTGGTTACCTGATTAGTTTTGTTGTAGGATTAAAGCACAATATCAATTTAGATAAAATTATGAGATTATTTTATGCAACCGCTTTAATTATTGGTATAATAATAATGTACTATTTAGGTTCTGTTCGTTGACACGTTGTACATAGTTAATTTAGGATGATGATTAAAATGACAACTCTATATGATGTTCAACAACTGTTAAAAAAATTTGGAATATATGTATATGTCGGTAAACGACTTTGGGATATTGAAGTAATGGCCTTAGAACTCGACCATCTTCATGATGCTCATGTAGTTAGTGATCGAGAGTTTACATCCGCAAAACTAGTATTAACACGTGAACACAGGATTGAAGAAAAAAACTTAAAATCTAAAAATGAGACGGGAGGTCTATAGAATGGCAAAGAATTTGATTGGGATTGACTTAGGTGGTACCACTACTAAAATGGCTTTTTTGGACGAAAATGGTGAGGTTCTTGATAAATGGAGAGTACTCACTGATACTAGTGATAAGGGCGCTCACATCGTTGAGAACATTGTTAAGTCAATCAACAAACATATCGAGGATTCTGACAAAACCATTAATGATTTTGTTGGAATTGGAATGGGAACACCAGGAACTGTAAACCGTGAAAAGGGGACAGTTTCCGAAGCTTTTAACCTTAACTGGAAGGATGAACAACCAGTTCGAGAATTGATTCAGAATGGGGTTGGATTACCATTTCAATTAGACAATGATGCCAATGTGGCTTCCTTAGGTGAATACTGGAAGGGTGCAGGTAGTACTGAAGACGACGTAGTCTTTGTTACGTTAGGAACTGGAGTTGGTGGTGGAGTAATTGCTAACGGTAAACTCCTTCATGGTGTTAATGGTGGAGCAGGTGAAGTTGGACACATTGCTGTTCAACCAAATGGTTACCTTTGTACCTGTGGCAAAAGGGGTTGCTTAGAACAGTACGCTTCAGCAACTGGAATTGTTCACGTAGCTAAGGATATGTCTAAAGATTTTAAGGGACATTCACGGTTAAAGGATCTCGAAAATACTGATGAAAAAATCACTTCAAAAATGGTTTTTTACCTAGCAGATAATGGCGACATTTTTGCTAATCAGGTTGTGGATAAGATTTGTTTTTACCTTGGATTAGCCTTATCTGATATTGGGAATACTTTGAACCCAGCAAGTATCATTATCGGTGGTGGAGTTTCGAATGCTGGAAACACTTTGCTTCAACCAACTACTAGATATTTCCAGGAAAATGCCTTTCCATCAATTAGAGATTCAACTAAAGTTAAATTAGCTCAGTTGGGTAATGATGCTGGGGTAATTGGTGCAGCTTCGTTAGCATTACAATTTAGATAAAAGTATTGGAGAGATTTTAATTGAGTAGTGTGATAGTTTCAGTTCTTTATTTTCTGATCACTCTAGGAGTGGTTCTGTTAATTTGGTGGTTATACCATGAATTTACTATTTTAATGGCCAAACGTTATTGTAAGTTTTTAAATGAAGATGAATTTCAAAGTGGGATTCGCAAATCGCAAGTTATTGACTTACGTGAAAGTAAAGCTTTTAATGATGGTCATATTCTTGGTTCAAGAAACATGCCATATTCAACTTTTCGAAGTTTTTATCAAGAACTGAGACCAGATCTACCAGTTTATTTGTACGATCAGAATAAGACTTTGAGTATGAAAGCTGCCAAATTCCTTCACAAAAAGGGTTTTAAAAATATTTCAATTCTTAACGAGGGTTACCAGCGATGGGATGGCAAAATTAAAAAGGGTTAAATAAAAAGAGAACTCGATCGAGTTCTCTTTTTATTATTAATAATTAACTTAAATGAGCTGAATGACTTTTTCTGTTTGCTCTTTTACGGTTTTCATTAATTTTGGACTCTTGTTCCTCCATTGGTTGAACCACCGTTTTCTTGAATGAAAGCCAAACTCCTGCAGCGATTCCAATACATGCTGCAACTCCTGTAGTAAATCCTTGTGTAAATTTACTCATAGTCATTGCCTCCTTTTTTATTATCTACTTGTCCATTATGCGTTATTTGCGCTAATATATCCAGTATAGAACATCATTAATTAGGTGAATTTATGAACAAATTATTAGCGATTGTTGGTCCAACGGCTGTTGGAAAAACGGACTTATCAATTAAAATTGCAAAACAGTTTAATGGAGAAATTATTTCTGGCGACTCAATGCAGGTTTACCGTCATCTAGATATTGGTACTGCCAAGATTTCTCGAACGGAGCAACAGGGAATTCCTCATTATTTAATAAACATCATTGATGTTGACGAACAATATTCGGTGGTTGATTTTGTTGAAGCTGCTGAAAAATTAATTAAGGAAATTACGAATCGAGGGCATCTTCCAATTATTGTTGGTGGCACTGGATTTTATCTTAATTCACTCTTAAGGGGATTAAATTTAGGAAGTAAGAATGATCCTGAAATTAGAGCAACATTGATTAATGAACTTAACGAATTTGGTCCAATGAAAATGTGGGATAAATTAAATCAGGTTGATCCTGTAACGGCATCAAAGACACCTGTGCAAAACACACGACGCATTTTACGGGCTCTCGAAGTATACCTTGTTAGTGGAAAGCCAATTTCCAAGCAGAATAATCAGGGACAGCAGTATGATGAATTGATTGTGGGACTTAATACGCGTCGTGATGTCCTATACCAGCGGATTAATCAACGAGTAGACCAGATGATGGAAAACGGGTTAATTAAAGAAAATAAATGGCTTTTTGAAAATGGGGGGAGTAAAATTCCTGCTAGTAAGGGAATTGGGTATCGCGAATTCATCCCATATTTCAAGGGTAACGAAAGTTTGGATCAAGTAGTAGAAGATGTTAAGCAAGACTCAAGACACTACGCTAAGAGACAACTAACGTGGTTTAGGAACAAGATGGATGTTACTTGGTATGATTTAATTCAACATCCTGAAGAAATTACTCAAATTGAACAGCAAATTAAGGAGTGGCAAAATAATGATGGATATTAACAAAATGGTTTCTGATACAGTCAACTTATATCGGCAATTAGATGCTAAAAATCAAACAATCTGGAAACCCGGAACTCATGTTTCAAGTTCTTACGTTTCGTTAGACATTCACTTTTCTGAATTGGCTAAAAATTCTGGGATGCTTCAAACAGACATCACTAGTTCCGAGAACAATCGTGACAACCAGCTCGAAAGTTACATTAGGACTCTCAGGGATTTTTTGCTAATTGCTAACCTACAAAGTTGGGTGGATGTGATTACTGTAGATGACGAGATGTTAAATAAGTTATTAGGAATGAAAAAGACTGATGACCTTAATTCTTTATATTTATCAATGCTGAATATGTTACTAAAAAGTTATTATGAGAAAAGCAAGATTGGATATAAGCACGCTTGGACTTTATTCTTAAAGTTCGGCCTTGTTGATTTAGGCTTTAGTTCAGATACAATCACCGATAGATTTAACAGTCTACTGCAAGATGATTTAAAGCTGGTTTTAAATGATCATTAAATCAAGCAATGTACTAAAAACCATTGACTTATAGTTCGATATTCAATATAATTATTCTTGTTGTTTGAGTTTATGTCGCAGTAGCTCAGCTGGATAGAGCAACGGTCTTCTAAACCGTAGGTCGAGCGTTCGAATCGCTCCTGCGACATCTCGAAAAAGGGGCACACGCTTGATATCTGGTGTGTCCCTTTTTCATTTGACTTATAACATTAATTTTTATATACTTATGATGTTGTAATTGTGGACTTCCACAGCTACAACCGCTCAGTTTGAGTTTTAAGGCCCATTGGGCACTTAATACTGGCGAGTCTAAGCAAATTATAAGGAGGTGCACTACATGTACGCAATTATTGAAACAGGTGGCAAGCAATACAAGGTTTCTGAAGGTGAAGCCATCTTTGTTGAAAAACTTGATGCTAACGAAGGTGACAAGGTTACTTTTGATGATGTTGTCTTTGTTAGTGGCAAGACTCCTAAGGTTGGTTCACCATTAGTTGATGGTGCTTCAGTCGAAGGAAAAGTTGATAAGCAAGGTAAGGGTAAGAAGATCCGTATCTTTAGATATAAACCTAAAAAGGGTGCTCAATCAAAGAAGGGTCATAGACAACCTTATACTAAGGTTACTATCAACAAGATTAACGCTTAAGCCATATGATTAAAGCTACATTTGATTTAAATCATAATTTAATAACTGGATTTAAAGTGACTGGCCACGCTGATTCTGGTGAGTATGGGCATGATATCGTCTGTGCAGCAGTATCAGCGTTAGCAATTTCTTCTGTGAACGGGTTAATTACCGTTTGTGACATTGATCCATATGTAGAACAGGATGAAAAAAATGGAGGATATCTCCAAGTTAAGATTCCGGTTGAACATTTGAATGATGTTAAGGTCCAAACGTTACTTAAAAGCTTTATGAATGGACTTATGGATATTTCAAAACAGTATTCGAATTACGTTGAAGTAAAATAACACTTTTAATTTGGAGGTGTAAACGCATGTTAAAAATGAATCTACAATTTTTCTCTCACCATAAAACCGGTGGTTCATCATCTAACGGTCGTGACTCAGCTGGACGTCGTTTAGGGACTAAAGCTGCTGATGGCTCATCAGTAACAACTGGTACAATTTTATACCGTCAACGTGGAACTCATATCTATCCAGGTAAGAACGTTAAACGTGGTGGAGATGACACATTATTTGCTTTAGTTGATGGGATTGTTCGTTTCGAACGTTTAGGTCGTGACAAACGTCAAGTTTCTGTTTACCCTGAAGCAGAAGTAGCAACTAAGTAAATCCAAAGAGGCCTAGCGTTAATGCAGGGGTCTCTTTTTTTATCAATATCGTAACTTGCTTTTACTTGATCGATATTGATATGATAGGAACATAAATATGTGGGAGGCATGAAAATGTCAATTTCAATTGTAAAAGTAAAAAATGGTATGACCATTCAAGCTGACAATAACATCTGGAAGATTGTTAGTTTTCAACACGTAAAGCCCGGTAAGGGTGGAGCATTTGTTCGTACTAAGTTAAAGAATTTAAGGACGGGAGCCGTTCAGGAAAAGACTTTCAGAGCTAGTGCTAAAGTTGAAAAAGCTAACATTGAAACCAAAAAGATGCAATACCTCTACGATGATGGTAGTGGCCTTGTCTTTATGGACATGGATAATTATGAACAACTAACGATTCCAAGAGAGCAAGTTAAAGAAGAAATGAACTACTTACAAGAGAATATGGAAGTTCAAGTTATTCAGTATGGCGGTGAAACTCTGGGAGTTGAAGTGCCTAAGACGGTCACACTTGAAGTAGCGGATACTGAACCTGGAATTAAGGGTGATACTGCTTCTGGTGGATCAAAACCTGCTACTATGACCACTGGTTTAACGCTTCAAGTTCCATTCTTTGTAAATAAGGGTGATAAGTTAGTGATCAATACTGATGACGGTACTTACATTTCTCGGGCATAATGGTCAGAAGGATCTGATTGTTTAGCCAATTGGGGGTTATATTATGGCAGCAGACGAAAGTTTCATTACACTCGACAATAAGAAATCAGACCTAGGGTCGATTAAAATTGCACCTCGTGTGATTGAGGTCATTGCTGGAATTGCGGCCGTGCAAGTTGAAGGTGTTAACCGGATGCGTGGCAGTTTTTCTTCCAGTGTTAACGAATTATTTGGAAGAAAAGAGCGCGGTAAGGGTATCAGATTAGCAATTGAAAATGGCAAATTGAATGTTGATATTTTTGTATACCTAAATTACGGGGTTTCGGTTCCTAAAGTTGCTTTAGAGATTCAAAACCAAGTAAAACAACAGTTGTTGTTTATGACTGACCTTCGTATCGGTTCCGTAAATGTTCACGTTGAAGGAATGATTCCTCCAAAGAGTACTGGTAAAGTTGATACTGATAAATTATTCGATAATGAGGATAAAAAGTGAAAATAAGTCGACATCAAATTAGAGAGTTAGCTTTTCAAACCCTATTTGCGATGGAAAGTAATGATGCTGTTGAACCAAGTGAATTTTTTGATTATCTTACAAATGAAGATGTAAAGGCACCAGAATATTACTTGGAAATTGTTAATGGGGTAAGAGAGCATAAAAGTGAACTTGATAAGATCATCACGGATCACTTAGCGAATAAATGGTCGATTGATCGAATTAGTAAAGCTGACCTGATTATCTTAAGAATTGCGCTGTATGAAATTAAGTATGAAGAAGCAACGCCAAATAAAGTTGCCATTAATGAAGCTTTAGAATTAGCTAAAAAGTTTTGTGATGATAAGTCACGAAACTTTATTAATGGCGTTTTAGATAGTGCGATTGAAAAATAAGAACCCGTGATGGGTTCTTATTTTTTTACATTTAGCTAGAACAAAAATAATATGCTAAAATTGTACTAATAATAATGTATCGGGAGATGTTTTCGTGGTTAGCATAATTGATGGCAGAAAGGTTGCAAGAGACCTGAACTTAAAAACAAAAAAGCGAGTTTTTAAACTAAAACAAGCTGGAATTACTCCAGGATTAGCGGTAGTAATCGTTGGAAATGACCAGGCAAGTCAAAGATATGTTCGAAGCAAAGAAAAAAAGGCAACAGAGTTAGGCATCTATTCCGTTAAGAAAGCTTTACCTGAATCAACCACGCAAGACGAATTGATCCAAATTGTGAGAAGTTTGAATGAGAACCCTGAAATCAACGGAATCTTAGTTCAATCGCCGCTTCCTGATCATATTAACGAAGACAAAGTGATTGAGGCAATTGATCCTACAAAAGATGTGGATGGTTTTCATCCCGTTAATGTCGGCAAGTTATTTCTTAATCTTAAGGAGAATTACCCGGTTGCATGTACTCCGAAAGGCATTATGATTTTACTATCGGAGTACCATATTGACTTAGATGGTAAAAACGTTGTGATTGTTGGCCGTAGTTCAATTGTTGGAAAGCCAATGTTAGCTTTGATGCTTAACGCCGATGCAACTGTGATTGACGTTCATAGTCACACTGATGATGTTTCAAAGTACACGAAGCAAGCTGATGTAGTTATTTCAGCGGTCGGCAAGTATGCCATATTAAATGATGATGATTTTAAACCAGGTGCCGTTGTTATTGATGTTGGTCAAAATATGGATGAGAATGGTAAATTGGCTGGCGACGTCGAATACAAATCAAAAAGTGACAATATCGAATATATCACTCCGGTGCCGGGTGGCGTAGGACCAATGACAATCGCAACCTTGATGCAACAAACGGTTGATATGTGTGAATGGAGCAAAAAGAGTGGCAAGTAAATATTTAACTGTATCAGCTTTGACGCAGTATATCAAAAAGAAATTTGACGTTGACCCATACCTAGGACGAGTTTACCTTACCGGTGAAATCTCCAACTTTCGCTTGCGACCAACTCATCAATATTTTAGTTTAAAGGATGACAACTCAAAAATTAACGTTACGATGTTTAAATCGGCCTTCTCTAAGGTTAAATTCATGCCAGAGGAGGGAATGAAAGTCCTTGTTACTGGACATGTTTCCGTGTATGAAAAAACCGGAATGTATCAGTTTTATATTGATCACATGGAACCGGATGGAGTAGGTCAACTTTATGAAGCCTACGAACAGTTAAAAAATAAACTTGCCAAAGAGGGCTTGTTTGAGGAAATTCATAAAAAACCTCTTCCAATGTATCCTAAGAGAATTGCTGTAGTCACGTCTCAAAGTGGTGCAGTTATTAAGGACATCATCACTACCGTTAGACGGAGATTTCCGATTGCTCAAATTGTTTTGTTTCCAGCAGCTGTTCAGGGTGAGAATGCAGCGAGTGAGATCGCTCATCAAATTAACCGAGTCAACGAAATTGGCGGCTTCGATACTCTTATTATTGGTCGTGGTGGTGGTTCTATTGAAGATTTATGGCCATTTAATGAAGAAATTGTCGCAAGAGCTATTTATAATAGTAAAATTCCAGTGATTTCATCAGTTGGACATGAAACTGATACAACGATTGCTGATTTAGTTTCTGACAAACGGGCAGCAACCCCGACCGCAGCTGCGGAGTTGGCAGTTCCTGTGCTTAGTGATGTAATTCTTGATTTAAAGACTAAACAGACTAGGATTTATAATGCCATGGATAACATTTTGGCCCGTTCGAGGTCACAATACGATAAAGTAATGAATTCTTACGTTTTTAACCAGCCCGAACGTCTTTATGAATCCTATGTCCAGCAATTAGATACTTTAAATACCAAACTGGGTACTAACATGAAAGATTTACTAAATCATTACCATAATCAACTTCAAGCTTATTTAGAACAACTAAAATTAAACTCACCGGTTCATAGCATCAATGCAAACCAAAAACAGGTTAATTATTATCTTGAATCGATGAAAAAGTCCGTTCAAGTGATTTTGAAAACAAAACGGAATCAGTTAAATTCAAACGTCAGTGCACTCGACCATCTCAGCCCACTACGTTTAATGAGTTCTGGATATGGGATGGTTACAAATGATCATGAGAAATTAGTTAAGTCGGCTAAGGATTTAAAAAAGGATGAACACATTCGTATTCAGTTCAGTGATGGAAGTGCTAGTGCAACCGTTGATCATGTTGGACTTAAAGGAGACAGTAAATAATGGCAGATAAAAAACCAACTTTTGAAGAAAATATGGATAAATTAGAAGAAATTGTTAATCAACTTGAACAGGGGGACGTACCTTTAGAAAAAGCCCTTTCAGAATTTAAAGATGGAGTTGAGTTAAGTAACGAAATGCAAAAGACACTTTCAAATGCACAAAAAACGCTTACTAAAATGATGGATGACAGTGATAATGAAATCCCATTTGATCGTGATCAACAAGGTGGAGACAGTGATGACACCCAATAAACAAACTCTTTCAGAATTTAAAGATAAATATATTCCGAAAATCGATCAAACTTTAGAAACAAACATTGATAAGTCGAGCTCGATAAAATTAATTGTAGATGCCATGAAATATTCTTTGATGGCTGGTGGAAAACGATTACGACCATTATTGACGTTAGCCACCCTAAAAACTTTGAATTACGAAGTTGACGAGTCCACCATTAAAACCAGTTCTGCGGTTGAGTTAGTTCATACCTATTCTTTAATTCATGATGATCTACCAGCCATGGACAATGATGATTATCGTCGTGGTCAACTCTCCAATCACAAAAAATTTGGCGCTGATATTGCAACTTTAGCTGGAGACGGATTGTTGACGTTAGCGTTTAACTGGCTTTCAAGAGCTGATTTGTCAGCTGTAAAAAAAGTTCAATTGATTCATTTATTGTCCCATGCTGCTGGTCCAGACGGAATGGTAGCTGGTCAAACTGTAGATGTTAGTTCAGATAACCAACATTTGAATCTGGATGAATTAATGCATTTACATAGAAACAAAACCGGTGAGCTGTTTCATTATTGTGTTATAGCAGGAGCGACCATTGCTGATGCTGATCAAGCAAGTCGGAAATGTTTATCTGCGTTTGCTTGGAATTTTGGGCTAGCATTTCAAATATTTGATGATATTAAAGATGCTCCTAACCTTGAAAATCAGGATGATGTTGATAAAAATACGTATGTAAATTTGTTGGGAATTAATGGAGCAATTCAAAAATTAGATGAGACTGTTAGTAAAAGTCAAGAGGCATTAAGTAAGTTGCCGGATGAATTTTCACCCGATTTGTTAGATTCATTTTTATCTTATTTTGTGGTGAAAAAGTGAGGTTATAATGGCAAAGGATAAAGAGCGGGTTGATGTCTTACTTGTCAAGCAAGGATTGTTTGACACACGCGAAAGGGCAAAAAGAGCCGTCATGGCTGGTGAAGTACTTGGAAAAAATGAACAACGCATGGATAAGCCTGGGGTGAAGATTCCAGTTGAAACCAAGCTGCATTTAAAGGGAAATGCACTTCCCTTTGTCAGTCGGGGTGGATTAAAATTAGCAAAAGCACTCAAAAGTTTTAATGTTAGTGTTCGTGATAGAATCGTTTTGGACATCGGATCCTCCACCGGTGGATTTACGGATGTAATGTTACAAAATGGAGCTAAATTGAGTTACGCCTTAGATGTTGGGACAAACCAATTAGTTTGGAAGCTTAGAAACGACCCTCGTGTTGTTGTAATGGAGAATACTAATTTTAGGTACAGTAAACCAGAAGATTTTACTTGTGGAGAACCTAGTTTCGCCTCAATTGACGTTTCTTTTATTTCTCTTAAATTAATTTTAAAGCCCTTAAAATCAATTTTAGTTAAAAATGGGGAAGTAGTGGCATTAATAAAACCCCAGTTTGAGGCTGGTCGTGGAAACGTTGGTAAGCATGGCATTGTAAGGGACAAAAACGTGCATAAACAGGTGATTACTAACGTCATTCAGTTTGCGACTGAGGCTGGTTTTTCTGTTTTAGGACTTGATTTTTCTCCCATCAAGGGTGGTGAAGGGAATATCGAATTCTTGATTCATCTAAAGTCATCTGATGACCCTGAAGTAGGAAACGATGTTGCAGTTGAAGATGTCATGGATCGGGCTTATAAAAGTTTAAATAATTAAGAAGGTGAGAAGTTGTTACAGGAAATTTCAATCAAAGACTTTGCGATTATTGATCAATTGGGAGTTAATTTTTACTCAGGGATGACAGTTCTGTCAGGAGAAACTGGTGCAGGAAAGTCGATTATTATTGATGCCGTTGGTCTACTTGCTGGTGGTAGGGGATCGTCTCACTTTATTAGAAAGGGTGCGAACAAATCAATTTTACAGGGAATGTTTGCCATTCCTAAAGATGGTCTTACTGCTCATGTGTTGGATAAATTTGGGATCGAACATGATGATGATACGGTAATTTTACAGCGTGAATTATATCGTAATGGCCGCAACGTATGTCGCATCAATGGCATATTGGTGAATACAAATACACTAAAAAAAGTTGGCGAAACTTTGGTTGATATTTATGGACAAAATGAACATCAAGCGCTGATGCAACCTGATAAGCACATTGGGTTACTTGATGAATTTGCTGGCGACAGCCTCAAACCTACGCTTAAGCTTTATCAGGAACAATATGAAAAATACCTTAAATTAAAGAAAGAATTAAATAATAAAAATAAAAATGAAAAAGAATGGGCTCAACGCATTGATATGCTTAAGTACCAGGTAAATGAAATTGAAACGGCTGATTTAACGGATGGCGAAGAAGAAGATCTGATAGCCGAAAGGGATCGTTTAAATAATTTTCAAGCCATTAGCGATAGTCTAGGAAGAAGTTTTAATGATATTAATGGTGATGAAAGTATTAGTCCGATTGATATGATCGGGGATGCCATGAATGCTCTTGAAGATTTAGAACGGTTAGATGATGAGTTTAAGTCAATTTCTGAGAATGTTAAAAATGCTTATTATACGCTGCAAGATGCTTCTGGAGAGATTAGTAATCAGATGGATAATTTGGAGTTTGACCCTGACAGATTGAACGAAGTTGAGCAACGCTTAAATACTATTTTTGAGTTAAAACGAAAATACGGTGATTCGATTAAACAGATTTTAAAGTATTACGATAAAATCTCTGGTGAATTAACTGATATGGAGACGGATGAAAAGAGTGGCAATAATTTAGAAGAACGCTTCAATGCTTCCGTCAAAGAATTAAATAAACTTGGGAAAAAGTTAAGTGATATTAGACATCAGCAAGCCGAAAAGTTAACTGCTGAAATTCATCAACAATTAGCTGATTTGTACATGGATAAAACGCAGTTCGAAGTTCGTTTTTCCAATTTACCTAAAGATACTTTTAATCGAAATGGAATTGAAGAAGTTGAGTTTTACATCCGAACGAATCCGGGTGAGGACATGGCACCGTTATCCAAAATTGCCTCAGGTGGTGAACTTTCTCGAATTATGTTAGCTCTTAAAACGATCTTTTCCCGCGTCCAAGGAGTAACTTCAATCGTGTTTGACGAGGTAGATACGGGTGTTTCGGGAAGAGTGGCTCAAGCAATTGCAGATAAAATTAGTGCAATTGGTAAGAAATCCCAGGTTTTGTGTATCACCCATCTGCCACAGGTTGCCGCCATGGCTGATAATCATGATTTCATCTCGAAGCATGTTGATTCTAATAATCGAACGGAAACTTCGGTTCAACCCTTATCAGGTGAGCAACGAGTTAAGGAACTTGCTAGAATGTTAGCAGGAACCACAGTTACTAAGTTAACCATGGAACACGCTTCTGAACTTTTAAACTTGGCCAATCAACAAAAAAGACAAAAAATTAAATAGCATTCATTTTATCTCTTATTGATTAATTGATTTATAAATTGCATAATATATATAAAGAAGTTACGAAAAAGGAGCGGTTTAAGTGAGTGAAAGAGGAATGTTAATTGTTCTTTCTGGTCCAAGTGGAGTGGGGAAGGGAACGGTTAGAAAAGCCCTTTTTAATGAGCCTGATGTCGATTTCAAGTATTCAATCTCGATGACTACCAGAAAACCCCGTGAGGGAGAAGTTAACGGGGTTGATTATTACTTTGTTTCAAAGGATCAATTTGAACAGAATATTAAAAATGGTAAGATGCTGGAGTATGCTAAGTATGTTGACAATTATTATGGCACCCCGTTACAATACGTAAACGAGACATTAGATTCAGGAAGAGATGTTTTTCTGGAAATTGAAGTTAATGGTGCCATGCAGGTGCGTGCCAACTGCCCCGATGGAGTTTTTATTTTCCTAACTCCACCTGACATTGATTCACTTAGGGATCGTTTGGTTGGCCGTGGGACTGATGATATTGAAGTTATCAACAAACGAATTGAAAAAGCTTCTAAGGAAATCCGAATGATGCAAAACTATGATTATGCAGTTGTGAATGATAAGGTTTCAAATGCGGTAGACCGAATTAAAACAATTGTTAAAAGTGAACGTTTAAAGGTAAACCGTGTTATGCCAAATTATCTTAATAAATTAGGAGATGAAGTTTAATGTTTATTTATCCACCACTTGAAGATTTATTGCAACACGTTGATTCAAGATATTCGCTCGTTATGTTAGCAAGCAAAAGAGCTGAAGAACTTGATCAAGGTGCGAAACCACTGCTTTCCCATTATAAGTCAGTAAAATCAGTTGGAATGGCGTTGGAAGAAATTGCTGCCGGCGTGTTAACCATCGCTCCAAAAAGTAAGTAAGAAAGGACTTTTGTGATGAATCTCATCACAGGGTCTTTTTTTATTAAATGAATAATAAGGGATGTGTAGTATAATTAATAAGAAATACTTTGGAGGGTATAATTTTGTTAAACGGGAAGCAAATTGTCTTATTTGTATCTGGTAGCGTTGCTGCTTATAAGGCAGTTTATTTATTGAGACTTTTAAAAAAGAATGGTGCTAGTGTCAAAGTTGTAATGACACCGTTTGCCAAACGATTTGTCTCGAAATTAACTTTTCAAGTTTTATCGAAGAATGATGTCTATGATGATCAAAGTTATTTTGATGACTCAACAACGATTAATCATATTGGGCTAGCTAAATGGGCCGATTTGGCAATTGTTGCCCCTGCTACCGCTGATTTTATTTCTAAAACAGCAAATGGGATTGCGGATGATTTTGCAAGTACGACTATGTTAGCCATGGAGTGCCCCAAGTATTTTGCGCCAGCAATGAATGATGTCATGCTAAAAAATCCAGCTACCCAAAGAAATCTTCAAAGATTAAAAGATGATGGTATCGAATTTATTGAGCCACAAGTTGGTCCACTAGCCGAAGGATATTCAGCTCTAGGTCGACTTGCTGAACCAGAAGAAATTTATCAGTTTGTGGTTAGTCAATTAAGTGATCATGATGACCAACCTCTTTCTGGGGTTAATATACTAGTAACTGCTGGTGGTACTAGAGAACCAATTGATCCGGTTAGGTACTTATCAAATAATTCATCAGGAAAGATGGGATATGCAATTGCTGAGGTTGCTAAAGAAATGGGGGCTAAAGTGACACTTGTAAGTGCCAACAGTCAGTGCCAGATTCCAGATGGTGTGAAAGTTATCAAAGTTAGTTCTGCTGATCAACTGGAGCACCAGGTACAACGCTTATTTTCAGATAATCAGGTTTTGATTATGGCTGCTGCAGTTAGTGATTTTAAACCTGCTCATGCGGAAAAACAAAAAATAAAGAAGGATCAAGACCATGATTCTTTAGATCTCCATCTAATTAAGAACGATGATATTGTTGCAAAAGTGGCACAACAGAAGAACCCTAATCAGGTGGTGGTCGGTTTTGCGGCCGAGACCAATGATCCTCTTAAAAATGCTAAGCAAAAGTTGATGAAAAAGAAATTAGACCTAGTGGTATTAAATGATGTTTCCAATTCATTAATTGGTTTTAATAGTGATGATAATCAGGTTTCAATCATCTCAAAGGATGGTTTGGTCAAAAAGACAGAAGTTGAGTCTAAATTAAAAGTTGCTAGTGAAGTGTTAAATGTCGTTGTTGACCTTTTATAGCTAATCTGTAATATGCAAGAATGGAAAGAAGGGGTAATTTGAAAATTGCAAAAGTGATTGTTGATGTTCCGACCATGCAAACAAATGTACCCTATTCATACTTAATTCCTACTGGATTAGAAGATCAACTGAAACGAGGCATGAGGGTCATTGTTCCATTTGGGAATGGAAACAGAAAAGTTGAAGGTTTTGTCGTTGATATTACAGATGAGAAACCGGACCAGCTTAATCAACTCAAAAAGATTGATAGTACCATGGATTTGAGCCCAGTGTTGAACGACGAAATGATTGAACTTTCTAAGTGGTTGGCTGATACAACTTATTCTTTTCGAATTAGTTGTCTTTTGACCATGCTTCCTAATGCGATGAAGGCAAGATATACAACCTATGTAAAAGCAACTGGAAATCTTGCCGATCAAGAGCTTAATGATAAGTTTAAAGACCAGAGTATGGTTCCGTTTGACACGGAGCATTTTAATAGTACGGAGATGGGGAAACTTGCTAAGTTACGTAAGAACAATAAAATCCAAGTGATTTACAAAGTTCAAAATGAAGCCAAAAAGAAAACGGAAACGGCCATTTTAAATCAATTAAGTGATTTTGGTCAGGCAAAAAAACAACTTCGTAAGAATGCCACTTCTCAATTAAACTTACTTTCTGTCTTAGAGAACCATACTGATCAACCAATTATTCAGACCCACCTCGTTAATGATCTTAAAATATCCAATTCAGCGATTAGCAGTTTTGAAAAGAAGAATTGGATAAAAAAAGTTCAGGTTGAGAAGTATCGTGATCCGTACAAACATGACATTACAATTGATCAACCAAAAAAGTTAACCGTTGATCAAGCACATGCTGTTCGTGAAATTGATCGTTCCATTGAAGCCCATCGAAATGAAACCTATCTACTTGAAGGAGTAACTGGATCAGGTAAGACTGAGGTTTATCTTCAATCCATCCAAAAGGCTCTGGATTTAGGTGAGACGGCGTTGATGTTAGTTCCAGAGATTTCTTTAACCCCCCAGATGGTTAATCGAGTTAAAAATCGGTTTGGTAATCAAGTTGCTGTAATTCATAGTGGTTTGTCAACTGGGGAAAAGTATGATGAGTGGCGTAGAATTAATAATGGAAAGGCAAAGGTAGTAGTAGGGGCAAGATCAGCAGTTTTTGCTCCTCTTTCTGATATTGGGCTTATTATTCTTGATGAGGAACACGATACAAGTTACAAGCAGGATGATAATCCACGTTACCACACGCGGGATGTTGCCATTTGGCGTGGCAATTATCATCATTGTCCGGTCGTACTTGGGAGTGCAACACCTTCGCTTGAGTCAAGGGCTCGTGCCGGAAAGGGAGTTTATAAATTTTTATGCCTTCCCGATCGCATTAATCAAAGGCGTTTACCAGAAGTTTCAGTTGTTGACATGACCAGAGAAGAAGAGACTCATGATGGAATCTTTTCGCACCAATTACTTAGTGCGATTAAGCAAAGAATTGAAAAGCACGAACAAGTAGTGTTAATGCTTAATCGTCGGGGATTCTCGTCTTTTCTGATGTGTCGAGATTGTGGCTATGTTTTAAAGTGTCCCAACTGTGATATTTCTTTGACGCTTCACATGGATTCTCATACGATGAAGTGTCACTACTGCGGATTTGAGGAACCAATTCCTAAGTATTGTCCCAACTGTCACAGTAAAAATATTCGTTACTTTGGTACTGGAACTGAAAAGGTAGAGCGACAATTACATGAACTCGTTTCAAAAGCGCGAGTAATCAGAATGGATGTCGATACAACCCGGAAAAAGGGTTCTCATGAGAAGTTACTTCGTGAATTTGGTGAACATCATGCTGATGTTTTACTAGGAACGCAGATGATTGCTAAGGGACTGGATTTTCCGAATGTAACTTTGGTGGGGGTATTAAATGCTGATACCGGATTGGATTTACCTGATTTTCGTTCTAGTGAACGAACGTTTGATTTATTAACTCAAGTTTCCGGACGAGCTGGACGAGCTGATAAGGATGGAGAAGTCATTATTCAGACCTATAATCCAGATAATTATGTGATTCAATTGGCTAAAGACCAGGATTATGAAGCATTTTATCAAAAAGAAATGCAATTAAGACATTTAGCTGATTATTCTCCATACTTCTTTACCATTAAAGTTTCAATTAGTTCACTAAATGAGAGGCAGGCGGCTAATGAATCTTATGAGGTTGCTAATTATCTTAAAAAGTCGCTTGATCAAACTACCATTATTTTGGGGCCAACCCCTAGGCCGATTGCTCGAATGAAAAAACGTTATTATTTCCAAATCATTATTAAGTACAAACGTGACTTAAAACTCAATGAAAGCTTAAAGCATATTTTACAAATATCACAAAAAGAAGTTAGAAAGGGTTTACGGATCGGGATTGATCCAGAACCAGTCAGTTTTATGTAGGTGAATTATTATGAAATCAATTGTATTTATGGGAACGCCTGAATTTAGTGTTCCAATCCTAAAAGCTTTAGATCAGAACTACAAAGTGTTGGCAGTGGTAACCCAGCCAGATCGACCGGTGGGGCGAAAACATCAAATTGAAGAATCACCGGTTAAGAAAGCTAGTCAAGATTTGGGGTTACCGGTACTACAACCGCAAAAATTAGGTGGAAGTCCCGAAATGGAAGAAATCATTCAAATGAAGCCAGATTTTATTATTACTGCTGCATTTGGCCAATTTTTGCCGACTAAATTGCTTGAAGCAGCGCAAATTGCGGATATCAATGTTCATGGATCTTTACTGCCGAAATATCGTGGTGGGGCTCCGGTTCAATATGCCATTATGAACGGAGATAAAGAAACTGGAATTTCGATTATGTACATGGTCAAAAAGATGGATGCTGGTGACGTTTTAGCTCAACAACCTGTTAAGATTGAAAACATCGACGATACTGATAGTATGTTTAAAAAGTTGAGTTTAGTGGGACGTGACCTTCTCTTAAAGACTTTAAAAGAAGTTATTAATGGAACTGCACATCCCCAAAAACAGGATGAAGAACAAGTTGTGTTTTCGCCAAACATTAAGCGAGAACAAGAAGAGCTAGATTTTTCTCAACCTGCTAGTTTGGTTGATGCAAAAGTCAGAGCGTTAAGACCCGATCCGACCGCATTTGCAATGGTGAATGGGAAACCAAATAAGATTTGGGAAACAACGGTTATTGATGAGCAGACTGATTTAGATCCTGGTAAGGTGGTTAGTAAAGATAAACACCATTTAAAAATTGCTGCTGGGAACGGAACGGTTTTGGGAATTGAAGAAATTCAACCGTCTGGGAAGCCAAAAAAATCAATTACCGAATATTTGAACGGCAACCAGAAATTAGAAATTGGAGATCAATTTATTGACAGAAAATAACTCAAGTAATCCACGATACTTAGCCGTAAGAACACTAGAGCGTGTTCATGGCGGTGCATATTCTAATCTTCAAATCAACAATGTGATCGATTCTAGCACGATGAGTCTCAAAGATATTTCCCTGTATACTAATATCGTTTATGGTGTGATTCAGCACCGGTTAACGTTAGCTTATTATGTTGACCATTTAGTAAAAAGATCTGACAAACTTGATGGTTGGGTCAAAGAATTACTGTATACGGCAATTTATCAAATGCAGTATTTAGACAAAATACCAGATCGTGCGATTTTTGATGAATCAATTAAGATTGCCAAAAAGCGTGGGCATGATGGTATTAGACGACTTGTTACCGGAGTCCTTCACTACATCCAACGAAATGGATTGCCTCCAATTGATAAAATTAAAGACACTGCCACTTACGACTCAATCTTTTATAGTGTTCCGCTGTGGATTGTAAAGCAACTTAATGAGCAACTTGGTATGGATAAGACGGTTGATATACTTAAAAGTATTAATCAGCCAGCTAAGCAATCAGTCCGGGTGAGCCATCGTAAGATTTCTGATGATGATTTAAAGAAGAAATTTTTCCAAGAGGGATATGAGGTTAAGAGTAGTGAAGTAGCTGATCATGCGCTTATCTTATCTGGTAAAAGTGCTAGTGGTAGTCCTCTGTTTAAAGAGGGTTTGTTTACGATTCAGGACGAAAGTGCCATGTTGCCAGTTCAATCCATGGACATTAGAAATGATGACTATGTACTAGATGCTTGTGCGGCTCCTGGTGGTAAAACCACGCAAATTGCTGAATATTTGACTACTGGTAAGGTTGAGGCTTTAGATCTGCACCTCAAAAAATTAACCAAAATTGAGCAAAATGCAGCCCGAATGGGTGTGAAAGATAATATTGAAGTTCATGCCATTGACGCTCGTAATGTTTCTGAATTATTTGGTGAAAGTACTTTTGATAAAATCCTGGTTGATGCTCCCTGTTCGGGACTTGGATTGATGAGGCGTAAACCAGAGATTAGATACGATAAGACACTTGATGACGTTTTACATCTTGTAAAGATTCAAACTGAAATTTTGAATGCTGTGGCACCAACACTCAAAGTGGGCGGACAGTTGGTATTTAGTACATGTACCATCATGAATCAAGAAAATAGTGAGAATATCAGCAGGTTTTTAGATCAGCACCAAAACTTTAAACCGGTTTGGGTCAAGACAAGAAAAGACCTAAAGCCAAATCGTGATACAGATGCTTTAAAAATTTATCCAGACGACTATGATTCTGATGGCTTCTTTATCGCGGGCTTTCAGAGGATTCAATAGGAGATTAATGTGAGAAAAGGCAAGATTTATCAATCTTTGAGTGGGTTCTATGACGTTGAGTCCGATGAAAAAATGTACCGGACGAGAGCACGAGGGAACTTTAGAAAAAGAAATATTAAACCCATCGTTGGCGACCTGGTTGAGTTTGATGAAACTAATGTGAACGAGGGATACATTTTAAGGGTTTTACCAAGGTTTAATCAATTAGTTAGACCACCAGTTGCTAATACTGATCAAGCAATTGTAGTTAATTCAGCCATTGAACCTGCTTTTTCTTTCTCACTATTAGATAAGCAACTTGTGGCCCTCGAAAAGCAGAAGATTATCCCAATTATTTATCTTAGTAAGACTGACTTGTTAACGTCAAAAGCGCAGGTTGATTTTTTTAAAACGGTTGCGGATGATTATAGGAAAATTGGTTATGAAGTTGTGTTGCCTGATAAAAAAGATGATGTAAATGCAGTGAGTGATGTTTCGAAGTTACTTCCTCACAAACAATCAATCGTAATGGGTCAGACTGGGTCAGGAAAATCAACACTGCTTAACGAAATTGACCCTAAGTTAAAGCTTAAAACTGGAGTCGTATCTAAGTCTTTAAGTCGAGGGAAGCATACCACTAGGAAGGTGTCTTTACTAACGGTAAATGGCGGCTTGATTGCTGACACACCAGGCTTCTCTTCTTTTGATACTTTGGAAATTAAGTCAAATGAATTAAAAAATTATTTTCCGGAATTTGTACGTGCTTCACCCAACTGTAAGTTTCGTGAATGTCTGCATGTTAATGAACCTGGTTGTGCCGTGAAAGCTGGGGTTGAAAGTGGTACAATTCTATCGAGCAGGTATGATGATTATCTGCAAGAATATCATTTATTAAAAGCACAAAAGCCAATTTATAATAAGAAAAGAGGAAATTAAACATGATTAAAGTTGCTCCTTCAATTTTAAGTGCGGATTACGTAAACCTACAAAAAGACATTGAAAAGGTCGATAAGGGTGGTGCGGAATTACTACATATCGATGTTATGGATGGGATGTTTGTTCCAGCGATTGCCTATGGTCCAGGCTGGGTCAAAGAGATTCGCCCCATTACTGGATTAACACTTGACTGTCATTTAATGATTGAGAATCCTGAAAGATATATTGATACTTTTGCTGATGCTAACGCAGATATTATTGGGGTTCATGTTGAATCAACTTCCCATATTCATCGTGCTCTTCAAATGATTAAAGATAAAAACGTTAAAGCTGAAGTCGTAATTAATCCGGGAACCCCAGTGGAGATGATTAAGCCAGTCTTGTACATGGTTGATCAAGTTCTTGTTATGACTGTTAATCCCGGATTTGGTGGTCAAAAGTTTATTCCTGAAACGATTAGTAAGGTTAGAGAATTAAATAAATTACGTGAAGAAAATGATTCATATTCCTATGACATTGAAATTGATGGTGGTGTTAACAATAAGACGGTGGTTGACGCCTATAAAGCTGGCGCAAACGTCGCTGTAGCTGGTTCATATGTTTTTGATGCAAAAGATCCTGCTGCTCGTATTCAGGCTCTTAAGAACGCTACTAATTTTTAGTTATGAATAAGGTAAATGTCGTTGTTGGGGGACCAATTGAGTTATGGCCATCTAACTTAAAGACAAAAAAAATAAAGGGTCCCTTCATTGGGGTTGATCGAGGAAGTTTACGACTAATCAAATTGGGCATTATTCCTGAATACGCTGTTGGTGACTTCGATTCGGTTTCAGATTCGGAATTTAAAATAATATTACAAAAAGCCAAGCATGTTATTCGGGTTGATCCGGTAAAGGATGAGACTGATACTGAATTAGGTATCAGGACCGCTGGCAAGTATTTTCCTAAGAATGAGATAGATATTTATGGCTTTTCAGGCGGGCGTCTTGATCACTTGCTGACCAATTTTTTGATGGTCTTAAAGCCAAATATTAAACCCTATCTTTCAAAGCTGAGACTCATTGATAGTCAAAATGTAATCCGATACTTTCTAAGTGGGTCGTATCATATTAAGAAAATCACTGGAATGAAATATTTAGACTTTTGTCCGCTGTTACCAATGCATTTAACGCTCAGTGATGAAAGATATCAATTAAATCATTATTGGGTGGGGTATCCAACTTCTTATTCAAGTAATGAATTTATTGGAGATAGTGCTTCGTTTGTTTTTGATGAAGGAGTATTGATGGTGATTCAAAGTCGAGACTAAAAAACAGTACAACCATTCAATGGTTGTACTGTTTTTAATTAATTAAAATAATAATGATTATACTCTGGTAATCTTACCAGATTTTAAAGTTCTGGCACTAACCCAAACACGTTTGGGCTTACCATCAACTAAGATGCGTACCTTTTGTAGGTTTGGCTTCCAACTTCTTCTTGATGAGTTTAAAGCGTGAGAACGACGATTGCCGAAATGAGTTCTCTTACCATTAATTTGATCCTTAGCCATAATATCCCTCCTTACTTTGGAATTCTTTTATATTCAATAGTTTACCTAAATAACTTACCATAATACCGTCATAAATGCAAAGTTTCTTTCAAGTAAATGTCCTTGACACCATGATTCATATTTTTGTTTTATAATGGGGTGTGGTAACATTAGATATCGTTATGAGCTCGAAAGGATAAGGGGGATGCAAACGATGGCTGTAAAGTTAAACACTCAATATGGATCAATTGATATTGATAATGATGTAATTGCTACAGTAGTCGGCGGTGCCGCAACTGATAATTATGGAGTTGTTGGCATGGCTAGCAAAAACCAATTTAAAGATAATATGAATGAAATTCTTCGAAAGGATAGTTACTCAAAAGGAGTAGTTGTCAGAGAAGTTAACAAGAAAGTTCAAGTTGACGTCAACGTCATTGTGAGTTATGGAACCAAGATCTCTGAAGTTTCTCGTAATGTTCAGTCAAAAGTTAAATATAATTTGGAATCAATGTTAGGGATTAATGCGGATTCAGTAAACGTAATTGTTCAGGGTGTTAAAGTTATTAACGACTAGTGGTTTGAGTATAAGGAGGATTTGATAATAGTGTCATTAACTAAGATTACTACTAAAGAGTTCGACCAAATGGTTCAAGCCGCCGCGGTCGTTCTTAATAATAATACGGATTTTATTAATTCGTTAAATGTTTTCCCAGTTCCAGACGGAGACACTGGAACGAACATGAGTTTGTCATTATCAAGTGGGGAAAGTTACGTCGATAAATCAAATGATGATACGATTGGCGGCAAAGCTTCTGCACTTGCTAAGGGGCTATTAATGGGAGCGCGAGGTAACTCTGGTGTCATTATGTCTCAGATTTTCCGTGGTTTTGCAAAAAACGTTGAAGGTAAAAAGGATCTTGATGCTCAAGAATTTGCAGATGCTATTATCGCTGGAGCTAAGACTGCTTATAGTTCGGTCATGAAGCCCACTGAAGGGACCATCTTGACGGTAGTTAGACTAGCTGCTAAAGCTGGTGAAAATACTTCTTCAGATACTGATGATGTTATAAAGGTAATGGACTCAATTCTTGATGCTTCTGAGAAAGCTCTTAAAAAAACTCCAGATCTTCTCCCAGTATTAAAGCAAGTGGGAGTGGTGGATTCTGGTGGACAAGGATTGGTATTTGTTTTTCAAGCTTTTGATGATGTTTTAAATGGTCGAAAGATTGAAGACAAAGGTGAACATCAACCTAATTCTGAAGAAATGAACGAAATGATTGATGTTGAGCATCATAAGAGTGCTCAAGGTAAATTAAACCCAGCAGACATTGTTTATGGGTATTGTACCCAAATTATGGTGCGAATTGGGAAGGGAAAGCAGGTTACCCAGAAATTCGACTACGATACTTTTTATAACTATCTGGCGAAATTAGGGGACTCGCTTTTGGTTATTAATGATGATGAAGTGGTTCGCGTTCACGTTCACACGGAGCATCCTGGCAAGGTCTTGTCGTGGGGACAACAATTTGGTGACTTAGCAACCGTTAAAGTTGATAACATGCGACTGCAACAAGAATCAATCATGGAAAGCGATGAAAAAGCTCAAAAGACCGATGATTTAAAGGAAGAAAAAGAGCATAAAAAGCCGCGTGACTTAGCAATTATTGCGGTGGTTGCGGGAGCAGGTTTAGAGAAGCTCTTTAAGAGCTTAGGAGTAACTAACATCATTAGTGGCGGACAAACGATGAACCCTAGTACGCAAGATATTGTTGACGCTGTCAATAACAGTAATGCTAAAAAAGCGATCGTTCTTCCTAACAATAAGAATATTTTCCTATCGGCAGAGCAAGCCCAGGGAATCACAGACATTCCGATGGAAGTTGTCCACACCAAGACAATTCCACAAGGATTAACCGCGATGTTCTCATTTGATCCTGATAATACTTTTAAAGAAAACCAGACCCAGATGGACGACTCTTTAGATACCGTTAAAAGTGGCCAAGTGACGACTGCTGTTCGTGATACAAAGATTAATGGAATGGACATTAAAAAGGGTAGTTACATGGGAATTATTGATGGAGACATTCAGGTCCTTGGTTCTTCTTTAGATGATGCAGCTATTAAGATGCTGAAAAAAATGTTAGATGATGATAGCGAAAACGTTACGATTATTTTTGGAAAAGACGCTGATCAGGATGATGCTGATAAAGTTTCGAATGCTGTCTTATCAGTGGACGATGAATTAGAAGTTGAGACTCATGAGGGGGATCAACCAGTTTATCCGTTGATTATTTCCGTTGAATAGGTAATATTATATAGATAGATACTTAATAAGACTGCTAGTCCTTGTGGATTAACAGTCTTTTTAGGAGGTGAATTTGATGAGTGGGTTAGATGACCATGTGGAAACGCTTAGAGGAGTCGGTCCCAAAAAAGTTGAAGCTCTAAATGATTTGGGGATTGTGACCATTTATGATTTACTGACATACTTTCCATTTCGTTATGAAGATTTTCGAACTAAAGATCTTTCTGAAATTTCTGATCAGCAGGTGGTCACTCTGAAGGGTAAGGTTGCTATAAATCCAACGGTTAATTTTTTTGGAAGACGTAGAAGTCGTTTAACTATTAAGTTACTAGTTGGTAATGATGTGATTCCGGTGTCTTTTTTTAATCAGCCGTGGCTAAAGAAACAGGTTGAAGCCGGGGATGAAATTTTGATTTACGGAAAGTTTGATGCAAATAAAAAATCGATGGCCGGAATTAAAATTTTGAAAGCTGGTGATGGCGAAAAATTTGGTTCAATTTATCCCGCTAACCATAAGATTACCCAGAATACCATTCGCCAATTGGTAACCGAAGCCTATGATCAGTACCAAGGTCAAATTGAAGATTTCATCCCCAATTGGGTTTTAAAAAAGTATAAATTAGAAAATTTAAAAAATGTCATTTCTAACATGCACTTTCCAAAAAATCAAAGAGCAGCAGCACTCGCACGTAGAACCGCAAAGTTTGATGAATTTTTCTTGTTTCAAATGCGAATGCAAACTTTAAAACATCAGAAAAATCAGGCCCCTAATTCTGCGATAACCATTAATCGTGCTAAATTACAGACGTTTGTGAGTTCTCTTCCGTACGAATTGACCCTGGCACAAAAAAAGGTTATTTCAGAAATTTTATCTGATCTAAAGCGTCCATATCAGATGAATCGGCTTTTACAGGGAGATGTTGGGAGCGGAAAAACGGTTGTAGCGGCTATCGCAATTTATGCTGCGGTTCTTTCTGGGGAACAAGCCGTAATAATGGCTCCCACTGAAATTTTAGCCGAACAACATGCTGACGGACTTGCTGAGCTTTTTAAGGATACTAGTGTTAACATTGGACTACTGACTGGTGATACTTCTAGAGCGGCTCGAAATGAACTTTTACCCCGTATTGAAAGTGGCGAGATTAACTTGGTGGTGGGTACTCATGCATTGTTTCAAAAAGAGGTTAAATACCATAATTTAGGATTAGCTGTCATTGATGAACAGCATCGGTTTGGAGTTAACCAAAGAAAAGCCCTGAGAGAAAAGGGTAAATCGACGAACGTGTTATCAATGACTGCTACGCCTATTCCACGAACTCTATCGATCACAGCGTATGGTGAGATGGATGTCTCGGTAATTGATGAGTTGCCAGGTGGTAGAAAACCAATTAAAACGGCTTGGATTAAGAATCAACAGATTGATGCAATGCTTAATTTTGTCAAAAAGCGCTTAAATCATGGAGAACAAGTTTACGTGGTAGTCCCCCTTATCGGTGAATCTGAAGCAGTGGATATGAGAAACGTTACTGATACATACCAAAACTTTCAGCAAGAACTTGGTGATAAATACACGGTTGGCTTACTCCATGGTCAAATGAGTGATGAAGACAAAAATAAAGTAATGGATGCTTTTAAGACTAATAAGGTACAAGTTCTAGTTTCTACTACAGTAATTGAAGTCGGAGTTGACGTTTCCAACGCAAGTACCATTGTGATTTATGATGCTGACCATTTTGGGTTGGCTCAACTACATCAACTTCGGGGTCGTGTGGGGCGAGGGGACCAGCAAGCTTATTGTATTTTAATTGCTGATCCTAAAAATGAAACTGGTAGAAAACGAATGAATGTGATGTGTTCATCAACTGATGGTTTCTTTATTTCACAAAAAGATTTAGAATTAAGAGGTCCTGGGGACATTCTTGGTAAAAATCAGTCTGGAATGCCAACCTTTAAAGTTGGAGATCCAGTTGCTGACATTAATATTTTGAGCACAGCGCAGACCGTTGCAAAAGAAATCGTTGATGATGTTAATTGGGAACAGGAACCGAAAAATCGAAAGTTAGTAAAAAGACTTAAATCTTTAAATCAAGATGTTAAGTTTGATTAAGGAGCTTTGCCTATAATGATAAAAATTGCTGTTGATGCAATGGGTGGCGATAATGCACCTGATGAAATTGTCAGAGGGATTGAGCTTGCTCGTGATGAAATGGATTACGTGGAGTTTCAACTCTTTGGTGATTCTGATAAAATCAATTCGTTGTTAAATAACAAAGAAAATATCAAAGTGATTCAATCAGATGAAGTTATAAAAATGGAAGATGAACCCGTTAAAGCAGTAAAAGAAAAAAAGGGATCAAGTCTGGTCATGGCTGCTCGAGCTGTTAAAGATGGAACAGCTGATGCATTTTATTCCTGTGGAAATACTGGTGCCATTCTAGTTGCTGGTTTATTGATAATCGGTAGAATCAAAGGAATTGATCGTCCGGGACTGGTTACTACTTTACCAGTAATTGATAACGATACTGGTTTCACGTTAATTGATTGTGGAGCAAATGCTGATGCTAAGGTTGTTAACGTTTATCAGTATGCACTACTAGGTAAGTATTATGCTGAAAGAGTTTTAAAGATTAAAAATCCACGGGTTGGGTTGATTAATAATGGCACTGAGTCTGACAAAGGAAATAAGATTCATCAAAAAATGTATCGTGCTTTAAGAAAAAATGATGACATTAATTTTATTGGTAACATCGAATCACGAGGGTTGCTGAATGGAGTTACCGATGTAGCGGTAACCGATGGCTTTACCGGTAATGCGGTTTTAAAGAGTATTGAAGGAACTGCATTGTCAATGATTAATATGTTAAAAGACGGCATTATAAATGGTGGAGTGAAGTCCAAAGTGGGTGCTTTATTACTCAAGAATACTTTAAGGAAGATTGCCCACAAGATGGATTACACTAAGTATGGGGGTGCCGTCCTACTTGGATTGAAGGCCCCAGTGGTGAAGAGCCACGGTAGTAGTAAGGCTAAGACAATTAGAAATACGATACTTCAAATTCAGCAAATTATTAATTCTAATTTTGTTGATTCAGTGAAAGGATATTTTTCTAATCATACTGATGAAATGGATAGTATTAAAAATGGTGAGCAGTAGGAGGGATCACTGATGGATAGAGAAACAGTATTTAAAAAAGTAGCAGAAATCACCTCAAGTCGTTTTAAGGTTCCGGTTGATAAGGTAACGAATGACTTAAACTTTACTAATGATTTAGGCGCTGATTTTATTGATATGGCGGGATTTATCGTTGAATTAGAGGATGAATTTGGCGATGTTTTCACCAGTGAAAATACTGAGAATATCAGTGATGTCGGCGACCTAGTAAATGTAATTATGCGAGATATTGATCCAAAAACGAAAAAACACATTGCAAAGAAATAGATGATTCGTTGTTATGACGGGTCATTTTTTATTATGCAATTATCGTAATTTAGGCATTAATGATATAATTAAAAGAAAAAATGTTACCTTTGGAGGAAATAGAATTGCAAAAGCAGTTTGATGACTTGTTAAAAGACAAGTTTAATATTAAGTTTAACGATGAAGCACTTTTAGATGAAGCAATGACCCAAGCATCATACGTGAACGAGCATCCCGGTCAAGGATTAAAATTTTATGAACGTCTGGAGTTTTTAGGGGATGCTGTCTATCAATTAGTGGTTTCAGACTACATCTTTAGACGTTTTCCTGAATTACCACAAGGTCGACTGACTAGATTAAGAGCTGCTATGGTTAATGAGCATAGTTTTAGTCGTTTTGCCCGTGAATGTCATTTTGACAAGTATATCCGACTCGGCAAAGGTGAAGAAAAGGCGAATGCCAGACAACGTGACTCACTTTTATGTGATATTTTTGAATCATTTATTGGAGCGGTGTATCTCGATCAGGGAATAGAAACGGTGAGGAATTTTTGTCAGATTGTGATTTTTCCTAAGCTTGATGAGGGTTGGTTTGACGAATTCTTTGATCATAAAACTGAATTACAGGAAGTTGTTCAAGAAAATGGACCAGTTGATTTAGACTATGAACTAGTTAGTGAAGATGGTCCTGATAATGACCGTAAATTTAAAGTTGCGGTAAAAATTAACGGCAAAGAAATGGGAGTCGGGTTAGGACATTCCAAGAAAGATGCAGAACAGAAAGCGGCAAAGAAAGCACTCAATGAACTGGGAGTAAGCACAAGTATTAAGTAAATGAGGCATTAAGGTGAAGTTAAAATCAATTGAGATTGCAGGATTTAAATCTTTTGCAGATAAAACCACAATTGACTTTCAGGATGGGCTTACTGGAATTGTTGGTCCAAATGGTAGCGGAAAAAGTAATGTCATCGAGGCAATTCGTTGGGTTTTAGGTGAGCAGTCGGCCAAAACTTTACGTGGTAAAAAAATGTTAGACGTCATTTTCTCTGGGTCCAAGGGGCGCAGAGCTCTTAGTCGTGCAGAAGTTAGCATTTATTTTGATAATTCTGATCATTTTTTGGATTCTGATTATACCGAAATTAAAATCACACGTAAAGTTTATCGAAATGGTGATAGTTCTTATTCAATCAATGATAAAGATTGTCGTTTGAAGGATATTAATAATCTTTTTATGGATACTGGATTAGGTGAAGGTTCCCTTTCCATTATTTCTCAGGGGAATGTTGATGAAATTCTCAATGATGATGCTGAAAAAAGGCGATCAATTATTGAGACAGCTGCTGGAGTTTATCGATATAAAAAACAAAAGGTGGAAACTGAACAAAAGTTAGCTGATACTCAAGGAAATTTGGATCGAATCTCAGATATTATTAACGAGTTGGACAAACAAATTGGGCCTCTAAAGGAGCAAAGTGATGCTGCGTCCCTCTATTTGGATAAGAAAAAATATCTTGATCAATTGAAGTATTCTAAATTAGTGATTAAGATTAAAAATCATGAAAACGTGAAAATGAATCTGGAAAAGGAGCTCAAAAAGCAAAATACTACTTTTACTAATTTAAAAATACAAGTTAAGGAAGTTAAAGAACGCAAACAAGGGTTAACGAATAAGATTAAAAGTTTGGGTCAAAAGCGTGAACAACTTCAAAATCAACTTTTAAGTGACACTAAATCACTCGAATCAGCTCATAGTGATCAGCAGTTATCTCAGCAACGACGTGAATTTAATCAACAAAAGATTAACGACTTAGAAAGTAAAGTAAGTGATTTAAAAGAGCAACTGGAAAACGTCAAAGACAATATTACTGACAACCAAAGTCAAATTAGTAAAAAGCAAGCTCTCATTTCCGACTATTCTCATAAGATGAAGCAGCTTGAAGCAGCTTCTATTCGGCAAAATTTATTAGAAAAACAAACAGAACTTGAAAATATAAGAAATGATTACATAGATTTGATGCAGTCATTAGCCAGTGCCAAGAATAATTTAAAGTTAATGCAAAAATTATCCAAGCGTAGTGATAGTGAGGTAAAAGAGAAGTACCAGCAAATTAATGCGATTGAAGATCAAAGCAACCTTTTAAAGCAAGAAATCACTTCAGAAGAGACCGAATTATCGAAACTTCAAAACAACCAGAAACAAATGGTGGATGAATTAAAGCAAGTTGATAAGAAGTTGTCAGATTCAAGGGACAAAGAAAAAGAATTAAAGGCAAGCTGGTATGCTGCATTACGTGTTTTTCAGGAGACTAAAACGGAACGAGATAGTATTAAGTCAATCTTGGAAAATCATAATTCGCTTTATCGCGGGACGCGAAACTTATTAAAAAGCAAAGCGAATTTAACTGGTATTAAAGGAACAGTAAGTGATTTTATTGAAGTTCCTGATCGTTATGTTATAGCCATTGAAACAGCACTGGGAAGTCAGATTCAGCAGGTTATCACCGGGAATGTTAAAGATGCTAGAGATGCAATTCACTATTTAAGCGAGAAGAAACTGGGAAGAGTTACGTTCTTGCCTATGAATGCCGTTAATGAACGTTATTTATCCTCTAATGTGTTAAATGAGGTAAAATCGATTTCTGGCTTTGTTGGAATTGCTTCGGACCTGGTCAAAATGCCAACGGATATGACACGGGTTAAGAATCACCTGATGGGTGGTACGATGATTGCGGTTGATTTAAAAAGTGCTACAAAGATCAGTAAGACAATTGGTCATAAGGCTAAAGTGGTAACTTTAGATGGGGATGTCGTTAATGCTGGAGGTGCAATCACTGGTGGATCAAATCACAACCAGTCCACTGGCTTACTAAGTCAAAAAGAAAAATTGGTCCACTTAAATCAGCAAGTTGAAGAAATGAGCCAGAAGATGAATGCTGGTGAGGAGACTATCAAAAAATTCCAAGATCAGCACACAATAAAGCAGGATAAGCACGATGAACTTCGTCAAAAATTAAATGAATTAAAAGGAGAGATTCAAGCTAAACAAAAAAGCATTAGTATGAATCAAAGTAGTTTAAAGGAGTCTCAAAGAAATGCTGATGCAATTCGATTACAATTAAAAAACACAACTAGTGATGATGGTGTAAATGAGATTGATCTTTCTCATAAGATTAATGATTTAAAAATGCAAATTAAGCAAAATCAGTCTAAGAATACCTCAATCAAAAGTCAGATTGAAAAACTTACTCGGAATGTTAACGAAAATAATATCAAATCATCTGAAATCAAAGAAAAGTTGATTCGCTTAAAGGAACAAAATAGTCAACTCAAGTCCAGCAGGGAAAGTCTTTTAAAACAAAGGTTGAATTTTGAAACTCAATTAAAAAGCTTAGCCAATAGTATAAATGGACTTAAGCAATCAATTAATCAAGAAGTGGTGGCAGTAAAAACTAATATTCCCGAACTAGAACAACAAATCCAAAGTACTAAGCGGGATATTAACGATCTTAATTCAAAAATTGATAAGTTTAACCAAGATGATCAAAAATATGATCATCAAGTTTCCGATCTTCAGGATCGTTTAATTTCTCAAACAGGAATAGTTCAAAAGCTAGAATCAAATTTAAAAACAGCTATAGATAACCTTGATTCTGAGCGTTATCAACGCGATAACATGATTAAAGGAACTAGCTCAATGAAGAAGGTGGAACTTGAATTACCCGAAATCGATTCATTGATTAAATCACTCCAATCTGAAATTGACGAGTTGGGTCCGATTAATGTTAATTCGATTGATGCCTATGCAGAAGTAAAGGATCGTTACGAATTTATGAATCATCAACTTGATGATTTAATTGAATCTAAGAGTCAACTGATTGGGATAATGAATGAAATGGATCAAACGGTAAAAGTTAAATTTAGCGAAACTTATGATAAAATTGCAACTGCGTTTAGTCATATTTTTCGCAATATTTTTGGTGGTGGGGAAGCCAAACTAAAAATGGATGACCCGCATCATTTACTTACAACCGGGATCGATATCTTGGTAAAACCACCCGGAAAGAAATACCGTAATCTCAATTTACTTTCTGGTGGTGAGAAAGCTCTAACGGCTTTGGCACTGCTTTTTTCAGTTCTTGAGGTAAAACCAGTTCCGTTTGTAATATTGGATGAAGCTGAATCTGCTCTTGACCCTGCCAATGTGGATCGTTTTGCGCGGTATATGCAGAGTTTAAAGAATAATACACAATTTATTGTAATCACCCACAGAAAGGAAACGATGATCTATGCGGATCATCTTTATGGAGTTACAATGCAAGATTCGGGTGTATCTAAGGTTGTTTCGGTCAACTTAGATGAATCTAAAAAACTAGGAGAATAATTATGGGTTTATTTGATATTTTTAAAGGTAAGAAGAAAGAATCTGACGACAAAGAGAGCAAAACCAAGCAGTCTAAAAGAGAAGATGAGAAAGCAAAGGTTACTGGTGACGACACCTCTGATCAAGGTGACCACTTTCAACAAACTGAAGAAAATGAAGTTAGTCAGAAAAATGATGGATCAAGCGAGAGTGAGAACGATGGAGCTGATGTTTCTGAAGAACCGGAAGAACAAACGCAAACATCAAAAGATGGTGTTCGAAGCACTGACGATAACAAGTCAGATGAAAAAGGCCAGTCTGTGGTTGATACAGATCATTCTTCTAATAAAAATGAAGATGTAAAAGAGTCTACTGATGATGTAACTAAGCAGCCTGAATCAACTGAAAAAGCATACGAACATGGTCTGGCAAAATCACGGTCTTCGTTTGGACAAAAATTAAATGCGCTATTTGCTAATTTTCGCTCAGTTGATGATGATTTCTTTGATGATTTAGAAGATACGCTGGTTGAATCCGATGTTGGATTTGAAACTGCAATCCAACTAACTGATGAACTAAAAGAAGAGGTTAAATTAAAAAATGCCAAGAAACCAAAAGAAGTTCAAAATCTAATCGTCCAAAAGATGATCGATTTGTATGATGCACCAAGTGATAAAGATAGTTCAATCAAATTATCTCAAACTGGCCCAACTGTGATTTTATTTGTTGGTGTCAATGGAGTTGGAAAAACGACGACTATTGGTAAGATGGCCAATAATTTTAAAAAGCAAAATAAAAAGGTGCTTTTAGCGGCTGCTGATACATTTAGAGCGGGCGCCATTGAACAATTAGATGAATGGGCTAAACGTGATGGTGTTGATATTGTTAAAAAGTCCGCTGGTAGTGATCCAGCTTCGGTTGTTTTTGAAGCAGTAGATAAAGCCAAAAAAGAAAATTATGATGTTTTATTTGTTGATACAGCCGGAAGATTGCAAAATAAAGTTAATTTAATGAATGAACTTGCTAAAATTGATAAGGTCATTAAGCGTGAAATTCCAGACGCACCTCAAGAAGTATTGCTAGTGATTGATGCAACTACTGGTCAAAATGCTTTGAATCAAGCCAAGATGTTCAATGAAATCACTAACATTACGGGAATTGTTTTAACAAAGCTTGATGGAACTGCCAAGGGTGGAATTGTAATTGCAATCAAAAATAAGCTTAATATTCCGGTAAAGTTCGTTGGACTGGGAGAAACGGTTAATGATTTGCGTAAATTTGATTCTAAGAGCTTTATTGACGGTTTATTTAAGGGATTAATTCAAGACAATTAGTGGTGACTTTAGATGGACATTAAAAAGAATAATCGGATTAATGCTTTGTATGATTTTTATGGTGAATTACTCACTAAGAAACAGGCAGAGTACATTCAAGAATACTATGCAGATGATTTTTCGTTAGGTGAGATTTCAGAAAATTTCAATATTAGTCGCCAAGCGGTTTATGATAACATTAAAAGAACTGAGCAAATTCTTGAAGACTATGAAAGTAAAATGCACCTATATCAATTGTTTGTATTACGCAATCGGCAAACCGATGAGATTAGAGATTACATTAAAAAGCACTATCCAAATGATGAACACTTAAATGCGTTGGTGAATCACTTAGAAATTACGGAAGAAAATTAGGGGTGAAAAGATGGCTTTCGAAGGTTTAACCGATCGATTACAAAAAGCTTTTAAAAACTTAAGAGGAAAAGGCAAGGTCAGCGAATCTGATTTGCGTGAAACAATGCGGGAAATTAGATTGGCATTACTAGAAGCGGACGTTAACTTTAAGGTGGTTCGTCAGTTTGTAAAGAAGGTTCAAGAAAAAGCTAAGGGCGCTGATGTTCTTGAAGGATTAAATCCGGCCCAACAAATTGTTAAGATCGTTAACGATGAACTGACTAACATGATGGGTGAATCTGCCACTCCGCTAGTTAAATCAGACAAGATTCCTACAGTCATTATGATGGTAGGACTTCAAGGAGCAGGTAAAACTACTTCAGCAGGTAAATTAGCTAAAAGGCTTAAATCTGAAGATAATGCGCGTCCATTAATGATCGCTGCCGATGTTTATCGTCCCGCAGCAATTGAACAGTTAGAAAAGGTGGGCGAACAAGTTGATGTTCCAGTATTTCAAGAGGGAACGGATGTTGACCCAGTACAAATTGTTCAAGATGGTTTAAAGGAAGCTAGCAAGAATAATAACGATTATGTGTTAATTGATACGGCCGGTCGGCTTCAAATTGACGAAAACTTGATGGATGAATTAAAGAATATTAAAAAGGTGGCCAATCCAAATGATATTCTTTTAGTTGTTGATGCTATGACAGGTCAAAATGCAGTTGATACGGCGGTCGGATTTAACGATGCTTTAGATATTACCGGGGTTATTCTAACAAAGTTAGACGGAGATACTCGTGGTGGAGCTGCTTTGTCAATCAGGGCTGTGACTGACAAACCAATTATGTTTGTTGGTCAAGGTGAAAAATTAGATGATTTGGACGTATTTCACCCAGATCGAATGGCTTCTCGAATTTTGGGAATGGGCGACATGCTCTCGTTCATCGAAAAGACTCAGAAAGAGTATGATGAAAATCAAGCTAAGGAATTAACCGAAAAAATCAAGGAAAATTCTTTTGATTTTGATGATTTTGTTGATCAATTAGAACAAATTCAAAAGATGGGTCCAATTCAAGATTTGGTTAAAATGATTCCAGGAATGGCTAATAATCCAGCATTGAAGAATTTAAACGTTAATCCCAAAGATTTAGACCACATTAAAGCGATTATCTATTCAATGACTGATGAGGAACGATCCAATCCGGATGTGTTAAATCCTTCAAGGAGACGTCGAATTGCTCGCGGATCGGCTCAACCGATTCAACAAGTCAATCGACTCATTAAACAATTTGATCAAATGAAGAAAATGATGAACAAAGTGTCTAACGGAAATATGTCGGGTTTGTCAAATATGATGGATTCTGCTGGAATGGGTGGAGGAATGACTGGTAAATTGTCGAATCTCGCCATGAAGCGGATGAGTCGTAAGATCAAAAAGAATAAAAAGAAGCGACGAAAAAATAAAAAAAGACATTAATTTTAGACTGTAAAGAAAAAAGCCTTTACATCACTAATATTTATTGGTAATATTAGTAACTGTTAAGAAGACTATTAGGAGGTGTGTTTATGTCATTAAAAATTAGATTAAGAAGAATGGGTTCAAAGAAGCGTCCGTTTTACCGTATCGTGGTTGCTGACTCACGTAGTCCTCGTGACGGCCGTTTTATCGAAATTGTTGGTACTTACAATCCATTAACTGAACCTGATCAAGTAACTTTAAAAGAAGAATCAATCATGGACTGGTTGGAAAAAGGTGCTAAACCTTCTGATACTGTTCGTAATATTTTGTCAGATGCAGGTATTATGAAACAATTACATGATGCTAAATTAGCAGCTAAGAAATAAGTGATTGATTATGGTTAATTTTGATAATTTAATTAAAACAATCGTTAAGCCATTAGTTAAATATCCTGATGATATTAGTATTAATCATCAGGATACTGATCAATTTAGCGAATATATATTGTCTACCAATCCTAATGACGTTGGACGTATTATTGGAAAAAAGGGTCGAGTTGCTCAGACGATTCGAACCATAATTTATAGTGTTCACGTTAATGATGGAAAGCGAATTAAACTCGTTATTGATGATGGCAAAGATTAGCTCTTAGATAAAACTCGTTTTTATTTAAGAGTTTTTTTATAGAAATAGGTGAACTATGGATTACTTAGAAATTGGGAAATTAGTAAATACTCAGGGAATTAAAGGTGAAGTACGAATAAAACCTACTACTGATTTTATTGATCAACGCTTTAAAGTTGGTAATCTTGTTTATGTATTCCCCAAAGACGGAAAAATGGAAGAATTGAAGATTGACGGGGTTAGAAGCCATAAGGGATTTATTCTGTTGCATTTTTCTGGTCGCAATTCCATAAATGATGTTGAATACCTTAAACCTGCCATCCTAAAAATTACGTCGGAGCAAAGAAAAAATACTGACTTACAACCAGGCGAATATTTCTATCAACAAATTATCGGCATGGATGTTATCGATAAAGATGATAATAAAATTGGTGTAATAAGTGATATTATGGATATGCCTGCCAATGATGTCTGGGTAGTGGAGCGTAAAAATAAAGATGATTTGTTACTTCCAAAGATTGATTCGGTCGTAAAAAAAGTGGATATTCCTAATCATAAAGTAGTCGTTGAGTTAATGGAGGGAATGCAGTAACGATGAAGATCGATATATTGAGCCTTTTCCCTAATATTTTAAAGGGCCCTTTGAGTGAATCCATTATCGGTAAGGCCATTGAAAAAGAAATCATAAATATTGATATTACTAATTTTCGTGATTTTTCGACTAATAAACATCATAACGTGGATGATACCCCCTTTGGTGGGGGAGCTGGAATGTTACTTAAGCCTCAACCAATGCTTGATGCTTTTGCGCATTCTCAAGAAGTTTCAGAAAAACAGGGTTATTCATCTGGTAGAGTCATTTTAACTGATCCGGCAGGGAAAAAATTTGATGAAAACGATGCTGCAAATCTTGCCAAAGAGGACCATTTGACCTTTTTATGTGGTCACTATGAGGGCTTTGACGAACGAATTAAATCCGTAGTAACTGACGAGTATTCAATTGGTGATTTTGTCCTTACGGGTGGTGAATTGCCTGCGCTAGTAATGATTGATGCGACCGTTCGACTCATTAAGGGTGTCCTTGGTAATCAAGAGTCAGCTCCAGGAGATTCTTTTTCAAGTGGATTGCTTGAATATCCTCAATACACGCGACCAGCAGACTTTAGGGGATTAGAAGTTCCACCGATTTTAACTAGTGGTGATCATCAAAAAATTGATGATTGGCGACAGAAGGAATCTTTAAGAAAGACATATTTAAGACGACCAGATCTGATTAATTACAATAAACTGTCAAAAAGGCAAAAGGAATTATTGGCGGACGTTAAAATTGAGGAAGAAGATCGGTAAGTATTGAGTTTTTTGGTTTGTATGTTATAATTTTAAGTGGTCTTTTATGGCTAAATAAAACGGTATTCCGCTGTCGAGAAGATAAGAATGCTAGTTAGGAGAAATGATTATGCGTCAAAATAAATTGATTGATAAGATCAATAGTGATCAACTTCGTTCAGATATTCCTGAATTTCGTGTCGGTGATACCGTTACGGTTTCCGTAAAGGTTGTTGAAGGTAGTAACGAACGTATTCAGAAGTTTACTGGTGTTGTAATTAAACGTCATGGTTCAGGCATTCAAGCTACTTACACAGTAAGAAGAATTGCCAGTGGAGTTGGGGTTGAAAGAATCTTCCCATTACATTCACCACGAATTGCTAAGATTGATGTTGTTAGACGTGGTTCAGTTCGTCGTGCTAAGTTGTATTACTTACGTGATCGTTCTGGTAAGGCTGCTCGTATTAAAGAAGCAAGTCGTAAGCATTAATTTTATGTAAAAAAAAGAGTTCGCATTGCGAGCTCTTTTTTTATTGGTCATCAACTTCTTTAGCAGTTTTAGTACCTCTTCGACTGTTGTATTCATACATTAACCAACCAACCAATGCAAAAGCTAGTGGTCCCACAATGGTCCAGAAGGCGGTGGTGTAATCATGAGTCAAGATTGGTTGAATAGCAGTAAAACCAATTCCTAACACTAGTACAACCAAGATAATGGTTACCATGATGTTAGTGACAATTCGGTTCTTGTAAAAGACAAAGGGACGAGGAACATTCTTTAGTTTCTTGAAGAATGGAAAAGCTCCAACTAAGAATAAGTAGGGGAAAGTTGTCGAAATATTAGCCATATCAGTTAAAATTAAGTAAAATTGTTGAGCATTATTGCCACTGAAAGAAATGACAAAGATAACGGCAACAACGACGAATGCTTGAATCCACATTGCAAACCCTGGCATGCCATGTTTGTTTAATTTAACCACTTTTTTAGGCCATAAATCTGGATTGGATCCCTCAATAAATGATTTGATTGGGGAATATATCAGAACAAAGAAAGAACCTAAGTACGGAATAAACATCCCTAAACCGGCTACTCGAGCCATGAAGCGACCAAATTCCATTGCTGATCCGGCTGAAAAGCCAAGGGTTTTAGCGAAAACATAACCAAGGTTATTCATTAAAACGTAAGTGATGTTACCCAAGTTGACCGAACCCTTTCCGACAACTTCATGCCAGTTAGCTGTAATACCAACCAAAAAAATGGATCCAGAATAGATGACTGCCATGATGATTGCCGCAATGATGACCCCACGGGGAAAAGTCTTCGTAGGATTTTTGACCTTATCAACGACTCCACCAATTGATTCCATTCCTCCATACGCAAAAATCGCATAAACAACAAATGACATGATGGCGATTGGAGTTACGAATAATGGATTAGGGGATTGAATGAAACTTTTAGCGCCATTGACTGGCTCAGCAAGTTGGCCCTTATTTAAGACCCAAACAATTACTGATAAGATAGCAAAGATCAGTGGCAAAGCAATTGATAATACTCCCCCGATGTTTGCAATCTTAGCAATTGAATCAAAACCATGAGTCGCACACAAAGTAATAATTAAAATCCAGGCAATCCCGAGGATTCCAATTGTTTGCATTGGGGTAAAAATTCCGAACAAATGCCATGTTTGGGTTTTATCCGTTCCAAAAATAATGTTAGAAAATGGAATCCAAACCTTAGAAGAAGTCGAGATCATCCAAATGATCCATGATGATAGCCAGATAAAGGTTCCGATGAAGGCTAAGCGTTCACCAATTGACTCTTTAAGCCAGGAATAAATTCCACCTTTAGCACTACTGAAAGTCGAACCATATTCGGCAAACATTAATGAAACCGGTAAGAAAAATACTAGTGCTCCAAATATGTACCAGATAATACTGGCGTAGCCCATTTGATCATAGGCGACGGTCGTATTACCAAAGCCAAATATCGCAGTGAGTATCATTAAAACTAAAGACATTAAGCCTAATTTACTTTGCTTTTTCCCTTTAGACATAAAGTCACTCTCCTTGATTAAATTTAATGGAAATACTAATAAAGTATACTCTCTTTTTTTATAGATTTAAATCTTGATGATAGTTGAGAAAAGAGAAGTCCGTTGAGTTTGTAATCAAGTATTGACCAAGGTTCTTAAAGCTACGCAAAGCGAGTTTACTTGTCTTAGAACTGGCCTCATTAGCAAGCTGAGTTAGTTCCGTTGAATCTAAGCCGTCGGACTTTTGTTCTACCTGCTGTAAAATTTGTTCGTATTGTTCGATTAAACTTTGTTGCACGTTTTTAAGTTTGTCACCAAATTCAAGGTAGTGGGGGTCAACTAAGATCCCAACTAGCTTGAAGATCCAGTAAGCCGATTTAGGATCAAAATCCATCTTGACGTGGTACTTATATGCTTTTGGAGTATCAGAAATTCCCTCAAGAAATGGGACGTAAGTACTCTGAGCCGCTACACCCATAGCAAGCCAGTGAATTCCACCAATTTCAATTGGTAGATTAGGTTTGATTTGGAGCACGTGTGATTCTTGGGTTTTGGCTAAACTAATGGGACGAAATCGAGTTCGATCAGCTTCTTCGCCTGCACCAATTGGATCGAACTGAGTTCCCTGATAGTGTGAACTGAGCAACTTTTGGGCATCGAGTGCCGATATTAATTCTTCACTTTTCCTTGTAAAGGGGAGGTCTTGGGAAGTGGGATCCTGCTTGATTTCTGGGTTAAACATTTTTTGTCCGTACCAAACTCGAGGGGTGTTGTAGTAGGTGTCTGATAAGTCATGGGTTCCAAAAATGTGTCTAAAGTTAAAACCAGAACGATCCGGATTTAAATTGTTTTTTGATACAAAGTCCCTAATCCCTGGTGACCACATGAAGTGATCATTATCTTTAAAGTTAACTTCTTCAATGGCCATTTGATTAGCAACGACGGCGTACTCATCGTCTGGGATTCTTTCAGCGATCCATTGGTGTCCGGAACCAATCTCTAAGTACCAAACTTCTTCTTTATCAGACATAAGGACTCCGTTGTTTTCACTGGCTCCATATTTTTCAACAATGTTACCAAGACGTTTGACGGCTTCTTTTGCGGAATGAACATAAGGCAAGACTACGGTTACCATGGCTTCTTCGCCGATTCCATCTTTTACAAGGGGATCATAACCTAGAACACGTGCGTTAGCGTACGTACTTTCAGTTGCACTCATAGCAACCCCATATTCGTTAATGCCATCCTCTTCGAATAAACCGTCTTGGTCGGTCCATTCGGGAGTAGCAGTGTATTTTCCCCGTGTTTTTGGTAGCGGCATTTTGAAGCCGTTATCAGTTGATTTGAATTCCTGATCATCCTGATGCTCCTTATGTTCATGGACAACAAATCGTTTTGGCCATGATGCTTTAGCATCTTCATTGCGACCAATTAAAGTGCTGCCATCAACCGTGGCATCTTTTCCAACTAAAATGCTGGTACATGCGGAATATTCATTAAAACTTGTCATTTAGATTGCCTCCTATTAAATCACATGTAAGTATTCTACCATATTGCCTTTGTTATGGTATAACTTCACGTTTGGTATGCTAAATTACTTAGGGTATAATTAACACATAACATTTATTTGAAAAAACGAGGGAAAATATGAGTAGCAAGCAATACATAATGGCAATTGATGAAGGAACGACCTCTGCTCGAGCAATGTTATTTGATCATGATGGCCAGATTGTGGGAAAAGTACAACGTGAGTTTAAACAATCTTTTCCTCATCCAGGGTGGGTGGAACAAGATCCAGTTGAAATTTGGAATGCCGTTGAATCTGTGATTTCTGAGGTATTGATTAACTCTGAAGTTCCTCCCTATAAAGTGCGAAGTATCGGCATTACTAATCAACGTGAAACGACTGTAATTTGGGATAGACGAAGTGGAAAGCCCATCTACAATGCTGTGGTGTGGCAATCAAAACAGACCAGTGAAATTGCTGATCGGTTAATAACTGATGGTTACGCTGATTTAATTCACCAAAAGACGGGACTGATTGTTGATTCTTATTTTGCTGGTACGAAAATTAGATGGATTTTAGATCATGTAAAGGGATCCCAGAGACGGGCGGAGAATGGAGATTTATTATTTGGAACCATTGATTCATGGTTGCTATGGAATCTGACCGGCGGAACCGTTCATGCCACTGATTATACTAATGCTAGTAGGACAATGTTATATAACATCAACGATTTGAAATGGGATGATGATCTGTTAGAGCTCTTCGATATTCCTAAGAAAATGTTACCTAAAGTGAAACCATCGTCACACTTCTTTGGATATACGAAGGGATATTCATTTTTAGGGGTACAGATTCCAATTGCCGGAATTGCCGGTGACCAACAAGCATCATTATTTGGACAATTAGCATTACAACCCGGAATGACAAAGAATACTTATGGAACGGGTGCCTTTATTATGATGAATACAGGAAAAACGCCAAGGTTTTCTAGTAATGGATTGTTAACCACAATTGCCTACGGATTGAATGGAGAAGTTAAATATGCTTTAGAAGGTAGCATTTTTGTGGCCGGATCGGCAATTCAATGGTTAAAGGATGAGATGGGTTTAATTTCATCGGCTAAGGCCTCTGAGCAAATGGCTTATGATGCCAAAACGAGTGACGGAGTTTACGTAGTGCCAGCGTTTACTGGACTAGGGGCACCATATTGGGATCAGGAAATTCGTGGATCGATTTTTGGCTTGACATCATCAACGACGCGTAATCAATTAGTTCGTGCGACCATTGAATCGTTAGGATTTCAAACAAAGGATGTTCTTGATACGATGGTAGAAGAGACTAAGATTCCGGTTAAATCACTAGTAGTAGATGGTGGAGCTGCTAAAAATGATTACTTAATGCAGTTTCAAGCCGATATTTTAAATGATCAAATTGAACGGTCATTAATTTCAGAGACTACGGCACAGGGAGCAGCTTATCTGGCTGGTTTGGCTGTTGGATTTTGGAAGGATATTGATGAAATTAAAAGAAGTAAGCGTGTTGGTACTTTTTTTGAATCACATATGAGTGGCGATAAAAGAAAAAAACTATGCAAGGGATGGAAGATGGCCGTGAGAGCTGCCAAGCAATTTGAATAATAAGGACTTATCAGTATGAAATTACCTGAAGATTTTAAAAGTAAATATCATAATCTGTTAAAAGATGATTATCAAAGTTTTATTGATTCTTTTGATGAAGACTCTTACAATGCCTTTCGAACTAATCCGCTCAAAACTAAAGCTGATGTTCGTTTGGATATGACAAGCCCGATTTCCTATACCCAAAATGGTTATTACGGAAAAATTAGCGGGAAAACCGTCGAGCATCAGAGTGGTTACGTTTACAGTCAGGAACCATCTGCCATGTACGTAGCAGAGGTGGTTGATCCTAGTATGGGAGATCAGGTATTAGACTTGTGTGCTGCCCCAGGAGGAAAGTCGACTCATTTGGCTGGTATGATGAAAAACAAGGGCTTACTTGTATCAAATGAGATTGACCGGAGCCGAGCTAAGGTTCTAGTTGAAAATCTGGAACGGTTTGGGGTGTGGGATCCTTTAATCTTGAATGAAGATCCACATAACCTGTCAAAGCATTTTCCAAGGTATTTTGATAAGATCTTGATTGACGCACCATGTTCGGGTGAGGGAATGTTTAGAAAAAATCATGACGCAACAAAATACTGGTCAATTGATTATCCGAAAGAGTGTGCTGTGCGGCAAAAAGACATTGTAAGAGAAGCCGTTAAGATGTTAAAACCAGGTGGACAATTGATTTATTCAACTTGTACTTTTTCACCAGAAGAAGACGAACAGATAATTGCTTGGATCTTAGCTAATTATGATTTTAAGGCTCTCCCGATTAAGAAGTATGATGGGATGATCGACGGAAAACCGGAATGGGCGGATGGAAGCGAAGAGTTAACTAAAACGGCTCGTCTGTTTCCTAACTTATTTAAAGGTGATGGGCATTTTATTGCCAAGTTGCAGAGTACAGATGTTGGAAAATCCAAAAAGATTAAGCATCAAAGAAGTAACGTCTCAAGTAGTATAAAAAAAGAGTGGAAAGAGTTCTGTAACGTTAACTTTAAGCGCGATTTTTTGACAAAAGATTTTCTAGAATTTGGGAGTACCCTGTATTCATTTAATCCGGCAATCCCCGATTTGGATGGTTTAAAAGTAATGCGACCCGGAACGCCACTTGGAACGATTAAAAAGAATCGGATTGAGCCTTCGTATGCATTGGCATTGGCAATTAATCCTAATGACGTAAAAAACATCGTTAAAATTACTGATCATCAGTGGCAGAGTTATGTCCATGGTGACACCGTTGCCGTGGATCCCAACTTAAAGAAGGGGTGGTACTTAATTCAATGTCGCGGAATGAGTGTTGGATTTGGTAAAGTCGTGAATGGGACGTTAAAAAACTTTTTCCCTAAGGGATTAAGGTTTAAAGCATGAGAAAATAAAAAGACCTTCGTTTAAAAAACGAAGGTCTTTTTATTTGCGCTGATTTAAGTAATTTTGTAATTCTGGACTGGTTACTGATTCACATTGACGCAGTTCATTAATGTTGTGTGCGCCTAGTGCGGTGAAAATGGATTTAATGCCAATAATCCAATCGTTAATCATTTTCACGGTCTCGTCTTCACCGTCATCAATTAGTTTCACCAAAATCTGACTCGCAATGCCAACGGCATCGGCACCCAAATACAAGGATTTGACGATTTCCATGGGATTAGTGATGCCACCAGTTGCTACGATGTTCATGCTAGGAACTTTTTGGGATTCAAAGAGAGATTCCACCGTGGTAATTCCCCAGTCTTTAAAATAGTCCATTTCTTTTTGATGACGACGGAAGTTCTCAATTTGAGCAAAGTTAGTTCCGCCACGACCCCCAATGTTTACATATTCAACTCCAAGGTCCAAAAGGGTTTGAATTGATTTAGAACTCATCCCGAATCCAACTTCCTTGACGATTACTGGTATTTTAATATTTTGGACAATGTTTGAAATATTGGATAGCCAGTTAAATGAATTTGATCCCTCGGGCATGATGAGTTCTTGAACTGAATTAACGTGGATCTCTAATGCATTAGCTTGAAGAATATCAATTGCTTGCTCAGCCGCTTTTGGGGTTGTCCCAGCACCAATGTTAGCAAAGATCAGTCCATCTGGGTTTTGCTTTCTAATGATCGAAAAGGTATCGATTAGTTCCGGATGTTTGATTGCTACACTCTCTGATCCCGAAGCCATTGCGATTCCGCATCTTTTGGAGATAGCGGCTAGGTGATAATTTAGTTTTTTGGTATACTCACTGCCACCAGTCATCGCTTCAATGTAAAAGGGGACCCTTAAAGACAGCGAGCCTAATTGAGTCGAGATATCTACATCCTGATATGTCATTTCAGGGAATGTTACTGGCATAAAATGAACCTGATCGAATCCAGCTTCAGATTCTATGTGGTGAAATTTTTTAGCAAGCGAGACATGTTCATCTTTTCGATGTGACTGTTGGTTAGTCATTTGTTTCTCCTAATTATTATGAATATTAAGGTCTAGTAGCTTAATTCCATGGCGGTTCCAATCGCTAACAAGATCATCGATATTATCATCCTTATTAATAATGACGATCCCACAATCACCACCACCTGCTCCCGAAGTTTTGGCTGCACCACCAAAATGATCGGCAATGTCAATTAATTCTTTTAGCTTGGGGGTTTCAATTTCAACGTTGGCAAATTCACCGAGTTTTAAAAGGAGTTTGCGGTTGTTTTCAATGTTCCTTTGGATCATTTCCAGATTAGAACTTTTAAAGCCATTAACAATATTTAAGACACACTCCTGACTGAAGTGAAGAAAGTCTTGATAAAGTTCAGAATTTCTGGCTTTTTTTAGCTCCACTCGATCAACTAGATTTGAAGTTGAAGCGGGTGAACCTGACCATCCAATTAATAATTGTAAATTCTTTGGTGCTGTTAGCGGCATAATTTTTAAACTAGGCCATTTTAAATCTAACAGTTCCACTAAATCAACATCTTTACGGGCATTGGCTAACCACTGTCGGTCAAATGAATGGTAAGCAATCCAACCGCCGAATACACTAGCAGCTACATCGCCTAATGAACCATTTCCTTGAACTTCAAAATGAGCAATTGCGGCTAGCTTGAAGAGCTGCATCGTTGAAAGGTTAATGTCGTAGAATTCGCATAAGGCTTTAACGGTTGCAACCGTGACGGCAGCTGAAGAACCTAATCCGTACTTACGTCCGTCGGCACTATCGAGTTCACTATTTACGATGATATCGTATGTTTTTAAACTTTTATCGAGAGTTTCAACGTATTCTTCAGTTACTTTAATCGCTGAAATGATGTACTGAAAAGGATTATCACGATTATCGAAGACCATGCGATGGCCTAATCTCTTCCAATGAAGCATATTTTCATCGTACTGTTTTGAATAGATGCTTCCAAAATCTGAACTTGCTTTAATGCCAACCCTAACAAAGCGATCACATGCAGCGATGATAGCAGGGTAGCCGGTCTCAACTACTGCATATTCACCAGCTACGTACAATTTGCCCGGTGCTTTTGCGGAAATCATGTAATTAATTACTCCCTTAATTTAAATATTCGATTCCAGGACCTGGAGTGGTAGCAACCACGTTTGATGATCCAAAAGTGCTTTTAAATCGATTTACAACTTGGTTTAAATTATCATGTTGGACTAACACTTTTACATTTGGACCAGCGTCAATTGTAAAATAGCAACTGATGCCATTGTCTCTTAATTCATGAACAATTTGAATTGCTTTAAGTGTATCTCCATTAAAATATGTAAAAGCTGGATCGGAACTGAACGTGAGGGCGTGCATTTTCATGGCATTTTCCTCAGCAGTGTGGCCCATTAAGTCGAAGTTATGAGTACGAATTGCTTTTCTCATCGTGGTCATGTCATGACTAGTAACTTTTTTCCATGATTGATAGTAAGGGGAGGTGGACTTAGAAATTTTCATACCCTCTCTACTAGAAATTTTTTTTTCGTTTCGATTAATAATAACAGCTACTAGGTTAATGTCCCAATCAATGTCTTCTTCAATTGGAATGGCAAAGGAAGTTTCGTCACTATGACCCTTTTCCCATTTGACGAAACCGCCAAAAATAGAGCGTGTTGCTGAACCTGATCCTCGTCTAGCGAGCCTAGAAAGATCTTTTTTAGAAAGATTCATTCCAATGGCTTTACTAGAAGCGGCAGCGAGAGCAGCAAACCCTGAAGCAGATGAAGCAAGCCCAGCAGCAGTAGGGATATTGTTATTTGTCTTAACATGGGCGTGAATATCAACATTGGCTTTTTTTCGAACGATGTCAAGAAAACTGACAATCTTTTTTCCTTCCGAATCATTAATTAGATGATTGTTAAAAGTGATTTGATCAGAACTTAGAGATGGGTCAAAGCGAACTTCAGTATCGGTATAGAAGTCATTTAAAGTTAAAGACAGGCTACTGTCTTCTGGAATAATGAGTTGACTATTGGCCTTCCCCCAATATTTGATTAGTGCAATATTAGTATGAGCACGAGCCTTCTGGGTTCTATAGATATTAGTATTGTCGGACATAATAAATCTCCTTACTTCATTTCATTTAATGATTGGACCCAAACTCCTTGTGCTCCACTTTGTTTAAGGGTTGTCTTGATTTTTTGCGTGGTGGTTTTAGAATCTGACAGAGCAATAATGCATCCACCGAGTCCGCTTCCCGTTAGTTTAGCACCGAGGGCACCCGCCTGATTAGCAGCATTTACCAGGGTATTAATTTCTGTTGAACTAACTCCCAATTTTGAAAGATCATTTTGGGCCAGATTCATTAATTTGCCGGTTTGTTTGAGTTTATTGTATGTCAGAGAATGTTTAGCTGCTTCAGCTAAATCCCCGAGGTCGTTAATTAAATCATTCGTATTTTGAAAGTTATGATCCATTTCATCTCTTACCATTGAAACTGCCGTGGAAGTATTACTTGAGATACCAGTATCAGCAATGATGAGATTTCCTGCGTTTGAAACAGGAAAATCGTAAAACTGACCTTTTTCAAATAAGATGGGATTAAGCGCGCTGACGGTTTTAGCGTCAATTCCACTTGGATTACCATGAGTTATCTTTTCCTCTACATCGGTAAATTTCTTAAGCTGGTTAGCGTTTAGTTGATGATTAAAGAAATGAAAAAAGGCTTTGGTAACTGCACTAGCTGTTGCAGCGGATGAACCCATCCCTCTCCCCAACGGAATTGCACTATCAATTTTGATATTAATTGGGATGTTATTAGGATTTAATGATTGGTTAAGACGATTAATAAGTGTCTGTAATCCATTCATTGAAGAAGGAAGAGCACTAATTGGACCATGGTAGTATTTACTGAATAGTTGATTGTTACCATCAGAAGTAATGGTGGTTTTCACTTTAATTTGTGGCACAGGAAAAACAATCGCAGGCTTTTGGTAGACGGCACTGTGCTCACCTAAAAAAATTATTTTTGCATGACTCAACCCGGTTGCAGTCGTGTTCATATTTCAATCGCTCACTTTCCAAACATACCTATTTTATCATAATTTAGAACATGACCAATATATTTTAGAATACTTTACTAATGATTAAATGTTGGTTTATATAAATATTAAGATAAATGTAGTAATATTATAGTGGAGTTAGTTTTAAAGGTAGGTGAGACAGGTGCCCAAGAATACAAAATATGCAGTCGTTGACATGGAGACAACTGGAACGGATGTCTCTAATGGTGACCAAATTATTCAATTTAGTTGTACTTTTGTTCAGGGTGGTCAAGTGGTCGATTCCTACTCAACATATGTTAATAATGGTGAAGCGATTCCTAAAGATATCACCCACTTAACTGGCATTAACGCCCAGACAATTAAAGGAGCACCAACGTTTGATCAGGTTGCTCCCCATATTTATAAGATACTGAGTGGTACTGTCTTCGTTGCCCATAACGTTAATTTTGACTTTCCGTTTTTAAATGCGGAATTAGAAAGAGTGGGTTATCCTGAGTTAGATATTAAAGCCATTGATACGGTCACGTTGAGTCAAATCTTTTTTCCGGAATTAACGGGATATCGATTAAGGGACTTAAGTCATCATTTTGGGATTTCACACACCCATCCGCATTCCTCTAAAAGTGATGCTGACGCAACTGCTCATTTACTGTTAACAATCATGAAGAAGATTGAAAAATTACCCTTAGTGACAATTCAGTCTATTCTTAAGGTTCATCCTGATCTCCCTAGAGATACGGTTCAATTTATTGAAGATCGTGAAGAGATTAAGCGGGAACATTTAAAGAATTTGAATTCGCAATATGTGGTTGTAAATGGGATTGCGCTAAAAAACCAAGTACCATCCTATTCAATCTCAGAGCACAATTTGATAAAGTATCCTAAGACTAAGAAGCAGAAGGAACGCCAATTTATGGGTAAGTTAAATTGGCGAAGTTCACAAAGTAAAATGATGAACTTAATTTATAATAATTATCATGATAAAGAAAACCCCACCTATAATTTATTAATTGAAGCACCAACCGGGAGTGGGAAAACCCTGGGATACATGGTTCCAATGGCTTATTTGGTTAATGAAGGTGAACAGCTAGTGGTCAGTACTTCTACCAATGGACTTCAGGAACAGTTGTATTCTACAATTAAGAGTCAACTAGAACCGTTACTTAATACTAGTTTTGATGTTGCTATGTTAAAGGGTGTCAATCATTATATTAATCTAGAACGGTTTAGCAAAACACTTCAATTTCACGATAAATCTAAACAGTCACAATTCATGAAAGCACGAATCTTGGTCTGGCTCACTGAGACAAGCACGGGTGATCTTGACGAATTAAATCTTCCCAATGAAGTTCCGTTTATTGATCAAATTAATTATCAAAATTCTCATGTGGAGACGGATAAGAAGAACTCTTTTCGGGATGTTGACTTCTTACTAGCTCAATTGAAGCGGGTGGAACGTGCTGATATTGTTATCGTTAACCATAATTATCTTTTTGAGAATAGTCGTCAATTAAGTAGTTACATGACTTCAAAGCCATACTTAGTGGTTGACGAAGCTCATAAACTTGCTGACGTTGCGTTTTCATCGCAAGAAAAAGTCATTAAATTCAATACTTTAAAGAAAAATATTGGAAGGGTTAAGAATGATTTATTTCAAACCCACGGATTAAATTTAAATGAAATCTTTTCTGACGATATTGATGAGTTAAATCGACTTAATGAGTTAGATTCCCAGCTAGATGCTATTTTTGATACAAATCAGTTGATTTTACAGGATTTTAGGGTAAAATTCATGAAACCTGTTACTACTAGGCGTTCTGAGTCTTCGATTAGTGCAAAAGAACTACTTCAATTTGTGAAAGACCATCAGGATCAAATAAACCATTTGACTCATATTAACGTAAAATTAGAAGAATTTATAAATACTTTCAAAAAGTTAGTTAAGAAGGAAAAGAATCGTTGGACGATTTCTGATGAAGCTTTGATTGAAAAGTTTGAACGTCATTTACTTACAATTACTGATTACATTGATAGTGTTAATGTGGATCAAGTTAAGCAAAGGGTTAGTGAGCGATCCTCTTTTTACTGGATCTATTATACAGAGGATCTAGATCCTAATCATGTCATCCTTATGACTGGCGATTTTGCTTCCAAAAATAAGTTAAAGGAAAATATCTATCACTATTTTAAGCCAGCAATTTTTACCGGTTCGACGTTGTTTACATCAAAAAAGTCACAGTATATTTTTGATCAGCTTGATTTAAGTCGGAGTGATACGAGAATGAAACGGCTAAAATCTTCTTTTGATTATTCCAAGCAAACTGAAATGATGATTTCTGAAACGACACCGATGCCGCCTAGTGTAGATAATGATGAATATATCTCTTATCTGGCTAACTCAATTTGGAAACTTATCAACGCTAATGCAGTACCAACGCTAGTACTGTTTAACTCATTGGATATTTTAAAAAAAGTGTACGAAAAATTAGATCAGAACAATAACGGTAATTTTATGATTCAAGCCGCCGGTGTTTCTGGGAGTCAAGAAAAAATGATCAAAAGGTTTGAGTCAACCAAGGATGCAGTTCCGGTAATACTTGGAGCTAATGGTTATTTTGAGGGTGTTGATTTTCCGGATAATTTACTCAAGCAACTCATTATTACCCGGATACCGTTTGAATCTCCCAATAATCCGGTTGTTTCAAGTCGGGCTAAGTTTTTAAAGGAACAAAACAAGAATCCATTTTATAACTTTGGCTTACCAGAAGCTATTATCAAAACTAAACAAGGTGTGGGAAGATTGATTAGAAGCTCAACTGATTATGGTATCATTAACTTTTTGGACAGTCGTTTGATTGACAAACGGTATGGTAAGCAAATCATCGATGCGCTTCCCTCTGATTTACCAATTAAAACGGGGTCGATCGCTAAGATTGTTAAAGATGGTCAAGATTTCTTTAATAAGAGGGATTAATTAATTATTAAACAAGGAAAGTTTGCTATAATGATGCATGTAAAAGCTAAATAAAAGAGGAATTTTCATGTACAGAGAACAATTAAAACGAAAAAGGACTCATCGGATTCGATGGATAACTGTTGCGGTGATCGTTCTAATCATTCTGGGTGTTATTATTTTCTTTCATGTTGCTAAAGCACCCCAATTACGCGCTCGTTCTCATGTCACTACGGTAGCAGAAAATAGTGCTGGATTTCATGATATTAATCATTTCTACTCGTCTAATTTAAATAAGACATACTATTCAGTTGGTGGTTATAATAAACAGAATCAGTATGCGTATGCCATCTTACCTAAGAACGGGAAAAGTATGCAGGTCGTTACCCAAAAGAGTGGGATTACACAACAGGAAGCAGAAAAGACGGCTCAAAAAATTGGGAAAGCCTCTAAGATTATTAACACCGGACTTGGGATTTATCAGGATCAGCCAGCCTGGGTGGTTTCCTATTTAAATCAGAACAATCGAATGAATTATGTCACGGTAAATTATAAGACGGGCAAGATTGTGCAAACAATTAAGAATTTGTAATGATGAATTATTGAAGGAGGAATAAAATGAGTGAAAATTTAGAGCGCTATTTAGAAAGTGGTTCAATTAGCGTTTCTGGTTTTTTATTGCAGCATTTCTCTGAGTTGGGGATGACCCCAACTGAATTAGTGGTCTTCTTGGAGTTAGTACTAGCTCGTTCTAAAGGGGATTTGTTTCCAAGTGCTACTGAGTTGTCGAAAGCAACTGGTTTAAAAGAAGACGATATTTATAATTTATTACATCAATTAGTTACTAAAAAGATTATCAACATTTCTAGTACGAAGTCTGGGAAGGACGAATATAAGTTTGATCTTTTAAATCATAAAATGGACAAGTTGCTTGATTCTACATCGTTAGTAAACACTAATAATCATGCTCAAAAAGAGCGTAACAAACAAAGTAATGATATTAAGGAACGAAAAGGATTATTTAAAAAAATTCAAGAGGAATTTGGTCGGCCATTATCTTCAATCGAGTTGGAAACAATCAATCAATGGCTTGAACAAGATCATTACTCACCAAAGATTATTGGATTAGCCCTCAAAGAGGCGGTTCTAAGTCAGGTTTATAGTTTGAAGTATATGGATCGAATTCTTTTGAATTGGCAGCATCGCAACATTAAAACCGCTGCACAAGTTCAGGAAGCCAATGAACAGCGACAGAGAAATTTAAACAGTGATCAACCAAGAAAACCAAAACAAAATATTCCGATTTTTAAAATTAATCAATGATGCATGGATGTAAAAGATCTATGCATTTTTTTTGTGGTTAAATGATTAAAATTCAGGTGAAAAGTTAAAAGTTACTTTAACTTAATTAAAAAAAACAAAACAACAACAAAAAAGACCCAAGCCACATAAATCATAAAGTGGATGAGTCTTAAAGAGAATATTCAATTTATTGATTTGGAGTAGAAGTGCTTGATGATTGACTATTATTAGAAGCAGGAGTGCTCTGATTATTGTTATCTTGATTATTTGATGATTCAGAAGATGATTGATCATTAGGTTTGCTCGATTCAGATGGCTCTTCAACCTTAGAACTAGACCCCGATGACGTCTGACTTGAACTAGAATTATCGTCAGATGATGAACTGTTGGAGTCTTTTGAACTTGATGAATTTGAGACAACTGAACGATTCTTGGATGCTTGTCCAGATTGACTAGCATTATTAGCTGAAACCGCGGTTCCCATGTGGCCTTCGATATAGTATTCGTTTACGCCATCTCGTTTGGTTTCAATCACATTATCCGGCTTCTGCCAATCAATATTAGGTTTATTAGCAGATGCCTGTGACATTACTTCTTTGTAATAGGTTTGAGCAATTCGTGTTTGTGGCTCGGAAATATAGTTTCCGGGTTTAAATTGATGGTCATATCCGGTCCAAATAGAAAGTGAGAAATTCTTCGTGTACCCACTAAACCATGAATCCATTGATGATTGATCAGGAACTTTCTTAATCCAATCATCCGGATATTGGGTAGTACCGGTTTTACCGGCTTGATAAAGTCCAGGAATCTTAGCAGCAGTTCCAGAACCATTAGGAGAAGTCATGACGCCTTTTAGCATGTCATTTATCATAAAGGCAGTATCTGGTGACATGGCTCGATGCCCCTTAGGACTGTATTGCTTTTCAGCTCCGTTGACATTAACTACTTTATTGATTAAATATGGTTTGTAATACGTCCCACCATTTGCAAATGCAGCATACGCAGCTGCTTCCTGCTCTGATGAGATATAGGCACCAATTCCGTTTTGTAGTTCAAGTGGTTTATTAAATGTCATTCCTAATCCAGCTAAAAAGTCTTGTGATCGTTGGATTCCAACCTGTTGAAGGGTCCTGATCGCAGGAATATTACGTGACTCAACAAGTGCTTTTCGCATCGTGATGGTACCTTCATGCTTATTGTCAAAGTCTTGAAGTTCTTTATTTGTTCCGGGATACGTGAAAGGCGTGTCTTGAACAGCTTGATAAGTTGGCCATTTTAAGTATTCAATTGCTGGTCCATAGTCCATTAGTGGTTTCATAGTTGATCCACTAGAACGATCGGTTTGAATTGCACGATTTAATCCAAAGGCAATTTTTTGTTTTCTTGATCCAAGCATCGAAACCACTTTACCGTTATTGGAATTTACCATCGTGGCACCAATTTGGAAGTTATTGTTAGGAAATTGAATGGGTGAGTTGGGATCGTTGGCCAGTTTATACATTTGTTTTTGAGTGTCCATATTCAAATTTGTATAAACCTTATTTCCAGCATTTAATTTGTATCCCTTTTTGTCTAGTTCTTGAACAACTTGTTGGATATAGGCATCGGCATACTTCTCATTTTTTGCGTATGGAGACGAATTTGAATTGTGTTGTTTAACCAGACCATCTTGAATACTGGTCTTTTCAGCTTCACTAGCTTGCTCCTTAGAAATCACTTTATTGTTAGCCATTGCTTCTAGAACTTGATTTCTTCGTTCAGTTGCTAACTTAGGATTTGTATAAGGATTATATTGAACAGGAGCTTGAGGTAAACCAGCCAAAAAAGCCGTTTGTGGGAGGTTAATCTTCTTTAATGGTTTATTGAAATAATAATCGGAAGCAGTTTGCATTCCGTAAGCATTATTACCCATGTAAACCTTGTTGATATAAAACTCTAAAATTTGTTGTTTACTATAATCATGGTCGACTTTGACCGCTAACCAGGCTTCTTGAGCCTTGCGTTTTAGCGTTTGGTCCGAGGCCTTAGTCGAAAAGACTGATAATTTGACTAATTGTTGGGTAAGGGTACTGCCACCTTGTAAACCACCTTGGCCACGAAGATTTGAAAAGGCTGCTTCAACAATTCTGGCAGGATCAACCCCATGATCCTTATAAAAATGACGATCTTCAATTGAAATAATCGCATTTTTTAGGTTATCAGGAATCTGATCTTGTTTCACGTAGTCCCGATTTTGGGCACCTAAACGTGAAATTATCTTACCACTTGAATCATATATCGTCGTTGAATTATCACTAGAGAGGGTATTATAAGATATCTTTGGAGCACTAGCTGCATAGTAAGTAAAAAGCCCTGCTCCACAAATAAGTATGGCAACGATTACTGCCAAAATCCATAAAATGATTTTTTTCCAAAGCTTCATCTTTTTCTTTCGTGGTTGCTGATGGTGCTTAAACCTTTGTACCCTAGAAATATTTTCATCTGAATCAGCCATTAGACTTCTCCTTTACATATTGTTCTTATTATCGATAATTTGATCAACCGCTCTGAGGTATGGAATCAAGGGTTGAAGATGGTACTTAATTTGGTACGCATTCTCCTGAAGCTCTATTTTTGAAATTGACTTTCTTCCGCCCTGATTTTGTCGGTCCCAATAATAGAATAGATTCGGTCCTTCAAGCACAAAAAGTTCATTACTTTTAACAAATTTTATCATTGCAAAGGTGATCCCACCTAATTTGGTGCATTTTTTCATGTGTTCAATTTGATGTTTATGAAAGTTACTAAGAGGAAAAGAAGTGGTACTAGTAGTTTCTTTAGCATCAAAATCAATATATTTGCCCCGATAAATACCATTATAGTCAGTTGTAGAAGCATGCTGGAAATATGCTTCCTTAATAACGGCTGCACTACGTTTGGGGTAATCAACATTTACAATTTGAACTGGAGTAGGTTTTTTATGAACCACTGCAATATCCCTTTCCAAATAATATTTGTTGCTTTCATTTAATTCAGCTTCAAGGGACATCCCCCGATCACCGTACTTAATGGTAGATTTATTTTTTTTAATGATAAGTTTACTTGATTTACTGGTACTTCGATAGGAATTACCGTTAGGATAATGGAAATTCATTGTATAACCTCAATTCATTTATTAAAAATGATCATGTTATCATATACGTAGTATATTATAGCAATTGTAGGTAACTTGGAGAAATAATTATTGAAAGGTGGATAGAAATGAGCCGCGTTTGGGTATCAGGGTACCGGAGTTATGAATTAGGAATCTTTCAAAATGATGATCCTAAGTTAAAAATTATTAAGCAAGCTTTGTTTGATCAACTTTCACAGTTAATTGAAAATGGATGTGACTGGATTATCACCGGCGGACAGCTCGGAATTGAACAATGGACAGCCGATGTTTCTAAGAAACTTCAAAAAAAGTATCCACATGAATTTCAATTAGCAGTAATGTTACCATTTAAAAAATTTGGGTCAAACTGGAATGAAGATAATCAAGCAAAATTAAATCAAGCAGTTTCTAAAGCTGATTTTTCAAATTCAGTAAGTGATCATCCGTATGATTCACATAAACAACTAAAAAATTATCAACGATTTATGCTCACGCATACAGACCAATCATTATTAGTGTATGATCCAGAAAATGAAGGTAAAACTAAGTATGACTATCAAGCTATTCACCAGTTTCAAAAAAATCATGCATATCCGATGCAATTGATCGATTTTGATCAGTTACAAGATCTTGCTGATGATTATCAAAGACAGTTAAATGATGACTTTTAGTTTTATTTCTGATAGAATAGAATTATGCGGAAATGATTGGTGAGGTGTGCATTAATGGAAAATATTAATTTTACTCCAAAACAAATTCTACAAAAGGAATTTAAGCAAAAAATGCGGGGTTACGATCCTGCTGAAGTTGATACTTTCTTGGATAGTATCATTAAGGACTATGAGACTTTTCAACGTGAGATTGATCAGTTAGATCAGGAAAATCAAGATCTAAAGTTAAAAGTTGACGAATTATCTCGTCAAGTATCAATGGGATCGAGCACACAAAGTACTCAACGTCCTATCGAACGTTCAAGTGCTCCACAACGGGCACCAGAAGAAACAACTGCTGAGCCAACTAAATCTGCTGAGGAAGCATCAAAGAATACTGCTTCAAGTCAGCCGGCTCAAGGTCAGAATCCTACTGACATGGATATCTTAAAACGGTTATCCAGCTTAGAGCGTCGTGTATACGGCGAGGATTCAGATAAATCTAATAGGTTTTAAAGACTTGGTGCAGGTCCTGAGTAATCGCGGTCAACAATTGTTGGCTGAGGAAAGTCCACTCTCGCACAAGCTGAGATGCTTGTAGTGTTCGTGCTCGGTGAAAAAATAAGCCGAGGGATCATTGATTTGATTACGGCGAAAGAAAGAACTAAGGCAATTGCTATGCTCTAGTATTTCATAAAGTGCCACAGAAACGACTAATTTGAGAAATCAAATTATTGGAACGCAGTAAACCCCGCGAGCGGGAAACCCAAACTTTGGTAGGGGAGCTTCACACACGGAAATTGAACCAAGTGTGGGGGAAGAACAATTTGTTCTTGAGATAGATGATTACTACTTAACCACTTTTTCCTGAAGTTGTGGTTAAGCACAAAACATGGCTTATAGGGGCCTGCACCATTTTTCAGGTTGAGTGGGATCTTCCCACTCTTTTTTTATATAAAAGGGAATGGATAAAATGAAAAAATTTAATTTAATGGCAACTTGTTCTGCTGGTTTAGAAGGCTTAGTAGGAGATGAGTTGCGGGAATTAGGATACGATCCAGAAGTTAAGAACGGAATGGTTCTTTTTACCGGAACGATTACTGACATTATTAAGGCTAATTTATGGTTAAGAACTGCAGATCGAATTAAAATTATTGTGGGTCGTTTTAAAGCGACAACTTTCGACGAGTTGTTTGAGAATACTAAGAGGTTGGATTGGGAAGACCTTATCCCGATGGACGGAAAGTTTCCAGTTGAGGGACGTTCACAAAAATCAGTTCTTCATAGTGTCCCGGACATTCAAGCCATTACTAAAAAAGCAATCGTTGAAAAGATAAGTAAATTTTATCATCGCCGCACTAGATTACCTGAATCAGGGGCACTATATCCACTTGAAGTTCGGGTTAACAAAGACGAAGTTATGGATACACTAGACACTACTGGCTCTAGTTTGTTTAAACGTGGATACCGAGTTGCAAAAGGTGAAGCCCCATTAAAAGAAAATATGGCCGCAGCTCTAATTCTTTTAACAAATTGGCATCCCAAACAAATGCCATTTCTGGATCCAATGTGTGGGTCGGGGACCATCCCAATTGAAGCGGCTTTAATTGCTAGAAATATTGCACCAGGTTATAATCGTGAGTTCGTATTTGAACACTGGGATTGGGTGGATCCAGAACTTGTAAAGAAAGTACGTGCCAATGCAGATTCAAAAGCTGATTATGACACCGAGTTTGATATCATGGCCTCTGATGTTAATGAACAAATGATTAATTATGCCAAAGTAAACGCTGAGGAAGCTGGTTTACTTCATGACATTCAGTTTAAACAAGTGGCCGTCCAAGACTTTCATACCGATAAACAAGATGGGGTTTTAGTTACTAATCCGCCATATGGTCAAAGAATGGGTAATACTAAAGAAGCAGCTCAGCTTTATCATGACATGGGAAAGGTATTTATTCCTATGAAAACTTGGTCTAAGTATTACTTAACCAGTGATTTAAATTTTGAAAAAGAATATGGCAAAAAAGCCACTAAACGACGTAAATTGTATAATGGGCGAATCAGAACGGATTATTTCCAATACTGGGCTGAGCAAACTTTTAACAAGAAGGACAAGTAATTGAAAAAGAAAATTGCGATTATTGGTGGTGGAATAGTTGGTTCCACCCTTGCATATTACCTAAGTCAACTTCCAAATGCTGATGAACGAGAGGTAACGATGTTTGACGATAGTTATGGGCAAGCAACCAAAGCAGCTTCAGGAATCATATCACCATGGTTGTCGAAACGTAGAAATAAACAATGGTATAACTTAGCAAAGGCTGGAGCTAAGTTGATTCCTAAAATTGCTGATCAAACTCAAATGAATTCAGCAACTTTTAATAGTAGTGGGACCATCATTACAAGACAAGATAATAACGATTTAGATGACCTCTATGCTTTAGCTAAAAGAAGGGTTCAAACAACTCCTGAGATGGGAAACATAATGAGGTTAGACAAAAAAGAAGTGCAAAATAAAATTCCCATTCTTACGATTACTCACCCAGGAATTTTTGTTTCCGGAGGAAGTCGGATTAATGGGAATCTCTTCTGCAAGCATTTAGTTGCAATCGCCAAAAAACGAAATTTGACTCTTTATAAGGGCAGAGTGATACTTACTGGTGACCATACCATTAGTTTTAAAGATCAACTATTAAGTTTCGATCAAATTGTCATAGCTACCGGTGCTTGGGTAAAAGAAACACTTGCTCCTCTTAACATTAAAGTAAAAGTCAGACCTCAAAAAGGACAACTGGTAGAATTAAAAGTATCTGATATTCCAGCTCATGAGAACATGCCGGTGATGATGCCAGAAGGAGAATATGACTTTATTCCGCTTGGACACGGAAAATTGATTATTGGAGCTACTCACGACGATGAAAAGGGCTTTGATTTAAAAGAGGAACCAAAGGTTAATGATGAATTGCTTAATTCAGCCAAAAAATTAATTCCTACCTTGGATTATTCTGATATTATTGGTAGTAGAGTGGGAACGAGAGCTTATACAGATGACTTTGCTCCCTTCTTTGGTTCAATCCCCAATTACAAAAAATTGTTGATCGGTAGTGGTCTTGGATCGTCGGGTCTAACTACTGGACCAATGATTGGAAAATTATTATCGGATTATATCATTTTTGGCACTACTAAAGACTGGGATATGTACGAAAAACCAATCTCTAACTACGTTAATTAATTAGAATGAAGAGCTTGAAAAGCTAATTCGTGAGCACCTAGATTTTGAGTGTCTGGAATCCATTTAGTTAACACCATTGCGAAATGATTTTGTAATTTAACGATTTCATCAACGTATTTTTGATAATGTTTGGCGTATTGTTTATTAAGACTGTCGCTTAAAATGGAACTGTCAGTGTAGTACAGGACAGTAATATCACTTGGATGCTTGTTAATACTATTTAAATGATCACAAAGCTCTCTTAGGGCAGTGAGGCATGCTTTGAATTCACCAATATGATTATTTTTTGCTTTACATTGCTTTTTAATTTGAATTTGTTGTTTCTGATGAAGAATTAAAATTCCAATTCCACATTGATTACTTTTAGGTTTAATAGCTGCATCAGAATATAATTTATACATTAATAAATTACTCCATTCGTTTAATAAAGAGGTTTAGACTATGATAACTCAAAAGAGAAAATTTTTGTATCAACCAAATATCACTACTAGTATTATCTGCTGGAGTTGGACGTTTATTGTTTTGCTAATTGGGGTGATCATTTGGTTAGAAATAACTCACTTTCAAGAAATTACATTAGGTTTTTTTATTGTTTTTATCCTACTATCATGGATTCAAATTCATTTTAGAAAGTTAATCTTATCAAATAAGACATTAACAGTGCGGAGCGTGTTTCATCCCAAGGGGATTCAAATGAATATTAAGGACATTATTGATATTCATTCCAAAAAATTTCAATTATCTTTCAACTATAAGAATAAAAACTATAATTTTATACTTCCCAACAATTCTATCATCGAATTAAAAGAAGCTTTTAGCACTGAAGTAAAAAAATAGAGGGTGTATGAATGAAAACTGACATTGAAATATCACAGAAAAGTCAATTGGATCCGATTCAAGATATCGCAAGTAAACTTTCGATTCCCAAAAACGAAGTTGATCCATATGGAAAGTACATGGCGAAAATATCAGGTAATACTCGTGATCGACATACTAAAAAGAAACTGATTTTAGTAACTGCTATTAATCCCACTCCGGCTGGAGAAGGGAAATCCACTGTATTAATTGGTCTTGGCGATGCGTTAAATCAACTAAATAAAAAAGTTGCCATTGCTTTGCGGGAACCTTCTATGGGTCCTGTGATGGGAATGAAAGGTGGAGCAGCCGGAGGCGGATTTGCTCAAGTTGAACCAATGGTTAACATTAATCTTAATTTTACGGGAGATATTCATGCTTTAACTTCTGCTAATAATACTCTAGCGGCACTGATCGACAATTCGATTCAACAGGGAAATCCTTTACATTTAGATCCACGTAAAATTCAGTGGCACCGAGCGATGGATGTTAACGATCGTGAACTAAGAAATATGGTGATTGGACTAGGTGGATCTAAGTCCGGCGTTCCTAGAGAAGAGCATTTCGAAATCACAGCTGCAAGTGAATTAATGGCCATTTTGTGTCTATCAACTGATTTAAATGATTTAAAAGAACGTATTAAGAATATCTTAATTGGATACACTTATGATAATGAACCAGTTTTTGTTTCAAATCTGGGGGTTGAAAGTGCTTTAACAATTATTTTAAAAGATGCGATTAATCCTAATCTAGTTCAAACATTAGAACATACCCCAGCGTTTGTTCATGGGGGGCCGTTTGCTAATTTAGCTATGGGGTGTAACAGTGTTCAAGCTACTAATGTGGCTCTTAAAGTTGCTGATTATACGTTAACTGAAGCAGGATTTGGTTCTGATCTAGGTGGTGAGAAATTCATGGATTTGGTATCACCACACTTAAATGCAGATCCGAGTGCAGTCGTTATGGTTGCATCAATTCGTGCTCTAAAGTTCAATGGTGGGATTAGTAAAGAAAACTTAGCTATACCAAACGTTAAAGCATTAAAATCTGGAGTAAAAAATCTTGATCATCATATTAAGGCAATGAAATCCTTTAACAAACCAATTATCGTCGCCATTAATCAGTTTACTGATGATTCCCCTGAAGAAATTAAGTGGTTAAGTGATCATTTAAGAAAACAAGACGTTGAATTTGGTATTAGCAAATCATTTCTTGAGGGTGGTAAGGGCTCAATTGACCTTGCTCAAAAATTAATCAAACTTGTTGATAACAATGCATCCATTAATCGAGTTTACAATGACGAGGATTCCTTGATCGATAAAATTAATAAAGTCGCTAAAAGGATTTATGGAGCAAAGGACGTCGTCCTTTCTGGGAAAGCCATGAAGCAATTAAAGGGCATTGAAAAAAATGGATGGGATAAACTACCGATCTGTATTTCTAAAACTCAATATTCTTTATCAGATAACCCCAAAAAATTAGGCGATCCAAGTGGGTTTACTTTGCATATTACTGAATTATTGCCGAAACTAGGAGCAGGATACATTGTGGCGATGGCTGGAAAAGTAATCACTATGCCGGGATTGCCTAAGCATCCAGCTGCAGCAGAAATGGATATTGATAAAAATGAAAAAATCACCGGATTATTCTAAAAAACAAATCTTGGCATGGATATGTTTTGCACTAATGTTTTTTATTCTCCTGATTTTTGATCAAATTTCGAAATGGTGGATTCGGATTAACATTCCACTTGGAAAAGAAATTCCATTCGTTCCTGGAGTTATATCATTGACTAATATTAATAACACAGGTGCTGCTTGGAGTTTTCTTGCTGGGAAATCTTTCATTTTTGAATTCATCGCCACTGTAGCCGTTTTGCTTTTTATGATATTTATTTACGTTGAAAGATATCATATCGGATACTTGTTTGGTTTAACGTTGATGTTGGTTGGAACGATTGGTAATTTGTTAGATCGGCTGTTTTTAGGAGCAGTTACCGATATGATTCAATTAGATTTTATAAACTTTCCAATTTTTAACGTAGCTGATTCGTGTGTAACGATTGGTGTGATTGTCCTGTTCTTAGTTATTTTATTAGCAAAGCCTGAGAGTGAGAAAAATGCAAAATAGAGAATTTAGAGCTGATAATGAAAACGAGCGACTTGATAAATTGGTTTCGGATCACTATGAAGATTTAAGTCGTAGTCGTGTAAATGAATTAATCAAGGTTCATTTAATTTTAGTTAATGGTGATACTAAAAAACCAAAATACAAATCCCAAAATAATGATCTCATTCAAATTTCTATCCCTGAGCCTAAACAAATAAATTTAGTGCCAGAGAACATTAAGCTGGATATTGTTTATGAAGATGATCAGGTGATTGTGGTCAACAAGCCCCAAGGTATGGTAGTCCATCCCGCTCCCGGTCATCCTGACCATACCCTAGTTAATGCACTGTTGTATCATACAAAATTGTCTTCTATTAATGGAACAGTCAGACCAGGAATTGTTCATCGCATCGATAAGGATACCTCTGGATTGTTGATGGTAGCTAAGACCGATATTGCTCATAGATCATTGTCCAAACAACTAAGGAAAAAAACTAATCGCAGAAAGTATTTAGCGTTGGTTCATGGTAATATTAATGAAGAACGCGGTACCATTGATGCTCCGATTGGTAGATCTTTTAACGACCGCAAGAAACAGGCAGTAATTCCCGGCGGAAGGAATGCCATCACTCATTTCCACGTTCTTGAACGGTTTGGTGGGAAATATACTTTAGTGGAATGTCAGTTAGAAACCGGAAGAACTCATCAAATTAGAGTCCATATGAAATATATTGGTCATCCACTCGTTGGCGATCCACTTTATGGACCTAAAAATACCATTAAAGGGAAAGGACAGTTTTTACATGCTGCTGAACTGGGATTTAAACATCCAGTTACACATGAAGAACTCAATTTTAAAGTTCCAGCACCACCAATTTTTCAAAAAACAATCAATCAGTTAAGAAAACAGTATTCTGATATCAGTTAAGGAGTGACATTTATGGCAAAAGAGAAAGTTGTAGTTGATGGCATGGCCATGCAACGTGCTTTGACACGAATCACTTATGAAATTATTGAGAAAAATAAAGGTATCAACGACTTAGTTTTAGTTGGTATTAAGACTCGTGGAGTTTATTTGGCAAGAAGAATTGCTAAACGCTTGGAAAAACTTGAAAATGCTAAAATTCCGGTTGTGGAACTAGATGTAACCAAATATCGTGATGACTTAAAGAACCGAAAGACAAAGCCTAATCCAACTAATAATGATGGGGTAGACATTAATAATAAAAATGTAATCCTAGTTGATGATGTGTTATACACTGGTCGGACTGTCCGGGCAGCATTAGGAGCAATCAATGAAATGGGAAGACCGAAGAGAATTGGTTTAGCTGTATTAGTTGATCGTGGTCATCGTGAACTACCAATTCGGGCTGATTTTGTTGGGAAAAATATTCCTAGTTCGAAGGACGAAAAAGTTAATGTCTTGGTTTCAGAAATTGATGATCGTGATTCTGTCGAAATCGTTTCTAACAAGTAAGGGACCTTCATTATGACTAAAAGATATTTAATCCTAAATGATGGCACTTCATTTGTGGGAAAATCGATGGGGGCTGAATCAACCGTAACGGGCGAGATTGTTATGAATACGAATCTTAATGGCTACCAGGAATCAATCACAGATCCAATTTATCACAATCAAATCGTGGCATTCACACAGCCTTCAGTTGGAAATATCGGAATCAATCGAAAAAACTATGAGTCTATTTTGACATCAGCTAAGGGTGTGGTTGTTCATCATAGTGAGGATATTTCAACTAGTTACTTAAAAAATATATCTTTAGATACATTTCTTAAGCAACGTAATATTCCGGGGATAACTGCAATTGATACTCGTTATCTTTTGAAATACATTATGGCACATGATATTTCAAAAGCGAGTCTCGTTGATGTTAATGATGAACATGCATTTGATCAGTTAAATGCAGCTGTTTTAAGTAATCAGCAGATTCAACAGGTTGCCACACCCAAACCTTATTTGGTCCCTGGGAATGGCAAAACCGTTGCGGTACTTGATTTTGGCTTAAAAGAAGGGATTATTCGTCAATTATCTCAAAGGAATTGCAATGTAATTGTGCTTCCCTTTGACACTTCATACCAAGAAATCATTGATCTTGACCCAGAAGGAATTATTTTATCAACAGGGCCTGGATCTCCGCACGAAATTGATGAAAGTGTTTTAAAGACGATTGCTAAATTAGAACAGGCACTTCCAGTTTTTGGTATGGGATTAGGGCATGAATTGTTAGCTATGGCTAATGGAGCCAGTGTTTATCGAATGAGACTTGGACACCATGGAAGCAATCATCCCATTCAAAAAATTATTACTAATCAAATTATTTATGCTAATCAAGCTCAGGATTATGCCGTAGATCCAAATTCTATCGACACATCAAAACTAATTGTGACATACATAGACTTAATCAATGGAACAGTTCAGGGAATTAGGCACCGTGACTATCCAAGTTTCTCAGTTCAATTTTCTCCGGATGGGTCTAGTGGTCCAACTGACAGTATTGACTTATTTGATGAATTTCTAGAAAGTATCACAGCTCATGGGAGATAGCCTAATGAAAGACGATATCAAAAAAATCTTAATAATCGGAGCAGGACCGTCTGGAATTGGTCAAGAATGTGAGCTTGATTCCGCTGCATTTCAAGCACTAAAGGTTTGGAAGAAACTTGGGATTACTACTTTTCTTTTGGATAATAATCCATATTCAGTAATATTACAGGAAATGAATCCTGATAATGTTTCCATTAAACCTGTTAATACTGAAAATGCTAAACATGTTATTGAAACAGAGAACATTGATGCAGTTACCTCAGTTTTCGGCGGAGTTAATGCACTAAAGGTTATTCAACGCTTAAATAAAAATGGAATATTAAAAGAAAATAATGTAAAAATTATTGGTTTAAATGATGATAATATTGATCTGTTTAACAATGAAAATCGATTGAATCAAAGATTAAAAGAATATGGGATTCCCACCCCTGATTATTATATTGTTGATAATTTTGATGATTTAAGGAATGTAATTGATAAAATTTCATTTCCAATTTCCGTTAGACCGTTAGATCCTAAAGTTCGACAACAACGGTTGATTTTTCAAAACATGGAACAAATAACTAACGATGCTGATACCATCTTTGAGGAGTCAAAGTCTAGTAAATGCCTAATTGAACGGGAAATTGTCGGCTACAAAGAAGTTGGAACGGTTTCACTGCGTGATACAATGGGGACAAAATTGATGGTATCTTCTTTAGAAGATATGAATCCAGTCGGAGTGAACTCAAATGATTCGGTCGTTTATACCCCGGCACAAACTTTAAGTGATACCCAGATTCAAATGATGCGATCAATTTCATTTCAGGTCATGGACGTTTTGGGAATGAAGGGCGTTTGTCATGTACAATTTGCTCTGAATACTGAAACAAATGATTGTTTTGTTCTAAAGGTAAATCCTAGTTTTAACATGAGTACTACCTTAGCAGCAAGATCAACGGGATATCCAATTGCCTTAGTTACCTCACAATTATTATTAAATTATCCAATTACTAAAATTAAGTTACCAGCACGTTTTCATAAATTTACGACGGTGCTTCAACCAATCAGTGATCATATCACGGTAAAAATCCCCATCTGGCCGTTTGAGCAATTACCTGATGCTGATTCACGACTTGGAACTAAAACCAAATCCATTGGATCAGTAATTGGGGTAGGTCGTAGTTGCGAAGCCGCTTTGTTAAAGGCCATTAGAAGTTCGCAATCGAGTCCAAAAGATGTTTTGCCAAGTTATTCTGAACTTTCCGAAGATGAACTAATTTCACAATTAATTCACCCAACCGATATCCAACTCCCAATTCTATTTGAAGCCCTCTCACGTCATTATAGTATTGAAGATTTACAAGAATTGACCAAAATTGATCAATTTTTCTTTGTGATCATGGCAAATATTGATAAGAGTCGATCGTATATTTTTAAACACCAAAATGACGCTAAAGCTTTCAGGTTAGCTCATGAAATGGGATTTGGTGATGGAATGTTGTCATCCATTTGGCATACAGATATCAATCAACTTCGTCAAAAGGATTCTTATAAAACCTATAAAATGATCGAACCAACGGCTGGAGAATTTCCCGAAAAAATTAATTCCTTTTATGCTAGTTATGAAATTGACAACGAATCTAATCAAATCGGGAATAACACCGCACTAGTAATTGGAAAGGGTAGAAATAAAATTGGCCCCAATATTGCTTCTGATTTCTATACTAGTGAAATATTAATTCAACTTAAAAAGATTGGATTTGACACTGTAATTTTAAATAATAATCCTAATTCTGCCTCCTTAGCGCCAATGATGAGTGACAAGCAGTACATTGAACCAATTCAACTGGGAGAAATTTTAGACGTCATTCAAACTGAGAAACCCCAATACGTCTTTCTGCCGGGTAATCGTCACTTCCTAATTCGTGAACTTAGCAAGTATCATGATTTCAAGTTGGTGGTTTTACCACCAAATCAAAAAGATGCAGTTTGGTATGGATCTCATGTTGATTTTGCGTTTGATTTATTAGTAACGGAGAACAAAATAGTTCCAATTTCAACCGTGGGGTTTAAATCCGGTGATGGAAACGATGACGATATCAGTCTTCAAACAGATTATTATGTTCCTTATGGTAAAGATGTTTTGAATGTGGAAGGGCTAGTTGAACGAGCTAAGGTAGCGGTGAAAAATCAAAGTCTTCATGGACTAGTTCAGGTTCTTTTTTACAGGGATCAAGACAAGATTAAAATTACTGGTGTGAGACCACTTCGAATTACCGAGACCGTTCTTTTAAATATGTCCACTGGAATTAACTGGATTGGGGTGCTGGTCAGGATGGCAACCGGACATTTAAATATTGATAAAATTGTAAATACCGTTCCCAAAATTGATTCTTCAACACATTTTACGGTGATGCAGGCTTCTTTCCCATTTAAGCAACTTGGAGTGTACGATTATCAAAAAGACCGATCACTCGAGTCAGGGGCTAAATTATCAATAGGTCATACTATTAACGAAGCAACCAACAAGTTATTGAAGTAAAAAAACAAGATACTAATTAGTATCTTGTTTTTTACTATTCTCTCTTAAATGTTTAACAATTGCTTCCGTTGGCGTTACGTAAATCGTATTTTGCCCCCGATAGGTAACAAAACCGGGTTTCCCTCCATTGGGCTTTTTTACAGCTTTTACTTTAACGTAATCAACTGGCACGTTGGCAGATGCTCGTGCTTTGGAAAAATAAGCAGCCAGTTCAGCAGCTTGAAGAATTGTCTGTTCAGTTGGATTGAAAGATCTAATTATTACATGAGATCCGTGGATATTTTGGACATGAAGCCAAGTATCACGTTTATCTGCTGTCCGAAGGGTAAGTTGATCATTTTGTAAATTATTTTTACCAACCAAAATTATCTCACCATCATCTGAGACAAACTTTTCAGGTTTGCTAACTTTAGTTTTATGATGTTTACTGTTACCTTTTTTTGGCTTCCTAATGTATCCACCATTTTTTAATTCTGTCTTAATGTCATCTAAATCACGTGGATCCGCGATTTCAATTTGGGATTCAATACTCTCAAAATAATCAATTTCATCCTGACATTCCTTGATTTGCTTAACTACATATTCCTTTGCATTTCGCTTTTTATCGTATTTTTTAAAGTATTTTTGAGCATTTTCAGAAGCTGAGAGGGAAGGATTTAGTGAGATAATGATCTCCTTATTATTATTGTAAAAATTGGGTAGTTTAATCTCTTTAGATCCAACTTTAACTTGATTTAAATAAGTCATTAAAATCTCACCTTTAACCCGTAGGTCATCTGCATGCTCAGATTCTTCTAAGGTATTTTGTAATTTTTTAAGCTTTTTCCGATTCTTTTTTAATTCATTTTTGGTGATTCGAATTAATTGTGACCCTTGTTCTCGAACTCGCTCACGTTGAACCTTAGTTTGGTAATATTCATCTAACATTTCGCTTAAAGTTTTAAATCTTTTATCCGGCTGAATGCCGTTATACTGAAATGCTGAAAATTGTAATTTTCCCTTCATATCATCTCCAATAATAGGTTCTGGATTTTCGAAATGATTAAAAAATTTCCAATATTTTTGTTTTAAAGTTGATCCAGATACATGAAGGGCACTTGCGAGCGCATAGGACGTATCAGTCCCAAGTCCTTGAAGATATTTACGTAATTGAGTAGCAAATACATCTACATTTGGAAACTCACGATTGATTTTTTCAATTTGTGTAAATTCTTTTTCGTTAACTTGAAATGGATCAATCAGATCTTGTTTTGGGGGTTGAATATATTTAGATCCTGGAAGAATGGTTCGGTATCGATTTTGAGCAGATGAAATTCTTCTAACTGAATCAATTATTGATGAATCTTTAGCTTGAACTAAAATGATGTTACTATGACGTGCCATTACTTCAATGACAAGGACTAATTCCTCAATATCACCTAATTCATTCCTTGTATTAAAATGAATGTGAATAATCCGATCATTGTTTACTTGATGAATTTTGCTAATAAAACTTCCACTTAAATGTTTTCTTAACGTCATTGCAAAGTTAGTTGGAACTTTCGGATTTGTAAAAGGGACGTTTGTAATTTGTACTCGAGCGTATGAGGGATTCGCTGATAATAATAACTGATAATTATTATGATTAGAACGAATAGTTAAAATAATTTCATTAGGGTAGGGCTCGTTTATTTTTGAAACACGTCCGTTTAGTAATTTGTTATTTAATTCATGACTCATTGCATGTGTAAATGATCCGTCAAATGACATATATAACACTCCTTTTTGCTTCATTGTCCAGTATAACTTATATTGTTGAGTGGTAGCACATAAATATTAAATCCGTAATCTTGTATTAGGCAATTAATGGTATAATATTTTACGGAGGAATATCAATGAAAAATAGTTTAACTGCTCTTAGAGTTGTTGGGAAAATGCATCAACAACAGCTCCAAGCTCTTACCAAAAAATCAAATCTTACTATTTCAGAATGGCAATTGTTAATTGCCATTGATGATGGCTATACGACCCAAGAATCACTTTCTAAGTCAATGAAATTAGATACATCAACTTTATCACGACAATTGAAACGATTAGTTGTAAAAGAAATGATTCAAAAGAAAGCCGTTGGGCAGGATAAACGCCAGTTAATATACAGTATTACTGATAAGGGTAAGAAGGCATGTCATCAAATTAGTAATGACTACGAAGATCTTTCCACACAAATTTTTAATCAGTGGACTGATGAAGAAAAGAATCTTTTAAAGATTCTCCTCAATCGATTAGAAACAAGTATGAAGAAAATCCGTAAATAGGTTAGGTGAAAGAAATGAAGACAGCGATTGTTACTGATAGTACATCGTATTTATCTAAGGAAGATATCAAAAAATATAATGTTCATATTATTCCAATCTCCGTAATCTTCAACGGTAAAAGTTACCGCGAAGGAATTGACATTACAAATAAGGAATTCTACCAAAAGCTTAAAGAGTCACCCAAATTACCGACGACTTCACAGCCGCCAATTGGAGCACTTATTGAAGAATATAATAAATTAGCTGACGATGGTTATGATGCAGTGATTAGTATTCATTTAGCTTCAACCATTTCTGGCATGTATCAAGCAGTTTGTAATGTAGCCAAAATGATGGATAACATCAAAATTTATCCTTTTAATTCTGGAATTACTGTTGATCCAATGGCTGCTTTAGTGAAATATGCAGCTAATTTAGCACAAAATAATGTTCCTCCAGAAGAAATTATTCAAAAACTTAAACTTCTTCGGTCAACCATTGATGAGTTAATTGTTGTTGATGATTTAGATAACCTAGTTAAGGGTGGGCGTTTATCAAATGCAACAGCGTTTGTAGGTGGACTATTAAACATAAAGCCCATTTTAACTTTTGATAACCAAACTGATGAGATCGTAGCATTTGATAAAGTTCGTTCTAAGAAAAAAGCACTTAAACGTGTTGAAGATTTATTTTCTCAAGCAGTATCAAAAGCCAATTATCCAATTGAAGTTGCTGTAATTGATGCCAATAATCCCAAAGAAGCTGATGTTTGGCAGAAATCCATTCAAGAAAAATATCCAAATATGAAAGTTACCCGCGGATCATTCGGACCAGCAATTGGAACCCATTTAGGTAGTGGAGCTCTTGCATTAGGATGGATCAAAGATATTAATAGATAAAATAAGTTGGAAATTAAAGAACACCAAAAATGGTGTTCTTTTTAATATATATTTATAGAGGGAAACATTTAATTATTTATTCTTTTTCTAGTTTACATAATATATATTATACGAAGTAGGCTTAATATTAATAAAAGACCCATTCATACTTATTTTAGATTATCATCATTTGTATAACTTTAAATTGATTTTGCAACTTCATCATTTGGATTCACAATAATTTGATCTGACTGTAGATTCATCTACTTTTAAAAGTTTTCGCGAGTAATTCTTGATCGTTACTATCGTTTCCAAACGCAATCTAGTTTCTAATAGTTGCTATCGGTTATAATTCTTAATGTACTGAATTTGTTAATATTTTGAGCTGTCAGATCAATATTCTTTTCGCCAAAATGACGTATTTTGTTTAATGAATACTGTATTTTATCAATTAAGTCACTATTTATGTCCAATAAAATGATTTTAACGGCTTTTTTGATTGATGAGATAGCTACATTTTCAGCTAATTGATTTGAGTCTAGTTGCTTAAATATTGGATTTAAAGCGCTTACTTTATCACTGTAATTCCAATTATCATCAATTATGTAATTTAAATCGTATTTTTGAATGATATTTTTAGTCAATTGTATATCACAATTACTAATGGGTTTTATTGAATAAGTATGACCATTTCTTGATACAAGCGCCCCGTTTGCACCTACTAATGTCTTATTTTTAAATGTTGGTACGCTTGAAATTAGATATCTGATTGGCCTGGTTGAATCAAAGATAATTTCATTACGTTTTGCTAGTTGTTTAATTGCATTTACAATTTCTGAATCTATTTCAACACCATTAAAGCTCAACGTTCGGTCAACATCAAAGTCTTATTTAAATAGTTTCTATACTCAATGATACGCTAATAATGAGTGCTTTTAAATAACCTTCATTATTGGCTTGCTTTCAAAAAAATAACAACAGCATTTGTTGTTATTTCATCGATTAAATTTTTGATTATTTTCAGTGGTTAAACCGGTCTAATCTAAATGGTTCTAAGTTATAAGGATTTGATTTTCCAAGAGCTTGATCACTTAATAGTTTACCAAGTACACTGGAAAATTTGAATCCGTGTCCACTTAATCCAGTTACAATTTGAATCTTATTCATGGATGGAATCCGATCAATAATAAAATCACCGTCAGGAGAAAGATCATACGAACATGTACCACCATGGTCAATACCATCAGTCCCTGTCAAATGATGCTTTAGTAATGGATCGATTTCATCTAAATCTTCAGAATAATCGCCAAAATTGCCCCTTTCTTTTCTATTTTTAATCTTTTGACCACCCTGGTGACGTCCAATTTTAATGGTGCCATTACTTCCTGGGAAACCGTAATACTGAATAGCATCTGCAAGTTCTACCGTAAAAGCTGGGAACCCTTCATTTTCATTTAAACCGTTATCGGAGACGTTAAACCATGCAAATACTTTTCTTGTTGGCGTGATTGGTAAATTTGGCAATAGTTGTTTGACCCAGGTTCCTACTGATAAAATGACATTTTTGGCATAAAAAGTATAATCTTGTGTTTTAATCTTAACAATTCCATTGTCTTGCTGATCAATCTTTCTAACAAAACCATCAAAGCTTTGGGTAACGCCATTATTTTTAGCACCTTCGATATATGTTTTAATAATTTCCTCTGACTCTAAATACCCTGCACCTGGCTCTAAAATCCCTTCGTATTGATCTTTAAAATTCCAGTTATGCCATTGATCGTGAATTTCAGTTGAAGTATAAGGAACAATATCAATATCGTAGTCATTGGCAGACGCTTTGATATTATTTAAAAATGCTGAATCTTTTGGCCCAACGGCAGAACACCGGTTTTATGGAAAAGACGCTTACCGCTCTGTTCTTGAAGTTTATCCCATAATCTTTGAGCTTCTAGTAGTAGTGGGATATACTTCTCTCCCTCACCATAGGCATGCCGGATAATTCTAGTCTGCCCGTGATGTGATCCTAGTGTATGTGGAGGTTTAGCAATATCTAGCTCTAAAATATTGCTATTATTTTGACTGGCGTAATATCCTGCCGCCGAACCAACTGATCCTGTTCCAATGATTGCTAAATCAAAAATATTATCAGACATATTATGCCTCCGTTGTTTTATTATATTAAAAGAAAATACAAAAAAGCTCTTGAAACAAAAGTTTCAAGAGCTTGGACGAATAAACGCGGTACCACCGAGCCTTGATTGTCAGTTTTCTGCCAATCCTCAGTAACATTGCTAATTATATCTAGAATAAATTAAGCAGTGTATAGCGCTCTAATGGACGCCATCCAAATATGACTTGTAAATAACTTGTCTATATATGCTCCAAGACCATTTTTCTAAATGCCAATATGCAAACATCTCAGCGTCGCTTGCTTTCTGTATCATGGTTGGTTCAGTACTCATCTTTTCTTAGCATTTTCTTTAGACAATACATTATGCTTAACCAACGTTTTTGTCAATGATAATTAATCAATAATTTTTAAAAATTTACTGATGACTAATTCAAATCCCCATCAGCAATTTTTTCAAGCATTGGTCTTGAAGGGATGAAAAACGTTTGACCAGTTAATAAGGTTGAGAACGTTAACAAGAAATCATCTTCATCAACCATCTGTTGAAGCATGCCCTTAATAACGTGCCAGTATCGTGAATACGCAATAAAGTAAGTTCCTGTATCATTGTTAGCAGGATCAGAATAAGGAACATTCATCCTGACAATTTTTTGTTCAACTCCGTCAACGGATGTGTTTGAAGTTACATTATGGGCATTTTTAAATTTTTCTTCATCAGGTAATTCTAAGTCAGAAAATTTCTCTCTTCCAATGGCTTTATCTTGAGTAGTAGTATCTAGGTGATTCCAATAGTCCATGTTATGATGCCATTTTTGTGCAAAAGCATATGAACCATTGATAAATTCGGGATCTTCATCACCAATAAGCGCGTATGGAGCAACATCTTCAACTTGTGGAACTTCAGTCCCATCAATGAAACCAATGATAGCTCTTCCCTCTAAATATCTAAAACCATGAGTTTCGTTCACTACTTTAGTAAAATCTCTTAAAAAGAGCATGAATTGTGTAGTAACTTCGTATACAACGGCTTCAGTATTAGCACGAATATGAAGAAAGATATCTCCCTCAGATGATGGCATCGAATAGTTTGGACCATTAACGCCTGTAAAGTCCTCTAATTCTTTAGGTTTATTAGCCTTCGGAAACAAGTAATCCCAAGCTTTACTACTAAAACCAATGGCAACTCTAAGGTTTGCTTCAGGTTCTCTAATTCTCATTGATCTAATAATAGATTGTGAACGATCAGCAAAATCTTGGATTCCTTCTTGAGCCGCCTTTTGATCTTTTCTAGTTAGCTCTAAAGTGGCAAATTCAACGTTTTCACCGGTATCTTTCCAAACGTCTTGCGATTTATTTGGTCTTATCTTTTCTTCAGTCATTATAATACCTCCCAGAATATACTCAGTATTAGTATGAGATTAGAATCACTTTATTACTAATCTCATACCACTTTTATTTTACTACATATAACTAGTCATTAAAAAAGAATGTCAAATTGACATTCTTTTTGTTAACTTATTTACTTCTTCCAATGATCATCAATGAATTTTTTCCGTCCGCCACTTTCTTCGATGGCGTATCGAAGTGGATTCTTCTTGTAGAAGTCTTGATGATAGTCTTCAGCCGGATAAAACGGTTGAGCGTCTTCAATTTTCGTTACAATTGGTTCATCAAACTCGCCACTATTTTCTAACTCTTTCTTAGATTCTTCAGCAATTTTACGTTGTTCGGGACTATTCACGTAAATTACGGGACGATAAGAATCACCACGGTCCTGGAATTGCCCCATTGCGTCGGTTGGGTCAGTTTGATGCCAATAGATTTCAACTAATTTTTTATATGAAATGATGCCCGGATCAAAAGTAATTTTAACTGCTTCGGTGTGACCAGTAGTACCTGAAGCAACTTGCTCATAAGTTGGATTTGGGACATGACCACCTGTGTATCCAGATACAACGGAAATAATTCCTGGCATCTGATCAAATGGTTGGACCATGCACCAGAAACAACCACCGGCAAAAATTGCTGTTTCTTTTTTTTCACTCATTAATAAAGACCTCTATTTCAGTTATTTGTATTATTCAACAAACTTTTTGTATTTGCCATACCCTTCTTCGTCCATCTTATCATAAGGGATGAACTTAAGAGCGGCAGAGTTAATACAGTAACGTAAACCACCCTTGTCTTGCGGTCCATCTGGAAAGACGTGTCCTAGATGGGACTTAGAGTCTGCACCACGAACTTCTTGTCTAATCATACCAAAAGAAGTATCAGTATCATTCTTTAATTCGTCTTCACTAATTGGTTTAGTAAATGATGGCCAGCCACAACCAGCGTCATACTTATCAGCAGAACTAAATAATGGCTTACCATTTACAACATCAACATAGATTCCTTTTTTATAAAAATCATCATATTTGCCAGTAAATGCAGGTTCAGTTCCAGCATTTTGAGTTACGTTGTATTGCTCAGGTGTTAAGCGGTTTCTCAAATCATCTTTATTATTTTCAGCCATAATATAAACCTCCTATTTGTTTCTATATTTAATTTATATCTTATCCAATTAAATAGCAAACAATTTGTTTTAAACCAAAAAATCCACAATTAAGTGGATTTTTTATAACTATTCTTTTTCTAATGCATCAGTTAATGGGGGGACAACTTGCTTCTTTCGAGAAACGACTCCAGGCAAATTCATAATGTCATCATCATTGAATTTGTTATCAAAAGCTTGTTCGACCACGCTCTTTGGTTCCCCAACTACAATTAGTTCTGAATTACTATCAAGAATATTGGTTACAAGCACTAAGAATAAATCATAGCCCTTATCCTTAGATTCAGCCTTCATAGCTTTCTTAATATCATCAGCACGTTTGGTAATATCGTCTAAATCGACAACGTTAATTTGGTCGATCCTGACATTCTTACCACCTAACGTAAATGACTTAGCATCTCCGTCAATAAGTTGTTGATCAGTTTTTGCGTCAACGTTAGTCCCGGCCTTAAGCATTTTAACACCATAATCTTCGTAATCATCGATTCCGGCAATGTCAGCTAAAGCTTTGAGTGCATCGCGATCAAAATCAGTAGTAGTCGGTGATTTTAACAATAAAGTGTCAGAGATAATGGCTGATAACATTAAACCGGCTAATTTCTTGGGAATTTTAATACCCTCTTCTGAAAACATCTTAGTAATAATTGTACTGCAGCATCCATAAGGTGCAGCACGATAATACAAAGGTGCAGCAGTGTTAAAGCCATTAATTCGGTGATGATCGACAACATCAGTTACGGTTAATTGATCAATATCACTTACACTTTGTTGAGGTTCGTTGTGGTCGACTAGCATTACTTTATCAACTTCAGGCTTTGCACGTTCAATCACACGTGGTGCCTTAGTATCAAAGTAATCAAGCACATACTTAGTTTCAGCATTGGGATTGCCTAAAGCGACTGCTTCTACATCATACCCGTCTTGCTTCTTCAAATATGCGAGTGCCATTGCAGCCACAATTGCATCCGTATCCGGTACTTTATGTCCAAAAACTAGTTCTTTACTCATGATTCTCTCTCCTCTTTTTCCATATTTCCAAGAGTCTCTGACGATCTCTAACTTCTATATTAATACTACTTAAGTATACATCTTTAGCCTGCTCATATTCTCCTACAAAACCACTAAATTCGTCAAATAATTTATTTAACCGCGGAATACCATCTTTAGTATCACGATAGACGGCAACGGCTTGAAGAGAAAAATCAGGAATAATATCAGTATAATAAGTATTCTTTTGAGCCATTTTAGTTCGATCACGTGTCATCATAAAGGTCTTCGGCAGAATGGTATTTAACCCAGATGATAAAGCAAATTCTATGATTTGCACTGGTCTTGTAAAACATGCTTCCATTTTTGGCATTTCATAGCGCTTGGCGCTGTAAATGTTCTTTAAAAATTGATTAAAGTAATAACCATTGGGGAAACCTACCATTGGCCCAACAACTTTTTTAAGATTGATTTTACTTCCAATTTTACTTTTATCATGATGAACATAGCACAAAGTATCGTGAGTAATCGGTTTAATGGCCATTCCCTTCCAATTATGCAATTTCTCGTTTGGTAGGTACATAATGGCTAAATCAATTCTTCCACTTTCAAGATCAGAGATTAATGTTTGTTGAGTCAACATGTACATTTCAATTCGCAAATCTGGATTCTTTTCATAGAAATATAGGGCAAAATTTTCAAATATTTCATCTTCAATTGCAGAAAGAATTCCAACCTTAATTGTTCCACGGATTGAGCTTGAATATGATTCAATTTCATCAGTAGCATTATCAAGGATTCCATATACTTCCTCGGTAGCATTTTTTAAAGTATAACCCGCATCGGTTAAATGAATTTGTTTACCAACAGAATAAAATAAGTTAGCATGGAGCTTATTTTCTAATTTTTTAATTTGTTGGGATAGTGCAGGCTGTGTAATTCCTAAAATACCCGCAGCTTTTGTATAGTTCAGCGATTCAGATAATTGTAAGAAATATACCAAAGCCTTGGATGAAAATAATGATTCCCTCTTAGATTCTCTCAAAACTAATACCTCGCACTAACATTTATTATTATATTGTGTATATTATCACGAAATCACTATATTTACTATAGCAAATTATCAACTTGAGATTGTTTTAAAGTGTCATGGGCAATTAAAATTGGAGTTCCAATCATCTTCGTATTCATTACGGACGACCCGTTTGATAAACGACCTGACGTACCATAGTCACCCAAGACCACTTCGTGTGAAGTCGCGTGATCAGTATAAATTTTAAGCGTTTCATCACTAGAATCAATTTTGATAAAATCAGCTAACAGATTACTTTTGGTTTTAAATTCCTTTAAGACTTTAATTCCTTTTCGTGCGCGGCTAGTCACTGGAATGTCGCTTACTCTCATCTTTTTAAAGTTCCCATTTTGGAAAACAACTCCAATTTCAGACTCATCATTTACAAATTGCATGTTAACGACGTGATCATCATCAGCTAAACTAATTGCCTTCACTCCTGTGGTCCTCGGACCATTCAACGAAACTTCCTGCAAGTCGTATCTAAGGGCCATTCCCTTTTCTGTCATCAATAAGACACTACCAGGATCTTCAACCCGATTGTATGAGACATTGACTACTTTTGATAGCGGTTCCTTCAATTTTTCATACATTGCAGCGCGACTTTTATAGGTACGACTGGGAAGTAATTTACTAAATTCAGTGCGCTTAATATGGCCAGCACTAGTTGTAATTACAAATTCACCATCTTGTTTACTTAGATCAGAGAAGTCATAAACCGCAATGATTTTTTCATTGGCATCAAGCCCATTCATTCTTGAGATATGTTCTCCCGTGTCTTTCCACTTAACGTCTTCGACTTCATAAACACGGCGATAAATCATATTACCCTTGTCAGTGAACATAAACAGCGAATCACGAGTGTTTAATTCATTTAGGTAAACGGCATGGTCATCGTCTTTTAAGCCGTTATCAGTGATCTCAGACGCATTAAATGAGCGAAGACTACTGCGTTTTAGATAACCATCATTACTTACCATTACCATTACATTTTCGTCCGGAAGCGTAACTTCCTCACTAACTTCCAGATTTTGAATTTTGTCTTCAATTTTAGTACGGCGTGGATTACGGTAACGTTTTGCAATATCTCTAAGTTCGCTTCTTAAAACAGAGTCAAGTTCATCTGGACTTGCTAAAATAGTCTCATATTCAGCAATTTTAGCTGCCAAATCAGCGTTTTCTTTTTTTAATTCAGTAACATCTGTATTAGTTAAACGATACAATTGTAAGGCAACAATCGCATCCGCTTGTTTTTCGGAAAAATCGTATTCAGAAATTAAATTATTTCGTGCATCTTGTTTATCTTTACTAGCACGAATGGTTTTAATCACCTGGTCTAGGATTGATAATGCCTTAATCAAACCCAAGACAATGTGTTGTCGTGCATTGGCTTTATCTAAATTAAATTTAGTTCTTTTAGATATAACATCGCGTTGATAATCCAAGTAAGCAACTAAGATTTCTTTTAGAGAAAGCCTTTTTGGTGCCATATTGCTAATAGCAACGACATTAAAATTATACGAAATTTGCAGGTCAGTATTTTTGAACAAGTAATTTAAGATACTAGTACTATCAACGTCCCGTTTCAATTCAATTGCAATCGTCAATCCTTCGCGATCTGATTCGTCTCTTACTTCGGCAATTCCATCGATTTTTTTGTTGATCCTAACTTCGTCAATTTGTTTGACTAATTGAGCCTTATTAACTTCATAAGGAATTTCGGTTATCTTGATCATCTGTTTATTTCCACGTAATGCTTCGATTGAAGTTTTAGAACGGATCATGATGCGTCCCTTACCAGTTTCGTAGGCCTGTTTAATTCCGTCAAGTCCCTGAATGATTCCGCCAGTTGGAAAGTCTGGTCCTTTAACGTACTTCATCAGACTATCAAGTGTGGCATTTGGATGCTTTTGTAGATAAATTAATGCATCAATTACTTCACCGAGATTGTGTGGTGGGATTTCGGTGGCATATCCCGCTGAAATTCCAGTAGCACCATTTACTAGTAAGTTAGGAAATCTAGAAGGAAGAACGACAGGTTCATACTCCGTATCATCAAAGTTTAAAACCCAATCAACGGTATCCTTATCGATATCCCGCAACATTTCATCTGATATTTTACTTAAGCGAGCTTCTGTGTAACGCATGGCTGCTGGAGGGTCACCATCCATTGAACCATTGTTTCCGTGCATCTCAATCAACGGTTCCCGTAGTTTCCAGTCTTGACTCATACGAACCATAGCTTCATAGATTGAACTATCGCCATGAGGATGAAAATTACCCATGACGTTACCAACTGATTTAGCTGCTTTTCTAAATCCTTTAGAAGAAGTATTGCCATCCTTATTCATGGCATACAAAATCCGTCTTTGAACGGGTTTAAGTCCATCACGGACGTCTGGCAATGCTCTCTCTTGAATAATTGATTTAGAATAACGACTAAACCGTTCGTCCATAACTTCTGAAAGAGTTAAATCTTTAATTTTAGATCTATGTGCCATTTCATCACCTCCAAGCTAATTTTTCTCAGTATTATCTAAAATACTTCCGTCTTCTTCGAGATTAAATTGAACGTTATTTTCAATCCATTTTCGACGTGGTTCTACTTTATTACCCATTAAAGTTGATACTTGTCGTTCTGCATCAGCTGCATCATCGATTCGAACTCGAATTAAAGTCCTTTTGGCAGGATCCATCGTAGTTTCCCATAATTGATCCGCGTTCATCTCGCCCAAACCTTTGAAACGCTGTAACGAATATCCTGATTTAAAATCTTTAATGTCTTGATCACGTTCTTCATTGGTCCAAGCATATTCTACTTTGGATCTCTTCCCCTTACCATGTTGCAATTTATAAAGTGGCGGTAATGCAATATATACCTTACCTGCTTCAATCATTGGCCGCATGTATTTATAGAAGAAAGTTAAAAGGAGGATCTGAATGTGGGCACCATCATCGTCCGCATCTGTCATGATAATAATTTTGTCATAATTTGATTCCTCGATCTTAAAATCAGTTCCTACACCCGCTCCTACTGTGTAGATAATCGTACTAATTTCCTCATTTTTCATAATATCGGGAAGTTTAGCACGTTCAGTGTTTAGAACCTTCCCACGTAACGGTAAAATTGCTTGATGCTTTCGATCTCGTCCTTGCTTAGCGGAGCCTCCGGCCGAATCTCCTTCAACTAGAAATAATTCGTTTTCACTCGTATCTTTTGACTGAGCTGGGGTCAGTTTCCCAGAAAGGAGTCGTTCTCGTTTCTTTTTCTTTTTACCATGTCGACTTTCTTCCCGAGCCTTTTTAGCAGCCTCACGCGCTGTGCGCGCATTGGTGGCCTTTTTAATCAAAGTTTTAGCAAAGTCACTATTTTCCATGAGGTAATAAAGTAATTGTTCTGAAACAACACTATCAACAACTGACCTTGCAATCGGGGTTCCCAACTTTTCTTTAGTTTGACCCTCAAATTGGAGCAGTTCTTCAGGTACTTTTAACGCTACGACAGCAGTTAACCCCTCACGAACATCGTTTCCCTCCAGGTTCTTGTCTTTATCTTTTAATAAATCAACTTTTCTAGCGTATTCATTGAAGGACTTGGTCCATGCACTCCTAAAGCCGGCTTCATGACTCCCACCGTCCTTAGTTCTCACATTGTTAACAAATGAAAGCATATTTTCGGTATAGCCGTCATTGTATTGAGCAGCAACTTCAACTTCGATGCCATCTTTTTTACCATCGAAATACATAACTTTCCCAAGGGTACTTTTACCCTCGTTTAAATAATCAACAAATTCTTTGATGCCATCTTTGAACTGGAACTCATCTTCACGAATCTTTCCGGGTCTTTCATCTTTAAGCGTTATTTTAACGCCCTTCAGCAAAAAGGCAGACTCACGAAGCCGTTCTGCCAAGATATCATAATTATAAGTTGTAGTAGTAAAGATGTCCGGATCAGGTTTAAATGTGACAGTCGTTCCGGTATGTTTATTGGTTTTTCCAATTTTTTTTAGGGTTCCAACAGGATGCCCACCATTTTTAAAATCTTCTTGATAAAGAGTACCATTACGGACAATTTGAACCGTTAAATGAGTTGAAAGTGCATTAACAACACTTGACCCAACTCCGTGCAATCCCCCAGAAGTTTTATATCCTCCTTGGCCAAATTTCCCACCAGCATGAAGAACCGTTAAAATTACTTCAGGAGTTGGTTTTCCAGAAGAATGCATTCCAGTTGGCATACCACGCCCATGATCAACCACTGTGATACTATCATCTTCGTGAATGGTAACGTTGATTTCATCACCATAGCCAGCTAATGCTTCATCGACTGCATTGTCAACAATTTCGTAAACTAAATGGTGCAATCCCTTTGAATCAGTAGAACCTATGTACATACCAGGTCGTTTTCGAACTGCTTCTAAACCATGTAAAACTTGAATTGAAGAGTCATCATACTCTTGCTTTTTTGCCTGTGTCATTAGGAAAGACTCCTTCTTTTAGTCATCGTTTTTAATAATAACCTATTTAAACTTGATTGCAAAGACGTTTTAAAGTTAGCTCATTTTTCCAAACTAAATTTTAAAATCATCTTTTTAATGATAGAATAAACTTTTGGGACTTATATATTACATTAATAATACGGAGGAAGATATGGTTAAATTTATTATTCTCCTAATCTTTGCTTATTTATTGGGATCAATTCCCAACGGAATTTGGATTGGCAAAGTATTTTTTCATATCGACATTAGACGACATGGCTCCAAAAATATTGGAGCTACCAACACTTATCGGGTACTAGGATGGTTTGCAGGAACCATTGTGATGATTCTTGATATTGCTAAGGGCGCCATTGCTACTTGGTTACCAATGCAGTTTGGAATCCATTCATGGTACCCACTCATTTTTGGACTGGCAGCGATCTTAGGCCATACTTATTCAATTTTTGATCATTTTCGTGGTGGTAAGGCAGTTGCAACTAGTGCCGGGATGCTTTGGGCATATAACTTCGTCTTTTTCTGCATTGCGGCCGGAACTTGGATTATCTGTATCTTTGTTACTAGTATGGTAAGTCTTGCTAGTATGCTAGGCTTTACCATTATTGTTATTGCATCATTATTTGAAAACGATCCAGCACTGACAATTCTAGCAATTTGTTTAACAATATTTACTTTCTATCGCCACCGTAACAACATCATTAAGATTATTCATGGAGATGAAAATCTCGTTCCGTTTGGTCTTTATTACTGGTACTTAAAATACGTAAAGAAATCCATTCCTTCAAAAAAACAGCATAAATAAGGGGCACTCAACGAGTGTCCCTTATTTAATTTAATCTTATTTAGAAGAAAGTAATATCAAAATCAGCATTTAAGCTTTCGTTCGGGTCAAGTTTACTTATATCGGCCTTATCTTTTAAAAATCCAGTACTGCCTTCCTCATCAGCAATTCCCCACCATGGTTCTAAACACACAAAGGGAGCATTTTTAGGATAAGTTGACCAGATACCAATGTACTTACAGTCGTAAGCAGTCAAAGCGACTCCATGCTCGGTGACATCTGATTGGAGCATAACGGTAGTTTGCTCATTATCAGATACATCAAGCACCTTTGCATCATGAATAAATAGGTTACGATTTAACTGTAGTGGATCGTTCAGCGTTTTTTCAATTGGATGTTTAATATTACTGTATCCATTCTGATCAATTCTAACAGTTTTATAGTCATGCTTTGGAGCAATCGAGACCGAATAATCATCAAATGTTTCTTTCTTAGGAAACAATGGGACGTTGAATCCTGGATGAGCTCCTAATGAGAAATACATTGGATCTGGATTGATATTTTCTACTACCATTTCAACCGCAATGGTGTGTTCATCTAGCTCATAGTGAATAGATAAATTAAAGTTAAAGGGATAAATCTTTCTAGTAGCCGCACTCGAATGCAACATAAAATTGACTTCGGTTTGGTTGTGAGATTCGATCTCAAACTCACTATCTCTAGCAAAACCATGCTGATACATATGATAACTGTTTCCATCGTAAATATAATCATCATCTTGAAGTCGACCAACGATTGGAAACAAGATCGGTGCATGACGCTTCCAGTACTTTTTATTAGCACCCCAAATATATTCAGTACCGCTTTGATCCTTAACCGAAACAATCTCAGCACCTTTTTGATTAATTCGAACCGTTAAGTAATCATTTTTTAGTGTAACTGGCAATTTAATCCCTCCCTTTCTTTATATATTATTTCACAAAATGTAGAAACTATAAAATATATCGTGCTATATTTTCATCAGCCGCAAGATTACCAACTTTGTCTTCAACGTATTGTTGGTTAATCGTAATATCACCCATATGCATATCTGGTCCTTCATACAAAATATCTTCAAGTAATTTTTCTAGAATTGTGTGAAGCCGTCTAGCCCCGATATTATCAGTATCATGGTTAACAGAATATGCAATATCAGCAATTTTTTCAATTGCTTCCTTAGTAAAAGTTACTTTAATATTATCCGTCCCAATTAATGCTACATATTGCTTAATTAATGCATCACTCGGTTCAGTTAAAATTTTAACAAAGTCATTCTTACTTAGATCATTTAATTCTACTCGAATTGGAAATCGACCTTGCAGTTCAGGAATTAAATCTGAAGGCTTACTATCAGCAAAAGCACCGGAACCGATAAACAAGATGTGATTGGTATTTATGACTCCATACTTAGTATTTACATTTACACCTTCAACGATTGGTAAAATGTCTCGTTGAACACCTTCTCTTGACACTTCTCCACGAGTTTGTTTGTTTCCACCAGTCAATTTATCAATTTCATCTATAAAAATAATCCCGGTATTTTCGGCACGTTTAATTGCTGAGCCATTCACTTTGGCATCGTCAATTAGTGTTTCTGATTCTTGATTGATTAATGCTTCACGAGCTTCTTTTAACGGAAGGACTCTTTCAACTTGCTTCTTTGGCAGCATACTCTCTAATCCCTGCAAGTTAATTCCCATTTGTTCCATTTTGCTGTTGTCCGCGTTTAGTGCAGTTGCTGGGTCATCAATGGAGATTTTAACTTCATGGTCCTCTAACTCGCCGTTTTCAATTTGATTTAAAATTTGATCGGCATCATTTTTAATTTTATTCTTTTCGTCATTATCCATGAAGGGATCTTTTTGAGTTAACCAAGATAGATCAATTGGCTTACCCTTCTTAAACGCCTTATTAAACTCTTTGACCGTATCTTCTAATTTTTTATCGTTATTTGCGATTGCTTCTGGATCATCTACGTGATTTTCTTCGCGTGAAATGATCTCAGCCAAGTCCTTATTCGCTTTCTTTTCAGCTTCACGTCTAACGTTTTTAAACTCAATTTTCTTTTCCATTTGAACTGAGCTCTCAACTAAATCACGAACCATTGAATTAACATCTCCACCAACGTATCCAACTTCAGTGAATTTGGTTGCTTCTACTTTGACAAATGGAGCGTCTACAATCTTAGCCAAACGACGTGCAATTTCTGTCTTACCAACTCCAGTGGGACCGATCATCAATAAGTTTTTAGGAGTAATGTCCTCTTGCATCTGTGGGCTTAATTGAAGACGACGGTAACGATTACGCAACGCGATTGCTACAGACTTCTTAGCATCGTCCTGTCCAACAATATAATTATCTAATTGGGAAACAATTTCTTTTGGTGTCATTTGTTCTTCTTTTGTCATTAATTAATACCTCGGTTTATAGTTCTTCAGAAATTACATTGTGATTAGTAAAAATATCAATGTCAGCAGCAATGTTAATAGCAGCTTTGGCAATTTCTTCAGCTGACATTTCAGGCGCCTTATGTTTCATTGCAGTGGCTGCTGCTAATGCAAAATTACCACCAGATCCAATTGCTAAAATATCATCGTCTGGCTCAATTACTTCTCCTGAACCAGATACTAAAAGCAAATTATCATGATCGGCAACAATTAGCATGGCCTCAAGTTTTTGTAACTGTTGATCGCCGCGCCATTCTTGAGCTAATTTTACTGAAGCTCTTTTTAAGTTGCCGCTATATTCTTTCAACTTTTTTTCAAACTTTTCTTCTAGGTTAAATGCATCAGAAACACTTCCAGCAAAACCGACTCCAACTTTCCCATCAAAGATCCGACGGATTTTATGTGCGGTTCCCTTCATGATAACTTTTTCTCCCATAGTAACTTGACCGTCACCAGCTAGTGCAACGTGACCATTATGTCTGATGGCGCAAATTGTGGTAGCTTCAAATTTTACTGTCATAATTAAATTCCCTTCAAAAGTTAGTTTGGATTATCTTCATCAGGACGCTTAAAGAACTTCTGGTAGTTCTTAAGTAGTCCTTCTTTGGTAACATGAGTATAAATTTGGGTTGTAGATAAATCAGAATGACCAAGCAATTCCTGAACAGTTCTAAGATCAGCTCCATTATTCAACATTTGAGTGGCAAATGTATGACGAAGCATGTGAGGATGAATTGAACTATTAAGACCACTTCTTTTCATAATTCCATCTAAAATGTATTCAATACCGCGGCTTGACAGTTTATCACCATGCTGATTGATAAATAAGTAAAGATGGTCTTTATGATATTTACGCATAATTGGCGTTCGGCATTTCTCCATATATCGTAAAATAGCACTTTTAGCATACCTTCCAAATGGCAGATAACGTTCCTTGTTTCCCTTACCTAAAACAAGCATGATTCGATTATCAAAATCAATGTCGTTAATATCAAGATTGGAGCACTCACTGACTCTCATTCCCGTCCCGTATAGAACCTCAAGAATGGCACTGTCACGAGTAGCAATTCGTTTGTCCTGATTACTTGCGGCTGTTTTAAAAAGAATGTCTAATTCTTTTTGATAAAAGAATCTTGGTAAATGCTTATTATGCTTTTTTATGTGAACATATTCAAACGGATTGTCCGAAATTAGTTCATTGTTTAGCAAAAAATTAAAAAAAGACCTTAATGAAGAAATTTTACGAGCGATGGTGCTATTCTCATCTCCTCTATCGTGCAAAGTACCTAAGAAAACTTCAACGTCAAAATTGTCGATATTTTTAAAGCTTTTAGCATTTCCTGACGTCTGTAGAAATACATTAAATTCCTCAAGATCGTCTTCGTAAGCTTTAGCCGTGTCTTTTGAATATTGACGTTCGTTTACAATATATTTTACGAATAGTTTGATTAGTTTTTTGTTTTGCATTAGTTTTTCCTAAGTTAAAGTAACTTTTTACATTTTACCTTATAAATAAAACCGTTCCGAGGAACAGCTATTTTAATTATTTCTGAATGTCTTCTTTATAATCGCCGTTTGGACAAATCACTTGCATGCCACCGCGAACCTTTTTTTCAACCAAGAAATGACCACACTTTGGACAATCTCGTCCAATTGGCTTATCCCATGAAACAAAGTCACATTCAGGATAACGTGAACATCCATAAAACAACCGATTCTTTTTTGTTTTACGTTCAATAACTTGGCCTTTCTTACACTTCGGACAAGTTACACCAATTTCTTTGACAATTGCTTGAGTATTGCGGCAATCAGGAAAGCGTGAACAAGCGTAAAACTTGCCATACTTCCCCATCTTTACGACCATCGGCGCACCACATATCTCACAGTTAAACCCGGCTAATTCATCCTTAATTTGAACATCTTCCATAAGCTGTTCCGCATGATCAACTTCTTTTGAAAATGGTTGATAGAAGTGATCTACAACTTCAACCCATTTTTCTTTAGCTTCTTCGATCTCATCCAATTTTCCTTCGACATCAGCCGTGAAATCAACGTTGACAATGTCAGGAAAGTACTCTTCAATAATTTTATTTACAATCTCACCGAGTTCGGTTGGTTCAAATCGTTTTCCAACTAGTTTAACGTAATAACGTTTTTGAATTGTACCTAATGTTGGCGAATAGGTAGATGGACGTCCCACTCCATTCTCTTCTAAAGTTTTAATCAGATTGGCTTCAGTGTATCGAGCTGGTGGTTGAGTAAAGTGTTGGTCTGGATTATTTTTAGATAATTTAACGGTGTCACCACTATTTAAATCAGGCAAGATATTATCTTTCTCTTTCCCATTTGAATAGACTTTCAAAAAACCTTCAAATTTCATCTTTGAGCCGTTAGCACGATACGTTACACCATTTTGTTCAATGGTTACTGTTTCAGTATCCATAATTGCTGGAGTCATTTGACTAGCTACAAATCGTGACCAAATTAAATTGTAAAGTTTATATTGATCCTTAGTAAGATATTGTTTAATGTTTGCAGGAGTCCGATAAACGGATGTAGGTCGGACTGCTTCGTGCGCATCCTGAGCGCCTTCTGGCATTTTCCCCTTAATTGGTTTATTAGCAGAGTATTCTGCCCCATACTTTTCATGAAGAAAGGTAGCTGCCTCATGCTTAGCAATTGATGAGATTCTTGTTGAATCAGTTCTCATATAGGTAATGAGACCCTGGCTTCCTTCTTTGCCAATATTAATTCCCTCATAAAGTTGCTGGGCAGCCATCATTGTTCGTCCAGTCTTAAAATTTAATTTCCGGTTAGCATCTTGTTGAAGAGTACTAGTTGTGAATGGTGCGTTCGGTTGTCTCCGCCGTTCTTTTTTAGTGACTTTTGTAATATCAAAATCAGCTTTTGGATCAATTTGTTTTAAAACTTTTTGTACATCATCATTATTCGCAAGTTTCGCTTTCTTGCCATTAAGACCGTAGAAACTAGCTTTAAACTTTGAACGCCCAGACTTAAATTCAGAATCAATTGTCCAGTATTCTTCTGGCTCAAATTTTCTAATTTGACGTTCCCGATCAATCACTAACCACAATGCTACTGACTGTACCCGTCCGGCACTTAATCCCTTTTTTACTTTTTTCCAAAGCAGTGGAGAAATCGAATATCCCACTAATCGATCCAAAACCCGACGTGCTTGTTGAGCATCCACGAGATTCATATCGATCGTTCTTGGATGTTTAAAAGCATCCTTAACGGTATCCTTGGTAATTTCGTTAAAGACCACGCGATTTTGATCATTAACGTCAAGATTCAACACGTGGGAAACATGCCAGGCAATTGCCTCACCCTCACGATCAGGGTCAGATGCTAAGTAAATCATCTTCGACTTCTTAGCCTCTGACTTTAGCATTTTAATTACGTCACCTTTCCCCCTAATTGAAATGTAGTCAGGTTTAAAATCGTCTTCAATGTCCACGCCCATCCTACTCTTAGGGAGATCACGAACGTGTCCTTTACTTGCTACGACCTTATAGGTACTTCCCAGATACTTTTGAATCGTCTTTGCCTTAGCTGGCGATTCGACAATCACTAATTTTTTCTTTCTTGAACTTGCTTTACGTTTTTTTGTTTTAGTTGTTTTCTTTGTCTTTGCTACAGAAGTTGTGGCCATTAAAATTATCCTCGTTATTTTTTCTTCATTAATACATGATAATTTCCGTTTAAATTTCTTCCATATCATATTGCAGTTTTAAAGACCTGTCAAACTAAAGAATCCTCCAAAACATCATTATCACTCAAACAAGGACGTGCTCCAGAAGCAATTAGTTGATTACAACCCTTAGAAAGTGGAGAAGTAATATTACCTGGTATGGCAAGGACATCCCGATTTTCAGACAAAGCCAAACTAGCAGTAATTAAACTTCCTGACCTTTGCTTTGCCTCAACAACAATTAATTTTTCGCAAAGACCAGCAATAATGCGATTTCGTTCCACAAAATGATATTTTAAGGGCCTACTTCCTAATGGATACTCACTGATAACCAGGTTGGTTCTCATCAAATTATCCTGAAGCTGCGTACATTCAGCGGGATAAAAACGGTCGAGGCCTGTTCCAATCACCGCAATTGTACGGCCATCATGTGCTAAAGCACACTGATGACTTAAACAATCAACTCCCTTAGCCAGACCAGACACAATCGTAAACTTTTTAAGTACCTGACGTGTAATAATTTCCTTAATTGCTGCAATTGAATAACTTGTACACTGTCGTGCTCCTACCACAGAAATCGAACGTGTTGTAAGTAACGACACGTCACCCACATAAAAGAGCACAATTGGCGCGCAATAAATATCAGCAAGTTGTTCAGGATAACCATCATCAAGAATGGTTATCCAATGACACTTTTGGTTCAAACGAAAAGATCGCTCTAACTCACTACTTAAAAATGAATTCTTAAACTTCGTTGTCTGCAAATGATGACGTTTTAATAGATTGATTAATTCACCTTCAACCTCAGATAAAGACATGTTTTCAACTGAAGTCCCCTTAACCCACCGTGCAAGAATTGCTTCGCCTTTAATCCCAATCCCACGACATAACTTGATTCTAAGCAATAATTTCCGTTTATCCATTTTCTACCTCCTGGTTTGTCTATGGATAAATACGTAAATTAATGATTGATTGTTTTTAATACTGGTGAAAAAGTCTTGCGATGAATTGGGGTCGGGCCAAGTTTATCTAAAGCCCGTAAATGTTCTTTGGTTCCATAACCCGCATTTCGTTCGAATCCATATCCAGGATACTTACGAGCGTATTCATTCATTAAATCGTCTCGAAAAACCTTAGCAAGGATACTAGCAGCAGAAACACTAACTGATTTTGAGTCTCCCTTAATCAACCTAGTCTGCGGAATACTGTCATCAATTGTCATTGCGTCCACAATAATATGACCTGGCTGTGGATCTAACTTACTAATTACGTTTTTCATGGCAATTCTAGTTGCTTCATAAATATTGACTTGATCAATCATCTGACTTGAAACCGCAAAATAGTTGTAAGCAATCGCTTCCTTTTTGATTTTTGGAACTAGTTCTCGTCTTTTTTCATCACTCAATTTTTTGGAATCATTGACGTCAATAAGATCAAAGTCAACTGGTAAAATTGCCGCACCAGCGACTACTGGACCAGCAAGCGGCCCTCTGCCCACTTCATCAACGCCAGCAATATACTTCACCCCGCGTTGCCATATTTCTTTTTCATATTTAAGTCTGGTTAAAAAATCACGTTTTTTCTCGGTCTGGGTATTAATTCGCTTCAACGTTCTCTTAATAATTCTTTGAACTCCAATTCGTGGATCATCCCCAAAGCGGACAAAAAGCGGATCACTAACATTATCAACGTTAGCAAACCGCTCAGAAATTTCTCTAATCGTCATTGCCATGTTCATTTCTTTCCACCAGTTCAAGGGAATCTAACGTAAAACGTCCTAATTTTCCCCCTTGAACATCATTAATAATCCTGACGCTGGCTCGGTCGTAATCGTCTTTCATTCCAATCTTTTCAGTAATTTTAAGTAATAACTCAACATCACTTAGATTTAAATCGGACGGACCCAAATGATAACGTCTCAAGATCTCGTCGCTATGGTGACTACGAAAAAAATGAAGTGCAAATAAAGCAATATCATCAGGATGATAAATACTCTCCTTAATTGCTCCCGTTAACGCTAATTTATCAGCAATCTCCTGATTTTGAAACTTTGGCCACAATATTCCGGGAGTATCTAATAAATCCATCGTTTTACTGGAGGTTAACCATTGTTGGCCCTTAGTTACTCCTGGACGATTGCCAACCGCTGCTGATCTTTTACTAACTAACTGATTCAACAAAGTTGACTTGCCTACGTTCGGAACTCCCACACAGATAGCTTTAATGATGTCTTTCTTTAGGCCCTTTGCTTGCGATTGCTCTAACTTATCCTTCAGAACTTTCCGAGCAGCAGTCTCAATCTTATTTCTGACTCCACGTGATTTTGAATCAATTGAGATGGCCGATAATCCCGTACTATTAAAGTAATCTAACCATTCTTTAGTCATCTTTGGATCAGCTAAATCAGATTTAGTTAAAATAAACAAGCGTGGCTTATTACCTGATACCCGCTTAATCTCTGGATTAATCGATGAATACGGAATCCTTGCATCAACCAATTCAAAAATAATATCAACAACATGGACATTTTCCTCAAACTGACGAATAGCTTTCGCCATGTGTCCAGGAAACCATTGTATATTACTTCCCATTTACTGCTCCTTTATCGTTAATCGAGGTAGGCAAGATACTCTTTCCATGCATCATCAAAAATTGTCATGGATGGTAAATAACCAGCATTTTCCTCCAAGTACTTAGAAAGCCTTTCAAAATTATCCTCTTGCTTTGGAAATAATTGATCAAAGAACGCATTATTAGCAAATTCCGCAATCGGATCAGAACTCCCTGGATGTCTTCTAGTCATTAAAAACTCATAAAAACTTTTTCTCAATTTCTTACCTCTTATTTCTTACGCTTAAATATCTCAAAAGTATGCGGATAAACATTATGTTCATCAACTTTTCCGGAAATCTTCTTTTCTAATTCAAATTGAGAATAATCAATATCAATCATTTTAACATCCCCATCAAAATCATGATTGATACTAGTACGATATAGATAATCAACAAATGGCAACAAATCTTCAAATACGGACGTTCCACCAACCACAAAAATCATTTCATTAGGGTATCTTTTTGCATACTTCAAAAATTCATCAACCGTTTTAAAGGTCACAACCCCACTCGGAAAATCACTCTGCGGGCGGTGAGTCAAAACCAAATTTTTGCGTCTTGGTAATGGTCTTTTAAAACTATCATACGTGGTTCTACCAGCTAGAATTTGATGATCGATCGTATTACGTTTAAAAAATTGCATGTCATCCGGCAAGTGCCAGGGTAATTTACCATCTTTTCCAATGACATGTCCATTTGATTCTGCCCAAATATAAGCTAACATAATAATCTCCTATACTGCCACTGACGCTTTAATTGGCTTGTCGTGGTGATAATCAACCACCTTAATATCATCCATATCATAATCAAAAATACTTTCCTTATCGGGATTTAGCCATAGACGTGGAGCTGAGTGTGGCTTTCTCGTTAACTGCTCTTTGACTTGATCAATGTGATTACTGTAAATATGAGCATCACCCAACGTATGGACAAAGTCACCAGGAATTAATCCGACCTCTTTGGCAATTAAACTAGTAAGTAAAGCATAACTTGCAATATTAAATGGAACTCCTAAAAAAATATCACCACTACGCTGATACAGTTGACAACTTAACTTGCCATCGTTTACGTAAAACTGAAACATTACATGACAAGGTGGAAGAGCCATACTAGGAATATCTTCTGGATTCCAAGCACTCACAATCATTCTTCTGGAATCAGGATTAGTTTTAATGGTATTAATAACATTTTTAATCTGGTCAATGGCCTTACCATTGCTCGTTTTCCAGTTACGCCATTGGCTTCCGTAAACCAAGCCTAGATCGCCATATTTTTTGGCAAAATCATCGTCATTTAAAACTCGTTCACAAAATATTTTCTTCTGCTTTTGGTATTCTTCATTAAATTCGGGATCACTTTGTGAACGCAAACCAAAATTAGTCATATCTGGTCCATGATATTCATCAGAATTAATCCATTTTTCAAACGCCCATTCATCCCAAATATGATTATTATGTTTAAGTAAATAACGAATGTTAGTATCACCCCGCAAAAACCAGAGTAATTCTGATTTAATCAACCGAAAGGGAACCGCCTTAGTGGTTAAAAGTGGAAATCCGTCCTGTAAGTTAAAACGCATTTGATAACCAAAGGTACTAATGGTTCCTGTACCAGTTCGATCTGATTTTTTGTGACCATTATCTAAAACGTAACGTTCTAGATTTAAATATGCATCCTCTAACATTTTAATCTCTTCCTTTTTTAATAAAAACAACTACTCATCAACGTACTGGCTCAAATATTCCCATCGGTTCATTAATTGATCCGATTTCTGATTTAATTCATCAAGATTTCGTTGTAACTCTGCTAACTTATCGTAATCCGAACCATTTTCTTGCATCTGTTTTTTTACATCTTTAGTCTGGCGATCTAAAGAATTAATCTTGCCATCGATCTTATCCCACTCAATTCTTTCAGCATACGTTAACTTGGTTTTCGATTTCGTGCTTTTTTTCTCGGAAGTGCTATCTTTAGCTTCATCTAATCGGCTATTGGTTTGGTTCTTACCATCATGATGAACCTGTTTCCTTTGCATTTTCATTTTTTGTAGATAATCAGTAAATTGACCAGTATAACGCTCAATTTTAGCATTCCCATCAAAAATCAATAATCGATCAGCTACTTTATCAAGAAAGTAACGATCATGAGATACTGTAATCGTTGTCCCATTAAAGTGCTTGATGTAATCCTCTAGAACCGTTAAGGTCCCAATATCGAGATTATTAGTTGGCTCATCAAGAAGAAGCACATTTGGTTGCTCCATCAATAATTTCAGTAAATAAAGGCGCCTTTTTTCTCCACCTGAAAGCTTGCGGATCAAAGTTCCATGCATAAATTTAGGAAAAAGGAACTGTTCTAATAAATTAGTAACGCTGACCTTATTTCCATCCTTATCAACCACATTTTCACCGATATCGGTTAAATAACTAATAACACGTTTGTCTTCCGGGATTTTCTCCATTTTTTGTGTATAATATGCCATTTTAACGGTTTCACCAATATCAATGGTACCGGACTGAAGTGGAAGCTTTCCAGCAATTACATTTAAAAAGCTTGATTTTCCGGCACCATTTTCACCACTAATTCCGATTCGTTCACCATTTTGAATTAACATGCTGAAATCTCTTAGAATTGGCTTATGAGCAATTGTTAAGTTAGCGTGTTTAATGTCAATCACTTTTTTTCCAAGCCGTTTTTGACCCATTGTAATATCGACATCTTCATCGATTGGATTGCCCTGATCAACATCAGCTTTTAAATCGTTAAATCGATTAATTCGTGCTTGTTGCTTAGTGGAACGAGCTTTAGCGCCTTTTTTCATCCACTTTAACTCTTGTTTGTAAAGCCGTTGCTGCTTATGAGAGGCAGCCTCTTGCTCTTCATCAAGTTCAGCCTTCCTCTGGACATAATCTTGATAATTACCGGGATACTTATAAAGTTTACCAAATGATAATTCCCATATTTGATTAGCAATTTGATCCAAAAAATAACGATCATGGGTAACAAATACTAAAGCTCCCTTGTATTTACTCAAAAACCGTTCCAACCAGTCAATCGAGTCAAAATCCAAGTGATTGGTAGGTTCATCTAATAAAAGTAAATCAGGTGACTGAATTAAAACCTGAGCTAATCCAACTCGTTTCTGCTGGCCACCCGACATGCTACCCACCTTTTGATCTAAATCGGTAATTTTCAGTTGATTAAGGATGTTTTTAACGTCCACTTCCGCCGTCCAGGCATCCTCTTCATTCATTTTTGCTTCTGCATTCTCAAACTTTTTTTCAAAATCTGAATTTTCCGGATGCTTAGAGTAATTTTTAAGTGCATGTTCATAAGATCTGATGATTTTAAAAATCTTTTGATCACCAGCAAAAACAGCGTCAATAACGGTTAGGTTTTCATCTAAATCTGGAACCTGCTTTAGGTATCCAATTGTGTACGACTTAGAAGTGGTAATTGTCCCATTAACATCATGATCAATTCCAGAAATAGTATTTAAAAGGGACGATTTACCACTTCCATTCGTTCCAATTAATCCAATTCGGTCATGTTCATTGATAATAAAGTCAAGATTTTTAAATAAAGTCTTTTCACCATACGTCTTCGTCAAGTTTTCTGCTTTTAATGTTTGCACAATATCTGCTCCAATTATTTTTAATCATTATTTATTTGCTTCGATGCAGAAAGTAGTGAATCTGAATCATTTTTAATTTGGCCACTTATAACGGAACGTTCCAGTTGATTAAGAACATTTCCTAATAATGGACCTGGTTTAAAACCTCTATCAATCAACATTTTACCGTTAATTTTTAGTTCACTTTTACTTTTAATCGGAAGGCGATCATATTCATTTTCTATTTGGTCAATATTGACTACCTTACCTAAGGTCATGGCTACTTGACATGCGTTATCAAGATTGATGCGACCAACTTTATACGACGTTACTGGATCTAAAACATCACTTACAATCTTGTAAGTTGCTTTAACCGTTAGTTTAACGTTCTCGGTTAACCTATTTGATCCCTTCCAACTCTTCATCAGATGTCCAATCTGTTCACTATTTAATTCGCACTGACATGCAATTAAGGACCAAACCTGAACTTCGTTATTAATGTATTCTGAAATGGGACGTGACCCTAACCTAGCTATTTCAGAAACATAATCACCCAAGACGGGAACATACTTAATTAAATTCGTTTGGATCATCTGTTTAAGCCCCCTGCCAGGAGCCATCCCTAGCATCATCTTTACAAATTCCACGTTAATTCGTTCCACAGCAATCTTTTTTAATAGATAACTATGTTTACTAATCGCGTTAAAAGTGTTCTTTTCAATTGCAAAATCCAGTTTACTAGCAAAGCGAACAGCACGCATCATTCGTAAAGCATCCTCATTAAAACGTTGTTCTGGATCTCCAACAGCCTTAATTAGATGATTTCTTAAATCATTTAAGCCACCAAACAAGTCAATGATTTCACCATTTTCTTTCATGGCAAGCGCATTGATAGTAAAATCACGACGCTTTAAATCATCTTCAAGTGATCGAACAAAGGTAACTTGATCGGGACGCCGATAATCTTGGTATCCTGATTCAGTCCGAAACGTCGTGATTTCATAAGATCGACCATCGTGCACCACCGTGACGGTTCCGTGTTCAATCCCAGTATCAATTGTCTTCTTGAAAATGGTTTTAATTTCTTCAGGATACGCACTACTTGCGATATCAACGTCATGAATTGGTGCATGCAAAATAGTGTCACGGACTGATCCGCCAACAAAATAAGCTTGAAATCCCGCTTCTTCAATTGTCTGAAGAACCCTTCTAGCATCATCAAATTCACTTGGTAAGTTGTCTATTTTCATGATCCACACACCTTCACTGATTTCATTCTACCAAAATTATCATATAAAAGTTAGGCTTGTGTCTGGTTCTTGTGTTATGATTAAGTTAAAGTAACTTATTACAGGAGACAAATCATGAGTAACAATTATCCATATCAAGATCATTTTGAACGTTATCTAAGAAAAAAAGAACTCTCAAATGTAACCATTAGAGAGTATTCCAAAACCTTATCGGATCTTTTTAATTATTTATCTAATTTCAACGTGGGATACCAAGCGGATCACCGAGTTAGTCAAATCTTTGATCGAGACATCGAGCAATATCTAGATATGATCATTTCCAAGCGTAATAACGGAAACAATACCTATAACAAGGTTTTATCTCAGATCAACGTCTACTTTAAATTCTTATTTAACAACCACCTTAATACCCATCTTCCTACAATTAACATTAAAAGTAAGGAAAAAAACGAACATAATTCATACATTACCAAGTGGATCTATTCTTTACCAACTATCCTCGAAGATCCTGAGGTTCACCACTACACTAAAATGACACTGTTACTTATCAGTAAGGGATACCAATCTTCAGAGTTTCTCTTGCCTGGCTTTTATCATGAATTAAACCACGTTGACTTTTCACCTGAAGAAAAATCCTTTTTATCTAATTTTCAAAAATTTGTTACCCCGCTTCAAATTCGTCATCATTCAAAGGACCTCTTTTTAAAGCAAAGAATCGCTTCCAACTGCCATATTACATCTGCAGGTCTTCACAAATACTTAAAGCCAGATAGTGAATACCTAGCAATGAATCTTAATCCCAAATCACTATACCAAGCATTCGTCGTTAACTACTTCAATCAACATCCAAATGATAGTGACAAAACTCTTGCACATGATTTAAGAATGGATCCAGCGTCACTAATCTATTATCAAAAATTAGCACAAAAATAAGGATCAGAGTATCAAATCCAACTCTGATCCTTATTTTGTTACTCGTAATCTTCTAAATCTTCAAGCATGTATGCCATTTCATCATCAGTCGGGACAAGTTTCACATAATGTTTTAACAATTTAATGGTTTCCTTAATTTGACCATTCTCTCTGAACAATAAAATCGCCTCACGTAAGAAATCAGGATTATCATCAAAGTACGGAAGAGCTCGCTCATAGTACTTTTGAGCATCATCATACTTTTCAAGATGAGCATAAGACACCGCCAAATTCCAGTAAATTTGTGGATCGGTTTCTTCTTCTTTTACGTATGGGCTCAAAAAATCAACATTTTTTTGATATTCGCCCTGCTTAACGTACAAATTAGATAACTTAATAACTAATTCCATGTTATCCGGATCAACCTGATGTCCATTATTAAGATACTTCAGGGCTAGATCTTCTTTTGAAAGTTTAGCAGCAACGTCTGCGGCTTTAATGTACATATTGACATTATACTGATCAACGCTCATACCCTCCTGATAAACCTTTAAAGCATTTTCAGGTTCATTCATTTGAATGTATGCTTCCCCTAAGTAAGGATATAGTGAGGCATACTGAGGATCCTCTTCTCGCAACTGCTTGAACATCTCAATCGCTTTAGCGTAGTTCTTCAACTGTAAGTAAGTAAAACCCGTTTCAAATTTGACGTCTGGCGTCATATCAATGGGCTTAATCTGTTCAAGGTATCCAATAGCCTGTTCAAAATGACCTGCATTAGCATATGCCACCCCTAACCTTTCAACCAAATTAACTGAAGAAATGTTCAAAACACCTTGTTTAATTATTCCCAAATATATAGGAATGGCTTTATCAAATTGTCCGGTAGAAAAATACAATTCAGCCAGGGCAAATTTAATTACATTTTCGTCTGGATCAATTTTTTCAGCTTCAAGTAACTTTTGTTCACTAACGTTATACATTTCCTGAGTTTGATAAAGATCAGCTTCAACCATCAAAGCATTAACATAATTTGGGGAATCAGGTTTAATCTCACTTAAATAATTAAGCGCTTTATCAATCTTGCCTTCAGAAATCAAAATATCTGCAATACTTGTTCTTAACTCGTCTTCCTCAGGATATTTTTTTAAAAGATCTTTATATATATCAATCGATTCGTTTAAAAAACCTAATGAATAAAGTTCTTCTGCTAACGAATAAATCATATCATCACTATCATTTACCTTGGCTTTTTTGATGTCATCATTAAATTGACTCATATCACCCTTTTTTAGGGCGTCTAAGGCTTGCTCTGAATAAGTCATTACACATGGTCCTCCTACTAATAAAAAAACCAGTACGCATAAGCGCACTGGTTAAACCATTAAATAAAACTATTTAACAGCTTCCTTTAAAGCCTTACCAGGTTTAAAGGCAGGTACTTTACTTGCAGGGATTTGAATTTCTGCACCAGTTTGGGGGTTACGTCCCTTACGAGCGGCACGATTACGTACTTCGAAATTACCAAAACCGATCAATTGTACCTTTTCACCGTGAGTCAACTTGTCTTGGATTGAGTCAAAAACTGCATCCAAAGCTGCGGTGGCATCTTTCTTAGTTAAACCAGTTGCCTTTGCGACATCATTAACTAATTCTGCTTTGTTGGCCATGTGTATTCACCTCCTGAATAGATGTTTTTTATGTAAAAAACACCCAATAAGTTAAAGATTAAGCCAGGGGAAATGATGTACGACTACATCATTTCTAGTCTTAATTTAGCATAAGAATGGTGTCATTGCAACAAATAATGGAAGTATAATTAACATTTACTAAAAAAATTTTAATATAATTATGATTAGAAGGTTGTTACCATTAGTCATTACTTTCGACGCCTTGCTATCAAGTGAATTGGTGTCCCAGCAAAGTCAAAATTTTTTCTAATTTGATTTTCCAAATAACGTTTGTACGAAAAATGAAGTAGTTCTGGATCATTTACAAACAAGACAATCGTTGGCGGTCCAACAGCAACCTGGGTAGCATAGTAAATCCGAAGTCGCTTCCCATTTCTGGTTGGTGTTGGAGTAATTGCGATTGAATCCATGATAACATCATTTAAGGTTGACGACTGGATTCGACGCTGGTGGTTTTCGTTAACTCGTTTAATCAAAGATGGTAACTGACTAACATGTTGTTTGGTCGTTGCGGATACAAAAATAATGGGTGCGTAAGCCAAATACTGAAATTGCTCACGAATATCAGCTTCAAATTGTTGTTGCGAGTGATTATCCTTTTTTAAAGCGTCCCATTTATTAACGACAATGATGACACCCTTGCCAGCCTCGTGCGCATATCCAGCAACCCGCTTGTCTTGCTCTCTAATGCCTTCTTCTGCATTGAGAACCATCAATGTCACATCACTTCCATCAATTGCTCTCATAGCTCGCATTACGCTGTATTTCTCGGTCTTTTCATAAACCTTACCACGTTTCCGAATTCCTGCGGTATCAACAATGGTGTACTCTTGACCATCATTTTCAAACTTAGTGTCAATCGCATCGCGAGTAGTACCAGCTACATTTGATACGATCACCCGATTCTCTCCTAAAATAGCATTGACAAGTGATGACTTGCCAACATTTGGTCGGCCAATCACACTAAATTTAATACTATCATCGTCAGCTTCGTTAACATTTTCTGGGAAATTCTTAACAACAGCATCTAACAAATCCCCTAAACCAAGTCCGTGAGATCCCGAAATGGGGTATGGGTCACCAAACCCCAAAGCATAGAAATCATAAATGTCGGCCCGACTTTCGGGATTGTCAATTTTATTAACCGCCAATACAACTGGTGTATCAGATCGATACAATAATTGGGCCACTCGTTCATCAGCGTCAGTCATTCCCTGCTTACCATTTACCATAAATATAATTACATCAGCTTCATCAATCGCAATTTCTGCTTGATCAGTAATTTGCTTAATAAATGGTTCATCAGCAACTTCAATTCCACCAGTGTCGATCAAATTAAAATTGTGACCAAGCCAACTCCCATGAGCATAAATACGATCACGGGTCACTCCAGGAGTATCTTCAACAATTGAAATTCGTTCACCAGCAATTCGATTAAAAATTGTTGATTTACCAACGTTTGGTCTTCCAACAATTGCTACAGTAGGTTTTGCCATTTTATATCACCTCTTATTTTTGAGAATAAAAAAAATCCTTCATAAATATGAAGGATAATTTTCTAATTACTCATTGTCATCATCATTTAATTCATTTCCAACAATGTCACCTAACGTAAAACCATTCTCTTCTTCAGGAGCATTATTAGTTGAATTATCACTCACATTTTTCTTTGGAGTTTTTTGATCATCTCTGGGGTCTTTTTCGAGAGCCTTCATTGACAATGCTAATCGATGTTCTTCAGGTTGAACGTCAAGGACTTTAACTTTAACGTCTTCGCCAGACTTCAAAACATCACTCGGCTTGTCAATATGCTTATGTGAAATTTGTGAAATGTGAACTAATCCTTCAACACCAGGGAAAACTTCAACAAAAGCACCAAAATCAACTAAGCGCTTAACTTTTCCATCAAGAACACTTCCCTTAGGAGCTTTTTCTTCAATGTCACTCCAAGGACCCGGTTGAGTTTGTTTAATTGATAATGAAATACGATTACGATCAGGATCAACTGAAAGAACTTTAACCTTAACCTCTTCGCCAACCTTCAAAACATCACTTGGTTTGTTAACATGTTCATAAGAAATTTCTGAAACGTGAACAAGTCCATCAATCCCACCAAGATCGACAAAGGCACCAAAGTTAGTCAAACGGGCAACTTTCCCTTCAACAACATCTCCAGGTTTTAGTGTGCTCATAATTCGATCACGAGCTTCTTTACGTTCTGCTTCAGCAATCGCTCTATGTGATAAAATCAAACGATTCTCTTCAGGGACAACTTCAATAATCTTAACTTCGAGTTCTTGACCTTTAAATTGATTTAAATCATCAACAAAGTGATCAGTAATCATGGAAGCTGGAATAAATCCACGAACTCCGTCAGCATTTACCACTAAACCACCTTTTACCGCACGAGTAACAGTAACTTTGATGGTGTCACCCTTATCAGCTTTTTCCTTGATGTCATCCCAAACCTTGAGAGCCTCAAGTCTTCTGATTGAAAGAAGGTAACTTCCACCTTCCTTATCATCACCAATTCGAGATACAACAACAACCTTAACTTTGTCTCCAACTTTGTAGTTTGAAGTTGGGTTATCTTCCCTTTGTGCGGAAATTTCTTTCCTTGGAATAACTCCTTCAACACCAGCGCCTTCGATTCCCACGACTAATTGCTGGTCATCATCAATGGCCAAAATTTCACCATTAACAACATCACCAACGTTTACCTGCTTAATATTATCGAGAGCGGCTAATAAATCTTTGTTTGCATTAGTATCGTTTTCACTCATCAAACATTTCCTCCTTGCAACAACTCTAATTGCTATTTTATCTTAGTTGGAAATAAAATACCAGTTAATCGGCTTTATTATTTGAAAGTTGTTGAATTTTATTTTCGATTAATTGCGAAATTGCCGCAACCACGTCATCAATCGACATTGAAGTGGTATCAATTTCAAAAGCATCAGATGCTTTTTTTAATGGGGATATCTTTCGATGGGAATCCTTATAATCCCGTTCCTCAATATCTTTTTTAAGTTTATTGAGACTAACCGAAATTCCCTTTGCTTGATCCTCTTTATATCTCCGCTCAGCTCGCTCCGTAACACTGGCAATTAAAAAGACCTTTACATCTGCCTTTGGTAGAACCGTCGTGCCAATGTCTCTACCATCCATAACGATTCCACCATCTTTTGCCAAATCCTGTTGTCTTTTAACTAATTCGAAACGAATTGATCCAAGTGCTGAAACTGCTGAAACATTGCTAGTTACCTGAGGACTGCGAATATCATTTGTAACTTCTTTACCGTCAACAAAGACCTTCTGAACTGGATCACCCGGTTCAAAAGTAATCGTGGTTTTTTTTAAAAGATCAAGAAGGGTCTTCTCATCATTTAAATCTAATCCTAGTCTAATTGCTTTTAACGTAATTGATCGATACATTGCACCGGTATCACAATATATGTAATGAAATTTTTTTGCAACTAGTTTAGCTACCGTGCTTTTACCCGCTGAAGCAGGCCCATCGATTGCAACTTGTAAGCCGTTCTTACCCAAATGTAATCAATCCTTATCATTTATTTGTAATTATTTAACCCTTAAACTTTGTCCTGGATGAATCTGGCTGGATGAACTAAGTCCATTTAATTTTAATAACTGTTGCATACTAATACCCGCATTAGTAGCTACGCGATAAACTCCCTGACCTTTTTGAACCTTAACGTAATCATTACTACCAGCATTATCAGTGCCATTCGTTGTTTGGGCTGGTTTTTGTTGCTGCGCGTTATTAGCAGTAGATGATGAATCACTACTTGGAGTCGTACTACTTTGGTTACTTCCCATTTCGTTTTGAACGGATGAAGATGAAGCCTCTTCAGATCCAGCATCAGATGAAACAGTATTATCATTTGTAGTATCCTCACTTTGAACACTACCTGAGTTTGCTTTCGGTTTCTTTGATTTCTGATCTTTATTCTTTTTGGGCTTTGCGTGGTGCATCTTACTACTCTGTGTCTTTTCACTGGTACTCCCATTTCCAACCGCACGTTCCTTAGAAAGCCCAAAAACAAGTGCAACAAGGGCAATAATTACAATAACAGAAACCAGCATAATCACGACTAATGAATTACTACGGTGGTGCTTACGGTACTCTGTCCTTGAAAGATTTCCATCTGGATCGGTGTCATCTGAAAATGAATCATCCCATGGATCATTTTTTTTGTTATCTTTATGTTTGTCGTCCCTCATAAATACATCCCTCCAAAACTTCTATGGTGATTATATCATTTTTTGCGCCTAATTATTATTAAAAAAGTTTGTCCAAAATCTCATACCAAGTACCAGTTAAATTGGACTTTTCACTATTAACGTTTTTTAACAAACCAAGACTCATTAAATCAAACTTTTCACTTCCAAAGTCACAACAATCATCAGTGTGGTCATCAAAGTTCACATCAAATAAAGAAAGCAGAAGTTTTCGCCGACAGCCAGTATGATTAATGTACCGGACAACTTGCTTTAAACTTTGATCCTTTTTAAGGGTGACCTCAGAAAAAATCTGTTTGACGTCATCATTACCATACCCATGATTTAAATAGAACTGAAGGAGTCTCTTATTCTGCTCACTCATTTTAGCTTTGGGATTTGAAAAGAAATTATCAATCTGTTGATCATTAGGAATGGACCTAACAATTAAGCTCTGTGCAATTTGTTCATCACCATTAGAGTAAAGTAACACAGCGATACTCTGTTTACCATCTCTTCCAGCTCTACCAATTTCTTGAACATAACTTTCCATATCAGTCGGCATATGGTAATGGACTACAAATCGGATGTCTGATTTGTCAATCCCCATTCCAAAGGCGCTGGTTGCACAGATAACCTGAAGCTCATTATCCATAAATTGATGCTGAATCCGATACCGATCATCGTTACTAAGACCGGCATGATAAGCTGCCACTTTGATATCAGTTTGTTCTCTAAGTTTCAAAGCAACTTTTGAAGCCTTATCTCGACTAGAGAAATAAATTATACCCGGATACTTGAGTTTTTCAATTAAATTAAAAAGATAGGCTTGCTTATCTTTTTCACTTGAACTTTTATGAACCGCAAGGAAAATGTTAGGCCGATCCACATTTTCAATTATTTCTTGAACGTCAGTTAACTTCAAATAATTAATGATATCTCTTTGAACTTTCTTTGAAGCAGTTGCCGTTAGCATTAGTGTTTGCGGATGTCCTAACGTACGAATCACCTGTCTTAATGACAGGTAATCAGGACGAAAATCAAGCCCCCACTTAGAGATACAATGTGCTTCATCAATCACCAATAAGCCAATTTTCAATTGCTTAACTCGGTTAAGCACATCAGAATTAGATAATAGTTCTGGAGAAACAAAAATATAACGAAACTGATCAAGATGATTCAATAGCCGGTGTCGCTTCGACCAATCGTTCATTGAATTTAAAGCACACACCCGCTTTTCTCCCATAAAGTTCATTCGACCAACCTGATCTTCCATAAGAGAAATAAGTGGCGAAACAATCACAACCGGACGCTTAACTAAATACCCATATAACTGGTATATTAATGATTTACCTGCCCCAGTTGGCATGACTGAAAGAACATTTGCGCCATTTAATAGTGCAGAAATGGTCTTATCTTGACCAGGCTTAAAATCACTAAAGCCAAACTTGTTTTTTAATATTTGTTTAGCAAGTTTCATCTTGTTCATTATTAATTCCCTGTTTTGTCTGTTTGATTTCAAGTAATCTAAATTGAAAAAAACTAAACTGCTCTAAAACGTCAGTTGGTAATTGATGATAGTCCCAGTCATCAACGTCCGTTCCAAGTAGAATACGCCTAACTTTTCTTTCCATTTGAAGGGAAATGAAATTTCGATAAGGAAACTTGTCATAATCAACGTAAATTGCAACTTCCAGAAGATGTTCTAGGACAGTTGACTCTCGTAGATTTCGCAGTTGTTCAACCTTTTTTATATTACCCAATCGTTCATATTCATCAAAAGTCCTTTTAGCACTACCAGAAATTGGATTTTTGAAAAGACCATTAAGTAATGGAACCATTACAGATTGATCACTTTGCTCAACAAAGTTCGCCAATTTTGCATAATCGATAAAATCAGCAATATAACTTTTGACTAACGATTGGTTTAAATTATGTGCAATCTGCTGGATTGTGAATCCATTAGTACTAAATCCAACTAATCCTTGAGCAAATAAATCAGCGTCATTTAGATCGAGTAAGGATAAAAATCGTTTCAACTCTTTCTTTAAATCTGTGCCAACTTGCTTGCGATCAATCAGTCGATAATATTTTTTAATAAAATCTTTATTCACTCCATCAACATTGACTGGATAATAGTGTCTAACGTTATGGACATGCTCTGAGATAATCTGAACAAACAACTGCAATCGTTGCTTAAAACTAACTAAATCAATCCTTTGAAAAGTATGTAATGAAAAAGAAAGATTAGAATCATCAATCATTTTAACTAATTCTGCTCTTTCTTTTTCTCCTTCAGACGTTAATTTAAACTGACCATGTTCAACTTCTTCCAGCAAGTTCGCACTAATCAGAGACTTAACATCTAATTCGTTTTTATTAAAATATCGTCCAACTCCAAGAAGGTCTAAAAGACCATATCTCATCGCCCAGTATAAGGTGGCTACCGTTTTCTTGCCTAACAGTAAGTTTTCAATTAATCGAGCCCTTCGTTTTTGGGTTGCACTAAAAACGAAAAGACCAAGAGCTTCATTTGTCTTATTAATCATTTTTGATAAGATCGCTTATTAATCCATTTCTGCATTTGTTTTGCAATAATCACAAAAATTAGTCCAATCACAATACCCTTGATTAAGTTAAAGGGAACTACTCCGTAAAGAATCGTTTTGGCAAGCGAAAAATCTAACTTTAAATTTGTTAGTTTCACATACAGTGGAGTACTAATGAACAAATTGGTAATACTCATGACAATTATTAACGCCAGCGTTTCAACCAAAACAATCAAAAAGTCAATCCAGTGACTTTTAAATAAATATTTTCTCAAAAAGTAAAACACCAAAATCATTGTTAATGAGGCTAAAAGAGAGGTGGTCAACCCAATTAACTCAAGTGGTGAAAAACCCATCACCATCCAGTAAATAAATAGTTTAAGTATCACAGCTTCAATGGCTGCACCCGGTCCCAATAATAACAAACAAATCAAAATTGGAATATCCGAAAAATCCAATTTCAAATAACTCATGTATGGGATGATTGGAAATGAAATCAACATTAACAAAAATGAGATCGCACCAATCACGGCAGTTATAGTAATTCTTTTAATTCGATCGTTTTTAGCTATCATCACAATTCCTCCAATTAAACGTTCTTCAAAGTCAATTAGGGTAAATTGCGCCATAAAAAAACTCATCTTCTTTATACCAGACTTTACTGTCGGCAATGGGATTTCACCATCTCAACCAATTTTCATTGGGTAGTGGGCTGTAACCACCGATTGGGAATTTCACCCGACCTTGAAGACGTTTTATTAATTATTTAGTTAAAGCATACAAATCTCGTATTTCTCTTTTTCGGAGCCTACGAAACTCACCAGGTTGTAAGTTTTCTAAACCGATCCCAGCAAACTCTTCCCGTTTTAATTTTTCAACAGGATGACCAACTGCTTTCAGCATATCTTTAACTTCATGATTCTTACCCTCGTGAATCGTCAAACGTAGCACCGAATTATTCTTTGAATTACCAGCCTTATAAATCACCTCAACTTCCGCGGGTGCACTCTTATACTTGCCATTAATTAAAACACCCTTTCGAATTTTATTCAACTCATTGTGATCGAGTTTCCCAATCACCTTAACTAAGTACGTCTTTTTTACTTCATATTTAGGATGAGTTAACTGGAAATCAAGCGTTCCGTCGTTAGTTAAAATAATTATCCCACTCGTATCATAATCTAATCGTCCAACCGGGTATATTCGTTCAGGAACCTTTTTAAAAAAGTTCAAAACGGTCTTTCGATCCCTTTCATCCCTCACAGAAGAAATTACCCCACGTGGCTTATACAGGGCAAAATATACTAGATCTTCTTTTCTTAACGATGTTCCATCCACCTCAATCTTGTCAGTGGGTTCAACTTTTATCCCTAACTGATTAACAATCTTACCATTAACCTTCACATGTCCAGTACTAATAAGTTCCTCAGACTTTCGTCTCGAAGCCACCCCATCATGCGCCATAACTTTTTGTAATCTTTCACTCATTTCGCTGATCCTCCAATGGTTTCATTTTATCATCAAACATCTGACCATAATCTTTTGGATCTCTTTCTGCGTCTAAAGCTGGTAAATCATTAATGCTTTTAAGGTTAAAAGCGTTTAAAAAAAGGTCGGTAGTAACATATAGCTTAGGTTTGCCTGGTTCATCACGCTCACCCTTGATGGTAATTAAATTTTGTGCCAAAAGATTTCTAATTGAAATCAAACTATTTACGCCCCTCACTTCATCAACCTCAACGCGCGTTATTGGCTGTTTATACGCAATAATCGTAAGCGTCTCAAGTGCCGACTGCGTTAACAGCTCTTCATCGGATTTAACAAACTTTTGAATTACTTTTGAATAATCCTTTTTAGTTGTCATATGGATAATGTCACCATTTTGTAAAATGCAGATGCCAAATCGATCACTTGAATAACGCTCACTCAACGAAGCAATACAGCTCCGAATGGTGGAATCATTTGCGGAAGTTAATTTTTTCAACCGTTCAATTGTCATTCCAGACTCTCCCGAAACATACAAGAGAGCTTCAATTTCTGCCATTAAATTCATTAATTAGATTTCCTTAATAAGATTTCTCCGTCATTACTGGTTTGCACAACCATAATACGATGATGTTTAACCATTTCCAAAAGTGCCAAAAAATCGGTCACTAATTCTTCTAAAGGAGAATTGGCCTCAAATAACTTGGAAAAATAGATTTCATGACTACTAGCTCTATTTATTCGTCTCATAATTACTTCACTTTGCTCATTAACACTAAAATTCCATTCTGAAACTTGTTGAACTGGCGGTTTAGAAGTTAACTGATGTCGTTTAATGATCTTATTCCATGCTTGTTCCAACAAGCTAATTTCAAACTCATTTTCACCAATTGCAATCTCTGACTTATTAAAAGAACGAATCCTAGAATGATAATGATTTCGTTCTACTTCTTTTTTTTGCAACTTTTTCGACGCTTTTTTATACCGATTATATTCAACCAACTGATCAACCAGATCGTCTCGTGGATCATCACCTAATTCATCATCAGTTTCTTTAGCTAACAACATTTTAGATTTAATTCGCATCAAATTAGCCGCCATTACAAAGAAATCACCAGCAATATCAAAATTTAAACGTTTCATTTTATTTAAATATTTAAAATATTGCTCAGTAATATCCTTAATGTCAATATCATAAATATCCATCTTTGCTTGTTTGATTAGATGCAGTAAAAGCTCTAGTGGACCATCAAAGTCATTAACGTGAATCTGTAGATTGTCTCTGTTCATGACCTAACTCCCATTTACTAATGACATCTTGCGTATTAAACGTTCCCATGATTTTTTTGTCGGGATATTCATTTTCAACACTATCAAGAATTCGAAATTCATTAAAAATATTGTTAGCATCTGGCGTAAGGGTAATCCTTCTAACAACCACGTTTTTCGGGTTGGTTTCAACTCCTACAATTCCAGCCCAATTTCCAAATCGATCCTTCCAAAGAAAAATGTCACGATTGTCAGCATTTCGATACCAATTCATTTCTTCCACAAGATGTTTCGTTTTATCGTTACTTTTAGAAAGTGACAACATCCCCATCACAATCTTTTCATAATCATTTCGATACCTGAATAGCATCGACATCACCTCAATTACTTGCTGTCATTACTCCATCTCATTTTATGCTCTTGGATGATATTTATCATACACCTGACTTAACCGCTCGTGGGAAATATGAGTGTAAATTTGCGTCGTGGAAATATCAGAATGTCCAAGTAATTCCTGCACAGTTCTAAGATCGGCTCCATTTTCTAAAATGTGCGTTGCAAAAGAATGTCGTAATGTATGTGGAGTAACGTTCTTTTTAATGCCAGCTAAACTAACGTAACGTTTAATCTTTTCCCAAATGCTTTGTCGACTAATTCGTCCACCATGCGCATTCAAAAAAACGTACGGAGATGTCCGGTGCTTAAGTAACTGTAATCGACTATCATTTAAATACTTAAATAGCCAATTCTGAGCAACTTCTCCAATTGGAACAATTCGTTCCTTATCTCCCTTTCCGATGGTCTGAATCAGATTCATTTCTAAATGAAGATCAGATAACTTTAAATTAATCAATTCAGATACTCGAAGCCCAGTAGCATACATCACTTCTAAAATGGTTCGATCTCTTACCCCATACTTGGTGTTCACATCCGGCATTTTAAGTAATCGATCAACTTCATTAACGGATAAAACATCGGGTAAGTGCTTGCCCTTTTTAGGAGTATCAATCTTGTTCATGGGGTTCTTTTTAATCACCTTAAATTCCATTAAATATTGAAAAAATTTACGAAGCGTTGATACAAATCGAATGATTGTATTACGAGACTTACCACTATTTTTCATTGTTTCCATGTAATTTAAAATTGTATACTGATCGACATCTTTAAACGAACTGATGTGATTTTTTTTTAAATCCAACTCAAATTCCCTTAAATCTTGTCGATAACTTTTAATGGTATTGTCAGATAATCCTCTTTCTACTAGTAAATAGTGGAGATAATCTTCAATTTGATCATTCACTTACTTTCATCTCGTTTCAGTTAATTTAATTCCATCTGGGGTTTCGGAAATAACATGAGCCTTTAATAAATGCCCCAGGGCTCGTTTAAACTGAGATTTGCTGATTCCAAAGTAATCCTTAATTACTTGAGGGTCACTTTTATCGTTATAAGGTAATTCATTATTAGGCTTATGCTCAAGAATTGTCTGAATCATCTTGGCGTCCTCACCAATCACTTCATAAGATCGTGGTCTAAGTGATAAATAAAGCGTTTTATTAGGTCGGATTCCAATAATCCTAGCGTTTACTTTCTCTCCTAGTCGTGGTTGTTCTTCCTCTTCTGATTTGTCAATGAACCCTAAATTGTAGTGATCCGTTATTACTTGCGTTCCCATCAGTTTAGGGTTAATGACCCAAGCATTAACATCCCGATTTTTCAATTTTGGATCATTAACTGGTTGGGAAATCGCTTTATATATCTGAGGATCAGCTAATTTACCCCAGATTCGATTCTTACTATCCTTTTTTAAAGCAATTAAAAGTTGGTCACCAACTTCTGGCCATAATGACTTAATATCCGGCAAATCATCAAGAGAAACAGCAACATCCTTATCTGGTAAACCGATGTCAACAAAGATTCCCAATCCAAATTTAATTCCAACCACTTTTCTCCATGCATAGCTGTCAATTCCAACATCCGGAACGTTTCGCGTGATTTTCATTTGATGCTTTTCATTTTCGTAGACAAATCCTTTAAAATTTCCACCTAATTTAATTGGCTTTTTTAACTCGCCCTTGTTTAAAGAATAGGTAATTCCGTTATTTTGAATGAAATACTCCTTATCGTTTTCATCAGTGACTTTTCCCGTAATTACGGTTCCCAAATCTTCATTCATATTAATTCTCCATCCCAGTGCTTTTAATGAATATTATACCAAATAAAAAAAGCATCCGATAATAATCGAGTGCTTCATTCTTAATAATTATTATTTAGCTTTTGATTGGTTTCCAGCGTAAACAACACCGCGACGACCGTCAACAGTAACTAATTGACCATCTTTGATGTTTTCAACTGCATCAGTAGCACCCACAATTACTGGAATGTTAAGGGAGATACCAACGACAGCAGCGTATGAGGTCAAACCACCGTTTTCAACCACGATTGCACTTGACTTCTTCATTGCTGGTAAGTAGTCCTTGTTTGTATCCTTAACAACTAGAACACCACCATCAATGGCTTTATCGTTAGCTTCCTTAGCATCTTTAGCAACTACTGTCTTGCCAATAACAGTTTCACCACCAACACCTTGACCTTGAGCTAATTTAGTACCAATCAACTTAACGCGAATTGTGTTAGTAGTTCCTTGATCACCTAATGGTACACCTGAAGTAATCAAGATCATGTCGCCTTCCTTAGCAAGTCCAGTTTCAACTGCCTTTTTAGCAGCCAATTCGAACATTTCATCTGGATTTGATGGTTTATCAACTAAGATTGGTTGAACACCATAGTTAACCGTCAAGCCACGACGAACACGATCGTTAAACGTTAAAGCAAGAATATCAGCGTCTGGATGATATTTTGAAATCATTCTTGCAGTGTAACCTGAACCGGTTGCAGCTACAATTGTGTGAATTCCCATATCCTTAGCAATCCGTGCAACTGCTTCACCAAGTGACTCAGTGACGTCACCAGTACCGAACTTAGGACGTGGAGTACCAAATTCAAAGAAGTGTTTGTCAGCTTCGATATCAATCTTGCTCATCATTGCAACTGACTTAACTGGGTAATCACCGTTAGCACTTTCACCTGAAAGCATAGTTGCATCAGTACCATCATAAACAGCATTAGCAACATCAGATACTTCGGCACGAGTAGGTCTTGGTTCTTCTTGCATGGAATCAAGCATTTGAGTAGCAGTGATAACTGGTTTACCTAAATCATTACAGATCTTGATTAAATGTTTTTGAACGGTTGGGACATTTTCTGGTGGAATTTCAACTCCCATGTCACCTCTGGCAACCATCAAACCATCAGATACTTTGATGATTTCGTTAAAGTTGTCGATTCCTTCTTGTGATTCAATCTTAGGAAAAATTTGAACGTCTTCCATATTCTTGCTTTCAAGTAAGGCACGGATATCTAGGACATCTTGTGGCTTTCTAACAAATGAAGCAGAGATATAGTTAATACCATGGTCACATCCGAAAAGGATATCATCAGTATCTTTTTCAGTAATACCAGGTAAGTTAATTGAAACTCCTGGAGCATTAACACCCTTACGTGAGCCCAAGACCCCGTTATTTTGGGCAGTAACCACTAACTCTTTGTTGGCATCATCTTTTTTGTCAATCTTGGTATCCAAAAGACCGTCATCAAAAAGAACATGTCCGCCAACTTTAACGTCGTCATACAAGCCTGGGTAAGAAACAGCAATCTTGTCTTTGGTTCCCTCAAGGTTCCCATCCATTGAAATTCTAAATTGATCACCAGTGTGGTATTCAATCTTTCCGTCTTTTTGTACCGTGGTTCTGATTTCAGCACCCTTAGTATCTAAGACAATTCCAACAACCTTACCAGTTTTCTTTTCCGCTTCTTTCACTTTATTCATACGGTCTAAATGTTCCGCATGGTCTCCGTGTGAAAAATTGAAACGAAAAACGTTTGCTCCTGCTTCAATAAGCTTAGTGATGGTATCAACATCAGTACTTGCAGGACCAAGTGTACTTACGATCTTTGTTCTCTTCATAAGTAAAGCCTCTCCTTTTTGCATGGCACACATCTGTGCACCAAGCATTATTTGATTTCAAGTGTATTGTATCACTTTTTATAAGGATTGTCGTTAGTTTCACAGGCAAAATTTATCATTGTGTAACAACGTTTCCCACTCCTAAAATGTCGCGTAAATCATGCATTAAATCAGAATTAATGGCCACGTTATATGCTTTATCTAATAGTTGCTTTCGATCATCGGAAGCTCGATAAAGCAAAATTGGTGTTGAACCAGGATATCTTTTTATTATCCGGATTAAATCTTGATAGATTGAATCTCGATCATGATCTAACGCAATCTTTAAATAAAGCTTTTTTTGATGATCAACTTTTTTTAAAGACTGATGAACGACATTAGCAGCTGGTTCAATTGAATTTGCCACTAATTGAAGTCCCCGTTGAACCTCAATGTTTCCAGACACCAAAACCACTATTCCACTTTTTATCCATCCACTAATTTTAGCGTAAAGATTAGGAAAAATGGTCACATCAATATCACCAAACTGATCATTACCATCTATGAAAGCCATAAGTTGCCCTTTTTTCGTTCGGATCGTCTTTACATGAGATACAAACAAAATCATTTTCACGTTTTTACTGGGCTCATGAATATCATTAGTAGTTAAAGCATGCACTTGTTCTTGTAAATCAGTATAGTGACCAACTGGATGCCCGGTTAAATAAGTTCCAAGGTACTCATTTTCCTTGTTTAGTTTCTCCCAATCAGAAAAATCATCAGTTCTTTTAATTTTGGGAGCCAACGCTTGAATTAATTCAATTGAGTTCCCACTTAATTCAGTAGAACTAATAAATTCTGGAATGGCATTAATTAATTCTTTTCGGTTATACCCAAAACCATCAAGCGCCCCTGAATAAGCAAGTGCATTTAAAAGATCAATTTTTCTAAACCTGGGATCGATTCGACTGATTAATTCCTGTAAATCATGAAAATTACCATTTTGTTTTCGTTCTTCCTCAACATTCTTAATAAAATCGGTTCGTAATCCTTTGATGGTACGAAGTCCAAACCTGATTTTACCATCCTGATAAGTATAAACATCTTTACTCTCATTGATATCAGGACGCTCAACTTGAATATCTGATTCTTTGGCTTCTTGAACGTAATTCTTGGTCTTACGTGAATTACCGATCACCGAATTTAGCAACGATGTAAAAAATGGACCAGGAAAATGAACTTTTAAATAGGCCAACTGAAACGCCATTTTGCTATATGCAACTGCGTGAGACTTATTAAATCCATAGTCGGCAAATCGTTCCATATAGTCAAACGTTGTCTTTGAAACGTCTTTAGAATATCCTTTTTTACTAGCGCCATCAATGAACTGGATCTTCATGTTATCCATTTCTTTTTTATGCTTTTTGCTCATCGCACGGCGCAAAATATCAGCTTGTCCCAGTGTAAAACCACCCATTGCCGATGCAAGTTGCATAACTTGTTCCTGATAAACAATAATGCCAAAGGTTGAACCCAAAATGTTTTTAATGGTTTCATTTGGATAGTTAACCGTCTGAGTCCCATTCTTTCTGGCAATAAACATATCAATATTCTTAATGGGACCGGGTCGATACAAAGCATTCACGGCTGCCACCATATCAAAATCATTTGGTTTTAATTTACGTAACACGTTTTGAATCCCAGATGATTCAAATTGAAAAACCCCATTAGTCTTACCAGATTGAAAAAGCTTCAAAGTATCCTGATCATTTAAATTGATGTCAGTTATTTCAAAATTACGATCAACTTTTGAATGAATAATTTCTAAAATGTTAGCCATTGTAGAGAGGTTTCTCAAACCCAAAAAATCAATCTTTAAGAGCCCCACGCTTTCAACATAATACTTGGAGTACTGGGTCATCAACAATCCATCATTTCCGGATTGAAGTGGAGCACGATCAACGATGGGATCTTCACTTAAAATTAAACCAGCAGCGTGAGTGGAAAAATGGCGTGGTAGTCCCTCTAGTTTTTCAGCAATATCAAATAGCAACCGATTGGTTTTACTATCAGCTAATAAATTTCTTAATTTCTGTGATTCTGATTCGGCCTTAACCAGGGATTCATGAAGCTGATTTGGAATTGCAGATGACCACTTTGCCATTTGAGTTGGAGTCATTCCAAATACCCTGCCAACATCTCGAAGAGCTTGTTTGGCAGCTAACGTTCCAAAAGTCACAATTTGAGCAACATGTTCATTTCCATATTTTTGATGAACATACTGTAAAATATCATCACGCCGATTATCGGGAATATCTAAATCAATATCCGGCATCTGTGCTCGTTCTTCGTTTAAAAATCGTTCAAATAGCAAATTATACTTAATCGGATCCACATCGGTAATTTTTAAAGTGTACGCAACTAATGATCCCGCTGAAGATCCCCGACCAGGTCCAGTTATAATTCCTTGGTGATGAGCAAAATTTAAAACATCCCATACAATCAAGAAATAATCATCAAATCCCATCCGATTAATAACTTTTAGTTCAGAATCTAACCGGTCCTGATACTCACTACGATTAAGATGCGATTGATCCTTCAATCTTTCCTTTAAACCAAGTTCACATAATTGACGTAAATAGTCCTTTGAAGAAAGATTATCTGGAGCTTTAAACGTCGGTAGTTTAGGTTGCTCTTTGGGAATCGCTACGTCAACTTCATCAACCATTTTCTGGTTATTTAAAACCGCTTGATCAAGCCCTAGATTGTGATACTGAGTCTCAATATTATGACGATCCTTCAACCATTTTGTTCCAACCTGGTGCCGTTCTTCCATTGGATTTTTGATCACATCACCAGTTCCAATCGACTTTAAAACTTCATTTGAAAAATAACCATCTGCGTCAAGATATTCAACCGAATTAAGCGCCACTAAATCAACATCAGCTTGGACCCCTAGGTTCTTAAGCTCATTTATAATTATCTTAGTTCGATTTAAGCTAATTCCAACTTTTACTGCATTTGAATCGCTAACGCTCTTTACTTTAGCAATTAAGGTTTTAACCTCGCTCATTCTTCCTACTTCAATTAGTTTATTTAACTCACTATTCTCTGGAAAAATGACAAATAGATGGTGGAGTTTATCCTTGATTTTTTCAATAACATTAGTTTGATCATTACTCATCAAAAGTGATGAAATTTTCATCAAATTCTTGTACCCATCCTGATCTTTAGCAATCAAAATCAATTCGGACTTGTTTTCTTTAAAAAACATCCCGTCCAAAACTGCCGTTAAACCAATAATTGGCTTAATACCCTGCTTTTTTGCCTCATTATAAAAAGCTACCGACCCATACATCACATTCCGATCAGTTAGAGCCACACTTTGATAACCACGCGCACGAGCTTTTTCAATTAACTTAGGAACCGTATTGGTACTTTGAAGCAAACTATACGATGTGATGTTTTGTAACGGATTGTATCCCAAAATTTGTCATCTCCTTTCTTAATTCATATTCATTATAGCAAATGGACCCGATAAATTTTATTCGAAGTTTGTAATTGATTTTTTCTACTGTAGTGATAAACTACTGGTATTGAGAGGTGTTAATTATGAAGACGTTTGCTGCTAACTTAACTGGTGCTTTCTGGGGATTTGTATATGGCGAAATTATTGGTTATATTGGATCGGCCTTGGTTGGCGCACCTTATAATTGGATTCAAGTTGGAGTAATCGGCGCTGTTGTTGCCCTTATTGCCTTCAACGGAATTAAACTAATTAGTCGTTAATTAGAAATAAAAATAACCTGCAGGTTCAACCTGCAGGTTATTTTTTTAGTCTTTTGAAACATCCTCTGAAATCTTAATAATTAAATCGACAGCCTTTTCCATCGTTTGAAGCGACACATATTCAAAGCGGCCATGCATGTTTTCTGGTCCAGCAAATAGGTTGGGAGTTGGAATCCCAAGAAAAGAAATCTTAGAACCATCAGTACCACCACGAACCGGATAAATATTTGGCTTAATGTTAACTTCATTCATGGCATCCTTAGCAATGTTGACGGGTGTCATATCTTTCTTAATGATTTCCGCCATGTTGTAATATTCATCATGCATCTCAAGTTCAACTCTCCCATCACCATATTTATCATTAAACTTATTAACTAAGTTTTGAATGAATTGCTTGCGTTCGTTGAACTTACTCTTATCATGATCACGAATGATGTAATCTAATTTAGCATGATCAGTTACCCCATCAATCGCAAGCAGATAATAAAAGCCCTGACGATCTTTGGTATTTTCCGGTCGTTGGTCCTTTGGTAATTGATTATGAAAATCAATTGCAAGCTGAGAGGCATTTACCATCACACCATAGGCGTCACCAGGATGAACATCAGTTCCGTTGAATTTTATTGTGGCAGCCGCCGCATTAAACGTTTCGTACTCTAAGTCTCCAAGTGGACCACCATCAACCGTGTATGCAAAATCAGCACCAAAATCAGTAACGTCAAATTGATCGGCTCCGGTACCAATCTCCTCATCTGGTCCAAACCCAACTACGATATCGCCATGCTTAATTTCGGGATGATCAACTAAGTATTTCATTGCCGTCATAATTTCAGCCACTCCCGCCTTATCGTCAGCTCCTAAGAGAGTTGAACCATCGGTAGTAATTAAAGTTTGACCAGCATACTTTTTAAGGGTTGGGAATACGCTCGGATCCAGCTGGTATTTGCCATCTTTATCAAGTTTAATAATCGATTTTCCATCGTAATTTTTAACTACTTGTGGATTGACGTGTTCTGAATTAAAGTCTGCAGTGTCTATATGAGAGATAAATCCAATCTTAGGAACTTTTTGCTTAACATTACTTGGTAAATCAGCAAAAACATAACCACTTTTTTCATTGGTTCGTACGTTTTCCATTCCAATATCCTTTAATTCATAAGAAAGTTCGTTTAAAAAATCAACTTCTTTAGGATCAGACGGAATTGTGCCAGAATTCGGATTAGATCTCGTATTCACCTTCACATATTTCAAAAAGCGATCCAGTAACTGCTTGCTATCAGCCATAACTATTCCTCCTATATAAACTCAAACGGATCCGTGTTTAGTTGCGATGCAAATACATTGATATCCCAACGATTTTTATCAGACCAGCGCGTAAACATTTCAGCTAACTTATTTTTACATATACTTTCAATATGGTGCCCGGGATCAATCGCAGACAGACCACTTGAAAGCATCTCTTGAGAAGTATGATAATACAAATCGCCAGTAATATAAACTTGAACGCCTTGTTCAATCGCTTGTCGATAGAACTTGCCACCGTCTCCACCTAAGATAGCAATCCGCTTAACACGCTGTTGATCATCATTTGTTACTATTCGTAAACCGCTAATTCTAAACACTTGTTTACATAGTCGACCTAAATCAATGATTTTCATTGATTGTTTCAAGTTGCCAACGCGTCCCATCGAATAATTAGTAGGAAAACCATTAGTATCCAAATGGGGTACCAGTCCAACGGTATTTTGAAGACCGATCGCATCTGCTAGCCAGTCATTCATTCCACCATTTGCATTATCCAAGTTCGTATGAGCCGCATAAACGGTAATATTATGTTTCAAAATATTAGCGTACATTTGATTTTGGGGATCAGCTAAATCTAAATTCTTTGCAGGATGAAACATCACGGGATGATGGGCAAAAATAAAATCAACGTTCTTGTTGATCGCTTCATCAACCACTTCAGGTCTAACGTCTAAAGTGGTCATGACGTTTTTAATACTTCGCTTTTTAGAACCAATTTGAAATCCAGTTGGGTCTTTTGGTTCAGCAAGTGAAAGTGGTGCGAATCGTTCAAATCTAGTAATTAAGTCATTAACGGTTGTCATCTAAAATCTCCTCTAATTCTTCGTTAATCTTTTGGATGTGTTGAATTTTTTCAAGAGGTGGATTAGTAGCATTATGCAGATTATCCAAAACAATCTTATTTTTCCGCATCCGATCAGTCCATTTTGCAAGAAATGCTTGTTTTTGTTGTTTTAAAAGAATCGGTCCAAACCTTAGTTCCTGATTAGAATACTTAACCGGATTCGTTGATGGAGTTGCCAAGATCATTTCATAAAAATGACCAGCATCAAAAACAATGTTTTCAATATCAATCTTATACTGATTTGTAACTAACCAACTTCTTACTCGAATTTCATCAACGTTTGGTTGCAGAATTAGAGCCGTTTGTTTAGAAAGTTTCTCTTTGCCACGTTCAAGGATCTGAGTGATTAATTCACCACCCATTCCAGCAATCACAATTGCATTTACGTGGTCACTTGATTTAATCACATTAAGTCCATCTCCCAATCGGGTCACCATTTTATCACCTAAGTGTTGTTCTTTCATTTCCGATGTTGCGTTATGCAGTGGTCCAGGGGCAACCTCACCGGCAATCGCAAACTTAATCAAATTCCGTTTTAACAAATAAGCCGGAACATAAGCGTGATCCGAACCGATATCAGCTATTGTTGCCCCATTAGGAACTAAATCAGAAACTGCTTGTAAACGTGGCGATAACTTTTTTGCCGTCATCGTTTCCCTCCTAATCCAATAAAAAAGCAGCGATCCAGTTGGATCTCTGCCACATCTTTAATCTAAGAAATCTTTTAATTGTTTACTGCGTGATGGATGTCTCAGTTTTCTTAATGCTTTAGCTTCAATCTGTCGAATTCGTTCTCTAGTGACACCAAAGACTTTTCCAACCTCTTCTAAGGTTCGAGTTCTTCCATCATCTAACCCGAATCTAAGTCGTAAAACGTTCTCTTCACGGTCAGTTAACGTATCTAGGACACTTTCAAGTTGTTCTTTTAAAAGCTCATAAGCAGCATGATCAGCAGGACTAGTGGCATCTTCATCTTCAATAAAGTCACCTAAGTGGGAGTCATCTTCTTCACCAATTGGAGTTTCAAGTGAAACTGGTTCCTGAGCAATCTTAAGGATCTCTCTAACCTTTGAAGTTGACATATCCATCTCAGCACCAATCTCAGATGGTAACGGTTCTCTCCCAAGGTCTTGGAGTAATTGACGCTGAATTCGAATCAGTTTATTGATGGTTTCAACCATATGAACGGGAATTCGAATGGTTCGAGCCTGATCCGCAATGGCTCGAGTAATTGCTTGTCTAATCCACCAAGTAGCGTACGTTGAAAACTTAAATCCCTTACGGTAATCAAACTTCTCAACGGCCTTCATTAAACCCATGTTCCCTTCTTGAATCAAATCAAGAAATTGCATGCCACGGCCAACGTAACGCTTGGCAATTGAAACAACTAATCGCAAGTTTGCTTCAGCTAATTCTTGTTTAGCTGTTTCATCACCCTGCTCGATTCTGAGAGCTAATTGTACCTCTTGATCAGCGGTAAGTAATGGAACTCGACCAATTTCCTTTAGGTACATTCTGACCGGATCATTAATTTTAACTCCCTTTGAACTGGAAGCATTTTTTAGTTCTTTTTGAGTAACTTTTTTAGCTGCTTTTAAAGCTCTGGGATCGGGTTCCCCACTTTCATCAACAATACTTATTCCTGAGTCTTCAACCTTTTCCATCAATTCGTTCATTTGTTTTTTATTTAAACTAAATGGAACCTGGAGTTCTTCCTCTAAGACCCCATAGGTGATGTGACCAACCTTCTTGTGCTTTTTTACAACGGCGTCAAAAATCTTCTTATATCCAGTTTTATCAAATTTTTCTTTACTCGTTGTCTTCTTTGCTCTAGTTGCCTTAGTTTTAGTCGTTTTCTTTGCAGTAGTCTTTTTAGTGCTCTTATTTTTAGGAGCACCGCTCTTTTTGGGAGCTGCTTTCGCAGTCTTATTTGTGGAATTTACTTCATTTTTCTTAATGTCTTTTTCTGCCATAAAAATTGCCTCCCATTACTGTATTCTGTATTCTTATTGATACTTCTTTTGCAGGTCCTGGTATTCTTTACCCAATTGGGCAGCCTTATCAGTATCACCAAGTTTAACTGCATCTAACATTTCTTGATACTTTGATTTAAGGAATACCCCACCAGTTAAAGCCTGCTTTATTATTTTAACACAATCGTCAACTTCTTTTTCACTTGGCTCATTAGATAAAGCAGCCATTTCAATATTAGCAAAAGTTGATTGCAAATCAGATTCCTTCAAAAAGTCACTAAATTCAGCAGGAACGTACTCGTCATGCGACTGAAAATAATGTTGTGCAAGTAAATAAATCGTTTGATACCCATCATGAACAAAACTAAAATCAGGATCATCGGTCACCTTTAGCCAAACATCATGATTATTCAACATTCGTGACAAAAGTAACCGCTCCGCACTTTCAACTTTAGTAATCTTCTTTGGATTTCGATTCAAAACTTCAGGAGATGAGTCAGTCTTCAACCTACGAATTTGTTTTCTTTGCTGTTTATTGATGAAGGTCGAACGAATTTGTTTACATTGAACCGACAAAGCATTGATATCCAAGTCAAACTCATCAGCTAAATGTTTTAAATAAACACTACGTTCAACGGGTTTGTCAATTTTTGCAATCACATTAACGGCTTCATCTACATAATTTAGTTTTTCTTCATCATTACTTAAATCATACTGCGTTTTAAGAAAATGCAATTCAAAGGAAGTTGTGGTTTCTCGAGCACTTTTGATAGCATCTTTAAACTTGTCATTTCCATTTTTTCGTCGATACTCATCAGGATCAACCCCGTTAGGCATTTGAATCACGCCAACTTTAAACTTACCTTCACTACTTAAAAGGCTAATCGCTCGCTTAGTAGCCTTCTGTCCAGGTTCATCGCCATCATAACAAACGTATATCTGATTCGTTAACTGATTGAACTGATAAATTTGTTCGTTCGTCAAACTCGTTCCCATTGAAGCAACGCCGTTTTTAACCCCGGCCTGAAAAGCAGAAATAACGTCCATAAAACCCTCAAACAGAATTAAATTTTGCTCATTTCGAATACTAGACTTGGCAAGATCGAGATTATAAATAATCCTTCGTTTATTAAAGATGCTAGTTTCAGGACTATTTAAATATTTTGGAAGATCAGGATCTCGATGTAAGATTCTACCGGAAAATCCAATGGTCTTAGAATTAGGATCCCTGATCGGATACATGATCCGATTCGAAAATCGATCATTCAATTCACCACTCGAATTTTCAACAAACAATCCCGATTTTCGTAAAAGTTGAAAATCAGTTTTTTTGTTCTTAAAGAACGGTTTTAAGAGTCTTTGGCTAGGGGCAAATCCTAAGTTAAAAGTTTCAATCATTTCATCCGTTATTTTTCGTTCATGCAGATATTTTAATGCGGGAACTCCAAGCTCAGTGTTAACCAATACATGATGATAGAGTTTACTGGCTTCCTCATGAAGATTAATGAGGCTGTTCTTTTCTGAATTTACTGGATATTTACTATTATCATTTTGAACTGAGTCAGGAAGAGCAATTCCCTCATCTTCTGCCACAGCAATAACAGCTTGTGGAAAGGAAATTCCTTGCAAATCCATGAGGAATTTAAAAACATTTCCACCGCGTCCACAACTAAAACAATGAAAAATCTGTTTACTTTCTGACACAGAAAAGGATGGTGTTCTTTCCTCATGGAACGGACACAAACCGAATAAATTATTTCCTGACTTCTTTAGATTGACATACTTACTAACAACGTCAGTAATGTTGGTCTTACTTAAGACATCATCAATTACCGTTTCAGGAATTTTTGCCATGAGATCACCATCCTTTCTCGGAAATCTATTCTAATATTAATTTTTTTATTTAACAATTATTTCGTCGACATCAGCAAAGTGATCAATCATTCTTGCTAAATTAGTCAATTCTGCCAGACGATTATTGCGAACTTTCGTGTCGTCTGCCATTACCATGGTTTTATCAAAATATTCATCAATGAGTGGCTTTAAAGAAGTTAATTCATTAAAAGCTTGGTTAGCATTCAATTCATTAAAGTTTGGGCTGATAAGTTTGATTTTATCATTAAGGACTTTCTCTGAATCATTTTCAAACAACTTTTCATCAACTTTAACACTACCAGCTGGAAAATGACCTTTTTGAGCAATCCGAACCACTCGTGTCAGTGCTTCAATTGATTCTTTAAAATTAGGATCATCTTTATGATCATTTAATGTCATTGCGGTTTCAACGTTAAAGTAAATATCACTGTCAGTTGATCCCACCGCCGCATCAATTAGATCATAGCGAATATCTTTCGACTTGAGTTGTCGTTTAATTCTTTCTTTAATAAACGCAACCACGTCAGAAACAATCTTAGTTTGATCTACTTTTGGTAAGACCGCTTTAGCTTTCTCTTCAGCAATCACTTGATTCATTAATGGCATAAGTGGTACTCGCCACTTTTCACTAACAACAATTCTAACAATTCCAGCTGCCTGCCTTCTTAATGCATACGGATCATTTGAACCACTAGGAATCATATCTGCAGCAAAGAAGGTCATCACACTGTCAAGTTTATCTGCCACTGACAAAGCAGCACCTACTTTAGTTTTGGGAAGTTCCCCGTCGGATGAAATGGGAAGATAATGTTCACGAATTGCAGTAGCAACTTCCGGATCTTCACCCGCAAGCAATGCGTATTTTTCACCCATTACTCCTTGTAATTCAGCAAACTCTCCAACCATCCCGGTAACTAAATCAAATTTATAAATTTCTGAAGCACGTTGTAAGTGTTTTAATTGAGTTTCATCTAATCCAACATCTTTCCCAATTATCTGGGAAATAACTTGAACCCGTTGCATTTTATCGTATTCAGAAGAAATCTTATCGTGAAAGCTAACTGTTTTGAGCTTATTAACATAATCGTCAATTGATTGCTGTTGATCCTCATTATAGAAGAAATCAGCATCATCAAGTCTAGCAGTCAAAACTTTCTCGTTTCCGGCAACCACGTTATCAAGATGATTCTCATCCCCATTTCTAACGGAGACAAAATAAGGTAAAAGATTACCATCCTGATCTTCAACGTAGAAGAATCGTTGGTGGTTTCTCATTGAAGTAATCAATACTTCACGTGGAATTTTTAAGAAACGGTCGTCAAATTTTCCAGCAAAACTAGTTGGCCATTCCACTAAATTATTAACCTCTTCAAGAAGATCATTATCAATATTGACCTTCCAATTGTTCTTTTTAGCAATTGCTTCAATCTGTTTACGAATTAAATCTTTTCGCTTGTTAGCATCGGCAATCACGTGTTGGCTGGTTAAAGCTTCTTCATAATCATCGGCATTTTTTAACTCGACGTCTTTTCCAAGAAAGCGGTGTCCCCAGGTGGTCCGTCCAGAATGAACATCAACAATCTGCATTGGGATCACTTCATCGTCCAGTAAAGCCACAATCCATTTAATGGGGCGAATAAATTCAAACTTGTTGGTTCCCCACTTCATTAACGTTGGAAAAGTCATTGATTTTACAACATCATTAAGACCACTTAATACTTCTTGAACTGGTTTTCCCGCTACGTGTTTTTCAACAAAAGCATACTTAGTTCCCTTAACATCCTTAAAGACGATATCATCAGGCGTTAATCCTTGTCCTTTAGTAAAACCAATTGCCGCCTTACTCCAATTGCCATCTTTGTCCTTTGCAATCTTTTCGGCCGGACCTCGAACCTCTTTATCAACATCTGGTTGTTTGTTAACTAAGCCAGTAATTTGAATTGCCAGTCTTCTAGGAGTAGAGAATTTTTTAATTTGGTCATAAGAAATTCTTTGATCTTTTAAATACTGAGCCGCTTTTTCTGCCAATTGATTAACACTTGGCGTCACGACATGAGCGGGCATTTCTTCTAATCCAATCTCCAACAAAAATGTCTTAGCCATCTACTTATCCCCCTTGCCATCATGATGCTTTTTGTTTTTCTTCTTACTATTTTTTGAATCATCTTTTAAAAGCTCTTGTCGTTTTTGCTCATCCTTAATAAGTGGAAACCCACGCTTTTTACGCTCAGCAACAAATGCTTTGGCGATCGCGTGTGCCATTTTTCGAATTCGTGAAAGGTAACCAGCACGTTCAGTGACAGATACGGCTCCTCTTGCATCTAGTAGATTAAAAGTATGACTACATTTCAAAATATAATCATAGGCTGGGTGAACTAGTCCAAGTGATATTAATCGTTTGGCCTCTTTCTCGTAAGCATCAAACATTTCGTGCAACATTTTTTGGTCTGATTCTTCAAAACTATACTTAGAATGCTCATATTCGGGCTCTTTAAAGATGTCACCATACTTAACTCCGTTACCCCATTCCAGGTCAAAAACATTGTTGACGTCTTGAATGTACGAAGAAAGCCGTTCCAATCCATAGGTGATTTCAACCGCAACTGGATCCATAGTTAATCCACCGACAACCTGAAAATAAGTAAACTGAGTTACTTCCATGCCATCGAGCCATACTTCCCATCCAACACCGGCACATCCCATTGATGGATTTTCCCAGTTATCCTCAACAAACCGAATATCATGTTCAAGTGGATTAATTCCTAGTTGTTCAAGCGAATTAATGTACAATTCTTGGATGTTGTCCGGAGATGGCTTCATTAATACCTGAAACTGATGATGCTGATAAAGCCGATTAGGATTTTCTCCATACCTACCATCAGCTGGACGTCTTGATGGTTCAACGTAACAAACATTCCATGGCTCTGGTCCAATCGCACGCAAAAAAGTGTACGGACTCATTGTTCCCGCACCTTTCTCAGTATCATATGATTGCATCCGCATGCAACCAAGCGAACTCCAATATGACTCTAGAGTACTGATAATATCTTGGACTGATAGTTTTTCTGTCATTAACTTCTCCTCCTAATCAATAAGCAAATAAAAAAACCTATGCAAAAGTACAATGACTTTCACATAGGGACGATTTATTCGCGGTTCCACCCTACTTCTGAACTTAATCAGCAACTCGAGATTAAATGGCTCCGAAAGTGCCAATTTATACCCACATTAACCATTTCCCACTAACATGGTTTCACTGAAATGTGATAAGCATAAAACTTCCTTCATCAACACCAATTATTTAACTACTATAATTATAAAATTATCACACAAAACAGTCAACGGTTAACCATCAATTAAGGTTGATTTTCCAATTGTTCATCTGATCTAAAAATTTTTTACTCTTTAAATTTAGTCCAACAGAACTATCGTAAATTTTATCAATCACACTGCGAATTTTCTTTTTAGTTTTGTTATTAACCTGAATGTTACCAATCTTTTTTAAGTTAACCGCAGAAAATAAGCGAAGATAGTAAATTGTTTTTTGATCGAGATGCATTCGATGAGGATCAAGATGAAAATGATCCTCACAAATAATTCCTCCATACTCTTCTGAATAATCAAACTTTTTATTGGTTTGATGACAAATAACACAGGATTTAAATTCAGGTGCTACCCCAAAAGCAGGAAGAAGTTGAATCTCAATGATATTGGTAATTACTTCAGCATCAAAACCACTGTTAATCATATTTAAAGCATAGTATAAACGATTAAACCAATCGTTTATCTTAACTCCCTCAGGAAATGCCGCATCCACTAACGTCATAATGTAAGTAGCGTACGCATCTAAATAAATATCATTTGCAATCTGTTCAAAATGCTTAACCTCATTACCACTACTAATGTACGACAATCCTTCTGATTTGAGCGTGCCCTCGTACGTACCAAAGCTAAATGGCAAAATATCACCTGCCATTTTAAAGTTCGCTTTATTGGCTCCTCTAATAAAAAACATTTTGAGCCCAGCTTCTGCCGTCAAAAATTTCACCAACATATCGTGCTCGCGATAGTTCTTACGATACAATAAAATTCCGTGAAAAGTTTGACTCCTTGGATTTACTGACAAAATATCACCTAGTAACTATCTTTTCGGTACCCTAATTGTCTTAAAGCTGATTCTTTTTCACGCCAACTTGGTTGAATTTTTACCCACAATTCAAGATAAACTTTGTTTCCAAGTAGAGTTTCAATCTCTTTTCTGGCCAATGTCCCAATCTTTTTCAGCATTCCACCATTCTTCCCAATCAAGATCCCACGTTGGCCCTTTCGTTCAACAATAATATTAGCGTCAATATGAACGTTTCCATTATCTTGGGTCTTCATTTTTTCAACTTCAACTGCAACAGAATGTGGAATTTCTTGCCTCGTTAGTTCTAAAACTTTTTCGCGAATTAATTCGGAAACGATGAAACGTTCGGGATGATCGGTAATTTCATCGTCAGGATAATACTGCGGTCCTTCTGGCAACTTAGAAACCAAAGTAGTCAGTAATTCATCAACATTGTTCCCTTGAAGAGCAGAAATAGGAAACACATCAGCCCATTTATAGGCTCGTTTGTACGTGTCCATGATTGGTAATAAACTGTTTGGATTGACTTCATCAATCTTATTGATAACTAAGTAAACTGGACAATCCACTTTTTTTAATTGATCGATGATGTAATTATCACCAGCACCACGAGTTTCAGTAGCACTAACCATAAAAAGGACTGCATCGACCTCCTTTAAAGAAGAGAGAGCAGCGTCGTCCATATAATCATCCAACTTGTTTTTTGGTTTATGAATTCCGGGAGTATCAATGAAAACAATTTGTGCATCATCAGTGGTATAAATTCCCTGAATTTTGTTACGAGTGGTTTGTGCCTTGTCAGACATAATCGCAACCTTTTGCCCAATCACTCGATTTAAAAAGGTTGATTTCCCAACATTTGGACGTCCTACAATTGCTACAAATCCTGACTTATACTGTGCCTTTTCTGCCATATTTTCCCCTTTAGCTCATTAATTCAATAATTTTTGGAACGAAAACAATTAAACCTAAAATGATCGCAAAAATTGCCGTTAAAACAACGCCACCAGCCGCAACGTCTTTAATTACCTTAACTCGTTCGTCGTAATGATGGTCCGCCATAAAATCCATGATCCTCTCAACAACGGTGTTAAGAATCTCACCCACAAGAACTAAAATAATTGCGGTAAACAGCCACATAAATTGTTCCAAACTAATTTTCAAAAGAAACCCAATTATTATGGTAATAATGGCACTAGTTATATCAAACTTAAAGTTTCGTTCATGAACAAAAACCCATTTAATGCCATCAAACGCATGTCCAAAAGCCTGAAATATATTTTTATTTTTCCCAGTCTGTTTATTATTTTGTAAGTCCATAAGAGTCCATAATCTTTCTTTGAAGTGGAAACATGATGGCTTCATCCTCAGGCTTCATATGGTCATAACCATTTAGATGCAAAAATCCATGTACAACTAAAAAACCAAGTTCTCGATCATTTGAATGATTTAAAAAATCAGCCTGTTCAGCAACTTTATCAACACACACAAAAATATCCCCAATATTTTCAGGAATATCTTTTTTCATTTCATCATTCATGATTACGGGAAAATCATCATCACTCTGATCTTCAATCGCAAAACTAATCACATCAGTGGCCCGATCTACACCACGGTAGTCCCGGTTAATTTCCTTGATGCGATCATTGTTGACCAAAGTAACCGACATTTCGGTATTATTTTTTAAATCAATATACTTAGCGGCATAATTTAGAATATCTCTAATCAAATCAATTTTTTGGGGGTCGACCCCATCCTTAGTTTGATCATATATTTCCAGATCCATATCTATTCCCCATTATCATTTTTTTCGTAGGCATTAATGATTTTAGCCACAACTGGATGTCTAACTACATCATCAGCACTAAAGTTTACAAAATTAATATCATCAATATTTCTCAGGATTTTAGGAGCGGTGACTAATCCACTCCGGATTCTTCCGTTTAAATCAATTTGAGAAATATCACCATTAACAATCATTTTAGAACCAAAACCCAACCGGGTTAGAAACATTTTCATCTGAGCATTAGTAGTGTTTTGAGCTTCGTCTAAAATAACAAAAGAATTATCGAGGGTCCGACCACGCATATAAGCTAATGGCGCAATTTCGATAACGCCACGATCCATTAGCCTTTCAGTGTGATCAGATCCAAGGGTCGAATTCAGTGCATCGTACAGTGGTCGTAAATATGGATCAACTTTTTCTTTTAGGTCGCCAGGTAAAAAGCCTAAACTCTCACCCGCTTCAACAGCTGGTCTGGTTAAGACAATCTTATCAACGTCACCCTTTTTTAAAGCGGCAACTGCCATTACAACTGCTAGATAAGTCTTTCCTGTCCCAGCAGGTCCGATTCCAAAGGTGACATCATTATGCTTGATGGACTGAACGTACTGACGCTGCCCAAAATTCTTAACTCGAACTGGCTTCCCCTTATTATCCTTTAAAAGGACTTGATTATATAATTCTGGGAGAAAACCTAGAGTTCCTTTCTCAGCCATCTTCATTGCCGAAACAAAATCACTACCATTCAAAGTGATCCCAGAATGAACAAGTTCAAGCATTCCATTTAAAATATCAATGGTATTTTGAACCGCTTTCTGAGTGTCACCTTCAACCGTAATCTTACCACCAGAATGGCGAATAGAAGTTTCCATCCCCTGTTCTAGAATATCTAAAAAGGCATCTTGAGCTCCAAATAAAGCTGATTCATCATTTGGATTCTTTAACGTTAATTCTTTTTTAAATTCAAAATTATCTGTCAATCAAACAGGTTCCTTTCATATCAACTCAACTTTTACTTAAAATACTAGCATATAATTTGCCACTTACAAAGTAAAAGAACAAAAAGAACCCATTGACCATTCAATGAGTTTCCTTCTTAACTAAGCGCTTTATTAACAAGTTTATTAACAGTGTTGCCATCGGCTTGTCCTTTAACTTTACCCATGACAGCACCCATTACTTTGCCAAAATCGCTCTTGTTTGCCGCACCAAGTTGCTTAACCGTTTCGTTAACAATTTTTTCAAGATCAGCTTCTGACATTTGCTTTGGGGCATAATTTTCAAGAATCTTTAGCTCATCTTCTTGCTCCTTCACCAAATCATCCCTGCCACCATCTTTAAACTCAGCAATCGAATCTTTGTGTTGTTTAACTTCTCGATTAACAACAGCCGCTTCTTCACTATCAGAAAGATCATGACCTAATTTAATCTTTTCATTCATTAAGTTCGACTTAAGCATTCTGACAATTGTCAGCTTAGTCTTATCATGATTCTTCATTGCATCTTTTAAATCATTATTTAATTCATTTGATAAAGTCATATTGGACCTCTTTTCGTCAATATAAAAAACGCTCCTGATCAGGGGCGTTTACTATTAGAAGCTGCGACGCTTCTTTTTCTTATTGTTACGTTTACGAGCTGCTTCTGATTTTAATTTACGTTTTACGCTAGGTTTTTCGTAAAATTCACGTTTACGGAATTCCTGAAGGGTACCGCTTTTTGAAACCGTGCGCTTAAAGCGTCGAAGAGCATCATCAAGAGATTCGTTTTTACGAACGACAGTTTTTGACATGATAAAATCCCTCCCTCCGAGCTTAAATGATACCGTCTGTAATCCTTAACGGTCAATATTAATTATACATTATGGCACGGAGCCCGTCAACGAGTCTGAACAAGAAATATGATAAAATGTTAACAAAGTAGGAGGTAAATATTATGGCAACTAATTTTAATGCATTTATCATTTCTGATTCAAGTGGTGCCACGGCAACTTCGATCGCCCGAACCGCTGCTTCTCAATTTCCAGAAGCAAACGCTAATTTTAAACGATACCCATTTACTCAAACGCAATCCATGCTCGATGGAATACTCAAACTTGCTAAAAAACAGGACGCCATCATTTTTCACACTTTAGTTGATCCAAGCCTGAGTAAAATGGTATCTCAATTTGCACTAGAAAATAACCTTTATAGTTTTGACTGCATTCAAAAACCCATTCAAATCATTTCTAAAAAACTTCATGAATCTGCTGCAGAGGTACCTGGCCTAGTTCACAACTTAAATGAAGACTACTTCAAACGGATCTCAGCAATCGAATTTGCGGTAGCTAATGATGACGGAAAACGACCTAATGACCTCAAAAAAGCTGATATCGTTCTTTTAGGAATATCAAGAACATCTAAAACGCCATTATCGCTATACCTTGCCAATCAAAACTTCTTGGTAGCAAACGTCCCAATCGGTCCTACCATCCAATTACCAGAAGAGGTTTATCAGATCGACCACAATAAAATATTTGGTTTAACCAATTCAGTTACCAATCTAAAAAAGATTCGGCAAGAACGGATGATTGCTTATGGGTTAGACCCAAACACTCCATACTCGGACTCAAATCAAATAAAAAAAGAGCTTGACTATGCCAAGCAACTTTATCGAAAACTAAATTGTCTTCAAATTAACGTGTATAACAAGTCAATTGAAGAAACAGCTACCATCATAACTCAAAGTCTTAATATTAACGAACAAGATCATTAATCTTTTTAGCTTGATAATCTTCTTTAATATCCTCAATCATATCAGGATTAAATTTCTGTTCTTTTAACATTTTAATTTCATATTGATGAGGATTAATTTTAACATCCCCAATCTTAACAACCGGCGTCTCTAAAATCTTAGGAACTTGATCAAACTTGGGATACCGGGCTACATAATTTAAAGCATCAAATCCAATGGTCCCGAAACCAATGTTAGTATGACGGTCTTTATGGGATCCCATCGGATTTTTAGAATCATTTAAATGAATCACTTTGATTCGATTAATACCAATAACTTGATCGAACTCTTCCATAACCCCATCAAAATCATTTTTAATGTCATAACCAGCGTCGCTAGTATGACAGGTATCAAAGGTAACCGATAACTTATCATTCAAATTAACACCGTCAATAATCTCAGCAAGTTGTTCAAAAGTCGACCCGATTTCAGTCCCTTTTCCTGCCATTGTTTCAAGTGCAATTTGAATCTTTTGTTCTGGGGTGATTACTTCATTTAACCCTTTAATGATCTGCTTAATTCCGGCTTCAACGCCAGCACCAACATGTGCACCGGGATGCAAAACAATTTGATCAGCTCCCATTGCTTCAGATCGATCAATCTCTTGTTTAAGAAAATCAACCGCAAAGTGGAAACTTTGTGGCTTTTTTGTGTTACCTAAGTTAATGATGTAAGGTGCATGAACTACCACCTCACGTAAATCATGATCAGCCATGTAGTCGTGTGCTTGATCAATTTTAAGATTTGCAATCGGGGTCCTTTTTGAGCTCTGAGGAGCACCAGTGTATAACATAAAGACATTCTCACCATCGCGTTCGGCTTCTTTTGCGGATCCTAACATCATCTCTGGCTTTTTCATTGCAACATGTGAACCAATCAAAAATTCATCATTACTCATGTTTATCCCCCATTACTTTAACAACTTGATTAGAAGCATCTCCATGCTCCCAACTACAAAACTTACCATAAAATTTCTTCATTTTTTGATGATACCCAGCAAACTTACCATTTTCATTAAAATTAGACAACTCTTCATAAAAAGAATTTTGATTTTGAACAATTGGACCAGGAGCATCGCTTAGAAAATCAAAATAAAACCCACGTAGTTCATCCTTATAATGCTTTAAGTCGTAAGTATAAAATAACATTGGCCGTTTTAGATTGGCATAATCAAACATTACTGAAGAATAGTCAGTAATGAGTAAATCTGAAATTAAGTATAACTCATTAATATCACGATCAGCTTCAATGTAAACTCGCTTTTCATACCCAGAAATATCAATTTGGTCCTTGACTAAGTAATGCGGACGAATAATTAAAGTAGTGTCACTAGATACATGCTTAAAGAAACCTTTTAAAGAAAACGGTAACTCAAAGTTATAATTGCCCTTCTTTTGATAATCATCATCACGCCAAGTTGGTGCATACAAAATAACTTTAGAAGTCGAGTCACCAATAATTTTTTCTTTTAATTTTTTAATCTCACCTGAAGTATTTTTATGATATAAGACATCGTTTCTGGGATAACCAATTCGTAACGGAATATTTCTAAAATCAAAGGCGTGATCAAAGATTCGTTCTGAATACTGATTAGGCATAATTAAATAGTCCCACCGCTTGGCTTCTTTGACAAAATCATTATGGTATTGATTAGTGGAAATACCTGGTATCGCAACGTGTTTGATATCAATTCCTAATTTTTTTAACGGGGTTCCATGCCATGTTTGGATATAGGTAGTCCGCTTATTCTTTTTCCACCACTTCGGAAATCGGGAATTAAAAACCCAAAAGTCTGCCCTAGCAATGTGCCAAACCCACCTTGGAAAAAAACGCCGTAAAATCTTTATGTTGGGATACTTTTCGTGTAATTGTTTGTATTTGGAAGCTTTGACACCAAAATAGGCCTTTTTAGCATCATGAGGATGTTGCTTCACCCACGCAAGGTAAATGGCGGCTGGATTATCGTTTATATCCCTACCATTAAAACTTTCAAACATTACTTCATTTTTTTTAGTTGGTAAACAAATAAACCCATCGTTTAAAACGATGAGCCCAGTGCGAATAGTCAACTTAATCCCATTAATTAACTTGTTTTTAATTTGTTTTCCATTCATGTTATTTTTACCTATACTAAATCAACAAAATGCGATCTAAATTTAAAGTGAAGATGAGATCCAATTAAAAAGAAAAATAACGTCATCAACCAAAAAATCACGGTTAACAGTGGCTTCTCCCAAAACCAGCTACTCGATAACATTGAATCCCTGAATCCTTGAACAATATAAAAAAATGGATTCAACTCCAAAATTCTGATTAAAAATGGTGGGAATGACGCAGACGATTCAAAGTTAAATAGAACTCCTGAAATGTAGAACAGCATTCTCATAAACGATTGCAACATAACATGATAATCTCGCACCAAAACAGTAATGGTCGAATTAAAAATGCCAAAGGCAATTAACCAGGCAATCATGGCAATAAAGTAATAAATCCACTGGAACCAGAACAAACTCGGCCGAACTCCATAAAGATAACCAATTACAATTGAAAACGCCAACATTGTCCAAAAAGAACTCAAGTTACTGACTAACTTAATCGAAGGTAAGATGCTAATTGGAAACTTCATCTTTGAAACTAATCCCGCTCGTTGATAAATACTCTTAGAGGCGTCTAGTGTAACTCGGTTCATAAAAAACCAAGGAGTAATCCCAATGACCATCCATGGGAGATAACTGCCGTTGTGTCCGGTACTACCCTTTAACCCCACACCAAAGACTAACCAGTAAATTGCAATTTGAATCAGCGGATAAAGATACTCCCAGACTAAGCCCAAATAATGACTTTGATACGTAGCCTTATCTTCATACTTTGAAATTCGAAAAATAATGCCCAAATTTTCAAATTGTTCCTTAAGTAAGGCCCAAACTTCCTTCAAGCTCAGCACTCTCCCTTTTCTGTTTATCTAATTATTTTGTAAAACATACTTTTTAATAACCCGTTCGGTTGCATACCCATCATTATAAGTGTTCCAGTGTTTATTAAAATTAGTAAAATCAATTTTTTGATTATCCACAATGGCTTTATTCAACTGATCAACCTTAGTGATTGGTTTAGATGGTAACCACTGTAAGAAATCCTTTTGAATTCCTGGGTCTTTTTCGTATTGTTCTAAATCAAACATAAAGAAAATCATTGATCGTGCTTGTGGCAATAAACTAAAATCAAAGGCAACTGAAGAATAGTCCGTTACAAGTGTGTCACAAACTGAAAGTAAATCAGACGTTGAAAGTTGATTATAAAAACGAATATTTCCGTTTGAAAACTTTCTAATACGTGCTTCCTGATCCCTGAGTAAGGGATGAAGTTTAACCACTGTAATCGCATTTGGATCAGCGGTCAATGCTTCGCCAATACTTTTTGGAGGTTCAAACTCTAGACCATCCCGATATGTTGGAGCATACAAAATGACCCTTTTACCCTTTAATTCTGGAGCAACCTGATAAACACGATGTCTGGCAACTCTTCTCCAGCGTTCCTTAAACAATCGATCCGAACGTGGATAGCCTAAATATTTCATTTTACTAGGAACTTCATGATAACTGCGTTCAAAGATCTTTCCCATCGCTTTTGAAGCTACCACAAAGTCATCAAAATGATTGTATACACTTTGAAATCTAAGTCTATCGAAAAACGATCTTTTCTTGGTCGTGGGATCTTCCCATCCAAAACATTTAATGGCACCATCAGCATGCCACAATTGAACAATTCTCATCTTACTCTTTGGTCGTACTAAACCAGCCAAAAATGGGAAGTAATTATCACAGAACAAAACTCGAGCTGACATTAATTGAGGAACGGTAAATAACGCAAATTTAGCGTTTTCATTAAAGGGAATCGTCTTGATTCCAAATGCACTCAAATCAGTTGCTGCAGCTTCAATTTCGGGTTCGTATAATACGACTAATTCTTGTCCAATGGGCGTGTTAGCGGCAATCTGTTTAATCAACCTAAGGTTATTATCGAAACTCATAACATAATATATATTTTTCTTTGGTCGAAAATAAAAAATCGCAGAAACTATTTTAATTAACCATGTATACATGACTTTCACTTAAACCACCATTTTCAATAATTACAATGAGACATTATATCATAAAGAAAAAACCGGGACACTCTAACTTAATAAGCTATTTTCGCTTCTTTTCATAGAAATTCCCTAGTACCTTATCAACATCCACAACCACTCCAAATGAATCTGGATCAGATTCATTTAAAGCCGCTTCAAATTCGGTCATTTCATATCGTGAAATTGAGGTGAACAAAACCGACTTTTTTTTATGGTTATAGGCTCCCTCAGCATTATGAATAATCGTAATACCTCTCCTAAGGTGATTTTGAATACTATCAACCACCGTCTTAGGACGATCAGTAACTACCATTACTTGCACGATTTGTTGCCTTGTATATGCCAGATCCATCGCTTTCGCGTTAACTAGGACTCCAATTGCTGAATAAAAGGCATATGGCCAACCATAAAAGAATCCCGCTGATAAGATGATAAAAGTATTGAATATCAGATTAATTGTCCCAATTGATTTACCGGTTTTACGTTGGATAACAATTCCTAAGATATCTAACCCACCAGTAGAAATCCCATTTTTAAGCGACAGACCCACTCCAAATCCGTTAATGGCACCACCAAAGATAGCACAAATCAATGGATCCGTTGTCAGAGTCAGTGGCTGTAATATTTTGATCATAACACTGGCAACCACAACGGAAACGAACGTAAACATGGTAAACTGATGACCAATTTGTTTCCAAGACAAAATAAACATTGGAATGTTCAGTAAGAAAAGTCCCAAGGCAGCTGAAATTGTAAATGGAAAATACCGTTCTGTAAGAGTATCCAATAGCTGTGCAAAACCGGTAACTCCTGAAGAATAAATGTGTCCGGGAGTCCAAAAGAAATTCATCGCAATTGAAACCATGATTCCGTACACGAAGGCGGTCGAGAACTTAGATATGTACTGATGTCGCTTTAAAATTTTTTGTACGTCGTCCATTTAAGTAGCCCCTGATCATTTAGAAATTCATAACTAGTATACCATTCCAAAATTTAAAAAAAATAAAAAGTTGTGGGGTTACCACAACTTTTAGCTAATATTTAATTATCCTTTTTATCGACTGAAATGCCTAATTCATCTAACTGTTTGTCAGAAACAGGTGTAGGAGCACCAGTCAATGGTTCAACTGCCTTTGAATTCTTAGGGAAGGCAATTACATCTCGAATATTACCACGATGTGCTAATAACCTAGCAAAACGATCTAATCCAATTGCCAAACCACCATGTGGTGGAAAACCATAATCTAATGCTCTAAGGAAATACCCAAATTGATTCTCCGCACTTTCCTTAGTAAATCCGAGGGCTTTAAACATCTTTTCTTGAAGATCACGGGTATGAATACGAATTGATCCTCCACCAAGCTCCAGTCCATTCAGAATAATATCATAACTTTGAGCATGCGCTTTGTGGGGATCTTCTCCATCATTTAGGTAATGTTCGTCACCTACATTTGGCATCGTAAATGGATGGTGAGCAGCAACCCAACGCCCAGCACCCTCATCATATTCAAATAGTGGCCAATCAACAATCCAAAGGAAATTATACTTGTCTTCTGGAATCATATTTAACTCATTGGCAATGGCAACCCGGAGGTATCCTAAAGTATCAGCCACTACCTTACTCCGATCAGCAGCAAATAATAACAAGTCACCGTCTTTTGCCCCAGTGGCTTTTTTAATTTTACTTACCATTTCTGGATCTTTAAAGAATTTAGCGATTGGGCCAGAGAATCCATCATCAGTGACTTTCATCCATGCAAGTCCCTTAGCGCCAAAACGCTTTACGTATTCACCGTACTTATCAATATCTTTTCTTGAGAATTTTGCTGCACCACCAGGAATAGCAATGGCTTTAACCTGACCACCATCTTTAATTGCTGAATCAAATACCTTAAAGTCGGACCCAGTAACTACGTCCGAAAGATCCTTTAATTCCATCCCAAAGCGAGTATCCGGTTGATCTGTACCAAATCGGTCCATTGATTCCTGCCAAGTAATCCTCTCAAAGGGCAAATTAACATCAACGTCAACCGTATCTTTCATGACTTTTTTAATTAATCCTTCTGTGATTTCCTGAATTTCTTCAGCAGAAAGAAATGAAGTCTCCATATCAATCTGGGTAAATTCTGGTTGACGATCACCCCGTAAGTCTTCATCTCTGAAGCACCGTGCAATTTGATAATAGCGATCAAATCCAGCTCCCATCAGTAACTGTTTAAACTGCTGCGGAGACTGAGGTAATGCATAAAATGATCCCGGATATACTCTTGATGGGACTAGGTAGTCTCTTGCTCCCTCTGGAGTTGAAACCGTTAGATCTGGGGTTTCAATATCGATAAATCCATTCTCGTCAAAATACTTGTGAGTAGACTGTAAGATCCGATTTCGGATCAATAATCCCTTTTGCATCACTGGACGTCTAAGATCAAGATAACGATACTTTAATCTTAAGTCATCAGACGCATTGATATCATTTTTGATTTCAAATGGGGTTTGCTTGGAGGTGCTTAAAACCTTAGCGTCAGAAACATCAACTTCAACTTTTCCGGTATGGATATCCGGATTAATTTCTTTTTCTGCTCTAGCAACCACTCTTCCTTTAATCTGGATAACATACTCATTTTTAACTGATTCGGCTACTTTAAGGGCTTCTTTGCCATTTTTTTCATTAAAAACCAACTGAACGATCCCAGCACGATCACGTAAGTCAATAAAAATAAGACTTCCCAAGTTACGCTTTTTAGCAACCCATCCATCTAAGACTACTTCTTGATCTAAATAATCCTCGTTAACGTTTCCAGCATACGTTGTTCGCTTCATGTACTAATCTTCCTCTCATTTAATTGAGTCAAAAGCATAAAAAAAGCGCACCATGTAATTACAAGGGCGCAATTAGCACGGTACCACCTTTTTTAGTTTCTTTTGTTTATTCATTTTACCTCGATGCGTCTTTACCATTTTTAGGACACGCCCTCTCAGCACCTGGACGTTCTCTTCAGACCACTAAACGGTTACTATTCATCGTCAACAGTATTTTAAATCACTTTAAGACTAATAAAACCCACATAAATTGTCAAGATTCTAGTGAGTATTTTTATTATATGCTTAAACAAAAAGACAAAAAAGTTATACTATTATGAGTAATCGTATCATTAATGAGGTCGAAAAGATGAATATAAATTTATACATAAAAAATAAACGCGGTTTTTACACTACTTTGATAATTGTGGGCGTAACCTTGATTATCCTTTTAGTTATGTTAATAAAAAATAATGTCAGTATTGGCTTTAATAACCTGGACATAAAATCCGGTCCAGGGATTGAATATCGTACGGTCAAAACCATTAATCGAGGAACTAGACTTCAAATTCTAAGTGAAAAAGACAACTGGTACAGAGTTGTATATCAAAACCAAAAAATTGGTTGGGTACCTACTTGGTTAGTCAATAATCGTAAGCTTAATAAAGCCACTAAACTATCAGAAACAACCATCGTCTTAGACCCTGGTCATGGAGGAAGTGACTCGGGTGCACTATCAACCAGCGGGCAAAAAGAAAAAAACTACACCCTTAAACTAGCCCAACAAGTCGCAAATAAGCTGCGTAATCGTGGTGCGCATGTTATCATGACAAGGGATTCAGATAAGACGGTTAGTCTATACAAACGACCCGATTTTTCAACTGATAATCATGCCAATTTATTCGTGAGTTTCCATTTTGATTCATCCAGTACCGATAATACCGCAAGTGGATTTACCAGCTACTACTATCATTCAGGAAAATCAAAACAATTGGCATCTGACATCAATTCCAATATGGATGATGTTCCCCTTAATAATCGTGGTGTCCAAGTTGGTAACTATTTAGTGATTAGGGATGTCTCAATCCCATCGGTTTTACTCGAAATGGGGTACATTAATAATGACCATGACTTTAGTAAGATTAAAAATGCTAGTTACCAAAATCTCGTTGCAAATGATGTAACCAATGGAATCAATAATTATGTAAACAAGACTTATTAGAAGGGAGTTTACTATGAAAAAATTAAATCAAGATTGGATTACTCAATTACCATTAAAGAACGTTGAATCGTTAACTCCGGTTTCAGGCGGAGACATCAATGACTCATATCAAGTTAAAACTCCAGATAAAACTTACTTTATGAAGGTCCAGCCTAATCGTGGAAAAGTATTCTTTGATCATGAAGTTGAAGGAATTCACTTGTTATCGAAAGCGGCCAACGTACCAACGGTAGTAGCATCTGGTGAAATTGATGGTGACGGCTTTTTAATCCTAGACTGGATTGACGTTGGTTCTGGAAACCAATACGATCTTGGCAAAATGGTCGCAAACATTCATAAAATTCATAACGATCAGTTTGGATTAGACCAAAACTTTGATGCTGGAAAAATACCAAAAAATAACACCTGGCAAGACACTTGGCAAAAATTCTACGTCGAACAACGAATTGATCCGTTGGTAAAAATAGCAAAAGAAAAAGGCCGCTGGAATGATTCCAGAGACCAACATTATCAAGTTATGAGACAACAAATTATTGACTACTACACAAAACATCCCAGTACCCCAAGCTTGCTTCATGGAGACCTCTGGTCTGGAAATGCTATTTTTACAGCTAATCATGAGCCGATGTTAATTGATCCAGACGTTTATTTCGGCGATCGTGAATACGACCTTGGTGTAACAACCGTCTTTGGTGGATTTAACCGCGATTTCTACCGCGGTTACAATGACACCTATCCAATTGAACCGGGTTTTGAAAACCGGGTCGGTTGGTACCGCTTCTATTACTCACTAATGCACGTTGTATTATTTGGGGAGACATTTGGACCCTTATTAGACGGCGTGCTAAGCTCATTTAATTAAACTTAACATATCGTTAAAATCATGAACTACGTAATCTGGGTCTCCTGATTCAGCAATTACGTAGTCAGGATCGAAAAGGATGGTTTTAATTCCGACATTATGACCTGCATCAACATCCAAACGTCGATCACCAATCATAAAAGTATCAGATCGATCTAAATTCATCTTTTCAATTAAATAGTTCAAAGACTCTGGATCAGGTTTCCTTTTAAAAGACTGTTTGCTGGTAACAAAACCAGTAAACAGTCTTTTTAAGTCAAAATGATCAAGTAGAGTTAATGCTTGGTCATCTCTATGAGTTAAAAGTCCGTTCTTTCCATCCGTTTTTAAAACTTTTAACAAAACATATTGAACCCCTTTAAATGGCTTTGCTAACATAACTTCATCAACTTCAAACTTTTTATAGTCTTTTAGAAATTGATCTCGATTAAGATTAAATTCAGCGCAATATTTGGTCTCAGCTGAGCCCAATGAATGAACTCGCATATCTTCATAGATTGACTCAGGATCAAAGTTAACATCACTCACTCCATTCTCAGCTAACGCCTTACAAAACGAAGTCACCATGTACGGGTAAGTATTAAAAAGTGTTCCATCAAAATCCCAAACTGCATTTGTCATGTTAAATCTTTCCTTTTTTCTGATAATTCAAAATAAATGTGGCAGGACCATGGTTCTCTAAATCAACGTTCATATCGGCACCAAACACGCCAGTTTCAACTTTCAATCCGATCTCTCTGAGTGCGTCATTAAACTTTTCGTAAATGAGTTTAGCGTGCTCAGGATTACCAGCTCCAGTGAAAGTTGGGCGATTTCCCTTTTTGGTGTCAGCAAGTAATGTAAATTGCGAAACAGAAAGAATTGAGCCGTTAACTTGCTGGATGTTTAAATTCATCTTGCCATGCTCATCTTCAAAAATCCTTAGATGAGCAACCTTATGAACAAGATGATTAATTTCATCTTGTGCATCGGAATCTGTAACCCCAACTAAGATCATATATCCGTTACCTATTTTCCCGTTTATTTTACCATCAATACTTACGCTTGCATGATTAACTCGTTGAATCACTAATTTCAATCTTCCTCATCCTTCCGTTCGTTTAACTTCATAAACATCAGGAACAGCACTCACACTATCAATAATGCGATTTAGTTGTTGAATATTTCTTACGCCCACAGAGACTCGGATAGAAACAAGGTCTTCGTGAATGACCTTTCCTTCAACTGAATTCAAATTCTTAGTAGCAGAATTAACTCGTTTTAAGATATCGTTTAAAAGACCACTTCGGTTGTACCCTTGAATCTCTAAATCACTACTATAAGTAATGACATTATTATCAGTTTTACGCCAACTAAGATTAATAATTCGATTATTACCATTCTTTGCTTGAATTAAGTTAGGACAATTACTTCTATGAACTGAGATACCATTTCCCATTGTGATGTATCCTTCAATGTCATCTCCTGGAACCGGATCACAACAACGACTGATATGAACTAATAGGTTGTCAACGCCTTGAATCTTGATGTTATCTTCTGGTTTCTTTCCTTGTTCTGCGTCCTCACTCTCATGTGAGATGGTTTTATGACCTTCTAATACATCACGTTCGGCATCTTTTTGTCGTTTCTTCTCAATTTCATCTTTTTCTGGTTCTAGTAAACGATTAACAACTCCGTTAGGTTGAATATCACCAAACCCAATGGCTGCATATAAATTATCGATACTTGTATAATGCATTTCATTGATAACACGGGATAAATTATCATCAGTTAAAATGGTAGCCGGATCAAATCCAGAATCGACAATTTCTTTTTCAAGTATTTCTCTTCCAGAATTAATGTCATCATCGTGACTACTCCGTTTGAAAAATTGCTTAATCTTATGCTTAGCACGACGCGTTTTAACCATGCCCATCCAGTTTTTGCCAGGACCGTCGGAGCTACTGGAAGTGATAATATCAACAATATCTCCATTTTTAATTTCATAATCTAGGGGAACTAATTTACCATTAACTCGTGCCCCTGTGGTTGAATTACCAACATCCGTATGAATTGAGTAAGCCATATCAATCGGAATTGACCCCTTGGGTAATTCAATAACATCACCTGATGGAGTAAAGGCATAAACTCGGTCGCTAAATAAATCCCCTTGGACACTATCCATGAAATCAGAGGCGTCCTCTGACTCCTCTTGAATTTCAATGATCTTTTTAAAAAGATTGAGTTGAACATTGTTTTTATTACTTTCAACCTCGTCCTTTTTACCTTCTTTGTAAGCCCAGTGAGCAGCAACACCGTATTCAGCAATTCGATGCATTTCCTCAGTTCGAATTTGAATTTCAAGTGGTTTGCCTTCAGGACCAACAACTGTAGTATGCAACGATTGATACATATTAGGTTTGGGCATTGCAATGTAATCTTTAAACCGATCTGGAAACGGTTTCCATTCAGTGTGGATCGCACCTAAAACTGCATAACAATCCTTTACTGATTTCACAATCACCCGAACAGCCAGTAGATCATAGATTTCTTTAAAATCTTTATGTTTGTCATGCATCTTCCGATAAATGGAGTAGATATGTTTAGGCCTTCCATAGACTTCTCCCTTGATTCCCAGTCCTTTTATCGCTTGTTGCACCTTTTTTACAGCGTTATCAACATAGGCCACTCGCTCATTCCGCTTAGAATTCATCAAATCAACAATTTGATAGTAATCATCAGGCTTTAAGTAACGCAAAGAAAGATCTTCTAATTCCCACTTAATCGTTCCAATTCCGAGCCGATCGGCTAAAGGGGCATAGATATCTAAAGTTTCTTGAGCAATTCGCTTTTGCTTATCTGGGCGAAGAGCATCTAACGTTTCCATGTTATGCAATCGATCTGCTAATTTAACAATCATTACTCGAATGTCTTTGCACATTGCTAGTAATAGTTTCCGGTGATTTTCAGCAAGTTGTTCTTTACTCGATTTATACTTAATCTTACTAAGCTTTGAAACTCCATCAACGATTAATGAAACGTGTTTACCAAAAAGTTCAGTAACATCTTCAATCGTTGCACCGGTGTCTTCAACCACATCATGAAGAAAACCAGCCGTGATCGTTTCTGCATCCATATGAAGATCAGTTAAAATGCCTGCCACCTCAACAGGATGATTAATATAAGGCTGCCCAGAAGCACGTTCTTGCCCCTCATGAGCAATTTTGGCAAATTTATATGCTTTTTTTATCATTTGAACATCACTATCATCAAGATACTCAGAAGCATCACGAAAGATTTCTTGTGGTGTCCATTCTTTAATTTTCGACATTATATCCTACTCACCTTGTTTTAATTCTAATATAGTTGAAACGGCTGATAAAAAATATAAAGGTGCTGATTCAGTTCGCAAAATCCTCGGCCCCAATCCGACGGGCACAAAACCATCTTGCTTTAATTGTTCGATTTCTTTAAGTGAAATTCCACCTTCAGGTCCAAAAAAAGCGGTCAAGCTTTTGCCAGGCTTCATTTCCGACACACATTCATACAATTTACTGTTTTCACCCTGTTTAGCCGATTCCTCATAGGCCACAACTTTTTGATCACTACTAAGTTTTTTTACCTTAGTGATTGAATCGGTGTACTTCACCATTGGAATAACATTTCGGTGAGATTGTTCGGCAGCACTTTGAGCAATTTTTTGAAGTCTCTTAATCTTCTTAGGTGCCCTATTCCCCCATTTAGCAATTGACCACTCAGTAGGCACAAAAATAATCTCACTGACCCCCATTTCGGTTGCCTTTTGCGTGATGAGGTCGGCTTTGCTCGCCTTCGGAATTCCACAAATAATCGTTACTTTAACCGGAAGTTCAGTATTTTGACTAGTTACATCAACAATCTTAATTGTTGAGGCCGTTTCATCAACTAATTCCCCAATATAAATAATATTTTGACTAGAAACAAACTCCGCCTTGGTTCCAGCTTTTGCTCTCATAACCCCAACAAAATGATGTGCCACATCGTTTGGAAGTTTAACAATTTGACCCACTTTTAGTGGCTTATCTAAAAAGTAGTGTTGCAATTAATTAACCTCAATATCTTTCTTTGCAATTACTGATCGCCAATCATCCATACTTAAAACTTGATCAACCTTAAAATGATGTTTTTTTAGCGCGTCAATCACTAGCTCTAATTTATCGGCAATAATACCGGAAGTAATGAACACGCCACCTTCATTTAAACATTGTTCTGCTTGCGGGATTAACGGAATGATAATCTCAGCTAAAATATTAGCTACCACAATATCTGCTTTTTCATCGATTCCATTTAACAAATTATTAACACTAACGTTGATTCCCTTCATCCCAGAATTTAATTCAATGTTTTTTTCAGCTGATTTAACGGCCACCTTATCGACATCATAAGCATTTATATTGCCAGCACCAAGTTTCCTCGCTGCAATACATAGCACTCCAGATCCAGTTCCAACGTCAAACACTCTTTCGTTTCCTCTAATAACAATCTCAAGTGCTTGCATGGCAAGTTTAGTAGTAGGATGGGTGCCGGTTCCAAATGCCATTCCAGGGTCTAATTTTACCATCAACTCGTCAGAGCTTTTGACATCATAGTCTTCCCAACTTGGGACAACGGTTAAAAATCGTGTCACCCGTTCTGGATGATAATACTTTTCCCAAGATGTCGCCCAATCCTCATCTTTTACATCATGAACATTTATCACATTTTTACCAGGATTCAAACCGAACCGCGTTAAATCAGCAACTTTTTCATGAATCTTTTTTACGGTCGCATCTACCTCAATATCATCCTGAAAATAAGCACTTACTTTAGCGTTAACTAGATCGTTATCAGCTTTAGAATCTCCCAATTCATACTGATCCCAATTAGATTCTCGTTTTAAAACCTCATAATCATTTCTATCATTAATCTGAACTCCATTTGCTCCAAAGTCCATTAAAATATTAGCGACCGCATCAACTGCTTCGTGACTGGTTTCAACTGAAATCTCGACTAAGTTCATTGTTATCCCTCATTCTTTTTATAAAAAAAGCACCCGTTAATTGGATGCATTATTTTTATTGTCCTCAATTTTTTTAAGCTTCTGCTCGTGTTGTTTCAAATGACCAGCCAAATACTTAAGCAATCCTCGTTCTGTCTTAAAAATCCGAGGATGCTTTTGTTTATGCAATCGAAGATCAATTTCCTTAATTCTTTGTCGCCCTGTCCATCCATGGCCATAACGAATAATGAGCCGATTATTTAAATTATCTTTACCGAAGCGAAATACATAGACGTTATCTGGAGTAATTAACGGTCTGATATATGTTTTTTTGTAATGATATCCTTGATCGCGCAAAAATCTTTTAGTTTGATCTAACATATTCATCCTCCTCTCATATTTTTAATAAAACTCGTTCTTAAAACCTTTAGTCTATATCATAATGGAGATATATTTAATTGGCAAGCATCTAACTTCCAGCAAACAAAAAGACGTGTATCGCCACGTCTTAATATAAACATTCAAACTATAAACTAAACAATTTGACAGAATTCAATTTTTTCGTGGTTAGGCCCATAAATGTTAAAGAAACGGATTCCCTTATCCCAGAATGGACGAGTATCAATTTCATCTTCCTGAACATCTAAGCCCATTTTCTTAGCTTCTTTAAACGCTGCGTCAGCATCAGTAGTGTTTAATGAGATATGGTTAATAGCGCCATCTTTATCAGCAACTGGATCGCCCTCCCATGTCTCAATCATTAAATTGCCATACTTCATAAAAGCACAACGATTTCCTTGATACATGAATTGACCAGCTTTATCAAAACCTAACTTCTTATAAAAATCAATCGTTTCATCTAAATCTTTTGCTGGAATACCAACATGTTGGATGCCGGTAAAGTAATTACTAAGTGCCATAATAATTCTCCTTATGATATATTTTTCACCATATGTGAAATCTCTAACAACTACATTGTAAGACATTAACGATAAATAATAAAGCCATCATCCTAGTTTATTTTATTAATTTAGCACTCACAATTTCATTCCATTTAAGAATTTGGTCTCCCACAATTACTAAGTTCTTATAATACCCTTTCATCCTACCGATAATTTGTTCCACTTTTAGTTCGTTTTTGTCATAATAAGCATACTGTAGTTCCACTTTCAGTCGACTGACAAATGATTTTTGCAGAATTTCATCAATTTTTGAGTGATCCATCTGATCATCTAATTTTCTGGTTTGCTCATTATCCTTTTCTTTCTTTATTTGATTTAGTTTACTGGTATGATCTGATAAAAAATAACCCTGCCATTTTTTAATCCCACGATCATGATAATCAAACTTAAAAAAATCATGTACAGCTTCTTCGTTCATAACGTTCTCCTAACTTTAAGTTAATCTTGAATTTTCTTCTGTGAATCAGGCCAAACCATGTCATCAAAATTACGATAATAAATGGTTAACAGGTTATATTCAGTTACATAATTAACTACCCTTTCTAAAAGTTCTAAGTCATAATCAGAAATAACATAGATTGGCTGCGATCGTTCCTGTTGATACTTCTTCTTAGAACTCAAAAACCAATCGTACTCTTTATCAAAGGTGTTATTAACAATCATCATCCAGTAGCGGGTCTTAGGAATTCGCAAAAATAGATGATTAATATGGGATAAAACTTGATTCCCAATAAAAATCACATCATTACTCATAAGAATTGCCTCCATTGTGTCCGCCAACCAAATTAGATCTTGAAATTGCGGTAGCACCGACACACAAACTATTGGCATTTAATAAAGCCGTGTTACCAAACCGTTTTCGAATTTGATCACCGGTTTTATTTAACACATTTTGTTTAATCATATTTTGATTATCCTTAAATAGGTTTAATTGTTCTCCGCCCTTATTTGAGAGATGACTGTAGTAAACTCCAATATTTCGCACAACTTCACCGTGCCAGTTCCTTTCAAACAATTCAATTAAATAACGACCAAGGTCATGATCATCATCTGTTGGTTCAACTTTCATTGACTGAGAAAAACCATTGCTACCAGTAAGCTGTTTTATTGAAAAAGAAAAGCCAACCCATAACGTCACACATCCGACTTGTAGTCCATGATTACGAATTCGTGAAGCAACCTGACTCGCAATTTCTCTAATAACAACTTCAATCTCATCCCGTTTAACGTAATCACGTGGAAGTACCTGAGAATTACTGTAACTTTTTTCTTTAGTATGCAGGGGTTGTCTCAAGTTACTTCGATCAATTCCCCATGCAGTGGCAAATAGCTGTAATCCAATGACTCCCATTTTTTCTTTCAACAGATACGGGTTAGCATGCGCCAATTCATATATATTATTAATATGAAGTCGCTTTAGATGGACTTTGGTTCTTTTTCCAATTCCCCAAACATCCGTTAGTCTATTGATATTCCAAATCTTATCAGGAACATCTTCGTAATGAATCTCACCAATCAGGTCGTAATCATGCTTTGCATAAACGTCTAACGCTAGCTTAGCTTGAACGGGATTGTCACCAATCCCAACCGTTGTATACAGTCCTAAACGGCTTCTGACCTCCTCTTGAATTTTAAGAGCCACTTCCCTCAAACTACTACCAAACAATCTCCAAGTATGAGTCATATCCAATAATGACTCGTCAATTGAGTATGGCAAAATGTCATGTTCATCAGTAAATTCAGCAAAAATATCATTAATTTGTAGATTCTTTTTAATGTATAAGTTCATTCGTGGAGGAACAATCAACAACCTTTCATCATCAGGAAGATCACGCTGACGACTAACGTTGCTAATCCCAAATAACTTTTTTGCCATAGGAGAAGCTGCCAGTATTAATCCGCCATTTGTATTAGCTTGTTCCGACATAACCACCAAAATCGAACGAAGTGGATTAAGTCCACGTTTAACACTCTCACAACTTGCATAAAAAGACTTGTTATCAATGAAAAAGTAAACACCATGAGGTTCATCATCATAATTCAAAATATCACCTACCGAACATCTGTTCGTATTAAATATTACTATCTTTCATTTGCTTTGTAAATATAATTTTTTGCTTTTATTTTTTATGATATTCTAATTGTATTAAGTAGAAACGGAGCATAATAACCATGCATCGAATCAAGAAAGCAATAATATTAATCGGCTGTACCTCATTACTGTTCACTACTCCGGCAGTAATTCTGTCTGCTTCAAAATCTAGTAGATCAGAATTAATTTCCCAGAAAAAAGCACTCATTGAACAGAATCAACAACTATCAAAACAAATCAATCATACGGAAAATGATCTAAACAGTAGATATGTATCGATTAACCCAGTCTCAAATGTCAAAACAAACGACTCCGATACCTTAAAAACAAAACCTACACCAAATCATCAAGATCAAAGTAATAGCAATGACATCAATACTTCAAACGCTCAGCGAATCGTTGGAAATAAAAATTCACACATTTATCATGTCCCTGGCCAAACGGGTTACAAAATTAACAGCCAAAACGTCATCTACTTTAATTCGGAGGCAGACGCACAAGCAGCTGGATATCGGAGGGCTAAACGATGAAAAAGTTCCTGCTATTTCCAATCATGGTATTATCCTTATTACTTGCTGGATGTTCACAACAAACCAATTCAAAAGAACATAAAAGCCCCCATGATAATGAAAGTACCCAGCAACTTGAAAAAAGCATTAATCAACTTCAAGGGCAAGTTGATACTAAAAGATCAAAGCTTAAAAAACTTCAATACCAATTGAAGCATGCACCAGATTTAAAATTAAGTGACTTAAATTACGACGGAAATCAAGAAGTAGAAGTTGATCACAATAATCCTAATTTTTCTACTGAAGAATTGCGTAATGAACACCCCTGGTTACGATTTAGTAACCTTGATCATCTTAACCGAGCCACCGATGCTAACGGTATGTTAAACGTTAAAACAATGCCCACTAAGAAACGTGAACCACTTACCTTTAATCCCACTGGATGGCACAATAAACACACCAACAGTGGTTGGTTATATAACCGAAGTCATCTGATTGGTTACCAACTATGTGGTGAAAACAATAATCCCAAAAACTTAATAACTGGGACAAGGACGTTAAATTCCCCATTAATGCTTTATCATGAGGATGATATTGCTACTTATCTAAAAGAAAATCCAAATAACTACGTTAGATATCAGGTCACTCCGATTTATCGAAATAATGAATTATTTAGTCGTGGTGTCCAAATGAGAGCCCAATCAGTCGGAAGTAATCAAATTCACTTTAACGTGTACATTTTTAACGTCGAGCCAGGATACAATATTAATTATCAAACTGGATACAGTACCAAATCATAAAAAAAGGACAGTGACCATCTAGTCACTGTCCTTTCAATTTAAATATTAATGATTGGTTGGTTTCGTATGGAACCATGCAATGTTTTTGTCAAAAAAGCTTAACAAGTCATTACATAAGTACAAAATGTAAGTTAAGAATAACGTCCAATTGGCACCACCCTGATATGCAGTAATGCCCCACAGAATAATCGAGAAAATCCCCTGGGCAAGCCAGAAATAATAAGTATCCCGAAACCTTAAAGTCGTAAGTAAAGCACCAGTAATTCCAATTGTGGCCGCAAAACTATCTACAAAAGGACGAGGGCTATCACTGTATCCATGCTCCCAGGCATATAAAGCTCCTAATACTACAACAAAGAAAAGAGCTGTCAACCCCCAATTCATAAACGTTTTTTTAAGGTTACCCTTAACAGTCAATTTCTTAATATGTTCATCAACATTAGTAGCCCAACTAGGAATTAACAAGACCGGAATATCCAAAAGTACAATGTATGTAGTTTGGAGAATAATATCATTGTAATTCTTAGCAGTGAATGCAACATAGATATAAATCAAAGCACTAATCAAACCAAAAATTCCATTTAATGGTTTCGTATTAGTAATTGAAATGGTAGTAGTAAATCCGAGCATCCCCGCTAACATCGTCATAATCGCAATAAACGAAAGTGGTTGTGTGACAGTTGATCCAGCAATGACTCCCAAACCAAATAGGAGCAACAAATAGCTTTTAAAGCTCCAACCTTTCATCTGATTGACATACCAATTAGGCTTTAATATGTCATAAGCCGCAATGTTGTTTTTCTCTGACATAAATAATCATCCCTTCGACAAATTTGAATTCACTTTTCATCATTACACACTTATAATCTCTAAACAAATTTGCTAACAACCCTAACTTTTATAAATTGGCCCAACATTGGTCCATAAAAAAATTTTTTTATTTTTATAGCTTCATTTTTTATTCGATCATAAGAGAGAAATTGATAAAAAAATTCAAAGTGTGACAAATTAAGATAAATGTATCATTTATAAAATATAAAAGATATTGTAAATGCAAACAAAAAATATGTATAATGAATAATGAAGTATAAAGGAGGAAATAACATGCTAGTAAATGTCCCATTTGCAATCAAAGCCGATGGAGTTCATGATCTTAGAAAAGTTACCGTAAAAATGCCATCTGGTGAAAAAGTAGAATTAGACGCCGTCACCCTTGACGATATTGATCGTGATCATGAACATCTTTTAACCATTACAAAAGACGCTAAACATGAATTGGGAGCTCCTGGTGAAAGTATTTCCTTTGATGAATTCGGTGAAAAGAACTCATTCCCATCAAATAATACGGTTGTGTTCATGGCAATTCCAAAATAAAAAGAAGTACTACCTAACAGATAGTACTTCTTTGGTAAATAAGCATCATAATTATGAGAATTCCCTGGTAAAATTTCGTAAAGTGTGATTAAATATAGAGTGTAGATTAGAGAGGTAATAAATTTCTGTCACATTCTCAACATTCACATCAGCTAAGGCTTTCCACTCCTACTGCTTATTAGTCTTAGACACGTGTGCTCTTTTATTTCATAGATCTTTACTTATTAGATTGTTACTTCTCATAACTATGCTACAGTTCTTGAACCTCTCTAATCGTAGAAAGCACTCTATTTGAGTGCTTTTTTTGTACATTCAAATCCCCTGGCGTGAATTCTTTAATCTTTACCTTACTTTTACAGTATATTATATTAGCTGTTACTAATCAAGTATATAAGTAAAAAATATCAAAATATACTCCTTATAAGAGAACACAAAGACTAATCATAAAGCAATTTTTATCTTATAAAAAATTTTTCTAAGAAATTTTTACAATTATATTGTTTCCCATATCACATATCTTAACACCCATGACAACGGGATTAATAGTGGCAATTCATAATTAAAAACAAAGAACCCTTTCGTTTGATAGTTGGAAAAGTTAGTCATATCACTTCATTAGTGTACTCAATCCAATTGTGTAATCCATAACATTAACTAATGATTTTCATAATCATAATACCGGCATTTCATGAAATTTATTAACAATTAACGGAAAGAATAATATCATTTAAACTAAAAAACCACTATTCTATAATAGTGGTTTTTAGTACTAAATAAAATAATAAATTTTAATTTTTAAAATATCATAATTATTATTTAAAAAGCGGTTCGTGGGCCATATTTACATGTTCAACATTTCCCTCAATGAAAACTTCTCCTTCTGGTCGAAAGCCAAATGAAGCATATAAATTTTCAACGTATTTTTGTGCCTCAATAATAATCTCTTTATGAGGATATTTTTCTTTAATAACCCTCATCACTCTCTGAACTAATTTTGTTCCCAAATGTTTCCCACGTTGTTCGGCAGAAACAGCAATTCTTCCAAAAGTTATATAGTAATCTTGTTTATATATTCGACCATAAGCAATAACGTGATTTTGATCGTTAAGCAAAAAAACATGCCATGCCTTCTTGTCATTATCATCAATATCCTGCAAAGTAATCTTTTGTTCTACTACAAACACCTCGCATCTCAGTTGATAAATATCAAATAATTCGTTCAAAGTTAATTGATCAAATGACTTTACCATCCACATATATTCACTTCCAATCATCAAATTTAACTTATTATAACCCATAATTGTTAGTATCAAAAAAGCGGCAACTACTATTTGTCGCTTTTTTGGTCTTCATCAGTTTGTAAGACAGCCATGAAGGCTTCTTGGGGAATATCAACCTTTCCAACCGCTTTCATCCGCTTTTTCCCACGTTTTTGCTTCTCAAGTAACTTCGCTCTTCGATCAGGGTCACCAGTATGAATTCTAGATGTCACATCTTTTCGATAAGCTTTAATATTAGTCCTAGCAATAATGGTAGCGCCAATTGCTGCTTGAATTGGAATTTCAAAATTTTGTCTTGGGATAATACTCTTGAGTTTTTTAACAATTTCACGACTTCGGCCGGCAGCAAACTGTTTATGGGAAATAAAACTTAAAGCATCGACCTTATCACCGTTCAATAGAATATCCACTTTAACTAGATCACTTTGTCGATACTCAGATAATTCATAGTCAAGTGATGCATAACCATGCGTACTTGATTTTAATTTGTCGAAAAAATTAAAAATAATTTCTGATAAGGGCATTTGATAAATGACATTCACTCTGGCATCGTCTAGATACTCCATCGTGACAAACTGACCACGTCGATCTTGACACATTTCCATCACAGCACCAACATAATCGTTTGGCACCATGATACTAGCCTTAACAAATGGTTCCTTAATATCCTTAATTGCTGATACATCTGGCATTTCAGATGGATTTTCAACTTCAAGTGTACTTCCATCATTTAAATCCACATGATAAGTTACTGACGGAGCCGTAGTAATTAAATCCAGCCCAAACTCGCGTTCCAGACGTTCCTGAACCACGTCCATGTGAAGTAATCCAAGGAACCCACAACGAAATCCAAAGCCCAGTGCTTCAGACGATTCCGGCTCAAATTCAAGTGAAGCATCGTTTAGTTTAAGTTTTTCAAGTGCTTCCCTTAAATCACCAAACTTCGCATTATCAGTTGGATACAATCCAGCATAAACCATGGGAATCATTTCACGGTATCCTGGTAGAGCTTTATCAGTTGGATTGTTTGCGTCAGTAACTGTATCGCCAACTCGCGTTTTAGTGATATCTTTAATGCTGGCAGTAATGTATCCCACATCCCCAGCCATTAAGTACTTTCGTTGAAGTGGCTTCGGCGAGTTAACACCAACTTCTGTGACTTCATATTCACTTCCACTGTTCATCAAGCGAATTTGATCTCCAGGCTTTACGACTCCATCATACAAACGAACACTTAGTACTACGCCACGATAATCATCGTAAACTGAATCAAAAACCAACGCCTTAAGCGGACCCTCAATATTTCCCTTTGGAGCAGGAATCTTTTTAACAATTTCCTCTAATAAGTTCTCAACCCCGAGTCCAGTCTTGGCACTAATCTCAACCGCATCAGAGGTATCCAATCCAATCACATCTTCAATCTCTTTTTTAGTTTTCTCGGGCTCTGCTGAAGGCAAATCAATTTTATTAATGACAGGAATAATTTCAAGATCATCATCCAAAGCCAAATAAACGTTAGCTAAGGTTTGGGCTTGAACTCCTTGAGTGGCATCAACAACCAGTAAAGCACCCTCACAAGCAGCCAGACTTCTAGAAACTTCATAAGAAAAGTCTACGTGTCCGGGAGTATCAATCAAATGAAATACATAATCAATCCCATCCTTACCATGATAAGTTAACTCAACCGCATTTAACTTGATGGTAATTCCACGTTCCCGTTCCAAATCCATATTATCCAAAATTTGATCTTGCATGTCCCTTTTAGAAACAGTGTCAGTCAACTCCAAAATTCGGTCGGCTAAAGTTGACTTACCGTGATCAATATGAGCAACAATAGCAAAATTTCTCGTCCGGCGTTGCTTTTCCTTCATTTTTTTATAATCCACGATATTTTCCTACTTTCATTATTAATTCGTCCAAGTCGTTACTATTATTATAACAACCCGATATATGTATAACAAACAAATAAAGGAGCGGTCTTTAAACCGCTCCTTTATTTGTTTATTTAAAAGCATCTTTCATTTTATCAAAGAAATTCTTGCCTTCTTCAACATTAGTATCACCACTAGCTTCAGCTAAGGCTTGTAAAGCAACTTTTTGTTTAGAGTTAAGTTTCTTTGGCGTCTGAACCTTAACTTTTACCATTTCATCACCATTACCATTTCCATGAAGTTTAGGCGCACCTTTCCCTCTTAAACGGAAGACCGTCCCAGTCTGGGTGCCTGCAGGAATTTTCAAATCAACGTCACCATGAACGGTTTTAACTTTAATTTCTCCACCTAAACCAGCAGTGGCAAATGAAATTGGTTGATCAAAGTAGATAGTAGATCCGTCTCTTCTAAAGTACTTGCTTTGAAGAACTCTAAAGATCACGTACAAGTCACCATAAGGACCGCCATTTTCACCGGCATCACCTTGACCCTGCATGTGCATTTGCTGTCCCTCTTCGACACCAGCAGGGACCGTAACTTCAAGAGAATGTTGTTTCTCAACTTTTCCAGTACCACCGCAGGTTGGGCACTTCTCTTTAATTACTTTTCCAGTGCCGCCACAAACTGGACATGGTTCCTGGGTCTGCATCTGACCGAGCGGGGTATTAACCGTTTTAGTAACATAACCGCTTCCATGACAGTTAGAACAAGTCTCTGGTTTAGTCCCAGGCTTAGCCCCAGTGCCATGGCAGGTCGGACAAGTTTCTTCACGATTATACTTAATGGTCTTTTTAGTCCCAAAAACAGCTTCATCAAATGTAAGTGTCATCTGATATTGCAAATCTCGTCCACGACGCGGTGCAGTTGGGTCAGCTTGACGACGTCTTCCGCCACCACCAAAAATATCATTGAAAATATCAGAAAAGTCACCAAATCCGGCATCTTGTCCGCCTGCACCAGCACCGGCTCCGCCACCAAAGCCTCCAAATCCTTGGGGACCATCAGCTGAACCATACTGGTCATAATTGGCTCGTTTCTTTTTGTCACCTAAAACTTCATATGCTTCGGTTATTTCCTTAAACTTTGCCTCTGCATCTGGAGCTTTATTAATATCTGGATGGTATTTTTTTGATAATTTTCGATAGGCATGCTTAATGTCATCTTCACTGGCGCTTTTGTCCACGCCTAATACTTTGTAATAATCTTTATTAGCCATTAGTTCGCCTCCAAGCTCAAATAATACAACAAAAAGCCAAAGCCCATCAAACTGACTTTAGCTTTTCATCAATTGTTAATAGCCTCAATTGCCACAATTATTTGTTGTCATCATCATGGACTTCATGGTAGTCACCATTAACAGTATTATCATCATTTCCATTAGATGATCCACCGTTAGAGTTATTTCCACCTTGTTGTCCTTGATCAGCTTGGCCTTGGTTTTGTTGATACAATTTAACTGCTAATGCTTGAACCTTTTCGTTCAAAGCATCCTTTTTAGTCTTCATTGCATCAGTATCGCCATCTTCTTTAGCTTTTTTGAGTTCGTCTTCAGCATCCTGAGCGGCTTTAATCTCATCATCTGAAACTTTGCCTTTAACATCTTTCAATGTCTTATCAGTCTGGAAGATCAATTGGTCAACTTCATTATCTAGATCAACCTTGTTCTTCTTTTCCTTGTCGGCATCTTCATTTGCTTCGGCTTCTTTCATCATCTTATCGATTTCGTCGTCTGATAGACCATTGGAATCTTTGATGGTGATTTTTTGTTGTTTTCCAGTTCCCTTATCTTTAGCAGAAACATTTACAATTCCGTTTTTATCGATATCAAAGGTAACTTCGATTTGAGGAACACCTCTTGGTGCTGCAGGAATATCAGTTAATTGGAATCGACCTAATGATTTATCATCAGCGGCCATTGGACGTTCACCTTGCAAAACATGAATGTCAACGGCCGTTTGATTATCAGCAGCAGTTGAGAAAGTCTGTGACTTGGAAGTTGGGATGGTTGTATTTCTATCGATTAACTTAGTGAATACACCACCCATCGTTTCAATACCAAGTGATAGTGGAGTAACATCAAGTAAAACAACATCCTTAACGTCACCAGTAATTACTCCACCCTGAATAGCTGCACCTAAAGCAACAGCTTCATCGGGGTTGATTGAATGACTTGGTTCTTTACCAGTCCACTTTTGAACTTCCTCTTGAACAGCAGGAATTCTAGTTGAACCACCATTAAGAATTACTTGGTCAATATCACTAGCTGAAAGTCCAGCATCCTTCAAAGCATTGTCTAAAGGAGCCTTAGTCTTTTCAACTAAGTCAGAAGTTAATTCGTTAAACTTAGCACGTGTAAGCGTGGTTTGTAAATGAAGCGGACCATTTTCACCAGAAGAAATGAATGGAAGTGAGATTTCAGTTTGAGTTACACCTGACAAGTCTTTCTTAGCTTTTTCAGCAGCGTCTTTCAAACGTTGTAAAGCCATCTTATCTTTCGAAAGGTCAACCCCATTTTCCTTCTTGAAGTTATCGATTAACCAGTCCATGATTCTCTTATCAAAGTCATCCCCACCTAAGTGAGTATCACCATTAGTTGAAAGAACTTGGAAGACACCGTCACCTAATTCAAGGACGGAAACATCAAAAGTACCTCCACCTAAATCATAAACCAAGATTTTTTCATCTTTATCTTTTTTGTCTAAACCATATGCAAGTGAAGCAGCCGTTGGTTCGTTGATAATTCTTTTAACATCAAGCCCAGCAATTTTACCAGCGTCTTTAGTAGCTTGACGTTGTGCATCATTAAAGTAAGCAGGAACGGTAATAACAGCTTCACTAACAGTGTCACCAATGTAATCTTCAGCATAGCCTTTAATGTATTGAAGGATCATAGCTGAAATTTGTTGTGGGGTATATTCTTTTCCGTTTGCCTTTACTTTGTAACCTTGCTCACCCATGTGACTCTTAATTGATACAACAGTATCTGGGTTAGTAATTTCTTGACGCTTAGCAACTTCACCAACTTGAATCTCGCCATCTTTAAAAGCAACTACTGATGGGGTCGTTCTTGATCCCTCTGGGTTGGTAATAATTTTTGGTTCATTACCTTCCATAACGGCTGCAGCTGAATTAGTTGTTCCTAAATCAATTCCAATAACTTTATTACTTGCCATAACTTAAACCTTCTTTTTATATATTTAATAACTATTTAATTACTGTGCCACTACTACCATTGCTGGTCTTAAGACCCGATCAGCAATTTTATAACCGCTTTGAAGTACTGATACTACGGTTCCCTTTGGATGTTCATTACTTGGAGCAACCGTTTGAACAGCTTGATGAAAACTAGGATCAAATTCCACTCCATTAGCATTAATTTCCGAAATATCATTATCCTTCAGAGCTTTTTCAAGATGTTGTTGGACCATTTCGATCCCTTTTTTGAGTTGCTTACCGTTTTCGTCAGAAACGTCAACGTCAAGAGCTCTTTTTAAATCATCCATCACAGGCACAACGTCTTTAGCAAGATCTTGTGCACCATACTTTGCTAAATCAGCACGCTCTTTTTTGTTTCGATTTTGAATGTTCTGAATCTCAGCTTCTGCTCGTAAGTAGTTGTCTTGAACTGAATCTAGTTGTTGATTTAGTTCATCAATCTTTTTTGCAGAATCATCTTTCTCGTCTGTTTTGACTTCTTGCTCTGACTTACTCGATTCATCAACATTTTCCGTTTTATCATCTAAATCTTTACTTTGCTTTTCCTTATCGCTCGCCATTTTGAACCTCCTTTTTATTTATCATAATTATCATAGTATCCATTGATTCGTTTCTGAAGTTCATCTTTAAACGCATCAACTAGACCCAAAACCTTAGGATAAGACATTCTGGTAGGGCCAATTACAGCAATCCTACCAACACCATGAATCCCAACATCATAAGTTCCAGAGATAATACTATAATTTTTCAATAAATCATTTCGTAGCTCAGAACCAATCATAACTGAAATGGGTTTGGATTCATTATCTAAAATTTTTGCCATATTCGAGTTATTTCCAAACATTGAATAAAGTGGCTTAATATTTTTTAGATCGTTCTTATCATCCATTGTATCCAATAAATTCATTCTTCCACTAACAAAGAAATGGTCTTTAAGCGATTTATTAATGACGTATTCAAAGGCTCCAACAAAGTTTTCTGAAGAAGTTAAATAGTGTCTAATTTCGTCAGGAATTGTACTTTTAAGTGCCTCTAAAACTTCCGGAATTGTCTTACCAAAAAGCTTGTCATTAACCAAATTAGTTACTTGAAGTAACTTATCTTCATCAATTTGGTGATTAGTTATAAAGGGCTGACTTTCAACTTGCCCATCATTCATCACCATAATTGCCATCACTTGGTGATCGGCTAACTTAATTAGTTGAAAATGTTGTAAAGTTTCGGTATTAGTCTGTTCTGGACTCAAAGTCATCGCGGTATAATCGGTCAAGCTGGACAAAATATCAGCAGATTGTTTAACAATATCATCAATTTGTTGAAATGTTCCTCCCAGAGCATTATGAATCACACTTTTTTCTTCATTGCCAACCAGTACAGGATTAACCAAATTATCAATGTAATATCGATATCCTTCATTTGAAGGAACTCTTCCAGACGAAGTATGAACTTTTTGAATCAAATTTTGACCACTTAAAACTGCCATCTCATTACGAATGGTAGCCGAACTAACATTCATTGGGAGTTGATCAGCCAAGCGTTTTGATCCAATTGGAACACCATTGTTAGTATAGTCATCAACAATGTACTTTAGAATCATATCTTGTCTCTTTGTGAGCATTCTTACCACCTCTTTTAGCACTCTTTATTATCAAGTGCTAACGTACATTTATACCTTACCAAAGGTATTAAAGAACGTCAAGAAATAAGTTTACTGGTGAGAATTAATGTATTTCTTAAAATAAGATCGGGTGTTACTTTCATCAATTTTTAATTGATCAATCAACGGTTTCCGCCCCTGATATTTGACCTCGTCTCTCATTTTCGATAACCATCTAACTCTGACGTGATTACCATAGATATTTTGATCGAAATCCAAAATATTAATTTCTAAAGTAACTGGATTATCATTTCCAAACGTCTCATTTTTGCCAATTGATGCCATCGCTTTGTACCACGTACCATTAACTTCAAGCTGGACCACATACACCCCAAGTTTGGGCAACTGCTGTTTTGCCGAATACTCAACGTTAGCAGTGGGAAAACCTAATTCACGACCACGAGCAAATCCATGAACAACCACTCCGTCATTTTCGAATTCATATCCCAAAAGATCGTTAACCGTCCGGATGTGTCCCTGTTCAAGATTTCGACGAATCCTAGTAGAACTAACCTTCTTGTCGTCCATTTCATCAGCGGCCACACTGACTACATCAAATCGCTCCCTGGCATATTGAGGGAGTTCTTTCATGCCCGCATTTTGTTCTCCATAAGTATGATCAAATCCTGCTATAACCGTATCAGCATTCAATCCAATCAAATAATTATCAACGAATTCTTGGGGATTTTGATTTTGAAAAGCAAAGTTGTAATTGATGACATAGACCACATCAACCCCCAGTTGCTCAAATAAATGTAATTTACGATTAAGCGGGGTTAAATAACGTTTTTCATTTCCATCCAACTTCTTGTACACTAACGACGGGTGATGATCATAAGTTAAAATTGCCAAAGGAAGTTTTTTTTGTTTAGCAATTTGTTTAGCTTGATTAATCACTTTTTGATGTCCCAGGTGAACTCCATCAAAAAACCCCATGGCAATGACTTGGGGACGATTTTTTTCGTTCTTATCAAGTGGGTATGATAAATAATTGACTTCCATAATTTCCTCTAATCTAAATCAAACATTTTTTTGGGCTTATAATTATTTTCCTGTTCATTTCTATAATACAAAGCTCGATCAATATTATTATACTTTAAAACTATCACTTCATCTTGACAAGCGATCTCATCAATACTTAAAAAACCGCCATTTTGAACACGATTCCACTGCTCTTTATTAATCACAATAGTCTTAAAATCTTTAAGGGCATGTGAAATTGGAAAAACAACTTTATTGATTTGATTAGAATTCATGGCTTCTTTAATATCTTTAAAAGTTACTGTATCGCAAAGATTAAATCCACCACTTTTAGTCCGAGTTAAACTTGACATCACAGCTGGGATGCCAACTTTTTTTCCAAAATCAGTTGCCAAAGTTCTGATATAAGTTCCCTTTCCACACTTCACCTCAAAATTAAAGGTTTGGGTGTGAGTATCACGATTGTAGGAACTCGCATTGATACGAACAAATTGACTAACGTTAATTTGTCTTTTAGGCCGATCAACTTTCATACCAGCACGTGCGTACTCATATAACCTTCTTCCATTCACTTTAACAGCGGAAAACATGGGAGGAATCTGGGTCGAAATCCCCAAAAATGATTTCAAGACTTCGTCAATTTCTTGATCTGTGATTGGCTGAAAATCAAAATTAGTATCAATAATTTCACCATCTAAATCCTCGGTAGTAGTGGAAAAACCTAACGTAATTGACCCACTATAAACCTTCCCTGATTGCATTAAATAATCAACTACTTTAGTGGCATGGCCCAAACAAATCGGTAAAACTCCATCTACATTAGGATCAAGTGTGCCACTATGGCCCACTCTTTTTTGTCCAATAATGTGTCGAATCTTACTCACACAATCAAAGCTCGTCATTCCCCTAGGCTTATACAAAGGGATAATTCCAGTGACCAATTCACTCACTCCTGTACCATATACGCAAAAAAGACCGGAAATAAATATTTCCAGTCAATTTTTTTACTTATTTTTTTTATTTAAATTATCAATCAAACGATCAATCTTACTTCCGTATTGAATGGATCCATCCCGTTCAAAATGAATCTCTGGAGTAACGTAGATACTTAACCGATGACCTAGCTCGCCTCGAATTAAACCAGTTGCTTTATCCAAGCCCTTTTGAACCTTTTCTTGTTCAGACTTCTTGTCAGATAAACTACTGTAATAAATCGTAGCTTGTTGCAAATCACCAGTAACTTCAACACCAGTAATAGTTACTCCTTGAACTCGTGGGTCACGAACACGCTTAAGTAAAATATCGTCGACTTCTTTTTGAATTTCCTGCTGTAGTCTTCCAACACGATATTGTGCCATGACAATCACTCCTTACGGTATCTACTTAGGTTGGACTTCTTTCATGTGGTATGCTTCGACTTTATCTCCAACTTTAATGTCATTATAGTTTTCAATCGTTAAACCACACTCAAAGCCTTGTTTAACCTCTTTAACATCATCTTTAAAACGCTTTAGACTACCAAGCTCTCCATCATAAATCACAACATTATCTCTAATCAGACGAACTTTGCTATCACTTTTTACGTACCCATCAAGAACCATTCCACCAGCAATCGTTCCAACTTTAGAAGCTTTATAAATTTGTCTTACTTCAATATTACCAGTAACTTCTTCTTCATAAGTTGGATCAAGCATGCCTTTCATTGCAGCTTCCACGTCATCAATGGCGTTATAGATAACTTGATAAAGACGAATATCAACCTTATCAGTTTCAGATTGAGCTTTAGCTTGCGGAGTAGGACGGACATTAAAACCAATGATGATGGCATTACTTGCTTCAGCAAGTGCAACATCACTTTCGTTCACCGCACCAACAGAAGCATGAATAACGTTAACCTTAACTCCCTCAACATCGATTTTTTTGAGGCTTCCAGCTAAGGCTTCCACTGATCCTTGTACATCAGCTTTAATAATTACGTTAACCTGTTTCATATCTTCTTGTTTCATTGAATCAAACAAGTTATCAAGAGTAACACGGTTATTTTGCTTCCGTTCTTCGATTTGGGCTTCTTTAGCTCGTTCTTCTCCAGCAGCACGAGCAGTCTTTTCGTCATTAAAGACAACAAAACGATCACCGGCTTCAGGAACATCATTTAACCCCGTAATTTCAACTGGAGTTGACGGTTTAGCATTCTTGATTTCTTTCCCGTTCTCATTAGTCATGGTTCGAACTCGACCAAAAGTGTCACCAACAACGATTGGATCCCCAACGTGCAAAGTTCCTTGTTGAACCAAAAGGGTAGCAACAGGGCCCTTACCCTTATCCAATCTTGCTTCAACGACTGAGCCAGCTCCATTTTGTTTTGGATTAGCCTTAAGTTCAAGCACATCGGACTGAAGTAAGATCATATTTAACAATTCATCAACATTAGTTCCATTTTTAGCAGAAATATCAACAAAAATCGTATCTCCACCAAAATCTTCAGGAACCAATCCATAGTTCATCAATTGCTCTTTAACATGTTGTGGATTGGCATTCGGTTTATCAATTTTATTAACTGCCACAATAATTGGAGTTCCCGCTGCTTTAGCATGATCAATTGCTTCAACAGTCTGTGGCATAACACCATCATCAGCTGCCACTACCAAAACAGTCACATCGGTAATGTCAGCCCCACGAGCTCTCATGGCAGTAAAAGCAGCATGTCCTGGAGTATCAAGGAAGGTAATGGTCTTATCGCCATGTTTTAACTGATAAGCACCGATAGCTTGAGTAATTCCACCGGCTTCACCTGCTGTAATGTGTGAATGACGAAGATAATCTAGTAACGTGGTTTTACCATGATCAACGTGTCCCATGATGGTAACAACGGGTGGACGGCTTTCTTGGTAATCGGTGTTATGCTCTTCTTCATTAAAGAACTTGTCAATATCTGATACATTAACATTTTCTTTTTCTTTAGCTTCGATCCCATAATCGGTGGCAAGAAGTTCAATGGCATCCTTATCCAAGGATTGATTCTGATTAACCATCATTCCCAGCATAAATAATTTTTTAACAATCTCTGCTGGTTCCCGATGCAGTAACTTACCAAGATCCTGCGCATTCATACCATCCTGATAGATTAAAACTTTAGGTAATGGACGACTCTTACGGGTTGGCGCCGCATTCTTTTTGTGATTCTGACGAATTCGTTGATTCTTAGAATACATATTATAACGATTATCGCGACGCTTATTACGCTTCTTGCCCTTTTTATTTTTGTTGCGGTTCAAACTACCACCAAATTTTCCACTTCCGTTATTATGTGGCTTAGAAGTATTATTAACCGGCTTCTTGCTTGCACTATTTGCAGTTGCGGGACGATTACTATTCGCATGGGTCGCACTTTGACTATTATTCGTGTGCGAATGTTGACTATTTTGATGATTGTTGTGATTAAAATGATTACTTGAATTCTGATTCCGGTGCTGACCACTAGTATGAATACCATTGCTATGAGCATTTTCTGGACGCTGATTACTTGTTTGCACATTATTTTGATGTTTATTTACTTGTTTATGTTCAGAATTACTTGGTCGATGCTGATTGTTAGAATGATTGCTTCTACCAAAATGATTGTTATTCTGACCATTTTCATGTTTTGCAGTATTGTGACCATTACTTCCGTTATGGGAGTCAGCAGTCTTTTTTGCTGGAGCATGCCGTTGTTCACTTCCACTGGTCGCTTTCTGACTATTCTTAAGCGCGCCTCGGACGGTCTTCTCCTGATTTGAATCAAGCGATGACATATGGTTTTTAACCGTAAAACCATTTGACTTAGCAGTGTCAATCACACGTTTACTAGGTATATTAAGCTCTTTGGCTAATTCATAAATTCTTTTTTTGGCCATATAATCACACTCCTTTACTTGTATTATTTTAATTCTTTAAATTTTTTCGAAAATCCTTTATCCTTAATCGCTACGATTGATCGTTTCATCCCAATCGCGTCGCTAAGATCATCTTTAAGCATACCAGTATTAACTGGAACTTCATAGAATTTACTTTTATCGAGAAACTTCTTTTTGGTACTTGCACCACAGTCTGATGCAATAAACAGGTAATTAATCTGTCCCTTTTTAATTGCATTCAAGACAATCCCCTCACCTGAGATTATTTTACCAGCTCGTCTTGCAATTCCCAATAAGTTTAAGACTTTATTATAATTTGTCATTATCAATCAATTCCTGTCGAGCCTGCTTATGGTCGACGTAACTAATAAGTTCATCATAAAAATCATTTGTTAAAGTTACATCAAAAACTTGATCAAGGATTTTATCCCGCTTGGCTTTTTTGGCAATTGTTACGTCAATTTTTACGTAAGCTCCTCGACCAGATTTTTTCCCAGTTGGATCGACTGACACATTACCCTCTTTATCACGAACAATTCTTACTAATTGTCGTTTAGGTGCCATTTCACCCGACACCACATCTTTTCGCATTGGCACTTTTCTTTTTCTCATAACAGTACCTCCTCAAAAATTATTCCTCGTTTTCGTCTTCATTTGATGAAACATCATCAGTAGAATGATTATCTTCACTGTCACTTTCGTCAGTGCCATCCATTTCTGATTCGGATTTAATGTCAATCTTGTATCCAGTCAGTCTAGCGGCTAACCGTGCGTTCTGACCACGTTTCCCAATTGCTAACGACAACTGGTCGTCTGGAACAACAACGGTGCAAGAACGATCGTCTCCATCTTTAAAAATAACGTCAATAACGTCAGCGGGTTTCAATGCATTGGCAATGTACTCAGCTGGATTCTCATCCCATTGGACAATGTCCATATTTTCTCCACCAAGTTCATTTACAATTGTTTGCACTCTGGTTCCTCTAGGTCCAACACTAGTTCCCACTGGATCAATATCAGAACTATTAGAACGAACAGCCACCTTAGCACGGTCGCCGGCCTCCCTTGCAATCGAGACAATTTCAACTGTTCCATCATAAATTTCGGGAACTTCTTGTTCAAAGAGTCGTTTTAGCATTCCAGGTGCAGTTCGACTTACAAAAATTTGTGGTCCCTTTGAGGAATTTTCAACGTTTGTAACATACACTTTTAACTTGTCCTGTGGACGATAAGTTTCATTTGGCATCTGATCATTTTTAGCCATCACGGCCTCAACTTGACCAAGGTTCATATACACAAAACGACTATCTTGACGTTCTACTTCAGCAGTTACAAGTTCATCTTGATACTTACTGTACTTGTCATAAACGGTCTCACGTTCAGCTTCACGAACCCTTTGAGTAATAACTTGTTTAGCGGTTTGGGCAGCAATTCTTCCGAAGTTCTTTGGTGTAACTTCAAACTTAATTTCGTCACCAAGCTCGTACCCTTTATTAATCTTTAAAGCTTCATCCAAGCTAACTTCTAACCGTTGATCCTCAACCTTATCAACTACTTTTTTAACAGCGTAAACATGAATACTTCCAGTTTTTTCGTCGAAGTTAACTTCGACGTTCTGAGCCTGATCAAAGTTACGTTTGTAAGCCGAAGACAATGCTGCTTCTAAGGCATCGATCACAACCTCTTTTTTTACGCCCTTTTCTTTTTCAAGTTGATCAAGCGCACTTACTAATTCTTTACTCATTTTAATCTCCTAACTAAAATTCAATTGCTAATCTAGCTTTTGAAATTAATTTTCGCGGAATTTCAAGTTCACTAATTCGCGTTTTATCTTTAATTGCTAACGTTAATTTATCATCATCAACACTTTTGAGGGTTCCCTCAAAAGACTTTTTTCCATTGAGTTTTTGATATAAAGAAACGTGGATATAATCACCAATTGCATTTTGATAATCAGACTCCCGTTTTAATGGCCGTTCGGCACCTGGCGAAGACACCTCTAAGAAGTATGGTTCGTCAAATGGATCTGGATCCAATTCATCAAGTTTTTCACTTAACTGATCACTAACCAAAACACAGTCATCCAAACTAATTCCTTGGTCTTTATCAATATAAACTCGCAAATACCAGCTTCCACCCTCTTGAACATACTCAATGTCATAAAGGTAAAAATTGTTATCATCTAAAATCGGTTGAACGGTTTTAGTAACTCTATCAATAACTTCGCTCAAATACTTTACCTCCTAAAAAATACCAATAAAAAGAGCGAGCATCCCTGCTCACTCATCAGAAGAGTTTATTATTACTGATATAACTATACCATATAACCCAAATAATATCAAAAAGCCCTAGATATCAAACAGACTTAACTGATTTTCATCGGGTAATTCACTTAAGACTCCATTTTGGGTCATAAATTCAATAATGGTTTTAGAAACTTTACCACGTTTAGCAAGATCTTCCTTTGAAATAAATGGCTTATCTTCTCGAGCCGCCACGATTTGTTTAGCAACGTTTAAACCTAATCCAGGAATTGCTCGAAATGGTGCGATTAATTTTTTACCATCAATTAACCACTCAGAAGCGTCCGAGCGATTAATGTCGACCATCTCAAATTCATAGCCCCGCTCCAACATTTCATTGGCAATTTCCAAAACAGTCAAAAGATTTTTCTCTTTAGTGGATGCTTCGGTCCCTTTATCGTTGATTGCCTTAATGCTTGATTTAACTGCTTCTTTTCCATGACTCATAGCCACAATGTCAAAATCATCAGCCCGAACAGAAAAGTAAGCGGCATAGTAAACGAGTGGAAAATAGACTTTAAAGTAAGCCACTCTTAGTGCCATTAACACATAAGCAGCCGCATGAGCTCGCGGAAACATATACTTAATCTTTAAACAAGAATCAATGTACCACTGCGGAACACCAACGTCTGTCATTTTATCCTGCCACTCATCCTTAATTCCACGACCATGTCTAACTTGTTCCATGACCTGAAATGAGGTTTCTGAATCTAACCCCCAGTTAATCAAGTCGGTCATGATATTATCACGACATCCAATCACATTCGCAATGGTAGCCGTCCCATCCTTAATCAGTTCTTCAGCATTTCCTAACCAAACATCGGTCCCGTGTGACAACCCAGAGATTTGCAATAATTCAGAAAAATTACTTGGTTTAGTTTCTTCAAGCATTCCCCGCACAAAACGCGTCCCAAATTCAGGAATTCCAAGTGTCCCTGTCTTTGAAAAAATTTGTTCAGGACTCACACCAAGAATCTTAGGACTAGCAAACAATGACATCACACCCGGATCATCCATTGGAATCGTTGTCGGATCAACTCCTGATAAATCTTGAAGCATTCTGATCATCGTTGGATCATCATGTCCCAAAATATCAATTTTTAAAATATTATCATGGATGGAATGAAAGTCAAAATGAGTCGTTTTCCATGCCGCATTTTGATCTTCGGCCGGATACTGAATGGGAGTAAAATCATAAATATCCATGTAGTCTGGCACAACAATGATTCCAGCTGGATGTTGTCCCGTTGTTCTTTTAACGCCAGTAGCACCCTTAGATAATCGATCAATCTCCGCATTTCGAAAACGTTTGCCGGTGTCCCGTTCATAAGCCTTTACGTATCCGTAAGCTGTTTTATCAGCAACGGTTCCAATTGTTCCGGCCCGATATACATTCTTTTCACCGAACAGAACCTTGGTATAATTATGCGCAATTGGCTGGTAGTCTCCAGAAAAGTTTAAATCAATATCCGGGACCTTATTTCCCTTAAATCCTAAGAAAGTTTCAAAGGGGATGTTGTGCCCATCACCAACCATAACTGTTCCACACTTTGGACACTTTTTATGTGGTAAATCAAATCCAGAACTATATTCACCTTTAGTGAAAAATTGCGAGTACTGACATTTAGGACAACGATAATGGGGAGGAAGTGGATTAACTTCAGTAATTCCAGACATAGTGGCAACTAAACTCGATCCAACTGAGCCCCTAGAACCTACTAAATATCCATCCTTGTTACTTTTAGAAACTAATCTTTGAGCAATTAAATAAATAACAGAGAAGCCGTTTCCAATGATACTTTTCAGTTCCTTATCAAGACGCTTCTGGACAATTTCAGGAAGCGGATTGCCATACAAACGATGCGCTGTATTCATCGTTCGATCTCTAATTTCGTCCTTAGCACCCTCCATTTTTGGTGTATACAACTTGTCTTTTAAGGGTTTTACATCATCAATTTCGGAAGCAATTTTATTAGTATTATCAACTACAATTTCTTCAGCTTTATCTTCACCCAGAAAATTAAAATCTTTCAACATTTCATCAGTGGTCCGAAAATGGAGATCGGGTAATTCTTGGCGATTCAGTGGGTTAGCTCCACCTTGAGAATTAATCAAGATCTTACGATAAATATAATCATGAGGATCAAGATAGTGAGCGTCACCAGTTGCTACTAACGGAATATCTAGCTCATGGGCAATTTCATACATATTACTAATAATTTCTTGTAACTTACCCCGATCACTAATTAATCCCTGATCGATTAGTGGCTGATACGCTGCTTGAGGTTGAACTTCAAGATAATCGTAAAACTTAGCCTTATCAAGCGCCTCTTTTTTACCCTTTTGCATCATCGCCGTAAACACTTCACCGCTTGAACAGGCCGATCCAATCAATAGGCCATCCCGAAACTTCTTAAGCTGACTCCTAGGAATTCGAGGAACCCGATAATAATAATCAACATGAGCAAGTGACACCAGTTTAAACAGATTCTTTAAACCAGCTTGAGTTTTCGCCAGGATAATCGCATGGAATGGACGAGCATGCTTATAAGCATCATGTTCCTCCATATGATCATTAAGCTGATCGTGATACTGAATGTTATATTTATCTTCAGCCTCTTTTAAAAAAAGATAATTTAAATGACCAGTTGATTCTGCATCATAAATCGCACGGTGATGGTGCTCTAATGAAACGTCAAACTTTTTAGCTAACGTGTTTAATCGATAACTCTTAAAATTAGGATACAGAAAACGTGCCAACGTCAAAGTATCAATAATTGGATTACTAATCCGACTCATGTCATGGCGTTCGTAACCAGTATTCATGAACCCAATATCAAAAGTAACGTTATGTCCTACAATGATTGCATCACCACAAAACTCACGGAACAACTTAAAGACTTCTTCTTCAGACTTAGAACCAGCCACCATATCATTGGTAATTGAAGTTAAATTGGTAGTTTGTTCAGACAATGGGAAACCAGGATCAATAAACTCCTCAAACTGTTCAATCACATTGTTATTTTGCATCTTTACAGCCGAAAGTTCGATAACCTTATCGTAAATTGCTGATAAACCAGTGGTTTCAACGTCAAAGACAACGTATGTAGCATCCTTTAAAGCAACATGTTTATCGTTATAAGCAATTGGTTCACCATCATCAACGACATTTGCTTCCATTCCATAAATCATTTTAATATCGTTATCAACTGCAGCATGATAGGCATCCGGAAAGGCTTGCACGTCGTCGTGATCAGTAATGGCAATTGCGGGATGACCCCATTTTTTGGCGCGACTAACATAATCACTAATCGAATTAGTAGCGTCCATCTGGCTCATGTTAGAGTGTAAGTGCAGCTCAACCCTTTTTTTATTTTCAGGGGCAGTATCTTTTCTTTCTTCGTGTTTAATTGGATTAATATCATAAGCATTAAGTGTCAATTCATGAGAGTAGTTATCTTCTTGAATGCTTCCACGGACTTTAACCCAATCTCCTACATTTAATGATGCAAATTCTTGTTCTTCGTCATCATTTTTGGAGAATTTTTTAACAACAATTGACGAAGAATAATCAGTAACCTTTAAAATCATCAATTGGCGGCCAGATCGTAATGATCGAATTTCTTTATCAAAAACATATCCACTAACCACGGCGGAACGTTCCTCTTCGGTTATGTCCACCATCTTAGTAATATCAACATCATCTTTGATTTTCTTTCCAATCATTTTAGAATGCTTACTTGGATGTGATTTGCCTGAGGAATTCTTTAGAGCCTGCATCGCCTTTTGAGCCAACTCAACGTCACGTTGTTGTTTCTTTTTCTTTAAATCATCTATTTTTTCTTGAGATGCTGTAGTATCAATCATGGTATGAATGGAAAATTTAGGAAATCCAACTCTTTGATAAGTTGATTCAATTGGTCCCAAAGCATTACCATTTAAAAAATCTTTGACGATTTCATTTTCAGCAAGAAAGGTAACTCGGTCATCAATCAGTTTTGGTAAATTATTATTACATAATTCATGCGTTAAATTTGAAGTAATTCCAGCGTGATTTACAACCCATTGCCAATAGTCACCAAGCTTACGATTATCAAAACCACTATTCTTAGTTTTAATCTCGAAATCTACCTTAGCAATCCCATCGAAGGCCACACCCAAATGATGAACAAATTCTATAAACTTTTCGTAAGGCATAATCTCTGGTAGTACCAAATGAAAATGCCATCGATTTGATTTCTGATGGACATCGATTTTGTCAATTTCAGCATTTTGAAAGTAAGATTGATCAGCTGAATCTTCTAATTTAATTTGCTGAAGTAATTTACTAAATAATTCTTTTTTATTTAAACTCACTTTGATCCTCTCTTTCATTAGTTTAAAAAAGACCAGTTAAAACCTGGTCTTTAATTTAAATCTCTTTAGACAAAATATCAATTGTATTACTTAAATCATCTTGTTTAGTCTCAATCGTTTCGCCAGTTTTACGAATTTTAACTTCTACAATTCCTTCATCCGCCTTTTTGCCGATTGTAACCCGAATTGGAATTCCAATAAGATCAGAATCAGCAAACTTAACCCCGGCACGTTCCTTACGATCATCAACCAAAACAGATAGTCCTTTTGATTCCAATTCTTTTTCAATTGAAGATGTCATCTCTAATTGCTCATCATTTTTAACATTCGTTGGGATAACATGAACATCATATGGAGCAATTTCTTTTGGCCAAACTAATCCATTTTGATCAGCTTGCTGCTCTGAAATTGCCGACAACAAACGACTGACACCAATTCCATATGAGCCCATGACAACCGGGATATTACGACCATTCTGATCGAGAATATCAGCACCCAATGTTTTGGAATATCGTGTTCCCAATTTGAAAATATGACCAATTTCAATTCCCTTGGTAAACTTCAATACTCCGCTACCATCAGGAGAAATGTCTCCTTCTTTAACTAAATGAAAATCCCCAAAGTCTTTTACTTGGTAATCACGGTCATAATTAACGTTTTTATAATGCTTCCCGTTTTTGTTAGCCCCGGTAACACCATTACTAATACCTTTAACATACTGATCAGCATAAACAGAAACGTCATCTGGAACATTAATTGGTCCAACCGATCCAGGTTTAACGTCTAAGTATTTAGAAACCTCAGTTGGGATAGCAAGTTCTGCCGAATCAGCATCAAAATAATTCTTAACCTTTGTTGGATTAATTTTTTGGTCTCCCCGAATCAAAATCATTACTGGCTTACCATCAACGATATAAAGTAAACTTTTAATAATCTGATCTTTTTCAACATCAAAGAACTTACTAACTTGATTAATGTTATTAACATCTGGAGTGTCAACTAATTCCAAATCATTTAATTCTTGATGTCCCTTTTGATCAACAAACATATTCGTCGCCATCTCCAGATTAGCAGCATAATCACTATCATCCGAATAGACAATCGTATCTTCACCAACCGCAGCAGGAGCAGAAAATTCTTTTGAATCGGAGCCACCCATTGACCCAGAATCACCAATGATGGTCCGATAATTTAACCCAATCCGGTCAAAAATTCTCTGAAACGCTGCTTCCATTTGTTTATAAATCTTATCCAAATCATCATCATCTTCAGAAAAGGAATAGACATCGAGCATAATAAACTCTCGACTACGCAACAATCCATAACGTGGCCGATCTTCATCACGATACTTAGGTTGAATTTGATATAAAATTAAAGGAAGCTTTTTATATGATTTGATATTATTTTTAATTAGATCTGTAAAAGTTTCTTCATGTGTAGGACCCAAAATAAAATCCGTATCATGTCGATTTTTAAATTTAAATAGTTCGGGACCATAAGTGTCATATCTACCCGAATCTTTCCATAATTTAGCTGGAATAACTGTGGGCATCAACATTTCTGCTGCATCGGTTTTATCTAATTCTTCACGAACAATTTTTTTGATGTTTTCAAGCACGCGATATGCCAGTGGTAAATATGCATACATACCTGCCGAAACCTGCCTAACGAATCCAGATCGAACTAGCATTTTATGACTAAGAGCTTCAGCTCCCGCTGGATCTTGTTTTAAAGTTGGTATCAATAATTTTGACTGTTTCATTTTATAACCCCTAAAGTTTTATCGAATAAAGTATCGCTCAATATCATTCCAAGTTACCAGTACCATCAATACTATCAGAATGGCAAAACCAATGAGCGTAATGATCGTTTCCGTTTTTTCCGAAACTGGTTTTCTTCTAATTGCTTCCACAATATTTAATAATATTTTACCACCATCCAAGGCTGGAATTGGTAACACATTTACAATGGCTAAATTAATGGATAAAAATGCTAAAAAGCTCAACAGTCCTAAAAAACCGCCCTTGGATGCGTTAGACGTCTCCGCAAAAATGGCAACTGGACCACCTAAGTCATTTAAAGAAAAATGGGTAAACATTGAACCCAACACACCAAACAATTCAGTTGTCATATCCCAGGTTCGAGTAAATCCAGAAAACAACTTAGCTGAAAAACTAGTGTCCATCGCCTGCTGAACTCCAATCATACCAACTTTTTGCTTCTGAATGGTTTTGGCTTCAGTCGTCATTGAAATATTTTTAACTTTTCCATCATGCTTAACCGTTAAAGTTACTTTTTTATCTGGGCGCTTCTGAATCAACGTGCCGATATCATTCCACGTGTTGGTTTTGTGACCATCAACAGCCAAAATATTACTATTATTTTGCAGACCAGCTTTTTTCGCAATTGAAACTTGTGGCGACAGGTTAACCTTGTTTGAGTTATTAGGAACTCCACCTTGCATGAAGGACAAAAGCATAAATGCCAAAATTGCCAAGACAACGTTGTTAAAAATTCCCGCGCAATTTACCAAAAGTCGTTTATACAAAGGTGCTGACTGAAATTGAACGTCAACCGGCGCGATTTGAACCTCGATCCCATCTTTTTCAATAATAGTAGCATCGTGATCAACAGAAAACTTTTTTTTCTCAGAATCATCACCATTTTCGTATCCTTCAATCCAGAGACCCCTTTCTAGATCGGATCCCGACACATCTAGTGGTATTCCTTGAAACAGTTGGCTTTTATTACTCAAATCAATTCTAGTAACAACACCTTTGCTATTAGTTTGAAGCCGAACTGGAGTCCCTGGCTGAATTTCTTCATCCTCATCATCACTACTTCCAGCCATTCGAACATATCCACCAATAGGCAGTAATCGTAGTGTATAAGTCGTGTGATTATGTCGATAGTAAAACAACTTGGGACCCATTCCAATCGAAAATTCACGGACCATGATTCCTGACATTTTAGCCACGATAAAATGACCAAATTCATGAACAAAAACTAATATTCCAAAAATGATTATGAAACTAATGATTGTAATTAACAATAAAGACCCAGTCCCTTCCAGATATTACACAATTCCAAATAAATGTAGTAGTGGTAGAACAAATAATAAACTATCGAATCGATCTAATATTCCACCGTGGCCTGGCAAAATCTTGCCGGAATCCTTAACTCCATAATAACGCTTTAAAGCTGACTCAACTAAATCACCAAATTGACCAAAAATGGAAAGAACAATCGTAATAAAGAACATACTTACAGTACCAATCCCATCAATTGGGAAAAAGCAGACAAAGATTGTACACAAAATGGCTGCTAGTGCTGTACCGCCAATCGATCCCTCCCAAGTCTTATTAGGAGAAATATGAGGTGCCAATTTGTGCTTTCCAAATGCCCTTCCAAAAAAGTAGGCACCAGAATCAGTTAACCACACAATAAACAGAGCGTACAACAGGGTTGTTAATCCATCAGTCCGGGCTTCAATAAAGTAATGAAATCCAAACCCAATGTACAAAATTGCCAAGGTAAAGACCCCAGCGTCATCAAAATTGAACTTATTTTTAGAAAATACGGTAAATAACATCAATAACATTATTAAAATGTAAATTGCAAATGGAGGCTTAATCCACAATGGTAAAAATGATAACCAGTTTGTCGGGATAATCATAGCAATTGTCGCAACAAACGCAATTAGTGTCTCTGGAGACACTAAAAGTCGTTTTTTCATAATAAAAATTTCTGCTAGAGCAATCAAACCTAACACGATAGCGGCTAAATCAATCCATATTCCACCAGCAATGATAATCGGTATAAAAATAATCAAAGCAATAACCGCTGTGATAATTCTCTGCTTCATAATAAATCTCCTATTTTGCGTCCAAACCACCAAATCGACGGTGACGCTGTTGAAATTGTATAATTGTTTTTTCTAGATCGGCAGGTGTGAAATCAGGCCAGTACTGATCAACAAACTCTAATTCACTGTACGCAATTTGCCATAACAAAAAATTAGAAATCCGTTCTTCACCACTAGTTCGAATCAATAAATCAGGATCAGAATATTCACCCAAAAAAGCGGTCATCAAATGATCTGAAATTGTCTGATCAGAAATTTCATCAACATTTATATTACCCCTTTTTACATTTTGCGCAATTTCCTTAACGCCACGCACAATCTCGTCACGACTACCGTAATTTAAAGCAAAATTCAAAACCATCCCGGTACAATCCTTAGTATCATCAATTGCGTCATAAACTGCTTTTTGGGTTCTTTTAGGTAATCCAGAAATGTCACCAATTGTCGTAACCTTAACATTATGTTTAATGAGGCTCGGAACAAAATCATCAAAAAATTTAGCTGGCAAACTCATCAAGTAGCCAACTTCCTTTGCGGGTCGCTTCCAGTTTTCAGTAGAGAATGCGTATAACGTTAATACTTTAACCCCAAGATTACTTGCTTTGGTAGTAATATCTTTTACTACTTCCATTCCGCGCTTATGGCCAGCAATTCTAGGTAAGTGTCTTTTTTTTGCCCAGCGCCCGTTTCCATCCATAATTATTGCAATATGATTAGGAATGTTTTTTATATCCAGTTCGTTAGTCATTTGAGTACCTCAATACTTTTACATAAATAAAGGATGAGAGAATCCTCATCCTTTTACTTTACTAATTTCCATTCTCCACGACCTGCGTCAACCAAAGTATTAAAATACTTTAAAATCTTATTAGCGTCTTCTGGGCTCTGTTCCCCGAGTTGATTCAATCCCTCACCCGTTGGGATTGGCTCTGACAGATCTGTAATCTCGTTTCCATTCTCAATCGTCGCTTTTGAGAAAGCAATAATCCAGTCATTTTCGATCAAGGGAGAAACTACAAAAAATAAGTTAAAGTCATCATTAATATAAGCGGGCATCACGTACACATTATCTTGAATTTTCTGTAATTGATTACCATCATAGTCCAATGCACGCAGGTTTCCTTCGTTAACTGGCTGTTTCAAACGAAATGCCATGTGATCAAACTCAGGTGTGCCCGGTGTTACTTCTTTTTCCTTATCATTATCATCAGCCATTAGAAAAACTCCCCATTTTATTAACCATTAAGAATCTCGTCTTCCTTTTTCGAAATAATGTCTTCCACTTCAGAAATTGACTTATCAGTGATTTTTTGAATTTTGTCCTCCAAATTATGAGACTCGTCATCCGTAAAATCACCATCTTTGTTACCACGTTTGGCAGCGTCCATGCCGTCACGACGAACATTTCTAACTGCTACTTTACTTTCTTCACCAGTTGCTTTAACTTTTTTCGCAATTTCTTTTCGACGATCTTCTGTCAACTGTGGGATCACAATTCGAATATTGTCACCATCATTCATCGGATTAATTCCAAGGTCAGCCTCTAAAATACCATGCTCAATGTCCTTTAACGAACTCTTATCATAAGGTGTAATTAAAATTACACGCGGTTCTGGAATTGAGATTGAAGCTACCTGATTTAATGGCGTTGATGCCCCATAGTAGTTAACTCTAACCGGACTTAATAAACTAGCATTAGCACTACCAGCTCTGATGTTTCCAAGTTCCCGCTGTAAGGCTTCCTCTGCTTTCTTCATTTTTGACTTAGTTGTGTCAATAATTTCATTTGAACTAGGCATATTATTTTCCTTCCACGATTGTTCCAATTTTGTCACCTTGAACAACCTTCTTGATATTGCCAGGCTTATTTAAATTGAATACCACTAACGGAATATTATTATCCATCGAAAGTGAACTTGCAGTAGTATCCATAACATGTAAGCCTTTGTTAATGATATCCATTTGCGTTAATTTCTCATACTTTTTAGCATTGGGATCGGTTTTAGGATCAGCTGAGTAAATTCCGTCAACTCCGTTTTTTGCCATTAAAATGGCATCAGCGTCAATTTCAGCAGCACGGAGGACTGCCGTAGTATCAGTTGAAAAGTACGGATTACCAGTACCTCCAGAAAAAATCACAATTCGTCCCTTCTCTAAGTGGCGAACTGCTTTACGCCGAATGTAGGGTTCTGCAATTTGCTTCATTTCAATCGATGTTTGAAGCCTAGTCGGAACATCCACTGATTCAAGGTTATCCTGTAAGGCTAAACCGTTCATAATGGTCGAAAGCATCCCAATATAATCGGCTTGGGATCTTTCCATTCCCATTTCTTCACCAGCTTCACCACGCCACATGTTTCCACCACCGACAACGATGGCAATTTGAATCCCTAAGTTATAAACATCTCTAATTTCTTCAGCAATCGTCTTGATAACGGGGGGATTAATTCCAAATCCTTTATCACCAGCAAGAGCTTCACCGCTTAACTTTAAAACGATCCGTTTGTACTTTAAATCTGCCATCAGATTTCCTCCAACAATATAAATTAACTACGATAATTTTAGCATATATTAACGTATAACAACAGTGCCCTGAAGTTAGGTATAACAAAAAAGCCAGTGCATTTAACACTGACTTTTTGCTGAAATATTATTGATTCATTTGTTGTTTAACTTCATCAGCAAAACTTTGAGTATCTTGTTCAATACCTTCACCAACTTCATATCGAACAAAGCCTTTTAGTTTACCATTATTTGATTCAACATATTGTTGAACAGACATATCAGGATCCTTAACAAAAGGTTGATCAGCTAAACTAATTTGAGCTAAGAATTTCTTTAAACGCCCATCAACCATCTTTTCAACGATCTTTTCAGGTTTACCCTCACTTAGAGCTTCCTTTTTAAGAACTTCACGTTCATGCTGCAACCGATCTGAAGGAATTTCATCTTGAGTTAAGAATTCTGGGTTTTCAGCAGCAACATGCATGGCAACATCCTTAGCAGTATTGTCATCTCCACCTTGAAGTTCAACCAAAGCACCAATTTCTCCACCATTATGAAGATAAAAGCCAAAACTATCATCATCATTTTTATTAAAGGTCTTGAAACGACGCAATTTGATTTTTTCACCAGTAACTTGGGTAGTATTAATGATGGCATCTTCGACGGTTCCATCGTTTAATTCAAGTTTCATTGCTGCATCTAAATCTTTAGGCTGATTTAAAGCAATTGCATCAGCAACAGCATCAATCAAATCCTTAAAGTCATCATTGCTGGCAACAAAGTCCGTTTGCGAGTTAATTTCAACGATCGCAGCCTTGTTATCATGAACAGCAACTCGAGTGAGGCCACTGGCAGCCACCTTTCCACTCTTCTTTTCAGCCTTTGCAACCCCATTTTCTCTAAGAATATCAATGGCTTTCTTTTCATCACCATCGGCGGCAACTAAAGCCTTCTTAGCATCCATCATACCAGCACTAGTCTTGTCACGTAACTCTTTAACTTGTTTAGCAGTTACTTTTGCCATAATTGTGATCTCCTTTGTTTTAATAAAAAACTGACTTAAATTAGGCCAAAAGGGTCTAAACAAAAGTCAGCCTATCACTTTAATTATTTAGTTTCTTCGGATTTTTCATCTTTTTGGTCAGCATTTTTATCAAAATCTTTTTCGCTAACTTCATCTTCACCCTGTTTACCCTCAATAATAGCATCAGCCATTGTTGAAGTAATCAATCTGATGGCACGAATTGCATCATCATTAGAAGGAATAACATAATCAATTCCATCAGGATCAGTATTAGTATCTACCATTGCTACAACCGGAATATTAAGCTTTTGAGCTTCATGCAAAGCAATTTGTTCCTTATGTGGATCAACGATGAACATTACATCCGGAATCTTAGGCATATCTTCGATACCGCCTAAGAATCTTTCAAGTTTGTCGGTTTGCTTCTTAAGCAAAGCAACTTCCTTCTTTGGTAAACGTTCAAAAGTACCATCTTGAGCCATCTTTTTAAGTTTCTTCAAGTACTTAATTCGTTTTTGAATCGTGTTCCAGTTGGTAAGAGTACCACCTAACCAACGATGGTTAACGTAGTAAACACCAGCACGTTTTGCTTCTTCTTCAATTGAATCTTGAGCTTGTTTCTTAGTACCAACAAAAAGAATTACAGCATCATTTGCTGCTTCATCCTTCATAAAGTTGTAAGCACGGTCAATGCACTTAACCGTCTTTTGTAAATCGATGATATAAATACCATTACGTTCAGTAAAAATGTATTTCTTCATCTTAGGATTCCAACGACGAGTTTGGTGACCGAAATGAACACCAGCCTCAAGTAATTGTTTCATTGTAACTACAGCCATAATTAGCCTCCATATAAAAGTTTTTTCCTCCCTAGAATTATGCAAGGAACTCAAATGAGCACCGCCTTACAAAACCTTCTAGGTGTGTATTGGTAATTAACACCAAGGATTAGTATACAAAATATCAACGTAAATAACAATAATATTTTGAGATTTAATCAAATCTTGCGTATAATATTAAAAATGTGTTACGGTTCTATGTATCTGAGGAGGAGTTTAAATGATAAAAGCTGTCGTATTTGACGTCGACGACACATTGTATGATCAAAAGCGGGTTTCAGAAGAGGCCTTTTTTAAGACGTTCCCTAATCATCCAATTATTGACTCAGCTACTTCATTTAAAAATTTTCAAATTCAAAGTCCCTTAGTTTATTCCAATATAATGTCTGGAACTTACAAGCAAAATGAACTAGTTTATCAAAACATCAAAAATGGTGTTAACGATCTTGATCCGGATAAAGAAGAAATTAAACATTTTAAGAAAAACTATCTAACTTGTATTAAAGAAATTTCATCTTATCACGATCTTTTAAAGACAATCCAAATGTTGTCAAATGATTTAAAAATTGGAATTATTGCTAACGGATCCAGTCAATTCTTAAATAACGAACTAAAGATCCTTGGATTAGATGATTACATTGATCCTAATTACATCATTGCTTCAGAGTCAGTTGGCATGTTAAAACCGGATCCTAAAATTTTTACCGTTATGAATCATAGATTAGATGTAAGACCATCCGAAGTAGCTTACATTGGCGATTCATTTACTGGTGACATCATTTCAGCCAAGCGAGCTGGTTGGCATGCCTTTTGGTTCAATCACCGCAAAAGGTCTGTTCCAGAAACAAACTTCGTTCCTGACCAAACAGTAACTTCTCAAACTGAACTTTGTGAACTTTTAAAGGCTCTATCAAAATAAAAAGCGCACTTCATATGAAGTGCGCTTTTTATTTTGATTTCCTATTTAACTTCAACTGAGTTATCGGACTTACCGTTTTTAATCAATTGAACGTTTGAATCGAGTGCAATTTGAACCATGTTCTTAACCGCAGGCTTCGTGTAAAATGCAATGTGTGGAGTGATTAAAACATTATCCCGTTTCATCAAGTTCTTCAGTCTGTCATCTGGGATCTTATCAAAACTTCCAAAATCAACATTGAAAATACCCACTTCGTTTTCGTACACATCAAGAGCAGCTCCTGAGATCTTGCCACTGTCAAGGCCACGAATCAAAGCATCAGTATCAATCAAACTTCCACGGGCAGCATTGATAATTTTGATTCCATCTTTCATTTGCGCAATTGAATCATCATTAATCATATGATCATTTTCTTTTAATGCTGGGGCATGAAGCGTTATAATATCAGAATTTGCATACAATTCTTCAGGGGTATCAACGTAAATTCCCTCTTTTTTGAGCTCAGGGTTTGGATAAGGGTCATAAGCAATCACTTTGGCACCAAAACCTTGAAGGATTTTAACAACTTGGCGTCCGATTCTTCCAGTAGCATAGACACCAACGGTTTGTTTGTTCATTTCGTCAGCAATATCTGGAGCCCAGGTCATGTTACCATGGCGTTCCTTATCTTCAAACTTTTTAGTATGACGAAGTAACCGCATCATTTCTGTAACCGCTAATTCAGCAATAGCAGCTGGTGAATAAGCTGGAACGTTAGTGACATTAATGCCATCACGTTTAACAGCGTCGGCATCAACATTATCCACCCCGACGTTTCGAAGTGAAAGTGATTTAATGCCAAAACTAGCTAATTTGTCTAAAATATCAGCAGTATAAGGCTTTTGCTGGTATGCAACCACACCATCAAATCCCTTTGCTTCGTCGACAGTGTCATTATCCAATAATTTTGATTCTGCTTTTACTTCAATGTCTGGATGAGCTTTATCCCATTGTTCTAAGTATGGTCGTTCATCGTCTCTAATTCCATATGCAATGATTTTCATAACTTAGTCCCCCTTTTCTTTTCACCATAATTATAACACCCAACCACTAATTACCCCAAAGAGTCGAGTCAATTCCATGGCTAATTAGAAAAAATTCTTTTTTTCTCCGAGTTTGATGCTTAAAAGCGTATTCTGCTTTCATGGCACTCCTTTTATCATTAAATTTTTCGTAGTACAGTAGCTTTAAAGGTCGCCTAGTTTTAGTATATTTGGCCCCTTTCCCAGCTTGATGAACCGCTAATCTACGATAAACGTCATCGGTAAACCCACCGTAAAACGTCCCGTCACAACAAAGTAAGACATACATATAGTAACTTTTACTTTCCATACAACATCTTTTTAACCTCTTTTGAATAACTACCATGGTCATAAACCGTAATCGGGTAATCGACTTTTAAACCAGCATTTTTTCCATCTTTAATTGCAGATACCAAAATCATGTTAGAATTCTTTCCCTCTTTAGGGTAAATAAATTGAATTTGCTTCATTGCTAGTCGAAAGTTAGTCATTAAGTTCATTAATTCATGTAGGCGATCAGGACGATAAACCATGTAAAGTTTCCCACCAGTTTTTAAAAGCTCACTACTAGTTTTAATAACGCTTTTCAAATTAGTTTTTACTTCGTGTCTTGCAATCGCTAAATATTCATTCGGATTTTTTTTACTAGTCGGAAGATTTGAAAAATACGGAGGGTTAACCGTAATAGTATCAACCTCATCTTTGCCAAAAATTGTGGTAGCATTAGCTAAATCATCATTATAAACGGATATCTGATCCTCTAAGCCGTTCAGTTGAACACTCCTAGTTGCCATATCACTTAGACGTGATTGAATCTCGACTTCGGCAATCTTACCATGTGTTTTTTTGCTTAAAAACAAACCAACGGCACCATTACCAGCACATAAATCAACCAAAAGACTATTCTTACTGATCTTAGGCTGAGCAAAATTAGCAAGCATTACGGCATCCAAAGAAAATGAAAACACACTTGGACTTTGAATGACTTTAATGTCCTGACTGTAGAGTTGGTCAATTCGTTCATCACCAATCAAGTTCACCTAGTTCACCACCATTTTTTAAATTTAACTTGTCACTTTTACCGTTAATAATATACTATTAAATTATACATCTTAAAAAAAGGAGCTTAAAATCTTTTGTGGTACTCGTTTTTATTTACAGTTGGCCAATTCATTTTAAGAATTATAAATGGACCAATGAATGTGATGCACAAGAATCGTATCCCAGACGGAAATTACGTGTTAATTGCTCCCCACCGGAGTTGGTTTGATATGATTCTAATTGCAACGGTAATTCGCCCTAAACAGTTGTGTTTCATGGCTAAAAAAGAACTATTCAAAAATCCAATGCTGGGATGGTTTTTGCGGCACGTCAACGTATTTTCGGTTGATCGTTCAAATCCAGGAATTTCAGCAATTAAAATTCCAGTTAGAACACTGAGAAAAACCAATCTATCACTCATGATGTTCCCGTCTGGTACGAGGCATTCCAAAAAACTCAAGGGCGGTGCAGCACTGATTGCCCAACTAGCTGGAGTGCCCCTGGTACCAGTTGTTTATCAGGGGCCATTGACCCTCAAAGAAGTTTTCAAACGCCAGAAAGTTTCAATTAACTTTGGTGATCCAATTTATATCAACAAAAAAGAAAGATTGGATGATAAGAATCAAAAATTAATTGAAAATCAAATGCAAGCCGCCTTTGACAAGCTCGATGATGAAATTAATCCCAACTACGTGTACATTGATGAATCAAAACCGCATAATAAAAAAACGTCGAAGTAATTCGACGTTTTTTTAATTTTGATGATGTTTCATTGCGTTCATCATTTGGTTAAGTTTCTTTTGTGATGGCTTTTGTCCCATCTGAAGCATCATCGCTTTAAGTTGTTCCTGGTTGATTGGTGGATTATCCTTCAAATACTTTTCCATGTACTTACGAGCACCGAAGAAGCCAATTAGTGCACCAGCTAGTAAAGCCAAAATCACTATTAAAATCCAGATCCATGTAGACAAATCATTGACCTCCCTTCAAGCCTTTTATTATTATTTTACACAATTAGCAAGGTTTTGAAAAGATTGGAATCAATCGTCTCGCAAATTTTTCTTTCGCTGAGATTCCTTGACTTTGTCTGAAGTAATTTCGTTCCCTTTTTTATCATAGACCTTAGTCATTTCAATCTGACTTTTAAAATTAGCCTTGAAACGATCTAAGTACTCTTTTCGTAACTTCTTCTGTTCTTCTTTTTCGTCTTCAGATAAACCTTCGTTTTTTGATTTTTTAGATAATTCGTTAATTCTTGGAATGAGTTTTTCTAATTCTTTATCTTCAGCCATGTTAACCTCTCCCTTCATCTGATATCATAATATCACGAAATAAAGCGTGAAAACAAGGATTTGTACACGAACAAACGTTTGCAAAATTCCGTTTTTGTGGTATTCTTATTTTAGCTAAAAACCAATTAGAAAGCACAGAGGTGCCTTATGTCGCAAGCATCACAAACAAAACAACATGATATTCTCGAATACATTTGGAAACAAGTTCGTGATCAAGGATACCCACCAACCGTTCGAGAAATCGGAGAACACGTTGGATTATCGTCAACTTCAACGGTCCATGGTCATCTCGCTCGTTTGGAAAAGAAGGGCTATATCATCAAGGATCCAACTAAGCCGCGCGCCCTTGAAGTTACTTCTGATGGAATGAACTATCTTGGTGTTTCTCAAGAATCAAAGCCGGACGAGATGCCTTTACTTGGAACCGTTGCTGCCGGAGAACCAATTCTTGCGGTTCAAGACGCAACTGATTATTTCCCGATTCCAACCGCACTCCAACGAAGTTCTGATTCACTCTTCATGCTTACCATTAGTGGTACAAGTATGATCAATATCGGAATTTTAGACGGTGATCAGGTAATTGTAAAACGCCAAAATACCGCTGAAAATGGTGATATTGTTATCGCCATGAACGACGAAAACGAAGCCACCTGCAAACGATTCTTTAAAGAAAGTGACCATTTCAGACTCCAACCCGAAAATGATGACATGGCACCAATTATTTTAAAAAACGTAGTCATCTTAGGTAAAGTTGTCGGTTTATATCGAATCGGCATTAAATAAAAACCATTCACTTCAAAGTGAATGGTTTTTTTCTTGATTTAAATACTGACGTTTACCTTCTTTAACACCAGAAAAGACAAATTTAGCAGGATCATTACTTAGATCCAATTCATAATTATCATCCAAAAGACTAGGCAAACCATTGAATATTTGTTCATACTCTTCAATTGATAATTTCTTTCGACTGTCTAACAGATTATTCATTAACTGTCTCCGATTTTGATCCCTAAAGTGATCTTGTAGCATTCCGGTATAAAACTCTCCTTGAGCCCCAGAACCATAACTAAACACACCAATTTGGTCTCCTACCCTTAAATCTGAAGAATTATCCAGAAGTGAAAGAAGACTCAAATATAGTGACCCGGTATACAAATTGCCAACTCGTTTACTGTAAACCCGACTAGCTTCAAATTCTCTTAACAATTTTTCCTGTTCCTTAACTGAAACTTCAGGAAGGACTTGGCGTAATGCTTTTAACCCCATCTTAGTGTATGGCAAGTGAAAAACGATCGCCTTTAAATCATTAAAAGTAAGATCATGTTTTTTTAAATAATCATGAACCGTTTCATTAAAAAATTTTTCATAAATATCGTTGGAGTAGTGTCCATCCACAACCGCCTCAGTCTTTCCGATTGGCCGCCAAAAATCCATAATGTCTTGAGAATAAACACTACTATCATCGCTTAAAGTCATAATACGTGGATTATTCGACACCGTCATGGCAACCGCTCCACCACCTTGTGTAACTTCGCCAGCAGTTTGAACCCCGTATCTAGCAATATCAGAACCAATCACTAAAGCTTGCTTATCAGGATGCAAATGAACATAGTCTTTAGCCATCTGTAATCCCGCAGTCGCTCCATAGCAGGCTTGTTTAATTTCAAATGCTCGTGCGTGTGAACTCAGTTTTAACAGATTTTGAACATAAATTGCCCCAGACTTAGAGTTATCAATTCCACTTTCTGACCCAAAAATAATTAAATCAATCTTATCTCGATTTTCTTGACTTACAATTTGGTCCGAAGCATTGGCTGCCAACGTAACAGAATCTTGGGTGGAGGGAATGACAGCTTGTTGAGTTTGTCCGATCCCAATTAAATACTTGTTTGGATCTTCATCACGCGCTTTGGCTAAATCCACCATATCAATAAAATAAGTTGGGGTATAAAAGCCAATTTTATCAATTCCAACTTTCACTAATACCACTCCATTTTCAATTTAATTTTCTAAACGTCACTAATGTTTAAAAATGATCAGTTATCTTACCAAAAAAGATGGTTAAAATTAATAAATCAGCTGAACCACCTAAGCTTAAATCTTGATTATCAAAGTTTTCACACATTTTTTCCAGTTGTTCTTTAACTAGAGCGGAATTAAAAGCTTCAGTGTTTAAAATTGAAGTAACCTGCCTGTGTACCTTTTCAACGATTTCAGGCGATCCAGCACGTTTAATCAAATTACTATCTTGACTATGAGCAACAATGTTAAGTAACGCTCGAAGGATCTTTTCATTTTTATTTCCATTAAAAGCGACCAAAGCTGGCAAGCCATGACCTGTCACAGTTTTGAATCCAGCCTCGGCTTCTCCACGAATTCCTGTCATCCCATATTCTAAAAATTGGTGCTCACCAGCGGTTAATTTGCTAGCAGATTTTCTTCTCACCTGCGAAAAGTCTGATTTAACGATTCCAGCAGTCATAGCTTTTTCTACATTAATTATATCTCCAAGTGTAAAGGAAGCTTTGGACTGAGAAAGATAGCCTAGTGCTGCAACAATAATTCCCATTACGAAGATTGCACCCTTATGGGTATTGACACCGTTAGTCTCCCTAAACATGTTTTTTTCAGCTTTAATTCCATCAGGTCGAATCAACTTCAATAATTGACTTAAGTCATCACTTAAAAAATTTTGTCCTCGTAAAAAAGCGGTTTCAAAATAAGGACGCATTGTAATAATGCTGTCAATGAATGTAAAGACATCCATATCAGGATGAGATTTATGAGAAACTGGATCAACCAATCCTGGTTTTGGATTAGAAACAACTTCATCTAACATTGATTCCATCACAGCGTTAACGGTTTTATTTTTTTGACAAATTTTAACTTTCCAATCCATTACCGCATTATTCATATCCGACATTCCTAAAATATATCTCGCTAATTTTTCGTTGCAAATCAGACACGGAATGAGTACGGTTTCTAGCGCATTCTTTAGCATTTCGATCACAAATCAGACATCTTCTGGGTCTCATTTTGACATCAGTCCGGGAGTAATGAGAATGATTATGATCCATTACGTCAATATCAAACAAACGTCCTAAACGATCATGATCTTCAAAATGAATTGCTCGTTTCTTCAAAACAAGCCCATCACCATCAACCACCAAAAACCGTTCTTTTCCCGCATCAGTGTTCCACCCCATTTTATCGATAATTTTCATATTGTACAACTGTGTTTTAAAGAATCGCTTATATCCAACATCAAATAAGTTCATGATTTGCGGGTTGTTCTTGATGGGACCCGGAATATTTAACTTGATTGACACAATCGTATCCATTGGATACTGCTCCTTTAATCGAGCCTGCAAGTGTGCCCGTCTGTCTTTGTTAGCAAGTACAGCTGGGATCCCCTGCACTTTCCCAGTTAAAAAAATATTATCTTCCAACTTATCAAACTCCTTAAAAAAACGGCTCCATCTGCCTTACAGATAGCACCGTCTTTAAAATTAATCTTTTACTTGTCGAATTGAATCAATGATCGTTCCGTCCCGATACTCAACCAATCCAACCGTCTTATCAGTATACTTCAGTGGTTCTTCTTTGCCAACGATCTTTTCAGCTTTTTCGGCTAATTCTTGGATGCTGTAAACATGCAAACTCGGAACATCCTTAAATTGCTTAATCAGGTCTGGACGATTAGGATTAACGGCGATTCCAAACTCGGTTACTAAGACATCAATCGATTGCCCTGGAGTAACAGCTGTACTAATATGATCTACCACCGTTGGAATGCGACCTCGTACCAGTGGAGCACAGATGATTGTCATCTTAGATGTAGCAGCATCCTGATGTCCACCAACCGCTCCTCTAATTACGCCATCAGAACCAGTTAACACGTTAACGTTAAAATCAGTATCAATTTCCAAGGCACTTAAAACCGCAATGTCTAACTGAGCGACCATTGATCCTTTATTATCAGGATCAGCATACCATGACGCATCAATTTCCTGTTGGTTTTTGTTGTTCTTCATTGAATCAGCAGCGGCTTTATCAAAGTCTTGAACATCCATTAACTTATCAACTAATCCCTCTTCAAGCAAATCAACCATTGGTTTAGTAATTCCACCCAAACCAAACGAGGCATGAAGATGATTATCAAGCATTGCTTGTCTTAAGTAACGAGTAACGGCAAGGGCAGCTCCACCAGAACCAGTCTGAAATGAGAAGCCATCTTTAAAGTACGGTGAATTAACAATCACTTGATTGACCGCTCTAGCGATGGTCAAATCTTTTGGATCCTTAGTGAACCGAGTAGCGCCAGAGCCAATTTTATTAGGATCACCAACTTTATCCACCTTAACGACATAATCGACTTGTGTTTGTCGAATTGAGGCAGGGGTGTTGGGATAGTCCACCACATTATCAGTTAATAAAACCACTTTATTAGCATAAGCTGCGTCCATTAACGCATACCCTAGTGAACCAAATGCGGCTGGACCTTCCATCCCGTTAGCATTACCACAACAGTCAGAATTAGGAACCCCTAAAAAGGCAACATCGATTTTGATATCACCGTTTTCAATGGCACGAGCACGGCCTCCATGGGATCTGAAAATCACTGGATTTTTAAGAATTCCATGAGAAACTTCGTCACCCAAGGAACCACGCATTCCGGATGTGGTGATGTTAGTAACGGTTCCATTCTTGATGGCTTTAATTGCCATATCATTCATTACGACGGTCAGTGAAGAAGGTGCTAAAGTTAGATCTTTAATTCCAAGGTCCATGATCGCCTTCATCACAAGATTAAAGATGTAATCACCATTACGTAAATGGTGATGAAATGAGATGGTCATCCCATCCCTCACGTTATCTTTAACAACCTGCTTTAAATCATCCTTTAATTTATCATGTCCATCTTGAACTTGGACTTTAGGAGCCGTTCTTTGAAAGACCGGGTTACCAATCTTAGTAGTTTCAAATGGTTTAAAGTGCAGTTCATTCATTAATTTATCGGGTAAATTACGACCTAATTTATTTTCCAATGTAATGACCCTCCTTATCAATCAAGCCAGAAGCTTTAGCTAGTTTCATAACTCTCTCAGCTCTAAGTGCAACTGGTCTATCAACCATCTGTCCGTTCATTGAGATAACTCCTGAGCCAGCTTTTCTTGCTTTTTCAATCGCAGCAAGTACATTTTCAGCATTCTTAATTTCATCTTCACTTGGGGCATAAACTTGGTTTACCAAAGGAATTTGGCGTGGATTAATAACTGATTTTCCGTCGTAACCCAACTCATGAATATACTCGGTTTCTGCCAAGAATCCCTTCACATTATCAACATCGGTGTAAACCGTATCAAAAGCGGCGATACCAGCTGCTCTAGCAGCATTTAAAATCATATTTCTGGCAAACTGTAGTTCCAAGCCATTTGGATAACGGTGTGTTTTTAAATCCGTTGTGTAATCTTCCGCCGATAAAGCAATCCCAATCATGCGATCAGAGGCTTTAGCAATCTCAAGTACATTCATGACACCTTCAGCGCTCTCAATTGCGGCCATTAAATGAGTGGTTCCAACTGGAATGTTGAACTCCTTTTCAGCGTCAACAACTAGACTCTCCATCTCTTCAACCATTGCCGCACTTTCAGTTTTAGGAATTCTAATAACATCGATGCCAGCCTTAACCATCATTTTGACGTCAGCTTCAAAGAAGTCAGTGTCGAGTCCATTAGTTCTAACAACTAATTCTGCATCACCATAATCAACCGTTTTTAAAGCCTCATAAACTAAGTTTCTTGCAGAATCTTTTTCCGCTAACGAAACTGAGTCTTCAAGATCAAACATGATTGAATCGGCGCCATAGATCCCAGCATCTTTGATCATCCCTGGATTGTTACCTGGAACAAACATCATCGTTCTTCTGAGTCGTTCACCATTTTCAGCCATTATAGTGCCTCCCATGCTGGTTGTTCGCTGTCGCCCATGGCCCGTTGAATTGCGGTAATCGTTCGAGCTTTAATTACGCAATCTAAAGCTCCCTGGTCAACTGCCTTAATATTGACATTATCTAATTCAAATTTGTTAACAACTTCCTTAATGGTAGCAATAATATCATCACCAAACCGTTTCTTAACATCAGATTCAAGATTAATTTGGATTCCGTTAGTACCCTTACTGACTGTGATCTGAATGTCAGAAGATTCCAGCGTTCCATCCATTGCCGTTTTATTAATTCCCATTGATCTTCATTCCCTTCTTAATTCTTTCCTGTAACGAATCCATATGTTTGGTAATAAACTCGTAAGTTGTTTTTGGGACAATCCCTTTAATTGATGTTAACTCACCATTCTTAATGGCCATCCGAACCGTTCGGGCCGAAATCACTTTTCCGGCTTCATCCTGATCTCGTTTAATAACTTTAACTTTGACTTCAGGCGGGAGAACCTTTTCTAAAATTTGATTATAGATTGAGGTCGTTTTGGAATTTGGCTCCGTTCCAAGAAACCGAACGTTAATGCCAAGATCTTTGGCAATCCAATCTTTAAAGATTAATGCATCAATGGTTGTCTGATACCGCACCTTGTCTGCTTGCGCCCCCAAAAAATACGAAGGAAAAGTGGCATAACTTACTAAGTAATCGCCACCCGGAACAACCATCACATTCTTTAAGTCAGAAACGCCCTCTTGAACAAGTTTTAATCGTTCTTGTGACGTAAACAGTGATTTATCAGTACTTACAACAAATACGTAAACGTTATCACTAACTTCTGACGCTTTTTCAACCAAATATCTATGACCATCGGTAAAAGGATTAGCATTCATGACAATCCCGGCATTATTATCAGCTTTATTAACTTTAGGCAGACTTTTAAGATAATCAGTAATACTATAATCACCGGTCTCTAAAAAGGCCGCATCATCACTTTGAACGAGTTCCTTAAACCCAACGTGTTCGAAACTTTCCGCATACATTGGCTTTGTAAAGACAAAGACATGAAAGACTCCACGTTGTCCCAAACTTGTTAAAAGATTCGAAATTACCTTGTTAAAATAAACCCCATTTTCAGTGTACTTATGACAAACACCAATGTACTTCAAAATGTTTCCAGAATATGAACCAGTACCAACTAATTTATTCCCATCAAAAAGTCCAACGGTATAATCTAAGGGATCAACCTCATCACCAGAAAAATTGGCGATGCCAAGTGATTTCAAAAAATCTCTCCACTGATTAAATTGGTCAGGAACCTCTAAATTAATTTCTCTAGTCTCAATATTCATATCCTCAATAATCTCCCGTTTCTACTAACCCATGATTAACATAATAATCGGAATTACGATGATAAAGAGAACTGACGTAGATACAACCACGTTTGTAGCAAACTTAACGTCACCATGATAAGTTTGTGCCAAAATTGGCAGAACTGCAAGTGAAGGCGTAGCAGCTTGAACAATCAAAGTCTTGGAGAATGTTGGAACCATTGATGCTCCGAGTTTGAACCCAACAAAAATAATTGCAGCCATGACTAATGGTGAAATCACGAAACGGCCTGCTAAAGTCAAAATGACATCTTTATCAAAATGCATGTTTCTAAGACCAAATGATCTCAACATAATTCCAATATAGATTAATGCAAGTGGAGTAACCAGTGCCCCCAAATCAGTTAAGGTTGTTTGGACAAAATTAACCAATAAATGTTCCTGAAGCCATGGAATATACAAAAATGGAATGGCAACAATGAATCCCCATAATGGAGCCGGAATCAAATGGTGCCAATCAAATTTAGCTTTGGAACCATCTTTAGCGGTTGGATCGTCTGCAGCAATTACCCAAACACCTAAAGTCCAAATAATGATCGTATTTACAATATAGTAAACAAGTAAATAAGGGACTGATATCTCACCAAATAAAGCAACGTTTAAGGGCATTCCAATAAAAACGGTATTAGCACCGTTAATACCGGTCATCATCAGTCCTCTTCGACCCTTTTTAACTCTAAATAACTTAACTTCAATCCATGAAATAACGTAGCCTAAAAGGATAGCAAGCACAACATAGATTAATCCAGTTGACAAATTAGCTAGTTGTTCTGGATGAAAATATTTAAGCATTGCCACAAAAATAGAACATGGTAAAGCAACTTTCATAATAATCTTTGAGATTGAACCGGAAAATGATTCTTTAAACCATCCAAGTCCTTGTGTTACATAACCAACTGCAATCATAATTACAATCGCTAGCACACTCTGGATTGATGTAATAAATATTGCCATAATTGTACCTCTTATCCTTTTTCACCATATTTTATAATTGAATTTGTGACCGTTTTAACAACATTTTCATCAAAAACCCCAGGGACAATTTTATCTGGAGTAGGATCAGGAATCATGCTGGCTAACGCGTCAGCAACGACTTCCTCAATTTGGTATGTAACCTTTTTAATTCCACTCTTTAAAAGTCCTTTGAACAGACCTGGGAAAACCAAAATATTATTAACTTGATTTGGATACTTACTAGATCCAGTCGCAATCACTTTAGCACCACCAGCTTTAGCGTCTTGTGGAAGAATTTCCGGAACTGGATTAGCAAGCGCAAAGACAATCGGATCCTTTGCCATTCTTTTAACTTGACTAGTACTTAAAACATTAGCATCTGACAGACCGATAAAAACATCCTGATCATCAATTACATCATCCAGAGTTTGTCCTTCTTTTCCGTTCAAGGATTGGGCAAGTCCAGTTTGATATGAATTATAGTTCTCACTATCTGGCTTAACCACGCCATCGATATCAACCAAAGTAATATTTTTAATGCCAACGTGCTCCAGCAACGAGGCAGTAGCGACACCAGATGCTCCAACCCCATTGACGACGATCTTTAAATCTTTCAACTCTTTACCAACTACTTTACTAGCGTTGATTAATCCGGCCAAAACTACAATAGCAGTTCCCTCTTGGTCGTCATGATAGACCGGAATATCTAATGTTTTACTCAAGATATCCTCTAACTCAAAGCATTTTGGTGCCGCAATGTCCTCCAAATGGATCCCAGCAAAGGTATCTTGAATACTTTTAATGTGAGTGGCCATTTTCTTGGCATCTTCCTGATCAATGGCAACTGGTAACGCATTAACATTGGCCAAGTCTTTATATAACAAAGCCTTCCCTTCAACAACCGGAAGCCCTGCAGCTGGTCCGATGTTACCTAATCCTAGAACTGCTGAACCATCAGTAACAACAGCAAGCAACTTTCCACTCATTGTGTACTTGTCCTTTAAACTAGGGTCTTTTTCAATGGCCTTGGAAATCTTAGCAACACCAGGTGTGTAAGCCTCACTAAGTTCTTCACGGTTTTTTACAGGAAATTCTGATTCCATTTCTAGCATTCCCGTGTGCTTTTCATGAATGGAATAAATATTATCAGCCACGTAAACCCCTCCAATTGTTTTTATTTTCACGCAGACACGATTGCTCATATCCGCTTACATTGTGATTATATTAACCAAAGTGCGTAAAGTCAACCAAGTTAACACTCTTTAACAAACCCAAATAAAAAACGACCTCATTAAAGTGAGACCGCTATTAAAAGGTTAAGTCTAATAATTCACACGATGATATTTCTTACCATTGTGATTTATTATATTCTTTTCACAAACTTCAACAAAATATCGTTAAACACATCTGGCTGTTCAGCCATAATAATATGCCCCGCATCTTCAACAATCTGATAATGACCATTATGAGCCATCCCAGCTGCAACTTTTGCAAAGTGATAATCAAAAAATGGTGATTTTCTTCCCGCTATAATCATCAATGGAACCTTTAAATCACTCAAAATGTCACGCCAATCTTGAAAAGCATGATCCACTAACAACGAATAGTTTAAGTCGGCGTCATATGGATACTCCTGTTTTAACGATTGAATCTTACTATATAAAAGATCATTAATTTTACTATAAGTCGAACGTCCAAATGGCTGCTTCAAAAATTCAGGAAAATCACTCCAGTCTAAAGCCTTAAATCCGTATGGCCATGATCGATCCGCAATCATCTTAGGGCTCTGATCAACGTCTACAATGGCCTTAATTCCCTTGTCAGTAAACAAAGAAACGTACGCAAACATGGTTGCTGCTCCCATTGAATTCCCAAGCAAGATTGGTTCCTTTAATTTTAGTTCCTTCTGAATCTCATATAAATCCATCGCATGGCGCGACATCCGTTCATCCTTACTAGTACGCTCAGACATCCCCTGATTTCTAGCATCCACGTTAATAACCCTGAAACCGCTTTCGACTAATTTTTGGACAGTAAGGGTCCAAATCTCTTTATAGCCCCCAATTCCGGTAAGAATCATCACGGGTTGATTGCTTTTATTTCCCTCATCATCATAGTCTAATTCCACATTATCAGAAGTATAAAATTTCATTATCGCTTCACCATTTTCTTTAAGATTTATTTTATATGTTAGCACTTCTCTTACTACTAGATTCGTACCAATACCAAAAATTAATTGGTAGTATAATAACTACGAAAGAAGGGATGATATGAAACGGATTACTTTAACATTTCCAGCACCTGGAAATTCAGATACTAAAACCATTAAAGTTAACGATGACAATCAGTACGTCATGAAATTAACTACCTTAGATAATCTGGCTCCAGATGGCCATTCACTTGAAATTGAATTTCTTCCTAAGACCAGTGAAGATTTTCCAGAACGAGGTACTACCATTTATCTAAATGGTTTTGATAAAACGTTCAAATTGTCAAATGGTGATATTCTAGTAGCAAAAAGTATGTAATAAAAAGGGTCTGTTGATTAAGTCAACGGACCCTTTGGTTTTATTTGTGATCTAACTTATCTTGTGCTTTTTGAGCTGCGACGTTCATGATATTCCATGGACGGTCAAAACCTGGTTGGAAGAAGAAGTCAGCATATGCCAAGTCATCAACAGTCATGTGTTGTTGAATTGCTAATGAAATGGTATTGATATTAGCAGTTACATCTCGTTTAGACATGATTTGAGCACCCTCAACTTCACGAGTCTTTGGATCAAAAGTTAACTTGAAGTAGACTTCTGCATTCAACTTATCATCATGAACAAACGGAGGAACCGCAGTGTCAACAACAAAGACGGATTCAACGTCAACGCCAGCTTTTTCAGCAGTAACGTCCTTAAATCCAGTTGAGGCAAACTTGTAATCAAAAACATGAAGTGCTGATGAACCAGAAACTTCAGTAGTCTTACGCTTCTCATCGTTCAGGTTCATGGCAGCTGAGCGACCTTGACGTCTAGCGTTAGAAGCTAAAGCAATGATTTGCTTCTTGCCAGTGGGTGCGAAAGTAACCTCGGTAGAATCACCAACGGCAAAAATATCAGGTTGATTGGTTCTTTGATATTCATCGGTCTTAATCATGCCCTTTTCGTCAAGATCAACTTTACCTTTAAGCCAATCGGTAGCAGGACGAATTCCGGCAGTTTCAATCACTAGATCAGCATCCCATTGGTCACCATTAGTTGAAATAACTGAAGAAACGTTTTCATCATCATCACCAACGTATTCTTTAACACTTTGGTTCAATGACAATTTTACGCCGTTCTTTTTAAGCTCAGCTTCAAGAATTTTAGTAAACTCTGGATCCAAGTAAGTAGGAAGAATGGTTTTACCAGTATCAACTAAGGTAACGTGCTTGCCAGCTTTAGCGAATGATTCAGCTGCTTCAATCCCAATGTATCCACAACCAACAACCGTGACGTTGTTGATACCTGGAGTAACTTCAGCTTCCTTCAATTTAATGGCCCAATCACGTCCACGCATTGCGTAGATATTACCTAATTCCTTCCCTGGAACTGGAAGTTGGAATGGATTAGCACCAACACTTAAAATTAATTTATCATATTTTTCAGTGCTCTCTTTACCATCGTTAACGTTTAAAGCGGTTAGCGTGTGAGCCTCAGGATCAATATCAGTGATTTCAGTATTAATGTGGACATTTACACCTAATTTTTCCATGCCTTCTGGAGTTGCATAACTTACAGAGTTAACATCTTTTACGACGTTTTGAAGATATAATTCAATTCCACAAGATAGAAAAGATACAAAGTCTCCCTTTTCGTACCATTCGATGTCAGCATCAGGAAAATCTTTTAAAACTCCTCTGACAGCTTCGAATCCACCATGAGATGATCCAATTACAGCTACTTTCATATCTGCTTCCTCCTTCAATTTTTAAATTGTCGTTCTCTATGAACATTTTTATAGTACCACGCAATTACCTAATGAGACTACAAAATGTTCAATATTTAATAAATTATTTGCACACAATTTGATTGAACTACCCATAAGTCAAGCAATTAATAACCGATAAGATAAGTTACTAATAGTATCCATAGTCATCATCTTTTGGTATCATGACGTATAAATTATTAAGGGATGAATTAAAATGAAAAAAATTTATTTTTTGTGTACGGGAAACTCGTGCCGAAGCCAAATGGCGGAAGGATTTGCCAAAAAAATATTTCCCGCAAAACTGGCAAATAAAAAGTGCGGGAGTAAAAACTCATGGTTTAAATCCAGTTGCGGTTAAGGTGATGAAAGAACGTGGAATTGATATTTCTCAAAACACATCCAAGCTAATTGATAAAAGTTATTTAGTTAAGTGTGATTTAATCGTTACGCTTTGCGGAGACGCTAAAGATAAGTGTCCAGTTACCCCACAATCAGTTGCAAAAATTCACTGGCCACTTAAAGATCCTGCACAATTTAAGGGATCCAAATCAGAAGTAATTGAAACTTTTAGAAACGTCCGCAATCAGATTGACCAATTAGTAAAACAATTGTCAGTTGATGAGACTAAATAAACTAATTATTACACGACAAAGACCTAGATCAACTACTGCAACTGATCTAGGCCTTATTAAATCTTACGATCACTACACATACTAATACTAATTACAAACGTGAAAACAAGTAGTATTAATACATTTAGTTTATCTTACTGCTCTTTTATCACATAGATAACAAATGAAGATTACGAAACTTTGATATCTAGGTACTTAAAAATTTGCTTCCTAATTCTTTGAGATTTAGGACTCATCTCACCATGAATTGCCCGATTTAATTCAACTGGTGAGACATCAACAATTTTTGACATATCAACTTGAGTCAAGTCCTTGTTAATTAAAGCAACTTTGATCTTTTTAAATACTCTTTGAGCATTACGTTCCAATTCAACGTTAGCCATTATTGATCCCTCCTTTCACAATTTATTAATTAAGTTATTGACTATGTCTATCCTTTGGAATAAAATGTAAATATGATGAAAATAATGGACTGTATTTAAACTATTTTCTTCGTGGGAACTAGTTTAGATACTTTTAACCATTGATATTATTCTGGACTGACTGATCAATTACTTAACTAAATTAATTATCAATCATATAAAATAAAATGTCAATGATTTTCTCTATTATTTGAAATAACTTTTTTAACCACCAATTTCAGAAAAGGAGAAACAATTTTGACAACAATTGAACGAATAAAGAGACTTTCAAGAATGCGTGGATGGTCACTTCAGTTAGTGGCCCAGAAGGCTGGGATTGGGATTAACAATATTTATACTTGGAACAAGAAAACTCCTAGTACAAAAAGCCTTGGAAAAGTCGCCAAAGTACTTGGCGTGTCGATCGATTACCTATTAGGAAATACTAATCAACTTAACTATCACAATGATAGTACAAGTGCTAAATCAAAAACTAATGAGACAATTGATCTTCCTCTCATTGGCAGCATTGCTTGCGGAAAACCAATCTTTGCTGAACAGAACGTTACCGCGTACTTTCCAACTTTAAAAGAAGGACTGCCAAGTGGTGAGAATTTCTGGTTAAAATGTGACGGAGACTCAATGGCTCCTACCATTCAAAACGGATCGTACGTTTTAATCCATTATCAACCAGAGGTGGAGAATGGTGAAATTGCCGCTGTCCTATTAAACGATAACGACGAAGCTACTCTTAAAAGGATTAGTACTCAAAAAGACCAAACCGTCTTAGTTCCTGATAATAAGGAGTACCCACCGATTATCTTGAATAAAGATAATCCAGGCAAAATCATTGGAAAAGCAATTCGGATGCAATCTGAATTATAAAAGCTCAATAACACAAAAAGACTATCAAAACTTGTAATTTTGGTAGTCTTTTTGTTTTGTAATACTACTTATAAAGGCGAGTACAGGATTTGAACCTGCGCGCCGGCTATAAACCGGTTCGCCGGATTTCGAGTCCGGTGCATTACCACTCTGCCAACTCGCCAAAATTAACACCACTTAAGTATAATCATAAAAGAACCGATAATCAACTTGAGAAGTGTTTTTAATTTAAAACTTAATCATATTTAATCAGACTGAGAATATCATAGTCTTTAATCTTATCGCGACCCTTTAAGTCCATTAATTCGACAATAAAAGCCGTTCCAACTACTACTCCACCAAGATCTTTGACTAACTCAATGGTAGCTTCAATGGTACCACCTGTAGCTAGCAAATCATCAGTCACAAGAACTCTCTGACCAGGTTTAATCGCATCATCATGCAAATAAAGTGATGACTGACCGTATTCCAAACCATATGTAGCTTTGACAGTTTTACCAGGTAACTTCCCTTTTTTTCTTGCAGGAGCAAATCCAATTCCAAGTTCATATGCAACGGGACATCCAACAATAAAGCCACGCGCTTCGGGACCAACAATCATATCAATGTTCTTACCCTTGGCATAGTTGACAATTTCGTCAGTAGCTTGACGATATGCTTCGCCACTTTCTAGTAATGGAGAAATATCTCGAAAAGTTACACCTGGCTCTGGAAAATTAGGATAACTTGCTACATAATCCTTTAAATTAAGGACCATAAAAAATACTTCCTTTCTTATTATCAGTTCCCAATCTTATTAATTATTTTCACCAAATCACTTGGGGAAACGTTAAAAAGAGCATCTTCCACCTTTAATTGCTCTTCTCGCAATTGGTACGTGGGAGAAGTTGACAAGCTTTGCTTGTTTGGATTACTGATACCATTCAAAATTCCATCCCGAATGGTGATAAATCCCAGTTCATTAAATACCTGCAACATGAAAACCAGAATATTGGTTGGAACCTGCAAATGGTTTGCAACCTCACCAACATTCTTTGAAATTTGCACATTTTTATTAGTTTCAACGAACTTAAATAGTTTAGCATACTGTGAACGTTCTGGCATCCCTAAATTTAAAATATGATTCTTTTTATATAAATACAATATAATTTCAGGATTTTGGAAATGATTAACAACGCTTTTTAATTCACCAAGTGTTTCAGGACAATCAACAAGATAAACTACCCCATTCGTAATATCTTTTTTAACACCCGAAGCAAGCATAGCTTTAGAATTTTTACCAACATATGATTTTAATTGTTGATACAAGTTACGATGAAAGAAAATATACGTTCCCTCATTTACAAACATTGACTTAGTTAAGGTAGTGGTCCGTTTGTCAATAACAACGGTTCCGTCAACTTTAAGATCATCAACCATCAACTGAAGATTAGTACGACCTTTCCACTCATTTTCATTCAAGGTCGCTGCTACGTTAATATTAGCTGACAATTTAGAAACTTTAGTAGCAACATCACCCATCCCAAAGTCAATTGCAGAAATCCGTGAATGATTGCCAACAGCTTGAAATTTAAGGTGATCATGGGCTTTCCCAATTGCCTGAACATTAGTTAAAGCAATCGGATCAACATCAAATCGGGGGCATTCATTATCAGTCCCAAATGGACTCAAAGTTTGAATTTGTTGAAATAACTTTTGATCAATTTCATCTGGAGTAACTTTAAAATCAATTTTTAAAGTTGGCTTTTGTGATAAATCAACCTGCTGTTTTGCTGCTGACCGTTCAAACCGCTCAGCTAGTGTTTTTAAATTATCAGCTGGAACCGTTAATCCAACTGCCATCGCATGTCCACCAAATGCATCCATCAGATCGCGTTCACTATCTAAGGCTTTAAAAAGATCAAATCCTTTGACACTTCTTCCGGATCCCTTGGCAATCTTATTTTGGTCATCAACACTGACAACAACCGTCGGCTTATGAAATTTATCTTTAACTCGACTAGCTGCAATACCTAAAACCCCAGTATGCCAATCCTTTCCCACAATTAAAAGGGTTTCTCTCTTCTTATTCTCAGGTGAATCAGCTTGAGCGATTGCCTCGTCCGTAATTGAACTAACCAGTAACTTCCTCTGATCATTTTTTTGCTCAGTCTTCTTAGCTAGTTCATTAGCTTGATCGTCGTCAACCGTAGTAAGCAAATCAACTCCCATATTGGCGTCACCCATCCGTCCAAGTGCATTCAATCTAGGAGCAATGTTAAACCCAATGTCCTGTTCATCAACTTTTTCCAAATCAATCCCAGATCGTTTAATAAGGGCTTTTAATCCAGGTCGAACCGTCAAATGAATGACATTTAATCCAAACTGAACGAGTGCCCGATTCTCTCCGGTTAACGATACTAAGTCAGCAACCGTCCCGATTGCGGCTAAATCTAGTTTATCTTGAGGAATTTCATCCATTAATGCCGTCGCCAACTTAAAAGCTACTCCAGCTCCAGAAAGATACTGAAACGGATATTTAGGATCGCCCAACTGAGCGTGAACGATTGCATAGGCGTTTGGCAACTTCTCTGGTAATTCGTGATGATCGGTAATAATCACATCACAACTTAATTTATTAGCTGCCTCAATTGCATCAAAGCCAGCAACTCCATTATCAACAGTAACAATTAACGAAGTTCCACTATCAATAATTTTTTGAAAGGCCTTCACATTTGGACCGTATCCATCTTTAAACCGATTAGGAATATAATAATGAACCTCTGCCCCCATCTCAACTAACGTTTCATATAAAATGGCGGTACTAGTAAGCCCGTCAGCATCATAATCCCCATAAACAGTAATTTGTTCACCGTTTTCAACTGCCAACTCAATCCGATCAACCGCTTTTTGCATATCATGCATTAAAAAGGGATCGTTTAAGTCACTAGTATCCGGGTTTAAGTAATGTTGAATCTTATCGATATTATCATAACCACGTTCAAACAGTAAGCTAACAACTAACGGTTCAAGTCCCAAATCATTAGCTAGTTGATTAACAGCATCTTGGTTAAGATTATTTTGTTTTAGTTCCCAATTATACTTTGAAGAAAGCAAATATGGATCCTCTTTTCACTATTTTTCGTTGTCCTTTTGCTGTTTATTAATTACATCTTCAACGTTTCGATTATCTTGATTAACCTTTTGTTTACTAATTGAATTCTTTAACTGCATCTTTAGAGAATCAATTTGTTTATTTAAATCATTAATTTGTCCCTTTAATCCATCAATGGTTTTCTGTGAATCACGATTTTCTTTTTTCCGTTTGGAACCATTTTTAAATGAACTGATCATTGATAATAAGAACATGATTAAAGCCCCAATTAGTAATGTCAATAATAAGACTAAGATTAACGGCATTTTAACCGTCGTAAAACCAAAATTAATCTCCGCACTTCCCATATTTAACAAAACAAAAATAGCGACAATCACAATCAAGACCATGCTTAAAATCATTGAAACTTGCTTTTTCATTGGGCATTCTCCTCTCCCTTATTAAAGGGAATATCAATAAAATCAAAATCTTTAACTACCTTGGTATTTGGAAAAACTTGTTGAGCCTGCCTCTGTAACTCATGAGCCATTTTAGCAGTATACCTTGCAGAAATGTGCGTTAATAATAATCGTTTTACGTTGGCATCCCTGGCGGTATTAGCAGCCTGGATGTTCGTAGAATGATAGTAATTGTGAGCTAATTTTGCTTCGCCCTTTCCAAAAGTACTTTCATGAACTAAAATGTCAGCATTTTGCGCTAACTTATTGATGGTATCAACTTTTCTCGTATCCCCTAAAATGGTAACAATTCTCCCCTTTTGGGAATTACCAATGTAGTCCTTGCCATTAATGACTCTCCCGTCACTAAGTTTAACCGTCTTACCTTCCTTAAGCTTTCCGTACAGTGGACCAGACGGAATATTATCCTCCTGCAATTTATCAACAAGCAGTTCACCCGGATGATCATGTTCAACAATTCGAAAACCCCAACTTTGAACTTGATGATCAAGCTTTTCCGCATAAACTGTAAACTTTTTACCGTCAAAAATCTTACCAGGCTGGTCCAGCTCTACGTATTTTATTTTATACCCTAACTTAGTCTGCGTCACTTGCAAACTAGTCTGAACGTAATTTTTGATTCCAAAGGGGCCATAAATGGTAACCGGATCATCTCCGCCTTGAAACGAACGACTTGATAATAATCCCGGAAGACCATAGATATGATCACCATGAAGGTGGGTAATAAAAATCTTATTAATTTTTCGCGGTTTTAACGTTGATCGCAAGATTTGTTGTTGAGTACCTTCCCCCGCATCAAACAACCACACGGAATTAATCTCATCCAACAATCTTAAAGCGACACTAGAAACGTTTCGAAACTTACCAGGAACTCCCGCACCAGTTCCAAAAAACTCTAATTGCATATCCTATCGTTCCTTTTTGACACTCAAATTTTTACACTCGTGAAGAATTACTATACAATTGTAGCATACCACATTAGCAATAATAAGCTGAATCTAGGTGATAACTTTGAGATTAAACGAATTTTACGTCTCATCCGAAGATTTAAATAATTCATATAAAATATACGTTGAAATTAATAAGGTTATTTTACCAGTTTTTGACATTGAATTTTCGCAAAATAAAATTTTATTAGTACCAAGCAAAAACAAACGGTCACTAACCTTGAATCAATTTAATACCCGGACAAGAGAACTTGATGATCATCTATCACTTTTTTGTAAAACAATTGAAACTCCAAAACTATTCGGTTATCGTTTAAAAAATGATGAGCTTATTTTTGGATAATAAAAGACGATACCACAAGTATCGTCTTTTATATTATTCAACATATGAAAAGGTAAAGTCCGAAATTGATACCAGATCGCCATTCTTAGCGCCGGCATCCCGTAGTGCTTGATCAACACCCATTCCACGTAATTTTCGAGCTAATCTTAACACACCTTGTTCATGTTCGGTATTGGCCATTTGAATTACTCGTTCAATCTGATGTCCAGACAGAACCCAAGTTCCATCTTCATCTTTTGTCAAAGTAAACGGCTTTTCATCCTCATCGGGACGGTAAATGACTTCCTTAGAATCATTAAGCTCGTTAGCACCCACAATTGGAAACTTTGGCGCCTTATCAAGTTCACTACTCGTTTCTCGAATGAGATCATTAAGCCCTGAATGAGTAATGGAAGAAATGGGAATAATTTTGCCATTAACGTGGTCATTATGTTCAGCTAATTCACGTTTAAACAACTTAAGATTTTCAGCTGAATCCGGCATATCCATTTTAGAAGCAACGATGATTTGGGGACGTTTCAAAAGACTTTTATCAAAATTAGCCAGTTCATGATTGATTTTTTCATAGTCATCATACGGATCACGTCCCTCAACTCCACTCATATCAACAACATGAAGGATAACTCGAGTTCTTTGAATGTGTCTTAAAAATTCAAAACCTAATCCCACACCCTTGGAAGCTCCCTCAATCAGTCCAGGCAAATCAGCAATCACAAAGTCACTTCCATCATGATTTCGTACAATCCCCAGATTAGGAACAATGGTCGTAAAGTGGTATTGAGCTACTTTTGGTTTTGATGAAGTAATTGCACTTAATAGCGTGGATTTACCAGCCGATGGAAAACCGACTAAACCAACATCAGCTAATAACCTTAACTGAAGTTCGATCTCCATTTCTTGACCTGGTTCCCCATTTTCAGCAATTTCTGGCGCAGAATTTTTAGGGGTGGCAAAGTGAACGTTTCCTCTTCCTCCACGACCACCCTTTACAACTACAACTTCATCGTTTGCTTTAGTCAAATCCGCAATTGGCTCGCCGGTCTCTGAGTTATAAATCGTGGTGCCATCGGGGACATGTACTACCAAATCCGGTGCACTTGCACCCGTCATCTTTTTGTTAGCACCATTCCCACCGTTTTTGGCTTTAAATTGTTTTTTATACTTAAAATCCATTAAAGTTGACATTCCAGTATCAACTTTGAAAACAACATTACCACCATGGCCACCATCACCACCAGAAGGTCCACCATTTGGTACATATTTTTCCCGACGAAATCCGACCATTCCGTCTCCACCTTTACCGGCCTTAACTTTAAATTTTACTTGATCTACAAACATAATTTCTCCATTTTCATATTAGTTTTTCATCATCTTGGCCACTGGTGCAACGTTCTCAAAGGTCAATTTTACCGTCTGAGCAACTTTCTTTGAAATACCGACTGCTTGAATGTCTTCGACACTAGCATCTGCAATGTTTTTGGTGGAACCGAATTTTCGCAAAAGTTTATTTCTAGTTTTGGGTCCCACTCCTCTAATACTATCTAACCTAGAAGTCATCGAATTCTTATTATGGAGTTGATGATGATAGTTAATTGCAAAGCGATGCACTTCGTCTTGAACCCTTTGAACTAGATAAAAGGCCTGGCTTTTCGGATTTAAATTAACGTGATGATCATTACTTCCGTAAAGCAAATCAGCCGTCTTATGTTTCTCATTTTTCACCATTCCAGCTACTGGAATGTGCAGATTAAGTTCATTTTCCAAAACATCAGTAACGGCATTCATCTGAATCTCGCCTCCGTCCATTAGGATCAAATCTGGCATTTCAGCGTGTTCCTTTAATAACCGTGTGTAGCGCCTTCTAATCACTTCGCGCGTGCTGGCAGCTTCATCGGCATGATCAACGGTTCTTAACTTATATTTTCGGTACTTCTTCTTATTCGGTTTCCCATCTTCAAATACTACCATAGCAGAAACCAAATCAGCACCCGAAATATGAGAATGATCAAAAGCTTCGATTCGTTCGAGATGACCAATTCCTAAAGCGTCGCCCAATTCATCCATTGCTCCGGTAGTCTTTTTGCGATCCATTTCCATTAACTTAAACTGTTCGTTTAAAACCAATCGCGCATTATGCTCTGCCATGTCCAAAAGGGCTTTCTTCTGACCACGTTGAGGGGTTCTAACTGGCACTCCGATCATCTTCGAAAGAACATCATGGTCGATTGAGTTAGGTACCAAAATTTCTTTGGGTGGAATCCGATCAGAATCGTTATAAAATTGAACGATATAGCTAGTCATCTCTTCATTGGCGGTACTGATAATCGGAAACAATTTTTTCTCACGTTTCATCAAACGTGCCTGCCGAATAAAGAAAACTTGTACAGAAAGCCATCCCTTATCAGCATAAAAATTAAACACATCTCGTGGGGTATTGTCATGTGAAATGATTTTTTGTTTCTCAACGGTCGCATCAATGTAATGCAGTTGATCGCGCAATTCAGCTGCCCGCTCATACTCCATGTTATTTGATGCCGTATTCATTCGTTTAGTCAGTAGTTGTCTAGCAGGTCCCACACTACCGTTTAAAAATGACTTGATTTTCTTGATTTGAGCATCGTACTCTGACTTAGGTACTTTCTTAAAGCAAGCCCCCAAGCACTGTCCCATGTGGTAGTACAAACAAGCTCGTTTTTGATACCCATTACAACGTCTGAGTGGATACATCTTTTGTAAGAAATTCAAGGTTTCATCTGCAGCATAGACGTTTGGATATGGTCCAAAATAATATCCACCATCATTTTTAACGGTATTAGTAATCAACATTCGGGGATCACGTTCATTAGTAATTTTAATGTAAGGATACCCACTGTGTCCTTGCTTTAAACGAACGTTATAATAAGGCCGATGCTTCTGAATCAAAGTGATTTCAAGTAAAAATGCTTCTTTGTCATTTGAAGTAATGATTGTCTCAAAATCAGCAATGTTTCGCACTAATTTGGCTCGTCTCCCATACTGAGTACTCTTGAAATAAGAGCGAACTCGATTCTTTAGGTTTTTTGCCTTACCAATATAAATAATTTTGCCATCTTTATCTTTCATAATGTAACAACCGGGTTGATCCGGAAGTAACGTTAATTTTCGTTCAATTAAATCAGATGCCATAAACTCCCTCCTTTCCGATAAATACTACTGTTACAATTATAATGAATTAGTTACAGTTTGTATAACAAACTGACATGAAATGATTTTTTTGCTATGATGAGTTTAAAGGAGCGATCGATATGGGACTAAAAATTAGAAGAAATGAAGATCTTGATGCCATGTTCAGTAAATTCGCTAAAGAGAATCCGAAAGATCCTAACCGTACCAAGTTTTTGAATCATAAAAACAAAGAAGACCAGCGCGAATCAAAAAAGAATAAAATATTAGATCAAGACAAAACCAAATAAACACAAAATCAGCTGTTCTCACAGCTGATTTTTTATTACTTAATTTGTTGCTCAATCCAGTTCCAAATTTGATCTGCTCCGACCTTGGTTTTAGCAGAGAACATTATCAGCGGTTCATCTGCTTCAAGCTCCAACCCTTTTCGCAACGTCTGTTCTTGTTTCTTGATCTTACTTTTAGGAATTTTATCAACCTTAGTCGCTACATAAAGCACGGGAATTCCATAATACTCTAACCAATCACGCATCTGAATATCGTACTCACTCGGGGCGTGTCTACCATCAATTAAATTGATCACTCCCCGGAGCTGTTCACGTTCCGTTAGATAAGTCTCAATCATTTGAGCCCATTTTTCCCGTTCTGTTTTAGAAACCTTCGCATAGCCATATCCTGGAACGTCAACAAAATAGAGTTCATCGTTAACGCGATAAAAATTCAAAGTTTGAGTTTTTCCCGGTTGGCCAGACGTATGAGCGTAATCCTTCCGGTTAATCAACACATTCGTTAGTGAAGACTTGCCAACGTTAGATCGACCCAAAAAGCCAATTTCTGGATATCCAGTAGTGGGATACTGTTTGGGATCAACTGCACTCATTACTAGTTCAACATCATTTACGTCCATTATTATCTCCGTTTAATTACTTTGTTTCGCTTTTTAAGACCATCTTTGGTTCTTTACCACTATTTACTGAATCTGGGGTAACAATCACTTCTTTAACGTCATCACGACTTGGAAGTGAATACATAATATCTCTCATCACACTTTCAATCATAGAACGAAGACCACGAGCACCCGTATTTCTAGCAATGGCTTTTTTTGCCATGGCCTTAAGTGCAGCGTCTTCAAATTTAAGTTGGACGCCCTCGAGTGATAAAAGCTTTTGGTATTGTTTTACTAACGCATTTTTAGGTTGAGTAAGAATCTTAACCAGATCATTTTCGCTTAACTTATTCAAAGCAGTCAAAATTGGAAGACGACCGATAAACTCTGGAATTAATCCAAAATTCATCAGGTCCTCAGGAATTACTTTTTGCATAATATCTTCATCAGCAACGTCTTGGGTCTCATGATTATCAACCCCAAAACCAATTGTTTTATCACCTAAGCGTCGTCTAACAATATCTTGAATTCCATCAAAAGCCCCACCAACAATAAACAGAATATTCTTCGTATTAATCTTAATAAACTCTTGGCTCGGGTTCTTTCTACCACCTTTTGGTGGGACATTAGCGGTCGTTCCCTCTAAAATCTTTAAAAGAGCCTGTTGAACTCCTTCACCAGATACATCTCTTGTGATTGAAACATTTTCGGCTTTTTTAGCAATTTTATCAATCTCGTCAATATAAATGATTCCCTTTTCAGCCCGATCAACGTCATAGTCAGCGTTCTGTAAGAGTTTCAAAAGAATATTTTCAACATCTTCTCCAACATATCCAGCTTCAGTCAACGTCGTAGCGTCAGCAATTGCAAAGGGAACGTTTAAAATTTTAGCAAGTGTTTGGGCCAGATAAGTCTTCCCCGATCCAGTTGGTCCAATCATCGCAATATTACTTTTCTGAATCTGAGCATCATCATAAGCATGTCGTTCTTGGTTACCATCTTCACTTTCATCATTATCTTCAGAATCATTCAAAGCCTTAATTCTCATATAATGATTAAAGACAGCCACCGCTAGCGTTTTTTTGGCTTCATCTTGACCAATCACATACTCATCAAGTTTTTTAACAATTTCACTTGGGGTAAGCACATTGATGTCTTCAGCATTGGTCTTGTTTAATTCATCACTCATGATCTGTTCACACAAATCGATACATTCATTACAAATATATACACCGGGTCCAGCAACAATTTTTTTTACTTGGTCCTGTGACTTTCCACAAAAGGAGCAAGTAATGGTCTCATTTTGATTTGAATCATCATACATGGTATCTCTCCTTTTTGTTAATTCGTTGTTAATTCGTCTCGTTGCCTGCAATTTGAAACTATACCATACTAATAGAACCTTTTAAAATAATTTGCTCTACAAAAAAAGACCCGCTCTAACAAGCGGATCCCATCTTGTATAAATTATTTCTTATTTTCTTTACTGGAATCCTTTTTTTCAGAAGCCTTCTTGGTAGTTGATTTTGGTTCTTCTTTAGCACTGTCAACCACAATGTCAACGGCTTTTTGAATACCAATATCATGTTTTAACATGTCATCAGATAATGCATTACGAACGGCTGTTTCTTCCATTCCGTATTGTTTAGCGAGGTTGCTAACTTCTTTTTGAATGTCTTCTTCACTAGGATCAATCTTTTCAGCTTTAACAATTGCTTCTAAGACCAAATTAGTTTTAACTCGACGATCTGCACCATCAGCAAATTGCTTCTTTAAGTCCTCTGGCTTAGTACCAGTGAGTTTGTAGTACATTTCAGCGTTAATACCCTGCTGCTGCATTCCAGCTAAGTACTGGTCCATCTGACGTTGAACGTCATCATTAATCATAACTTCTGGAATATCTTTAACACTAGCATTATCTACTGCTTCACTAATAGCCGTATTTTCCTTGGCATCATGAGCGGCTGATTCTTTTTGTTCCTTAAGTTCTTTTTTAACTTTGTCTTCCAATTCAGAAAGAGTATCAACATCTTCATCAACATCTTTAGCAAAGTCATCATCAAGCTTAGGAAGTTGTTTCTCTTTAACTTCATGGAGTTTAACCTTAAAGGTAGCTTCTTTGCCAGCTAATGACTTTTCTTGATAATCCTTAGGGAAGGTAACTTTTACTTCGACATCATCGCCAGCCTTTTTTCCAATCAATTGATCTTCAAATCCTGGAATGAATGATCCTGAACCAAGTTCAAGAGAATAGTTATTTGCTTTTCCACCTTCAAAAGGCTTGCCATCAACAAATCCCTCAAAATCAATGGTAACAGTGTCACCTTTTTTGGCAGGACGATCAACTAGAACAAGTTCAGTTTGAGATTGACGCATTTTATCAATCTTAGCATCAACGTCTTTCTTGTAAACTCGAGTACTTTCCTTTGGAACGCTTAGTCCTTTGTATTGACCAAGTTTAACATCAGGTTTGACACTAACAGTAGCCTTTAAGACCCAAGGCTTCCCTTTTTCAATTGAATCAACACTAACGTCAGGTTGACCAACGGGTTCAATGCCAGCGTCTTTAATTGCTTCACTGTAAGCATCTGGTAATAACAAATTCAAAGCATCTTGGTATAAAGCTTCTTCACCATACATTTGGTTAAATACTTGTCTTGAAACTTTACCCTTACGGAATCCAGGAACTTTAATATTTTTCTTATTCTTTTTGAAAGCTCGATCTAATCCTTCTTTAATCTTATCAAGACCAATTTCAAAAGTTAATTCCCCATCATTGGTACCTTTTTTCTTCCAATCTGCCATAACATTTCCTCCAACATGAAAAATATTTACACACTTTTCCAAGTAATAGTATTCAAATAATATTCTAACTTAAGCGTCCTCAAAAGTAAACAGCGACGCTAAAACGGCCATAGCAATAAAAAAGAGATTGAAGACATTGTCTTCAATCTCTAAATAAAAATACTAATTAATCATCGATTTCGGTAACAACACCGGCACCAACGGTATGTCCACCTTCACGAATAGTGAACTTAGTACCCTTTTCAATGGCAACTGGCTTAGTTAAGTCAACATGGAAAGTAACGTTGTCTCCAGGCATTACCATTTCAGTTCCCTTGTCTAATTCGATAACACCAGTAACATCAGTGGTGTGGAAGTAGAATTGAGGACGATAGTTTGAGAAGAATGGGGTATGACGTCCACCTTCTTCTTTGGTTAAGATATAAACTTGACCAGTGAACTTCTTGTGGGTTTGAATTGAACCAGGTGCTGCAAGAACTTGTCCACGAACAACTTGGTCACGATCAATACCACGAAGTAATGCACCGATGTTGTCACCGGCTTCACCCTTGTCAAGAGTCTTTCTGAACATTTCAAGACCAGTAACAGTAGTCTTCAATGTGTCAGGAACTAAACCAACAATTTCAACTTCGTCGCCGACTTTGATGCTACCACGGTCAATACGACCAGAAGCAACAGTTCCACGACCAGTGATGGTAAATACATCTTCAACAGGCATTAAGAATGGCTTGTCGTCATCACGTTCTGGAGTTGGGATGTATTCATCAACAACATCCATTAATTTCATGATGTTTTCTTCTTGTTCTTTGTCACCTTGAAGTGCTTTCAAAGCTGAACCACGAACAACCGGAACATCGTCACCATTGTAACCATATTCTGAAAGCAACTCACGAATTTCCATTTCAACTAAGTCGATCAATTCGTCGTCATCAACCATGTCAGTCTTGTTCAAGAAGACAACAATGTGGTCAACACCAACTTGTCTAGCAAGCAAAATGTGTTCACGAGTTTGTGGCATAGGACCATCAGTTGCGGCAACAACAAGAATGGCACCATCCATTTGGGCAGCACCAGTGATCATGTTCTTAACGTAGTCAGCATGTCCTGGGGCGTCAATATGTGCATAATGACGCTTTTCAGTTTCGTATTCAACGTGGGCAGTATTAATAGTAATACCACGTTCCTTTTCTTCTGGTGCAGCATCGATATCAGCAAAGTCTTCAGCCTTAGCCAAGCCTTTTTCTGATAATACTTTAGTGATTGCTGCAGTTAAAGTAGTCTTCCCGTGGTCAATATGGCCGATAGTACCAATATTAACGTGGGGCTTTGTTCTTTCATAATGTTCTTTTGCCATTTATGAAACCCTCCTGTCATTTTCGTAAGATAAACATCAACAAAACGCCAATGTCTCTTTATTATTAATTATACTACATTTCCCCTAAAAGGCAAAATTGTCACCTTTTTGGGAATTCACTTTCATATTATATCCACTGACAAATTATTTGTAAACCAGATATAGACAATTTCTTAAATTACTTTAGTAATAAATTCATGATTTTATCAATTTTCACTAACCAATGATCAATTGATTTCATTTTTTCATCATCCACTACCATATTCGGATTAATGATATGCCGATGAATAGCGGTTACCCATTCATCAGGTTCCTTAATCACATCATCAATAAACGGATACAAAATCTGAGCATCATATTCGGCCGCGTTAGAAATTTGCTGATAACGAATTGGATCATTTTGTCCATAGCGTTCCCTAATTTCCTTTTGCATTGCTTGATACGCACTAGAATCCAATTCATCAACAAGCTGTGATGGTGTTAAAGTATACGTTTTTCCATCCATCCAAATATATTTAACTGGTTTATCATACTTTAACTTAGCTAAATTATTAAGTAACTGATTTCTCCATACCGGATTGACATCTGGATCTACTAGGTTAAACTGTGCACCCTTCAAATATTGCTTATACGGGAGTTCTTCAGCCTTTTCCATTATGTCGCGCTGCTTGATTCCCGTTTGTCCACCCATGTGCATAAAATGCTTCAAGTTAGCCCGGTTAGATTCAGCTTGCTCATAGTCATTGATTCTCTCTAAAGATTCGATTTTGCTTTTGACATCATCCTTATCTAATACATCAATTGAATCAACAATTATTCGTAATGGGATAAACTTCCGGTTTTTTAAGTAAATATTTATTAATAATTTAACGTCATTTTCAACAAAATAATTAAAGTTATCTTCTAATAATCGATATGATTCAACGTACTTTTTTTCATTAAAGAGCGAGTGTCCCAACAAATCAATCACATTGTAATCGTCAACTTCATCATACAAAGCCAACAATTCCTGTGAACTTTTCTGATAATGTTTTTTCCTAAAGTCTGTTTGTGCTTTTTTTAATCTTGCCTTTTGATGATCATTCAATCTATTATCCTCACATAAGAAAACAAAAAAATTGAGCCGGGGCTCAACTTCTTTAGTCTTCTTGATCGTTTTTATTGTTAGCTTTTTTTCTTCTATGGTGTTGATTGACTTCCATAATAACTGGAAGAATCACTGGTCTTCTCCCAGTCTTTTTGTATAGAAATTGTCCAAGATCTTCTCTAACATCCTGTTTTAAATGACCCCAGTCAAACTCCTTGTTATTAAGGTTATTCTGGACTGCTTCAGATACAATACCAGCTGCTTCTTTAAGCAAGGATTTATCAGAATTAACGTAAACAAATCCCCGAGCCATGATTTTGGGCTCTGAAATAATTTTCTTCTTCTTGCGGTCGATAGTAACAACTGCCACGAAGACACCATCTTCCGATAACACTTTTCGATCTCGTAATACAATGTTTCCAATGTCTCCGACACCAATCCCATCAATCATGGTGTCAGAAGCTGGGACAGCTTCTGACAAAAACATGTTTTCACCATCAAACTCAATTACATCACCTTTAGCGGGTAAAATAACGTGTGATGGTTTCATCCCAACTTCCTCAGCTAGCTCTTTTTGTGCTTCCATTAATCGATATTCACCTTGGATTGGAATTAAGTAATCAGGATGAATTAAATTAAGGAGCAGTTGAAGATCATGCTTGCTGGCATCCCCTGAAATATTCTTTTCATCAGCAATGCTCGTGACCTCTCCACCAGCTTTATAGATCATATCGCGAGTCTTAGCCCATGGAGTGTCCATTGCACGGGATGGACTGGTAGCAATCAAGACCAGGTCACCTGGCTGAATATCAACGTCTCTGTCTCGGTTATCAGCCATTCTTTGAAGTGATTCCATTGGTTCACCGTTCTTACCGGTTTGTAGAATCAAAACTTCATGCGGATTCATTTGCTCTAACTCTTTTGCAGATTCAATAAACAAATCGTCAGAAGGTAACGTTAACTTGCCAAGTTTCAACGCAGTATCAATAACCTCTTCTAGACCCTTGCTGGTTAGATAAACTCTCCTACCTGACTTAGACGCAGCGTTTAATACTTCTTGAATTCTTAAAATATTATTAGCAAGACAAGCAACGATCACACGACCCTTCTGATAGTGAAAAGTTTCATAGAGATAGTCTCTGATCTCTTTCTCGTCAGTACTCTCTTCCGGATTGTCAGCATTTCTTGAGTCACTTAAAAGTGCCAACACGTGTTCTTTACCAATATCAGTAAGAGCTGAATAATCCGTTTTGTACCCGTCAGCAGCAGTCTGATCAAATTTAAAATCACCAGTATAAACAATGTTTCCGAGTTCAGTACTAATCACGATCCCAACTGAGTCAGGAATTGAATGAGTGGTATCAAAGAAACTAACCGTGCCATCCTCAAATACAATTTCGCTTTTACTATTAATGACGTGGAAATCATTAAATTTCTTAGTCTTCTTATTATCGGCAACCGCCAACTTTGCCAAACCAATCGTTAACTCCGTTCCAAACACGGGAACGTTAAATTCACTTAAAAAATATGGAAGTGCACCAATTGCATCTGCGTGACCGTGGGTAAGAAAAACCCCGACAATTTTATCGGCGTTATCCCTTAAATACGAAAAATCTGGGATTACAAAATCAATTCCTAACATTTCGTTTTGAGGGTATTTTAGTCCACAATCCAAAATAAAAATACTATTATCATTAATTTCAATGGCATAAAGATCCTTGCCATTTTCTCTCACTCCACCCAGTGGAATGATTTTGATGTTCTTTTTCATAATTACTTGTTCCTCTCAAAAAATTACTTACGATTAAAATTAACTATTTTATGCGAAGCTTGGCCTCTAAGCGCTCATGATATCTGTTAACAGTGTAACATATTTATATTAAGCACTAAATTATTTATGTATAAAAAAAGAGCGGAAAAAATCCGCCCTATTAAAATCAAGATTAACGACGTAATCCTAATTCCTTGATTAATTTACGATAACTTTGTACATCATTGTTACGTAAGTAAGCAAGAAGATTTCTTCTGTGACCGATCTTCTTCATAAGTCCACGTTGTGAATGAAAATCCTTTTTGTGGGTCTTCATGTGTCCATTAATTTCATTAATATCAGCAGTCAGTACAGCAATTTGTACTTCTGTCGAGCCCGTGTCACCATCGTGTTGAGCAAACTTTTTAATAATATCGTTCTTTTGTTCTTTAGTTAAAGCCATTATTACATTCCACCTTTCTAATCTAATCCCTCAATCTGAGTAATACGTCAGTGACTCGCAAAACTAAGATTAAGTTACTTATTTAATATAACCTAAAAGAAAGCGTTATTCAAGTTATCATTAAAAAATTAGTCTTGTTTTTAGTGCTATTGCAATTAATCAATGGATTTTGTATAATTAGGAACGTCAAAAGATGTGAATAATTGAATTTATTTCACAAGGTGGAGGTGAACTTAATGCCAGTAATTAAATCTGCTATCGAACGTATGCGAACTAACGAAGAAGCTAGAAAGAAAAACGCATCTCAAAAGAACGAAATGAGAAGTGCAATCAAAAAATTCGAAAAAGCTGAAGCTTCTGGTGCCGATGATTTAGATAGTGTATACCGCAGTGCTGTTGCAGCAATTGACCATGCAAAATCTAAGGGTCTTATCAAAGCTAATAACGCTAACCGTAAGAAGTCTCATTTAGCAAATAAACTTGCTAAAAACGATAACTAAAAAAAGAATCCGATTAATCGGATTCTTTTTTTATACTCTGATTTAGTTTAACGGCAAACATTTCAAACAACAATTCTGGATCAATACTCGTACTTTTCAGTTGCTCTTCAATTTCTACCAAACTAATATATGCATCTCGTAGATATTCTCTAGGATACTTGCGATTGTTCCTGATTGCTAATTTTACTCGATACGGATGGACCCGTAAAGAACTTGCTAAATTCCCCTGACTATAGCCAAAATAATCTAAAATTTTAACTTGCAGTAATAATCTGAACTGACTAACTAAAATTGCATTGATTTGAATTGGCTCATGCTTCTGAGAAATTAAATCATGATAAAACTCGATTGCTTGCGTTGTTTTACCACTCATTAAATAATTAATTAAATCAAAAACGTTTTGATCCATCGATTTTGATACTAACGAATCGACCGCATCAAGCGTTATTTTTTTATCATTGATTTTGTATAAAAAGAGTTTATCTAATTCATTCATAACACTAGCCAAATTACCCGAAGTTCGAGAAAGAAGTTCTTCAAGTGCATTTCGATCGATCGAATATCCACTGTTCTTAATCTTACTTTGCACTAACTGCTTAATTTCCCTTTCAGAAAACCGATTTAAGTCGATTACTTCCGCACGTTTTAAAAGCTCCTTACTAACCTTTTTTCTAGCATCTAACTTTTGATATGGAGCAAAAAAAGCCAAAGTTGTTTCATCAGGAGCATTCTTCAAATAATTTATGAGTTCTTCTGAATGATGAACGGTTTTGCTTTTATTTTTTTCACCGGTTAAAAAATACGGATTCTTAATGAAGACTAGTCGTTTTTTTCCAAAAAAAGGAATTGACATCGCATCATTTAGTGCAACGGAAAGCGATGTTTCTTCCATATCATAAGTAGCAAAATTCATTGTCCGTTCATCATTTGGGATCAGAGACTTTAGTTTCTTTTGAATTATATCGATCCAATAATCATCATTTCCAAGGATTAAATAAATTGATTTAGGATCACTATCAATCTGATTAACTTGTTCTACGACACTCAACGACGTGCCACCTTCCACTTTGTTTCAAATTTTCCAATTTTGTTATTATTTTTGAATTTATATCTAATCATACCATTCTTTTTGGTACTGATAATTGCAACATGTTGTTGGTTCATTGTATCAATAGTTTCCTGATTTGGATGATTATAACGATTATGACGACCCGCAGATATCAGAGCAACTTTAGGATTAATTGCCCTGATAAATCTAGGATCGGATGAAGTCCTACTTCCGTGATGACCTAGCTTGATCACATCAACTCGCAAATCAGGATATTTTTGGATAATCTTAAGTTCTTCCTCTCGGTTCAAATCACCCATAAAAATCCACTTCAAACCGCCAATTTTACCAAAAAGTACCATGGAATCTTGATTTTCACCAGACCCACTTTTCATCGGATGAACAACTTGAAATGGGGAATTTTTAATTCGATTTCCAGTCTTGGCATCAAGCAACTGAAACTGTCCTTGATACGGTCTAATTCGCCTTAAAAAGCTTTGATTATTAGTCATCCCCCACGGAACATAAACCCGATCAACCTTCATTTTACTTAAGAAGGCCGGCAAATCACCAACATGATCAGCATCTTGATGACTTAAACAAACATTATCAAGTTTTGAAATCCCAATGCTTTTTAAATATTGGATTGAAGTATCATTGGCTTGATAAATTTTGGCCCGCTTCTGTTTGCCAAAGAAATTAGGCTTTCCACCAGTGTCAATCAACGTAATCGAACGATTAAATGGCTCTCTAACAAGAAAACTATCCCCTTGATCAACATCAAATGCATCAACTTCTCCATTCATTGGAAAATGAATCATCACAAAACCAATGCTAAAAAATAACACTAAAAGAATCATTCGCTTCATAGTTACTTTTTCAATGAGTAGTAAAGAAATTATTACCATTAATAAAACGATCCATACGTTTAGTTTCCCGATCACCAAATTTCCTGGAAGCCTTGAAAGAAAATTTAAAAGCTGGTCAAATGTCTTTAAGGTTGTATCAATTAATGAAACAATCAAATCAAATTTTAAAAATGACAGCAAATATCCAATTAACACAATCGGAAATATAAAGGTTGAAAAGAAAGGGACAAATAACAGATTGGCAAACAAAGATAATGCATGCCATTCATACATATGATACAAAATAATCGGTAAACTAATTAAGTTAAGTAGGATAGTTTGTTTTAAAAACCCACAGTTTTTCGTCAGGATTAACCCAAGTGATAATAAATATGAAAGCTGACACCCAAACTGAAAAATAAACAATGGATTAATCAGCAAGTTGATCATCACCGCACTGGACCAGATATCTAAGGGAGATATGTCAAGATACACTTTATCTAGACCCAAGCGTTCTTCGGCCATTATAATTGCCCGAAGTAAACTAGCTCCTGCACCAGCAATTACAAAGTAAAATGGAAGAAAAATGATTAAGAATGAATTAACCTGCTCCCTTCTCAATCGCAAAGTCGTCATAATCCACGTAATCAAACCAATTAAATAATAAACGTGCATCCCCGAAATTGTGAATAAGTGGATGAGGCCCAAGCGTTGGACCCCGGTCAGTTCTTCTCTAAAATCACTACTCCGACTTCCATAAATGATACCCAAAACGTACATCCGTAGATGTTTAGGTAATTGATCACACGTTTTAATCATTTGAAACCTTAAGTCGTGAACCCGATCACCTAAACCTTGATTGCTACAAATCTGACGGTATTTAATTTGATCACATTTAATTTCACTCACAATTCTCTTAGCGCGATTAAAACTCTTGGAGTCAAATTGAGCAAAATTGGGTGGTGAATCAATCAAACTAAGTTGGCCATCAATCATAAATTCGCTGGTGTGATTAAGATGAAGCAAAGCATCTTTTTCACTCTTATTTTTTACAAACCCATAAATTAATACCCGCTGTTTTAGCCGGGGAATTTCTACAACTCCACTATACGTATCTCCATGAAGCTGTAATTCATCTGGATGGACCTTAGCTATCCAAATCGAAGTCGTTTCTGTCTTAGGTATCACCCTAACTTGTCGGTTAATGTGATTTTGCCAAATTCCAAAAAATATCAGTGGAATTAGCAGTGAGATGACACTTTTTGAAAAGAAACGGGGAATTCTTAAAAGAAAGATACGAATCAACCATAAAATTAATAAAACAATTCCAATTACGTGATTTCCAAAAAATGCGAATGCACCAAGCACCCACAAAATGGATGTAAAAACCAAAAAATTCTTTTTAATTATTTATCGACGGATAAGAATGATTCAAACGGTAGATTATTAACATCATTTTGATTAACATCAACTTTTTCTAAAGAGACATGTTTCATGTCCAATAACTTTTTAGCATACTCACTGTTATGATAATTTCTTAAATACTTGATTTTAATGATCCCGGCCTGAAGTAACATCTTTGTACACTGCAAACAAGGTACATCAGTGACGTATAACTCAGCATTATCAGTTGACTCACCAAACTTAGCACATTGTAGAATGGCATTCATCTCGGCGTGGATTGTTCTTTGACAATGACCATCTACTAAATAACACCCTTCGTCAATACAATGGACATCTCCTGATACTGAACCGTTATATCCACAAGCAATTACTCGCTTATTTCGCACCAATACCGCACCGACAGATCGTCGATTGCATGTACTTCTGGACGCAACTAACATCGCTTGCAACATGAAATATTGGTCCCACGGAATCCTCTTCTTTTTCATAACTGTCATCACCTTCACTAGAATAGTTAAATCTAGTATACCAATATTTATCTATCACAGTTGCTTCAAACAGTAATCGAACTTTTCAAATTTGCAACGGTCTTATCACCAAATCCAGGAACGTTTTTCAAGTCCTCAGGCTTTTTAAATGGGCCACTTTGTTTCCGATAAGCAATTATTTTATCAGCCTTCTTATCACCAATCCCATTTAGCTGTTGAAGTTTAGCTTTATCTGCTTCATTAATATTAACCTTTCCGCTATCAGAACCCTTATCACTTCCAGCCGAATTGCCTGATGAATCACTAGCAACTTGATTGGTCTTTGGTAATCCATTAATTTCTCCACGAATTGGGACATAAACAACCTGTTGATCAGACAATTTTTGCGCCAAATTAATGTGTTTAGCATCCGCTGAACGATTAAAACCACCTGCTAATTCAACTGCATCAGAAACACGCATGTTTTTACCAACCTGATAAACTCCTGGTTTATTAACTGCTCCCTTTACATCAACATACACTTGTTGGTGATCATCATTCCCATTGCCTGCCGAATTCTCTGCGGTTGATTTAGTAACGTTTTTTCTGCGATTTGCTTTGGCTGTTGTTTGCAAATTAGTACGTGGTGCTTGCCCGCTACTATTTTGAGATGCAAAAACACAATATCCCAGCAGTCCTACCACAATAATTATCAATCCTCCAATAATTCTGTACTTGTATTCCTCAATAAATTCATATAACTTATCCATCTTTCTCTCCTTTCACATTTAAATACGAAAAAAACACAGCTTTTAGCTGTGTTTTTGATTTAAATAATTCAAAGCGTCATCAAAAGATGTGACCGGAACAATTTTCATTTTAGGGGCATACCTTTTGGCAGTTGCTTTAGCCACTTGGTAATTAGTCTTATGACCTTGCTCCATTCTCAAAATTGGCTCAGTCGGTTTAACGTATGGACAAAAGAAAACCTGTGCGCCACTCTTATTAGCAGCAATTATTTTCTTATCCACTCCACCAATTTCGCCCACTTGACCATTGGCGGCAATCGTCCCAGTTCCTGCAATTCGTTTGTAATCGTAATTCGTATGTTTTAATTCACTATATACTTGCAGGGCAAACATCAGACCACCAGAGGGTCCACCAATTTTTCCTGGGTTAATATTGGCCTTAGGATCAGTTTTAACACTCATATCATCAATCATTCCGATTCCAATCCCATAAAACCCCTTGACCAGTTGTTTCTTTGTGCCGATCGCCTGTTTATCTTTTCCATTCCGTTTAAAAGTAATTTTAAGTTGCGCATGCTTGGGTAAACTTTGAATGTACTTTACATATTCGGGACCCTTATATAATTTTTTTCCATTTATTGATTCAACCAAATCACCAGGCTTCAATTTATTGGCGAAATCGGATTGCGGATAAACGTTTAATACATACACACCATGATAACTTTGCTTAATTTTACCATGAGCTTTGTGGTAGCCAACATAAATTGCATTATTGATAGCCGTCTTCATATAAATATCTTGTACGTTATCATACTCTTGATTACTTTGATTTCCCATCACATCTGACGTTTTCTCAATTGAAACATGGGGATTCACTTTTGAATACAAGTAAGTGATTGGTCTAGCCTGCGACATTGAAACTGCAGTGATCATAAACTTATTCTTCTTATTTGGTTTAATTCCTTGAATTTTAACCATTGGTTGAATGTTAACGGCTTCACCAGGCGCTTCAATCAAAGCATTAAGCGGCCAAAAAAGGAACCACAATATAAAAATAATGATCCCTAGGAAAATCAAAAAATATCGGTTATGTTTAATCCATTTCCAGATTGTCTTCACTGATTTCTCTTCTCCTTTAATGCCTCACACACAACGTTAGGAACAAATTTTGATACATCTCCACCAAAATGATTAATCTCTTTAACCATTGAAGACGAAATCAATTCATAATCATGGTTGGCAAACAACAACACGGTCTCAATTTGCGAATCCAACATTTGGTTTAAACTAGCAATTTCCTGTTCGTTTTCAAAGTCTTTAGTATCCCGAATCCCTCGGATCAGGATATTGGCATGTTCTGCTTTTAAGAAATCAACCGTTAAATTAGAATAGACCTTAACAGTAACGTTTGAATAGCCAGCCACACACGTTTCAACCATTTCTTTCCGTTCTTTAGGGGTAAACAAACCCACTTTACTCGAATTGTCGCCAATGGCAACGACAACTTCGTCAAATAGTTGCGTTGCTCGCTTAATAATATTCAAATGTCCATTGGTAATGGGGTCAAAGCTACCCGGATAAATGGCTTTTTTCATAATTTTTCCCTTTATATTAAAATTTGATAGATTGATATCACCGTTAAACCATAATCTTTTTGTTTAATGAGGCGATAGTTTTTAACATCATCAGACATATCAGTTTGATTGTCAGTCTCACAGATTACCATCCCATTATGACTTAACAAACCACTATTGCTAATTTCTTCTAGTTGTTTAACCATCTGTTGCTTTTTATATGGGGGATCCAAGAAAATATAGTCAAAGAAATGACCTTCTTCTTTCAATTTAACCAGTGCTGATTCGGCATTCATCTTCCACACAGAAAAATCAGCAGCATTCGGATCAATCGCAACGTTCTGTTTAATAGTTTTATACGCAGCATACTGTTTATCAATTAAAACGGCATGATCCATTCCCCTAGAAATGGCCTCAAGGGAGACGGCTCCTGATCCGGCATATAAATCCAGAAAATTACCGCCATCAAAGTATGGTCCGATCATGTTAAATAACGCTTCTCGCACTTTGTCGGTTGTTGGGCGCGTCCGATTCCCAGGGACTGGTTTAATTTTACGTCCTCCAAATTTTCCTGAAATTATTCTCATTTTTGTTTCCTACTCTTCAACGTTATTTTCAGCATTAATCTCACCAAAAGTAAGTGCCAAGTCAACGGTTTTAGAGACACCAACCTTTTTAACAAACCTAAGTTTACTAATTTCTTGGATAGTCGTATCTAAATCAAAACTATCAACAAAAATAATAACATAATGCATCTTTTTCGATACAAATCGAATATCACCAAATCTCTTTAGGTTTTTAATTTGACGAATCGAGTATGTTGAAACAATCAATTCCGTTCGGTCAGTTAATTTGGCCATGATTTCACCTTACTTCACTTTTTTATTACTACGTTCTCTTTTTTCTACTCTACTAATATAAAGGACTAGTCCAAGACAAATGGAAAGTGCCATTATACTTGAACCCCCGTAACTGATAAATGGAAGTGCAACTCCAGTTAAAGGAATCATACCGACCGCACCACCAGCATTAAATAAGGTCTGAATAAAAATGTAAGCTGCAGTTCCATAACAAATCGTACTATAAAAGGTATCGTTAGTTCGACTACCAACTGCGATGATTCTTAAAACAAGATACAACAAGAGTCCCAAAACAACTAAAATACCAACGATCCCAAGTTCTTCGCCAATAACTGCAATTATAAAATCAGTATTTGGCTCTGACAAGTAACCCATCTTTTGAATACCGTTACCAATCCCGACACCAAACCAACCACCGTTACTAATTGCATAATAAGAATTCACCAATTGATGCCCGGTAGTCTGAATGTACTTAAAGGGGTCGGAAAAACTAATTAATCGTTGAAACTGGTAACTATGAAGATGATCTAAAATTCCATCAAAGGGTTTAATCCAAATCCTAAAACCTAAAATAAAGATGCCAATTACAACAATCCAAATTCTTGAAGCCTTAAAGTTACTTCCGGCTGCCAGAATCATCATTAAAATAATGAATAAGTTAATTGCAAAACCACCGGTATCAGGTTGGAAGAAAATTAAAACGAGCATGATAATTGGAAGTAAACTTGGCTTAGCAACAGTTCTAAACTCTTTAAATAACCCAACGTTCTTAAAGAATGGTCTTTCGTGTGCTAAAACATTTGCGTAATACAAGATGAATAACGGCTTACAAAATTCAGCCGGTTGAATACTAACTGGTCCAATTCTGATCCATCCGGCTGCCCCATTCGTACTAGTACCAAAAAACTTCAAAAACACTAAAACAACGGCCATAAAAACCATTGCTAACACATAGAACTTTAAGTTACCCTCAAGCAATTTACTTCTTAGCCTTGAAAAAAACAACAGAACAATAAAACCAACAAACACAAATATCGATTGCAGAATCAGATAACGAAACGCCATATTAGTATGAGCGCTTAGCCCTTCACTAGATGAAAAGACCATGACAATTCCAATCAAACTCAGTAATAGGTACGGTACCATAATGTACCAGTCTAGCTGTTTTAAGTATTTAATCATATTAATCTCCAACTGAATATGTAAAATCCATGAATTAATACCTCTCATTATACTAGTATCACCAAATAAAAAAAGACTATTTAGCAATGGTTAAATAGTCTTAATTATTTTAATTAATTGTGACGACGCTTCTTAGCTGCCTTTTCACGTTCATTAGTATTTAAAATTCTCTTTCTCAATCTGATATGATCCGGAGTAACCTCACAAAGTTCATCCTCATTTAAGAATTCAAGTGATTCTTCAAGGGTCATATGAACTGGTTCCTTAACCTTCGCAATATCTTCGGATCCAGCCGCACGAACGTTGGTCTGATTACGACCACGGGTAATATTAACCGAAATGTCATTATCTCGTGCGTTTTCACCAACAATCATACCTTCATAAACATCAGTACCAGGATCAGTGAAAATCTTACCACGGTCTTGGACAGCCATGATGGCATAAGTAGTCACTTTACCGGAATTAATTGAAACCAAGGTCCCATTACGACGACCAGGATTCCAATTTTTGATAGCTGGAAGGTATTGACTGAATGAATGGTTCATAATTCCGTATCCACGAGTCAATGACAAGAATTGGGTGCTGTATCCAATTAACCCACGTGATGGAACTAAGAAAGTCATTCGAACCTGACCATTTCCAACGTTTTCCATGTTTTTCATCTCACCTTTACGTTGTGACAAGGTATCAATGATTGAACCAGAATATTCTTCTGGGGTATCAATTTGAACGGATTCAAATGGCTCACACTTAACTCCGTCAACATCCTTATAAATAACTTCAGGACGAGAAACTTGAAGTTCATAACCCTCACGACGCAAGGTTTCAATCAAGATTGAAAGATGAAGTTCCCCACGTCCAGAAACAACCCAAGCACCTGGATCATCAGTGTCTTCAACTCGAAGAGAAACATCCGTATGAAGTTCCTTCTTCAGACGATCGCCAAGTTGACGAGCAGTCAGATACTTCCCGTCTTGACCTACAAATGGTGAAGTATTGGTTCCAAAAGTCATCCGAAGGGTTGGTTCGTCAATTCTCAAAACAGGAAGTGGTTCCTGCTTATCAGGGCTAACAACGGTTTCACCAACGTTAATGTCTTCCATTCCAGAGACAGCAATTAAATCTCCGGCCTTAGCCTCATTGATCTCAACCTTTTGAAGACCAATGAATCCCATCAATTTAGTAACACGGAACTTCTGAGTGCTCCCATCAAGTTTCATGAGAACAACATTATCCCCAACCTTGATCTTACCTCTGAAGACACGGCCAATCCCAATTCGACCAACGAAATCGTTATAATCAAGCATTGCAACTTGGAATTGTAATGGATCGTCTGAATTATCGATTGGTGAAGGGATGTTTTTGATAATGGTATCAAAAACCGGCTTCATAGTGTGTTCCTGCTTTGAAACGTCAGGATCATAACTTGAAGTTCCGTTCATAGCAGAGGCATAAACTACTGGGAATTCCAGTTGTTCTTCATCAGCACCTAATTCAATGAATAAATCAAGAACTTCATCAACAACTGCTTCAGGTCTTGCACCAGGCTTATCAACTTTGTTGATTACAACGATTGGAGTCAAATGTTGTTCCAAAGCCTTCTTTAAAACAAAACGGGTCTGTGGCATTGTTCCTTCGGCTGCATCAACAACCAAAAGGACACCATCAACCATTCGCATGATACGCTCAACTTCTCCACCAAAGTCGGCATGTCCTGGAGTATCCAAAATGTTAATTTGTTTGTCGCCATATTTAACGGCAGTATTTTTTGACAGAATGGTAATTCCACGCTCACGTTCAATCGCGTTAGAATCTAACGCACGATCTTGAATCTCAGTGTGATCATTCAATGTGTCAGATTGCTTTAATAATTCATTAACCAAGGTCGTCTTACCATGATCGACATGGGCAATGATGGCAATGTTTCTAATATCGTCTCTTGTTTTCAAAAATGTTTCCTCCTCAAAAAAGCAATTCAAAAATTTGCAATTTGATAAGTTAATAACCCAACTTCGATAAAAAAGCTGTGAGTCCATCACAGCTTTTGATTAACGCTTCGTCGAAATTTTCAGAATATCTTTTTGCGCCTTTTTTGTCGCTAACAAAACTGTGTTTGATGATAGCATATTTATGGGCTTGCCGTCAATAGTAGAAACGGTCATCCCAAGCGTTTCAGCAAGAACACGACCAGCAGCAATATCCCAAGGCCTTAAATGCGAAATATAACCGATTGTCTCCCCGCAAAGAGCAGCAACGATTTCGATCCCAGCACTACCATAAATTCGATAACCAGAACTAGCCTCTGCAATTTCTTGCATATGATAAACATCCCTAATAACAAGCGGACCACTCATTCCAATCAATCCATCTTCAAGATAACCGTTAACTGGAGGATTCATTGTCTCAGAATTAACATAGATACCAATATCAGGGCCACCATGATACAACTTGTTATTTATAACATCATAAATGAACCCGAGGGTTGGTACGCCATCGACATAATAGGCAATCATCATTGCGAAGTGATTACGTTGCTTTACAAAATTCATCGTTCCATCGATTGGATCTACAATCCAAACCTGTCCGTTTAAATTGTCAATTTTGTCACCTAAGCCCTCTTCACCGAGAACTTTACTGTCAGGTTTAAGTGCTTTTAGCTGTTTTACAAAAAACTTTTCGTTGTCTTTATCAATGTTTGTAACTAAATCTTTCCTTCCAGTTTTTTCATCTACGTCTAAATGACCATTTAATCTTTCCATGACAAACGCACGTGCGGTTTTTAAGATTTGGCAAACATCTTGATCAATTTTATTTAAATCATCTACTGTTGTGATGGAAATCATTCCTTTCGCTTAATGGTCTTTAAATCCGAGTTTTCTTTTGCTAATTTAATAACATGGTACACATCTAAACCAGACTGCTTTTCAAAATCTCTTTGTAAATTATTTTGTTCGACTCTTGCCGGATTAATCTCACAGAAGCGTCGATAACTATCCATTAGCTTCTTTCGATTAACTCCCTTATTATAAGCCATTTCAATATTTTCAAAGAAATGACAAACATCAATTAATTCTTTTCGACTCCAATCATCAACAATGGGATAAGAATAACTATCATTAGTTTTTCGAGGCATTTTTTCCTCCATTAATCACGGCTGCAATAATATTATTGGCCCATTCAACGTCAGAGTTTAACTTTTTTTGTTCGTCCTCTGAAAGCTGAAGTCGAATCGATTGAGCTGCTCCATTTCGATTAATTAGTTTGGGGCTAACATCCAGCTTTAGCTCATCTTTTTCTTTATCAACATTTACAACTGAACAAATTAACGATTGGCCCTCATACATCGAAAAAAGTAGTCGGACAATAGCCTTACTTTGGATCATTTCATTAATAACAACCCCCTGATCATCAATCACTTCCTGAACTTGAGTAATGATGTCACTACTATAGTTGTTACTATCATCAGCCAGGTATGAAAGCAAGGTTGCAGGACCAATGTAAACCCTACTCCACGCGACTAAATTATTAGTATTTAATCCTAAGACATTGACATTAATATCATCAGCACTAACGTCAAAATTCCTCTGGAGCTCATTCTTTAGTAGCATTTCTTGGGGAAGAGTTCCAACGCCAATGATATTTTGATTATCAAGTCCAGAAAAACTTGCTGCAAAATACGTAAAAACTTCATCATGTGGGGCATCAATCACTATTTTACCGCGAAATCCATTTGAGACACAGTCATTGATTAAATTCCTTAGTTTATCAATTTTCGGTCTCAAGTCTTCTGCAATTTGAGTAGCATCCGTCAACTTGGGATTATAGAAATCAATGTTTGGCAAATACAATAATGCATCGAAATTATTTAATTCTGGCTTACTTGCAATCTGGATTGACAAGTTATGACACATCTTACTAGAAAAGACGGTTGATCGAACTTGTTCACTGTCGTCTACTTGGATAGTAACGGGAAAGTCTAAAACAATTAAAGCGTTCAAAAGTGATAAGATCCTGGTTATGCTTCCTTTAATTAATATTTTTGGTTGCATTCCAATTCCTCCATTCTTTGTTTTTAAAGAATTTATTAATTTTTTGCTTGTTAATAAAATACCATTTCAAATTTCTTTTTGCACATAAGAGTAAATTAAAATACTGAAATACCATGAAATTAACTGGTTTTGCGATTTATGATAAAATAACTGGTAGAAGTTGACATGAATTAGGAGGTAAAACGTTATGTACTTAATGAAAGACATAACTCGAGAGGGAAATCCTGTGTTACGGGAACAAAGTCAACCCGTTAAATTTCCACTTAGCGATGAAGATCGTAAATTAGGCGAAAAAATGATGAATTACTTGGAAGTTAGTCAGGATCCTGAACAATGTAAAAAGTACCATTTGCGAGCAGGAGTTGGTTTGGCAGCTCCACAAGTTGGACAATCCAAATCAATGGCTGCTGTTTTAACCCCACCAGAAGGCGAAGACCAAAAATCGCCCTTCAAGGCAATTATGATAAATCCAGTTATTATCTCAAACTCCGTTCAACGTGGTGCATTAACTGAAGGTGAAGGATGCTTATCGGTCGATCGTGATGTCCCTGGTTTTGTTCCGAGGGCAGACCGTGTTACGATTAAATATCAAGATTTGAGCGGTAAAGTTCACCAAGTCAGGTTAAAACACTATCCAGCCATCATTGCTCAACATGAAATTGATCATCTTCATGGAACTTTGTTTTACGATCATATCGACAAAGATGATCCATTTTCCAAAACCGAAGATGAAGTATTTTTTGATTAATACTGTGTTTTTTGTGGGAGACGTTACTACGTCTCCCTTTCTTTTTCATTTAACTTATCCAAATCATTTAAATATTCATGAGTTGCCGGATTAATAACATTGGCTACATCAAAAACCATTACGCTTTTGTTCAACCAACAGTCAGTCACAATCAACGTTTTTTTATGATTGGAATCAATAAAACCATCTGAAATAGCATATTCAGATAGTTTTTGATTGAAAAGGTCCCGTAAAAGATCCGCATCATCATAGCCCTCTTTTACAACGCAACGATATTCAAAAACCATCACTCCCCTACCCCAGAAATCAGACAGTACTTGTGACCCAACGTAACTTTGCACAATTTCACGTTTGTCTTCAACCTCAAAATATTTGACCACTTTATAAATTTCGTCATCAACGCTATGCTTCATTTTTAACTGATATCTTTTGGTTGGTAGAGTGACAAAAAAATAGTGCAAACAGTTATAAATTAAAAAAGCAACGACAATTGCAACGACCAATTCTAAAAATATTTTCACTGTTCTTCTCCCATTATTGATTATTAGGTCAATTTATAGATCAATTCTAACATGAAACATGTTTGTCGATTCACATGATTCTATACTTATTTACCATAATATGCTAAAATATGATTAATTGTTGCGTTCCTGCAACCTAATGTACGAAAAATAACATTAAATCAACAAAAAAGGAGTAATTATATTGATTTACAAGGTTTTATATCAAGATGAAAATAATTCTAACCCTAAACGTGAAGCAACTAAAACGATTTACTTAGAAGCTAAAACCGTTGCTGACGTTAGAACTAAACTTGAACAACACACAAAGTACAACATTGAATTCATTGAACCGCTCGAAGGGAAGCACCTTGAATTTGAAAAAAATGATCCCGGTTTTAAAATTACGGAGTTTAACTAGTTATGAAGAAATTAAACATCAAAAATAACGAAACTGCTATTTATGGTGTTGGTGGACTCGGAGAAATTGGTAAGAATACTTATGGTGTACAATTCCAGGATGAAATCATCTTAATTGATGCTGGAATCAAGTTCCCAGAAGATGATCAATTGGGAATTGACTATGTCATCCCAGATTATCAGTACTTAATTGATAATAAGGACAAAATTAAGGCACTTGTAATCACCCATGGTCATGAAGATCATATCGGTGGTGTGCCCTTTCTTTTAAAGGTTCTCAACGTTCCAATTTACGCTGGCCCGCTAGCATTAGCATTAATCAAAAACAAATTGGAAGAGCACGGCTTGTTAAAACAGGCTGAACTTCACGAGATTAATGATAAGTCAGTTTTGAAATTCAAAAAGACGAGTGTTTCTTTTTTTAGAACCACTCATTCGATACCAGATACAATGGGAGTCGCTGTTCATACGCCTGACGGTGTCATTGTGGAAACGGGAGATTATAAGTTCGATCTCACGCCTGTCACTAATCAGCCGCCTGATTTACAAGCCATGGCCAAACTGGGTGAGGAAGGTGTACTCTGTTTGATGGCTGACAGTACCAATGCCGAAAAGCCGGTTTGGACTAAGTCAGAAAAATGGGTTGGAAAATCCGTTCGTCATATTTTTGACGAAGTCAAGGGCCGTATTATTTTTGCTACCTTTGCTTCGAACCTCTCAAGAATTAAAACGGCTATTGATACGGCACTAGCTCATGATCGTAAAATTGCTGTATTTGGTAGAAGTATGGAAGCAGCCATTGTCAATGGTAGAAAGCTTGGTTATCTAGACGTTCCCGACAGTGCCTTCGTCGATGCTCAAGAGTTAAAGCACTTACCGGCAGATAAGGTTATGATCCTGTGTACCGGCTCTCAAGGTGAACCAATGGCTGCTTTGGCTCGAATTGCTAACGGAACTCACCGACAAATTTCGATTCAACCAGGTGATACGGTTGTCTTTTCAAGTAACCCAATTCCAGGTAACACATTAAGTGTCAACCGGGTCATTAATGAGCTTGAAGAAGACGGCGCTAAAGTCATCCACGGTAAGATTAATAACATTCATACTTCTGGACACGGTGGCCAAGAAGAAGAAAAACTAATGCTTCGTTTAATGAAGCCAAAGTTCTTTGTTCCGATCCATGGTGAATACCGAATGTTAAAGATCCACACTAAACTTGCGCAAGAATGTGGGGTCCCTGCCGACCATTGTTTTATCCTAAAAAATGGCGAAGTACTTGCTTTAACAAAAGATAGTGCTCGTGTTGCTGGATACTTCAATGCTGGTGATGTTTATATTGATGGTAATGGCGTTGGAAATATTGGAGACAAAGTCCTAAGAGATCGTCAACTTCTTTCAGAAGAAGGTTTAGTAGTGGTGGTTGCTACCATCAACTTAAAGAACCAGGAAATCCAATCTGGTCCTGACCTTCTCTCACGTGGATTCGTTTATATGCGCGAATCAGGTGAATTACTTGATGAAGGACGAAAGTTAGTCTTTAGAACCATCCGTCGTGCCATGAAGAATAAAAATGCAGACGAAAAATCAATTAGTAAAGCAATTGTCAATGATTTATCAAACTTCTTATATGAAAAAACACAAAGAAGTCCCCTAATCTTGCCAATGCTAATCATGAACAATTAACAATAAGGGCTGAATCCAATTGTTTGGATTCAGCCCTTATTTTAGTCTCATATATTATTATTAGTCTTAATAACAAAAAGGTACGCTTAGTAAGCATACCTTTTTTAATTATTTATACTTAACGATTTTGTCAATTTCATCTAATTCATCTTGAGTAAAGTCAAGATTATCTAATGCCTTCAGGTTATCATCTAAATGATCGACTTTTGACGCACCAGTGACCACACTGGCAATCGTTGGATCGTGTAATAGCCATGCTAATGACATTTGGGCAAGTGTCTGGTCACGATTCTGTGCAATATCGTTTAATTTATTTAGTTTATTAACAGCACTTTCATCACCATTAGCCAAAATAAACTTGTTAGTCTTATGCAATTTAATGTTACTTGGAATCCCCTTTAGATACTTACTAGTCAAAAGGCCCTCTGCCAAAGGACCGTAAGCAATAAAGCCATCATGATTATCTGCTAAGGTCTTAAGGGTCCCATCATCTTCCGGCTCTCGATTAAGCATATTATATGAACTCTGGTTAACTACAAACGGAGTCTTCAGTTCCTTAAATAATTTAATCATTTCAGCAGTCTGATGGCCATCATAATTAGAAATCCCAATGTAAAGTGCTTTACCTGCACGAACTAATCCATCAAGGGCTTCAGCAGTCTCTTCTAATCGAGTATTAGGATCAAATCGATGGGTATAATAAAGATCCACATAATCAAGTCCCATTCTTTGAAGACTTTGATCTAGCGCAGTAACGAGGGTCTTCTTTGAAGAATAGTTACCATAAACACCTGGCCACATATGAAATCCAGCTTTAGTGGTGATAATTAATTCATCACGGTAAGGCTTTAAATCGCGTCGATAAACTTGGCCAAACATTCTTTCAGCAGCACCTGAACCGGGCCCATAGTTATTAGCTAAATCAAAGCTAAAGATTCCCTTGTTGAAAGCATGGAGCATTACCCTTTCACTATCTTTAAAATTAGCATCGTCACCGAAGCTGTGCCACATTCCAAATGATAATGCGGGTAACTGCAGTCCCGTTGTTCCTGCACGTCTTACTTTCATATTATCGTAACGATCATCTTTTGCTCTAAATACCATTAGAATCCCTCCAAATTTATATTACTTAAACAATTTACTTGTTGATTGTTCGTTCTCAATTAATTTTAAGGCATCACCAATCAGCTTGCCAACTGAAACGATCACCATCTTGTCAACTCTCTTATTCTGTGGAACGACAATTGAATCGGAAACGATCACCTGTTTAATGGATGAATCGGAAAGATTTTGTCTCGCTTCTTCAGTAAGAACAGGATGAGTAGCAACTACATAAACCGCTTTTGCTCCCGCATTCATAATCGCTTGAGCAGTGATTTTCATCTTCTCACCCGTCACAATCATATCATCAACAACAATTGCCTTTTTACCCTTTACATCACCAATAATCGTACTAGGAACCTGACTTAGATCCTCAGGATTTCGATTATCAACAATTGCAATCGGAAGGTTCAAGTAGCCAGCCATTCCTCGTGCCTTGGCGACACTATTATAATCGGGTGAAACCACAACGGCGTCATTACTAATATCATGTTCTTTTAGGTAATTACCCATTAACTCAAGTGACCGCAAGTGATCCACTGGGATATCAAAAAATCCCTGAATTTGTGCCGCATGCAAATCAAGAGTAATGACTCGATCTACCGCACTAGATTCAAGAAAAGTAGCAATTAATTTTGCAGTAATTGGTTCTCTTGAACGCGCTTTTCGGTCAGATCTTGAATATCCATAGTACGGGATTACCACGTTAATAGTATGGGGACTAGTTCTTCGAACCGCATCAATCATAATCATCAGTTCCATCAAATTATCATTAACAGGATCAGAAAGCGATTGAACGATGTACACATCATCTCCACGAATACTTTCATCAATTGAAATTTGAATTTCACCATCACTAAAATGATTGATGGTTGCTTTACCAAGGTCCATTCCACTATATTCAGAAATCTTTTCTGCTAACGGACGATTCGAATTCAACGCAAATATCTTTGCCGACTTTTTTTCTTTTTTTGTTTTCACCATCAAGTTTCCCCTCATAACCAACTAATTACTACCTACATTATAATCGAATTTAATTCATTTATCATTATTAAAATTTTGAGGGGTAATTCCCTGCATCCCAATCATGGGATCAATTGTATTTTCAATAATCTGATCCTCCGATAAAATAAAATCTGAGGGAGTTTTCTTTTTAAAAGTCGGTCTACCCTTTTTTGAATTTCCAATTACCTTTGGAGTAAACTCTTCGTCAATCACGTATTGTAACCGTTGCTTCAAAGTCGTTTTCCGATTAACCGATTCATTTTCAATACATTCTTCAAATGAATTTGGATCTCCAATCATAATCAACATTTTCGAAGCTCTAGTAACTGCAGTATACAATAAATTCCTTTTAAGCATCCTCTTATACTGAGGAACAATCGGTAAGATAACCATTTCGAACTCACTACCCTGAGCTTTATGAATCGAGGTACAGTAGGCAAGTGTTAACTGATTCCAGTCATTTCGAGTATAGGTAACCTCATTTTGATCAAACGCAATGACCAGTTTATCTAGATAATGCTTATTATCGCTATTAACTTCAATTCCAACGACTTTACCAATATCACCGTTAAAAATGTTATTCTCAGGGACATTTACAAGTTGAAGAACCTTATCGCCAATTCGATAAGTGGTTCCCCTAAAGTCAACTTCTTTCTGAGAGTCAGCCGTTTTAGGATTCATAATGTTTTGAATCTCAACGTTTAAACGATCAATCCCTGCAGTTCCACGATACATTGGAGCCAGTACTTGTACATCCGTAGAACTAAATCCTTTCGTTTTGGCCTTATTAACAATCTGCTTAATTACCGAATCAACTTGTTGGGTATTACAATTAATAAAGCTACGATCCCTTTGGTTTTTTAAAAGTGTTTTGGGCATCTCACCATTCTTGATATCATGAGCTAATTCTACAATGGTTGATCCGTCATTTTGACGGTGAATTTGGTTTAATTCCACGCTAGGAATTGTGTGAGAACGGAGTAAATCATAAAAAACCTGACCGGGACCAACCGACGGTAACTGATCTTTATCACCAACAAAGATCACCTTCATACCGTTTGGAACCGCCTGGCATAAAATTTTAAATAAGTCTGTATCCACCATCGACATTTCATCAACGATTAACAAACCACCCTCCAAATCATTGGCAGCTTCTTCATCGCCATGACCAGTAAGACCTAGCAAGCGATGAATGGTACTGGCAGGAATTTTAGTTGACTCACTCATTTTCTTGGCAGCTCGCCCAGTAGGAGCTGCTAATAATACTGGATATGCTTGTTCTTTATAGTCATTAATATCTAAAGATAAATCATTAGCTTTGGCAAACGTTCTAACAATTCCGTTGATAATAGTCGTTTTCCCAGTTCCAGGACCACCAGTAAGCAAAAATGCAGGGTTTATCATTGCTTCATTAATGGCTTTTTTCTGAGAGTCGTCATACTCAATTCCGACCTCACTCTCAACTTTGCCAATTATCTTAGAAAAATCATTAGGTTGATCCTCCGCCTTTTTGCCACCCTGCTCAATTCGCTTGATGTTTTCAGCAATGCGTATCTCGTCATCGTATAGATTTTTTAAATAAATTTTATCTTCATCAACGACAATTTTTTGGTCTTTAGCTAAATCATACAATTCTTCACCTAACTTCTTATCGTCAATACTCTGCGTTCGATCGGTTTCAAGAATTCGAGTGCTTTCTTGCATCAATTCTCTAGTGTCAGAATACGTATTACCACTTTTAATGGATAAAGAGTCAAGAGCTGTCAGTAATCCGGCACGTAACCGTCCTTTATCGTTGTAATCTACTCCAACCTTATTCGCAATTCGATCAGCACGCTTAAAGCTAATTCCAGAAATATCTTCAACGAGTTGGTAAGGATTATTCTTAATGACTTCTAAAGCCTGCTCTTTATACTTTTTAAAGATGGCAGAAGCTAAGCTACTGCCGAAGCCATAACTATTCAGCCCAACGATGGTTTGTTCAACCCCATTATTTTCGTGAATTGCTTTTGTAATTACATCCTTTTGCTTCTTGGTTAATCCAACTGAATTTAAAACCGCCGGGTTTTCTAAAACCTTCTCAATTAAATTCGTTCCCAATTTGCTAACAACTTTTTCGGCAGTCTTCGGCCCGATACCAGTAAATTCATCACCTGATAAATAATTAACCAAACCCTTTTTGGAAGTTTGACCAACCCGCTCGTAATTTTCAGCTTGAAATTGCTTTCCATACTTAGGATGGTCAACCAACTTCCCAATAAAACGATAAGTGACATCATCACTAATATCCGCAAAGTTACCAGTGATAACAATTTCATCTTCATGCCAATCTACATTGGTTTCATTAACCTTTACCAGCAAAACTTTGTAGAAACTATCTGAACTTTCAAAAAAAGTTGTCTGAACTTGTCCCTTCACAAATGGTTGCTCGTTTTGAGATGAATTATTCAATTTTTCGTTCGTTTGAAATAAATCCATGGATTCAGACAATTATTTTCTCCTATTTTTTGGAATCATTTGGTTTCGAGTCATCAGGGTGCTCATTTTTTTGTTTATTTAATTGAACGACTTTTTCAATGTCTTTTATCTGACTTTGTTTGGCATCAAAATTTTTCTTATCGTACTTTTCGGCTTTCTTGAAATAATCATCAAATGGTTCACCAATCACCATCGCAATTAATCCCCGATCGAAATTAGCTTTCCCATCATTTGGATTACTTTTTAGAACTCGATCGTAAAAATCGGCTGCTTGATCGAAATCACCAAGTGCCATTAGGCACTCCCCCATCATTCGATTAATTTCAGAATCTTGCTTTGCTAATTCTTGAGCCGTTAATAAAAACACTAAAGCTCTCTTATAGTCCTTTTTCCCCATATAACTTTGAGCCAACATCACGTAAGCGTCTTTTTTTAACTCAGGATCATTCACCTGCTGAAACTGTTGAATGGCTTTTTCATATTCACCAGCAGAATAATATACGTTACCTAAACCATATAACAGCGTGCTTTTTGCTTTTTTATTTGAATCGCCAAATAAACCCAAAGCCTTCATTAATAACTCTTCAGCCTGGGTATAACTTTTAAGCTCAACTAAAAACACACTTAAATCATAGTAAGTTCGGTAGTCCTTTGGGTGATCATCAATATCTTTTACTAACTTATGAAGTGTTTCCTCCGCTTGCTTTTGACGGGGATCTTCCGTTGGTTTATTTTCTCGTCCATTATCTGTCATAGCCTTACTCCTATTACACTAAATCTGATTTTTCAATTTCCCTATCTAAATAACTGGTGTCATTCCAATCCACCAATCGATACGTTTTGCCATGATTACTAGTTTCAATAACGGTAGTACTTGTATTAGCCAATCCACCACGTTTCCGTAAATCTCTCAGAGGGATTCCTAATAATGAATTAATCAAAGCATTTAGAGCTGCTCCATGACTAACAATTAAAATATTATCGTTACTATTGTAATTTTGCGTAATTTCACCAATTTTACTTTGCATTCGTTTAATTAATGCAGGGAAATCCTCCCCACCAATTGCTTCAGGACGATATTGATCTGGATGGTTACGAAAGGCATCAAATTCTTCTGGGAATTTCTTTTGCACATCAGTAAATTTCATCCCTTCCATCTTACCGAGATGAAACTCTTCCAAGCGACTGTCCAGTGAAATGGAGATTGGAGATTTTAACCATTTTTGAATATGGAAAGCGGTAATTCGTGCTCTTTTGATAGGGCTTGCATAAATATGTGCAAATTGAACACCCGAAAGAAATTTACCCGCTTGATCCATTTCATGGTAACTTTCGTCAAGAAGCGGTGAATCACCTCCGGCACCTTGATACCTACTTTCAAGATTCCATTCGGTCTTCCCATGTCTCACAAAATAAAGTCTCATTTAAATCCCTCACACACATTGATATAGCTTTATTATGCCAGTTTAGAATTAAATTATCAAAAAAGTCCGACTCAAAACGAGTCGAACTTTGTTTAAATATTATACATATTGTAGTTCATGATCATTTTTAAACGCGGCATCAATCGTAGCGGTTCCTAAACATTCTTGACCGTCATAAAAAACCACTGCCTGTCCGGGAGTAATTGACCGAACTGGTTCATCAAAAGTTACCTTAACATGATTATTATCGTCATCAATATGAACGGTAACCCCAGTATCCTTTTGACGATACCTAAACTTAGCCGTGCAGTGAAAATCATTTCCTCGCGTATTGGAATCAATCCAAGAAAGACCAGAAGCAGTTAAATAATCAGCATATAAATGTTCATTGTCATAACCCTTTCCAACGTACAGAATATTCTTAGAAAGATCCTTACCAACAACAAACCAAGGTCGATTATCATAACCATCTCCACCAATACCGAGACCTTTCCTCTGACCAATTGTATAATACATCAGCCCATTATGATGACCCTTAACTTCACCATCAAAGGTCATCATTTTACCTGGTTTAGCAGGAAGGTATTTGCTAAGAAAATTATTAAAGTTGTTTGGACCAATGAAACAAACTCCCATTGAATCCTTTTTGTCGGCTACCCAAAGGTTAGCTTCTTTAGCAATTTTTCTAACCTCAGGTTTAGTCATTCCACCAACTGGAAACATTACTCGATCCAATTGATCCGCTGAAAGTTGACTTAAAAAGTAAGTTTGATCTTTATTAAGATCTGTGGAACGTAATAAATGGTTGTGTCCTTCTTTATCACGTTTCAACTGAGCATAATGCCCCATTGCAATATAATCGGCACCAAGATCCATTGCATACTCGAGAAAAGCTTTGTACTTAATCTCAGTATTACAAATTACATCAGGATTAGGAGTACGTCCGCGTTTGTATTCCGCTAAAAAATACTTGAAGACCCGGTCCCAATACTCATGTTCAAAGTTAACAGAATAATATGGGATGCCGATTTCGTTAGCAACATGAGCAACATCCTTGTAGTCTTCAGTAGCGGTACAAACACCATCAGCATCGGTGTCATCCCAGTTCTTCATGAAGACTCCAACCACATCGTATCCCTGTTGTTTTAAGAGGTAGGCAGCAACTGAAGAGTCAACTCCACCACTCATACCAACAACAACACGTGTTTTACTGTTATCTTGCATAACATCACCATCATTCTTTAGATTCTGAAAATCTACGATTTGAAGGTCGCAATTCCAGTATTTACTATCATACTCTACTAACTAACATTCTTGCAACTTTTCACTCTTCTACACTTTTTGAAATACTTTTCTTAAAATCATATTCTGCATAATGAAATTAAACTGATCACGTTCTTCTTGATGATTATCATTAGAAAAGATATCCACATCATTCATTTCATTACCATCAACGACTGCCATCTTAAATTCACTCATATCAGAATTAATTGTAATCTTAAGCTTGATCGCCCTTTTATTGAATGGGGTCTCTGGGTCCATGGATTTCTTATAGGAAAAATTGCCACTTTTAGTGGTGTTAAAACCAAGGTCAAGTAAAGTGTATTGTTTGATTCCTGGATTCAACTCATATTTGTCAGTTCCACCCTTTAACTGGACTACCTTTGAAAATGCCATTACTTCTTGTTTCCCTTCTTCAAGCGATTAACAATCGCCGTAATCTCAGTAACTAATTTTTGAATGTCTTCATCAGTGGTATATGCCCCAAAACTAACTCGAATGGATTCTGAAAGTCTAGGACTATCTTTTCCAAACATTGCAGTTAAGACATGAGAAGGTTCCAAACTACCAGCGGTACATGCTGATCCACCTGACACGGCAATCCCCGCTAAATCTAAATTAGTCTGCATAACATAGGTAGAAATTCCCTTGATCCAAATGTTTAAGACGTGTGGCAGAGTATTATCACTCATCGATCCGTTTACATCGATGTCAATTCCGTTATTAGTTAATCCATCAACTACTTCACGCTTAAATCGTCTAAAATCTTCTCTTCGTTGCTTTTTCTTTTCACTAGGAAGGTTTCTAACGGCCGTCGCAAATCCTGATATTTGGGGAATATTTTCGGTTCCGGCACGTCGTTTGTCTTCCTGATCGCCACCCATAATATAACTGGTAAAATTAATTCCATTTCGTCGATACAAAAAACCAATCATTTTTGGACCATTTAACTTATGAGCCGATGTAGATAGTAAATCAATATGATCCCTTTTGACATCAATATCAAGTAGACCATAAGCTTGCACAGCATCAGTATGAAACCAAGCCTGATGATCTTTAAGTAGTTCCCCAATTTCATGAATCGGATTCTTACTACCCACTTCATTATTTCCCATCATGATTGAAACCAAAATCGTGTCATCATCAAGCGCATTCTTCAGATCAGTTAAAGAAATATTACCTTGCTTGTCAACCGGCAAATAAGTAACTCTAAATCCATGATCTTCTAAATATTTCATTGGTTTTAAAATTGCTTCGTGTTCAATCGAAGTTGTAATAATGTGATTACCAAGACTCTTTCGAGCCTCAGCGGTTCTAATTACTGCCGTGTTATCACTTTCGGTTCCACCACTTGTAAATACGATTTCGTTATCGTCCGCATTAATACTTTTAGCAATCACATGTCGACTATTTTCCAAAATTTCTTTGGATTGTCTCCCAAGCTGATATAGAGTTGAAGCATTTCCAAAATTGTTTTTAAACTTATCATACATATCATCCAGCACTTCGCTGGAGACTGGTGTGGTTGCGGCGTTATCTAAATAGATCTCACCCAATTAAATCATCCTCTAAGCTTCTTTAGTATTCTTAAATAAATTTAATAGCATCTGTGCCGAACGTTTTCCCGCGTCAACAACAAACTCGTCAAAACTCTGATTAGCGTTTTCATCACCAACATCTGACATCGCTCTAATAACGACGTACGGAATATTAAACTGGTGGGCAACTTGTCCTACTGCGGCGCCTTCCATCTCAGCCGATAAGGCATCTGGAAAATTTTTCAGAATTTCATTGATCATTTTTTGTCCAGCAATGAATTGATCTCCGGTAACAATCAAACCCTTTTTAGGGTTAATTCCGGTATCTTTTGAAGCATCGGTAATTTTATTAATCCAAGTGTTAGAAGCGTCAAATCGAGCTGGCTGACCGGGTAATTGACCGTATTCATATCCTGCAGCAGTAGCATCAACGTCATGATAAGCAGTTTGAGTAGAGATTACTAAGTCCCCAACGCTCAGTCCTTCCCCAATGCCAGCTGCTGATCCAGAATGAATGATTACATCAACATCAAAATTCTCAAGTAAAAGAGCCGCTGTAATTCCTGCTTCAACTTTGCCAATCCCAGATTTTACTAAGACAACTTTTTGACCATCGATGGTCCCTTCATAAAACTTGATGCCATTAATATCTTTTTCTCTCTCATTTTTTAATGCTGATTTTAAAGATTTAATTTCTTCATCCATTGCACAAATAATTCCAAATGTTTTCATTTTCCCAAATTCTCCTAAATTATCCAACGAATCTCATAATTGCTAGCACGAGCACAATTAATAACAATAATAATAATATAACGACATTCAATCTTCTTCCGAGTCGTTTACGTTTGTACTCAGAAGCATCTTGTCTTTCTCTTTCATATGAGTTCGGTTGATCGGTATAATAATTCCCCGAAGATTCATCGGATTGACCCTTATTAGCACGATGAAACAATCGGTCAAACCAGCTTCGCTTTTTCAAACGGGCATGCCGAGTCTCTTGATTTTCTGATTCATTATCATAACGAGTACGGGGATCTCTTCTCCCGCTATCACCATACATGCGCTGATACTCAGATCTAGTCATTTCAGACCGATCTTTTTCCCTATCATTAACTACCATATATTGACCGCCTATTTCTGCATCAGTTCCCAGTATTGGATTGCCATAATTGTCTTAGCATCAATGATTTTGCCACTTTTCATCATTTGTTTGGCTTCATCTAGCGTATACTCATTAATTTCTAAAAATTCACCAGGATCTCTAGGTAACTTTGTCTTCACTGGGGTTAATCCCTCCACTAAGTACAAATACATATACTCATCAGAAATTCCAACTGATGGATAAAATGAATAAAGCTCTTTAATTTCCTTAGCGTTATATCGAACTTCTTCATTTAATTCCCTTTTAACGGCATGAATCGGTGAATCATTGTCGCGATCATCCAATTTACCTGCAGGGATTTCAATCATCACTTGTTTTGCTGGGGCGCGCCATTGTTTCTCTAAAATCATTTTATTGTCTGAGGTGATTGCAAGCATTGCTACTGATTTACAGTGGTGAATAATCTCTCTAGAGGCTAACTGTCCATTTGGAAGCTTAACTTGCTGTTCTTCTACTTGAGCAATTGGTCCATTATAAACCGGTTTACTACTAATTACTTTTTCTTCAAAATCCATAATAATCACCTTCCAAAAATAGTTTAACCATAATATAACCCCAATGCAATTGCTTTAATCTTGATGTAAAACCACCTTAGCAGCCTGGAAACCGTGTTGTCCCATGGCTTTTACAAAATCAACTTGATCACCAGGCTTAATTTGCTTTGGATTTCCAGAAATAATTCCAGTAATATGCATGAAAATGTCATCAGAATTAGGAACCTCAATGTACCCAAATCCCTTATCCCTTTCGTAACTTTTAATCGTACCTTTCATTTCGTTTTACCCCTTTGTTAATAAAAAATCGGGATCAAATCCCGATTCCATTACTTTTCATCAAATCCGTCTGTTGCTGTTTCTGGAAACTCTTCTTTAACAATCTTAGCACAACGACCACAGAACTCTGGGTAATCTGGGTCAGAACCAACATCCTGCTTAATGAGACGACAACGAACACAGGTCTCACCTTTGGCATGCTCTACTTTAATTGCTAAATTATCATCAAATCGATCTGCATCTGAGTCAACTTCATCAATTGATTTAACCTCTAATTGAGAAACCATCAAGATTTGAGCAATATCAACACCTAAATCGTTAAACAGCTTCTTAGTTGCATCATCAACATACAAAGTCAATTTAGCTTCAGACGGTTTACCAATGACTTTACCATCTCGAGCTAGTTCCATGGCTTTCAACACGTTCTTTCTCAACTTCATAAATTGATCCCACTGATGACTAATTTCATCTTCATTGTCAAAGTGCTTAACTTCTGGCATTTCAGCCAACTGAACAAATTCTTCTGGTTCATTTAAGAAATTCCAAATTTCCTCGGTCGTGTGGGGGATGATTGGAGTCATTAATTTCGTTAAAGCAACTAGGACCTCGTATAAAACCGTTTGCATTGAACGGCGTCTGTGACCATTCTTGGGATCAATGTACAAAATATCTTTTGCAAAATCCAAGTAGAAAGCCGACAAATCACTAGTAATAAATGACAGTAACTCCTTGTTAATACTCATGAAATCGTACTTGTTGTAGTCATCTTTAACGTTTTTAATTAATTGATTCAAGCGAAGCATCATGTACTGATCAGCAGGGTTCATGTCTTCATACTTAACCGAATCTGATTCTGAATCAAAATCACTTGTATTAGCTAACATATACCGAATTGTATTTCTGATCTTTTTATAACTATCAGAAACGACCTTAAAATTACCCATTGATACCCGTACATCAGCTGAAGTATCAACAGTGGTAACCCACAAACGAACAATGTCAGCTCCCATTTGCTTGATAACATCACTTGGGGCGATCGTATTTCCAAGTGATTTACTCATTTTGTGACCTTTTTTATCCAGGGTAAATCCTTGTGATAAAACATGTTTGTAAGGTGCAATGTCGGCATAGGCAACACTTGTAATCAGACTAGAGTTAAACCAACCACGGTATTGATCGGATCCTTCAACAACAAGATCAGATGGATACGTCAATTCAGGGCGTTCAGCCAAAACGCCCTGATGAGAAGTACCCGAATCGAACCAAACATCCATAATGTCATTTTCTTTGGTAAACTTACCATTTGGTGAATGCTCACTAGTAAACCCGCCTGGTAAAAGATCATTGGCTTCCCTTTCAAACCAAATATCGGAGCCATATTTACCAAACAGACTAGCAACGTGTTCAATCGTCTCATCAGTAATGATTGGTTCTCCATCTTCACCATAGAAAATTGGTAGTGGAACTCCCCAAACTCGCTGTCTAGAAATGACCCAGTCACTACGATCACGAATCATGTTATAGAGTCGCTTTTGGCCCCAATCAGGGTTAAATCCAACCGTATCGACGGCATCCAAGATTTCTTTTCTAATCTTATCAACTGAGGCAAACCACTGTGGGGTAGCACGATAAATGACCGGCTTTTTGGTTCGCCAGTCAAAGGGATAACTATGTTTATAAGGCATGTAATGAATTAACTGTCCCTGTTTTTTTAACTTATCCAAAGCAATTTGGTTAGCATCCTCATAAAAGACACCTTCAAAATCAGGACCAGCTTCTTTAGTGAGGTATCCTTTAGCATCTACAGGAGCAAATACATCTAAACCGTATTCCATCCCAATGTTATAGTCGTCCTCACCAAATCCAGGAGCAGTGTGAACTAACCCAGTTCCGGAGTCATTAGTAACAAAATCGCCGTTCATTACAACCAGTTGACGGTCTTTATCAAACGGATGTTGGGCTTTAATGTTGTTTAAATCCTTTCCTTTGACCGTCTTTAAGGTTTTGATGTCTTCCCAGCCGAACATTTCTGCGTCTTTATCAAGTAAATCGGTTCCGATAACATATTTTTTCGGGTCATCATCGTGTTGAATAATCGAATAGTTAAAGTCGGGTTCAACGGTAATTCCCTCAGAACCAGGAATCGTCCAAGGCGTCGTAGTCCAGACAACCATATAAGTATCATCATCTAAAATTCCATTTCCATCAATCACTTTTTCAGCAAAAAATGCCGACGGAGAAGTCACATCATGATACTCAACTTCTGCTTCCGCTAGTGCGGATTCCGATGACCAAGACCAAATTACCGGCTTAAGTCCCTTATAAATCAAGCCCCGATCAGCCATTTTACCAAAAACACGTACTTCAGCCGCTTCATATTCGGGCATTAAAGTAAGGTATGGATTATCCCAGTCCGCTGAAACACCTAAACGTTTGAATTCATCACGCTGTCGGTCAACTTGTTTTAAGGCATAATCGTGACAAAGTTTACGAAAATCATTCGTAGACATCTCTTTGCGATTATAGCCCTTCTTTTTAAGTTGCTGTTCAATTGGTAGTCCATGAGTATCCCATCCCGGAACATAAGGAGCACGGTATCCATTCATGGATTTAAATCGAACAATAATGTCTTTGGTGATTTTATTCATGGCGTGTCCCATATGGATATCACCGTTAGCATACGGAGGTCCATCGTGTAATACAAACGATGGTTTGCCTTCATTCAGTTTTTGCCGTTGTTGATAAAGTTGATTATCTTCCCATACTTTTTCCCGTTCAACCTCTTTAACGGGAAGATTTCCTCTCATTTTAAACTTAGTTTTACCCAAGTTTAGCGTATCCTTAATTCTCATAGTATCCTCCTCAAAATAAAAAGACTTCGCCCTAATAGGGACGAAGTCTTCGTGGTACCACCCAAATTCAAAATTAACAACCGTTAATTTTCTCATTGCATCATAGACTATTAACGAAGTGATCTTTTGCTAATAATTACTTTTTTAGGCTCACACCAACCCTAATTCGCTGAAAAGACCATTAGCAACTTTCTATCTTCAATCTATCATTATTTATGTAGCTTATCATTGGGATAAATTTCAACTGTCGGATCCGTGTATGGTCCTGAAACCGACTCTACAACAAATTGATCACCCTTTGAAGAATCATTACTAGATGAGTTTACACTGCCAATAGCCTGCTTGTCAAGATTCTTCACAGCATCTTGAATCTCATCATAATTGCTAAAATTACTTGAATCGAGTAATTTATTCCAATCTTCACTCTGGGCAAAGTCTAACTGACTTTTAAGCATTCCAATCATCTTTTGACGGAAATCCTTCACACTATTTCTAAAATCATCAGTCGCAATCGAAAGACTTTGAGCCTGTTTCGAAGTGTTACCCATGATTTCATTTGATTGAGCAGTAGCTTCAGTTAAAATAGAATCGGCTTGCTCTTGAGCCTTTTGTTTGATTTCATTTGCATCACTTTCTGCGTCCTTTTTAACCTTATCAGCTGCTTCTTGGGCAACTAAAATCGATTGGTTCAAAGAATTTTTTAAATCATCATAGTAAGTGAGGTCTTTTTTGGTTTTCTTTAATGATCTTTTAAGCTCCTCATTCTCATCTTGCAGAATTTGGTAATCTTTAGTGAGTTGATCTAAAAAGTCATTGACTTCATCAATGCTGTATCCCCTCATTTTTAGTGAAAACTTTTTATCATGAATATCTTGAGCCGTTAGCGTCATAATATCCCTCCTCATTTATTTTTTATTACGTTTAATTCAGCTTTTAATTTTCCCTTTTTCGAGTGGCCATTGTATCCCACTACCTTTATTCTACCGTATCCTCTGACAGAAATCATATCAGAAACTTTAATTTCATAATTTGATTTAGTAAACTCAAACCAATTTAAGCGAACTTTTTCATGCTCGATTAAACCTTTAGCCATACTTCTAGAGATATGAAAACCAATCGAAATAACAACGTCCAAACGAAATGATGGTAAAGTAACAAAATCTACTATCCAGTCATCTTTTTGCTGAACAATTTGACTAAAATTAATTTGGCTTAAATCAACCTTTACTTTACCAATACGATCAACTGATCTTATCAAATACTTAGCCATTTCATTCTCACAAATAAATTGCCAACGTTCTCCGTCGGTCAAAATATCGCCGAGAACCTTACGTTCAATTCCACTTCCCATCAAACTTCCAAGAACTTGATTGTGGTGGATAGACGCAAACTTTTCTGGATATTGAATCTCAATTAGTGATAATTCATAATCATCAAACTTCGGCACAAAATAGTCTGGATAAATCAGACCTCGTTTCATCTCAGCATTTTGATATCCACCAAACGTCGACAGCTTCAAACTAGGATAACGATTTACCAAAGTCTGAAGTAAATAGCACTCCCTTGAGTTGAGAAAACTAGTAAGAACTGGACGATACTCAGAATTCGCACTATCAATCCAATCACTTGCAGTTTGAAGGAACGGTAATTCGGATTTTCTAAAATGTTGTTCAATATTCTTTTCAACACCCATTTTATGCGACCAAACTTATGATAATATTTCCAATGTAGGTTACACCAAACTGTAAAAGTTGAAGTACAACTAAGGCCAATATTGGCCCAAATCCTAACATCCCAATGTGAGCAAAATTAAAGTACTCTAAAAAAGGATTCACAATCCGACCCAAAAACTGACCAAATCGAGACTGTGAGGCACCTGGAAACCATGTCAGTAAAGCATCGATTACGATTGCCAACATATAAATCTGAATTGCATAATTAATAATCTGTGCAATCCAATTAATTACTGTAATCAACTAAATCATCCTAACCGACTATTGAACTTTTCGTCCATTGCGCCATCAATATCAAAATTGTTAGGAGCACAGAGAAAAATTTTCTCATCAATTCGTCTTATTTTTCCATCAATAGCGTAAATAGTCCCATTTAAAAAATCAACGATTCTTTTGACGGACTCATTACTAACCCCGTCCATTTTAACAATTACAGCATTCCCACCAATTAATTTACTGGCAATACTTTTTGCGTCAGCATAAATTCGGGGTTCCATAACAGCAATTTTACTATTAGAAATATCACTTTTACTCATTGATACGACCTTACGCGGATTATTTTTTACAGATCGAACGCTATCAACATTATTTTGGTTTGAGTCGTCGTCTTCATAAGTCTCGTTATTATCATCGAGACCAAAAAAACGCTTAAAATTATATGACATTACTAGCTCCTCTCCGAATACTATTGCTTATTATTTCGGTTCCGATATCTGAAGAATGGAGGGACATTATCATTGTCGTTTCCACTATCATTATTATTTGAATCAGAATTATTTCCAGCTTCAAATGGTTCAAAGTCTTGCTTTTCCACGTTCGAAAACTTGTCATTATCTGATGAATCAGCATTTCTAACTTCGTTTTGGTTATCACTAATGTCCCAGTTGTGAAGCGGATCATCATTACTAGAATCAGCTGAATTATCTTTAGTAGCATTATCAGTCTTGGGACTAGCAAAGGTACTCGAACGATTCTTCCTAGTTAGTGCTGGGCTAGCAGAACGGTCTGGATCCCCAGTCTGAATTCCAGTAGCAACTACTGAAACTTTAACTTCATCTCCCATGTTTTCATCGATCGAAGTTCCAAAGAAGATATTAACATCATTTGACGTTGCATCAGATACGATATTAGCTGCATCTTGTGCCTCAGCAAGTGATAACTCTGGTCCAGCAGTTACATTCAGCAAAACTTGTTGAGCTCCGTCGATTGAAACTTCCAATAATGGTGAATTAATGGCCTTTTTAGTTGCTTCTTCAGTTCGGTTTTCACCGGTTGCTGCACCCACTCCCATAAGAGCGGATCCTTGATTCTGCATTACACTTGTTACATCAGCAAAATCCAGATTAACAACCCCGGGACTAGTAATTAAATCAGTGATTCCTTGAACACCCTGACGTAAGACATCATCGGCATCCTTAAAGGCTTCCATCATTGGAGTCTTTTTATCCACCATATCTAGTAAACGATTATTTGAAACCACCACTAAAGTATCAACGTTTTGCTTAAGGGCTTCAATTCCTTCAGTAGCGTTATGATCACGTTTTGGTCCCTCAAAAACGAAGGGACGAGTCACAACTCCAACTGTCAACGCACCAGCATCTTTAGCAATTTTGGCAACAATCGGAGCTGCCCCAGTTCCAGTTCCTCCGCCCATTCCTGACGTAACAAACACCATGTCAGCATCGTGTAAGGCATCAGTAATGGCTTCTTCACTTTCTTCAGCTGCTTTTGATCCAACTTCTGGGTTTGATCCAGCTCCTAATCCTTTGGTGAGCTTGGGTCCAAGATTAATCTTAGTTTCTGCTTTAGAGCTTCCTAAAGCTTGTAAGTCAGTATTGGCAGCAATAAATTCGACTCCTTTAACGCCCTCTTCGATCATTCGATTAACGGCGTTTCCACCACCGCCACCAACTCCAATGACCTTAATTGTTGCACCATTATTTTTATTTGCATCCATTGAATAGTCCATATTTTATCAATACCCCCGCGTTACTCGAAAAAGTGGTGTACAATGCCACTTAATTTTTCGCCTAAATTCTTATCACTCTTTGGTTTCTTTTCACGTTTTTGTTTTGCAGTTTTATTCTGACGTTTTTGCTTAAAGGGAATGGATCCAGATACGCTTGATTTAGATTGAGGTTCAACTTCTCTGGCATTTCCGTTGTCATCATAGGCGAATTCACCATGGTCAAATGCTGAACGTACTAACCGTTCAATTTGACTTAAATTACCACCATAATTAACTAATGATAATGCTAACGATAGTGAGGGATGTCTTAAACCAATTTGGTCGGGAATATAAACCCTGACATTAACACCAAAGGTATTAGCGGCTAATTCAGCAATCCCTGGCATAGAAGCTACTCCACCAGTTAGCACAATCCCACCAGGGAGACTTAATGCATCAATTCCATCAAGATCATCTTTGAGTCTGCCAAAGATTTGATCAATTCGTGCTTCGATAATTTCAGCTAATAATTTTTCACTTACATTAACTGGTTGTCCTTGGCCAACAACTTCGACTGGAAACTCATTATCTTCACTAGCTTGATCAACATCAGCATATCCATATCCCCGTTTCAACTTTTCAGCGTTAGCGGCAGAAGTGTTTAATACTGAAGAAATATCTTTAGTTATGTATTGTCCACCCTCAAGATCAACATTGGCGTATTTGAGTTCAAAGTCATGAATAACCGCAACCGTTGATTGTCCTCCACCTAGGTCAATCAATATTGTTCCAAACTCTTGCTCTGATTCACTTAAAATATATTTTCCTTCAGCCTGGGGATCGACAACCAATGCCTCAATATTCAAGCCAGCATTAGTAACGGCTTTTTTAATATTATGAATAATAGTCTTAGGCCCACTAATCATTCGGCCATTCATTTTCAGACGATTTCCAACCATGCCCCGTGGATCTTGGATACCGTCAAAGCCGTCCACCATGAATTCATCTGGAGTTAGATCGATCACTTCACGTTCAGGTGGAAGGTTGGTGTCAATAGCAGACTCAGAAACGTCAACAACATCATCGTTTGTGATTTCCTCAGACTGGTCGGGGAGTTCAATCATCCCAGAACATTTATCAATTTTAATCTGATCAGCTGGGATGCCCACAATTACATTGCTAATTTTGACACTTGCCTTTTCTTCAGCCTGACTAACGGCCCGCTCAATAGCATTTGAAGCCTTATCAATATCAACAATAACTCCACGACTAACACCAGTTGATTTTTCATTACCAACTCCGATTACATTCATTTGACCATTAGCTTTTTCAGCCACAATCACTTTAATCGAAGTAGTTCCAATATCTAAACCAATGTACAAATTTGAATCGTTCATTATCTGGAACCTCCATATAAGGTCTATTGAAACAGATTATCCAATATACCATAATCTCACTTAATTTTAACACACATGATGAACGTTAATAAAGAGCTCTCATTCCCCCAAAGGATAGGAATATGCTCCCACTTCCATGTTAACCACGCTCTTTTGTTTCAGGCTCTTCGCAATTGCAGGATAGTAAGCCATCTTATCTGCCATAGTACTGATTTTGACGTAAATCTCATTTCCATCTTTCATCAAAATTTGAATCCGCTCCGGATTGCTTTTAGTATTAGCATTTTTTAACTCTTTAATCTGATTCCTAATTGATGGACTAATCTTTTTGTATTGCTTTAACACATTTCTAATTTCATTTCCTGGCTTAAATCCAGAAACAGTGCAGATATTGTTAGGATCATTAATTTTCACTGCTTCATCGGAGATATGACCTGATGGGTAGACGGGATAATACTTCCCAGCTTTAAAAATGTACTCCGGATTCGAATATCCATCTACCCTTACCATCAATTGATTATGCTTTTTAAAAGAAAAATCAACGTGTTTAACCTGCGCATTATGAGCTAACACATAACTTTGGGCTTTAGCTTTGTTTCTCTTTACCATTATCAGCGAATCCCCGACTTGAAATGGAATCTGATCTTTAATGTTTTCGCCCTTGAGTTGATGATTAGTTCGAATGTTAATCGATGAAACCCGACTGTATGGCAGTACCAAATAGAGCGAAACTAAAGCTACTACTATAAACAATAATAAGATTGGCAAAAATCCTCTAATTAATTGTTTGCGTTGTTGCTTTCTAATCCCAGGAATTTTGTGTCCAACTCGATACCGACTATTCTTCCTTTGTTTTCTCTCCTGGTACTTCTCCAACCGACCTGATGAATTGGAATCATTATCGCTAGTTTTCATTAAGATCACCCGTTAAGCTTTTTTATGATGCTTCTCAATTGCCTGCTCACAAACGCCTAAAAGTTTGTCAGCGGCATCACGAACTCCCATATCATATGAGTTAGTAGCCATTTGCTTTCTTAATTCAGTGTTATGCATTAAAGAATCGACTTTTGTCACTAAAGATTGCCCATTCAAATCTTTTTCAGTCAAAATCATCGCGGCATTATTTTTTACGAGACTCATTGCGTTCTTAGTTTGATGATCCGCGGTAACATAGGGACTTGGAATTAAAATGGCCGGAATCCCAATGGCAGTTATTTCTGCAATACTAGTGGCACCAGCACGTCCAACAATTAAATCAACTTTAGGCAGAACCGCTGGCATATTTGAAATATAAGGTAAAACGGCGATATTGTCGTTAATTTTAACGTTTTTTAAATCATTTTTAACACCTTGATATCGCTTCTGGCCGGTAACAAAAACAACTTGGTATTTTCGTCGGTCAAATTCAGGGATCGCTTCTACCGTTGATGAATTAATTTTTAGTGCTCCCTGGCTTCCACCAAATATCAACACCGTTGGAACATCATCTTTTAAACCAAACTCACTCCACTTAAAATCGCTTTTCATATTAGCCACCTGCTGCGCCCGTGGATTGCCAGTGAAAATAACTTTATTTTCGGGAAACTGTTTTCGAGCATCGTCAAAAGCAATGGCAATTTCATCTACATAACGACTCAAAAAGCGATTAGTGAGACCAACAACACTATTTTGCTCATGAATAACGGTTGGAATTCCTAACTTAGCTGCAGCATATACTACAGCTCCACAAACATACCCACCGGTGCCAACCACAACATCAGGTTTAAACTTTTTAATGATTTTTTTTGATTCTTGGACGCTTTTTAAAAACAACCAAATCGTTTTAAAATTATACAGACTAAACAACTTCCGCTTGAATCCTTGAATTTTTAAGGCATCAAATTTTATTCCCCTTTCTGGAACAATTTTACCTTCCAATCCGCGATCGGACCCAACGTACAAAACCTCTGAATGAGGCTTTTGAGCTTTTAACGCGTCAATTAGGGCAAGTGCTGGATAGATATGTCCACCAGTTCCTCCCCCGGATACAATCATTCTCATTATTTAGTCTCCTTTTTACCAGTTAACTTCTCTACATCTTTGATGAATTCATCCCCACGATCACGATAAGTTGCAAATTGATCCCAACTTGCGTTAGCCGGTGACAGCAATATGATATCACCTGGTTTACTCATCTTAACCGCCTCTGGTACGGCTTCATCAAGGTCTTTAACTTTTTTAATTTGTGGAACACCGGCTTTTTTGGCAGCATCTTCTAACAAGTCAGCGGTTTCACCAAATAAAACAATTCCCGCTAAATTAGATTTAAAATCAGGAACCAGTTTATCAAAAGTATAGCCACGATCTAGCCCACCTGCTAACAAAACGATCGGTTCATCAAATCCTCTTAGAGCCATTTGGGTGGCCTCAATGTCGGTTGCCTTAGAATCGTTATAGAACTCACGATCGTCAGCAGTTAAAACGTATTGAACACGATGTCTAACTCCACCAAAATTCTTTAATACTGAAACAATCGCTTCAGTAGAGATTTTATACAGTTTAGCTACCGCAATTGCGGCTAAGGCATTTTGAACGTTTTGTTCACCCGGAACCCGAATGTCTTTTTTGTGCATAATAAATTCATCTTTAAAGTAAATATCGCCATTAGAAACGTAGGCTCCATTTTTGTACTTATCAGTGAGTGAAAATGGAACGATTTGAGCTTTACTACGCTTGCTTAATTCTCGCCATTCAGCACTATCAAAATTCATGACAAGAAAATCATCTTTGGTTTGATTTTTAGTAATCTGCATCTTAGCATTTACGTAATTTTCACGTGTTTTGTGGTAATCCAAATGGTTGGAAAAAATATTAGTAATGACAGCAATATGCGGATGAAGTTTAGGAGTCCCCAGTAACATAAAACTCGAAATTTCTAATACTAAGACATCATTCTTATTAACTTCTTGAGTTACCTTGGTGGCAGGAATTCCAATATTTCCACCATCTAGGGCCCTTCCATCTCTTTTGCCCGCTTGCAACATTTTAGTAATCATGGTGGTAGTGGTGGTTTTTCCGTTACTACCCGTGACCCCAACAATCGGAGCATCTGAGATTTCTGCTGCAAGTTCCAATTCCACAATGATCGGAATGTTTTTATCTTGAGCGGCTTTAACCAAATCATTATCGTATGGAATGCCAGGATTTTTGACCATTAGATCAATTCCATCTAATAGGGAAAGAGGTGATTTACCTGCTACTACTCTTACACCATCTGCTTTTAATTCATCATATTCTTTAATTTGATCAGCTGGTTTCGCATCGGTTAAAGTGACATTTGCTCCCAGCTTAACCAATAGTTTAGCAGCATTGGTTCCACTCATGCCAGCCCCAAAAACTAAAATATTTTTATCTTTATAATTGTCCACGTTTTTCATAATTAAAATTAAGCTCCCTAAAAATTAAATCATTGTAATAACGCCAGTGATCGCAGTAAACAAACCTACTAGCCAAAAGACAATATCAATCTTCCATTCACTCCAGCCCATCAACTCAAAGGTATGATGAATGGGAGTCATCTTAAAAATTCTTTTTCCAGTTAGTTTAAATGATGTAACTTGTAAGATGACACTGGCAGTTTCAACAACGAATACTAATCCAACCCATAATAACGAAAGTTCATGGTGAAGCAAAATTGAAACGGCAGCTAAAGCACCACCCAATGCTAGGGAACCCATGTCACCCATAAAGATCTTGGCAGGCTTGTGATTAAAAAGCAGAAATGCGATAAGCGCACCTGCAACTGCCATGCAAAAAATTTCAACCTCAAACTGGTGTTGGAAATGAGCGACAACGGCATAAGCTCCAAAAGCTATAATTGATAATCCACTTACCAATCCATCCAATCCATCCGTGAGGTTAACGGCGTTAGAAAAGCCCGCAAGCCAAAAAATGATAAACAAAACATAGAAATACCCTAATGGAATCTCGCCGAGGTTAAAAAAGCGAATTGACATTGGAAATCCATCAGCATAGTAAACCCAAGCAAATACCAGTGCTCCAATGACTTGAAGCAAGAACTTTTGCCAAGCTTTGAATCCTTCATTTTGACGCTTAAAAAGTTTAATTGAGTCATCCCACATCCCAATTAGTCCATAAAAAACAAGAACAAAGATTAGGATGAGTAACGTTGACTTCAATTGGCTAACTACTAATCCATAGATCAAGCACGTAATGACGATTGCAATTATGAAACCTAATCCTCCCATTGTGGGTGTTCCACTCTTACTTTCATGCCAGCTGGGACCTTCCTCCCTGATCATCTGACCTTCATGCTTTGATCTAAAATAACTTATTAATACTGGCGTTAGTCCCAGTGTAATAATAAATCCTCCAATTAGTGGAATTAACCAATCCATCACTTTTCATCCTCTCAAAATTTATTTTAATTTAACTGTCAACGTAGCTTTGGGGGTAATTCTTTGACCTACATTGATACTCTGACTTTCTACTTTTCCCTTACCGCTAGTACTTAATTTGATACCCAATTGATCACTAAGCGTTTGAACGTCTTTTTCGCTCCAACCTTTAAGACTAGGCATCTTTAATACTCCGCTAGTGATCAAAATAACGTGATTATCTCCTGAACCAGCACCAATCGCCGTTGGACTTTGCTTAGTAACCGTGTCACCATCACCAATCACAATTGGCTCCAAATGACTTTTACTAAGTTGGTCTTTAGCCACATCAGTCTTTTGACTAACGACATCTGGAACTTGCGCATTATCAGCTGTATTTTGGGTTAATGCCCGCTGCATAACTGGATTGAAGATTTGCGCCATCAATTGGGTAGCGGTCTTTCCACCGTTTAAAGTGGGTTGTTTCATACTTACGTACATAATGTATCTTGGGTTTGAAGAAGGTACCATTCCAGCAACCGAATACAGGTAACTATCGTCACCATTCTCATAACCGCCAGATCCATTACTTACCTGAGCAGTACCAGTCTTTGCAGCTACTCGATATCCAGGAATCTTGTAATCTTGACCGATCCCATATGGCTTATAAACAACATCTTCCATATGCTTTCGAACAGCTTTAGCAGTTGAGGGTTTAATGGGATGTCCCAACGTTTCTTCCTTATAATTCTTAACCACCTTATTGTGATCATTGGTTATATCATCAACAAACCTTGGCTTGATCATTTTGCCGTTATTAGCAACTGAAGTCATAGCTTGCACCATCTGCAAGGCAGTTACTTGAATACCTTGACCAAAGGCAGTATTAGCCTGTTCAATTGGTAACTTAAATTGCATATTCCCCGAATCATCATCACCAAAAACTGAATTAGTATTCTTCAGAAACTGGAATCGATTAATGTAATCTTTCCAAGTATTTGGCCCCATCTGTTGTTCCAAATGTGCCATGGCAACGTTACTAGACAAGGCAAATCCCTTATTATAAGTGATCATTCCCCATCCTGTTGGTAGCCAATCTGGCACAATCTTACCATCAATATCATATTTACCTGATAGATAGCGCTCATTTCCATGGAAATTACCACTATCAATTGAAGCGGCTAGCGTAAAAATCTTCATGGTTGAACCTGGCTCAAAAGCATCTTGGGTTAATGTATTCCGCCAAATTCCACCTAATCCCTTGCCAGTTGTAGCATTGAAAGTTGGTCGTTGAGCAGCGGCTAAAACTTTCCCAGTCTTAGCATCAATCAGCATGGCATTCATACTCTTTGGATGAACCTGTGATTGTACCTCACTCATCTGGTTTTCAAGTAGAAATTCTAATCGAGAATCAATTGTGGTATGAACACTATTCCCGTTAACCACTGGTCGTTCTTTTTTATTATCATCAGGTACTTCGTAACCATAATTATCATGTCTTACTTCTTCATACCCATTTTTCCCACTCAGAACTTTATTAAATGACTTTTCAAGGCCCATTTGTCCCACTAAGTTTGTTTCCTTAGTCTTGTTATTGGTAACTGGAGAAGCCAACCCAACAATGTGAGATGCAAAGACCCCATTTGGATATAATCGACTCTGTTGTTGAACAAATTTGATGCCGGGCAAATGATGAGAAACAATTTTTTGTTTATCAACTAAAGAAATGTTTTTTCCCGGATTTCCAAATTCAACCTGAAAGGCTTGTTTCTTTGGTTTAAGGGCCTTAAGGGCATCTTTGTAACTAATCGGCAAGTTTTCAGAAAGGACCCTAGCGGTTTTTTCAGGATTAGTTACGTAATCTGGTTTATCATCTTTAGTCTTTTGCGACTTGTTTAAAATAGCATAAATCGAGTAAGTACTGGTATCCTCAGCCAACGCTTGATTATTGTTATCATAGATGGTTCCACGTTTAGACTTAATCACGTTAGTTTGGGCATACAAACTCTTTGTTTGCTGTGCCAAATTAACGTGATTCGCACTTTTGAAAATTGCTTTTTTAAAAAAAAAGCCGAAAATCAACAGGAAAACTACAATTACTAAAATCCGAAAATACATCCCAAATTTTTTTCGATTAGCAATCGCATTTTTCCGATTTTTTATCTGCTCTTGTTTTTTATTCATTTTGTGACGTTCCTTATTTGATCATTTGAAAGTTTTAATCCCGATCCTTTAGCAACCTTATCTAAACGTGAACTACTTTGAAGTTCATCAATCTGTTGCTTAAGTCCGGTATTGGTATTATGTATTCTTGTTGATCGACTCTCAGTATCTTGCAACGTTTGCTCGGCACCTGAAAGTGAAATCCTTGTCCAAACCAATGCGACCGACATTAAGAATATCATCGCACATCCAACTACTAAAATTGTAATTTCCAGCTTAGGACTGAACTTATGTTCTCTTTGGGGAGTAGTAACACGCTTTGAATTGATCTGATTTCTTCGATATGTTTCATACGCGTTTCCATTTGAATATTCTTTTTTTGCTAGACCATTTTGTGCCAAAGTTCCCACCTCCTATTTAATTTTCTCAATGATTCTGAGTTTGGCACTGTGCGATCGATGATTTTGACTAAGTTCATCAGCACTGGGTAAAATTGGTTTTCTTTGGACCATTTTAAACTTTGGTTGCATTGAATCCGGTATGACCGGTAAATCATGGGGTAAATCTTGAATGGTGGTTTTTTCTTTAAAAATCCCCTTTACCAAACGATCTTCAAGCGATTGAAACGTGATTACACTAATCCGACCATGAACATTTAACATGTCTAACGCCTGCTCAAGTGAATCTTCTAAAGCGCCTAACTCATCATTAACGGCAATTCGTACGGCTTGAAAAACACGCTTAGCTGGGTTACCACCATGTCTTCGTGCTGGAGCTGGAATGGCATTCTTAATGATTTCAGCTAACTGACTTGTAGTATCAATTGGATGATCAGCTCTATTTTTTTCAATACTACGAGCAATTTGCTTAGAAAATTTTTCCTCACCATAACGATAAAAAATTTTCACTAACTTTTCATACGACCAGTGATTAATAACTTCCCAAGCATCTAGATCATTTCTTTGATCCATCCGCATATCAAGACGAGCATCCTTTTGATAACTAAAGCCCCGCTTGGCATCATCCAATTGTGGTGAAGAAACTCCTAAATCATAGACAACCCCATCAATTCCAACGACATCATAACGTTTCAAGTCACGTTTAAAATTTCTAAAATTATCATGAATAAAAGTGATTTCATTATCTTTTAAGAACTTTTCTAAATGGGTTTGATTATAATCGATGGCAACTTGATCTTGATCAAAAGCGTATAAATGGCCATTTTTTAGTTCCGACAAGATCTTAGAACTATGGCCTCCACCTCCAAGAGTACAATCAACATAGATTCCATTGGGCTTAACATCCAAACCACGAATAGCCTCATTTAATAAAACCGTTTGATGTTTAAACGTAGACATTAAAATTCACCTCAAGTTAGACATCAAGTAAATTTTCAGCAATATCGCTGAACTCACTCGCAGCCTCATCCGTATAACTATCCCACTTAGAAGCATCCCAAATTTCAAATCTAGTCGATACTCCAGCCAAAACACAGCTTTTGGTCAGGTCGGCATACTTACAAAGAGCGGTCGGGATATTGACTCGGCCTTGTTTATCAATATCACATTCAGTGGCCGCAGAAAAGAAAAAACGTGCAAACATTCGCGCATCTTTTTTGTTAAAGGGCAGTTCATTAATCTTATCCTGAACTTTTTGCCATTCATTCTCGGTATACCCAAAAAGACAGCCATCTAAACCACGAGTAATGACAAATTTATCTCCTAATAAATCTCTAAATTTAGCGGGAATGATGAGACGTCCCTTGGCATCGATGTTATGTCGATATTCGCCCATGAACATAATTCATCATTCCCTTCTCCCCTAAATATAAATTTAGTTTACCACAATAAACCACTTCCTACCACTTTGCCTCCATAAAAATCCACAAAAAATAAAAGCACTCCGGAAAACAAATCCCAGGAATGCTTTTATATCAGTGTATTATAATAATTTTTACAATCAAAGAAAATATAAAAATAATTATCCAATAAATGTCACTTATTCGCCAAAAATTAACTAAAAATTGTTTTGGCAACAACTGTCCTTCATCGATCACTCGGTAAAACAAAAAGATAATCCCAATTATCATCCAAGCCAAAATGAATAATGGCAAAAACGAAAATCCATGACTCGTCATAGTAATGACATGAACTAACCAAATTCCAATGATTGGAAATGAATCAAGAACACTCAGCCGTTGAAACATCCGATTTTTAGTAATGCGCTTAAAAAAAATAATAATAAAACCAATAATAATGAAAAGTAATAAAGGCTTAATTAATGACTCCACTAATAAATGTAGATTAGATATATAATTGACCATTTTTAACCTCGTAAATTAGGTATAATAAGTGATTTGCAATATTTTTAGTTCAAAGTTAGAATTGTGACAGTATGAATACTGAAAGTGGTGGATACTTTGAATAAATGGAAAGATAAAACAACGTTTCAAAAGATCTTAATGATCTTTGTTTGGTTAATGATTATTGCAACCATTTTATCAGTGGTTGCTGGATCAGCAGCTGCTTTCTTTGGTGGCATGTAAATTAATAATATCGTTTTAGGGCATTCTGAAGCAAATTCAGAGTGTCTTTTTATTTTTCATCATCAGAGGAAGGCTTCTTATAGACGTCTCTAGGTTTACTTCCATGCTGTGGTCCAATATACCCACGTTGTTCCATATCATCAACAATCCGAGCCGCCCGATTATAACCAATTCGAAACTGACGTTGAATCATCGACGTACTGGCTTTTTGTTCTTTTACAACAAATTTCAGAGCATCATCAAATAGATCATCCTCATCATCGTCTTTTTCTTCTTCTTTAATTTCAGCATCAGTAACCATCATTGAGTCATCATATTCTGGCTCAGCTTGTTTCTTGACAAAATCAATCACGTTTTCAACATCACTATCAGAAATAAAGGAACCTTGGACACGCGCTGGAATGTTTTGATCGATCGGGAGATACAGCATATCACCCCTCCCAAGTAATTTTTCAGCTCCATTCGTATCTAAAATTGTTCTTGAATCAACTCCACTTGATACCGCAAAAGCGATTCTTGATGGGACATTAGCTTTAATCAATCCGGTAATAACATCAACTGACGGACGTTGAGTTGCCAAAATCATATGAACCCCAGCTGCTCTTCCCATCTGAGCTAGTCTAATGATGGCACTCTCCACTTCATTTGAGACCGTCATCATTAAATCAGCTAGTTCATCAACAACCACTACAATGTATGGGAGAGTTGGAAGAGCCGTACCTTCAGTCCGATTCTTTTCTTGAATATACTTATTATATCCACTAATTTTACGTTGACCTGTCTGGGCAAACATCTCATAACGATGTTCCATTTCATCAACCACTTTATGAAGAGCGCGAGCGGCTTTCTTAGGATCTGAAACCACTGGGCTTAAAAGATGAGGAATCCCATTATAAACACCCAACTCAACTTTCTTAGGGTCAATTAACATAAATTTAACCTGGTCGGGAGTCGCTTTTAAAAGAATACTAGTGAGAATTGAATTAATTGCAACCGACTTACCACTTCCAGTTGATCCCGCAATTAACAAATGAGGCATCTTGGTAATATCGCAAGAAACAACGTCACCGTTAACGTTTTTACCCAAAGGAACATTTAGAATACCATGGTTGTTACCAGTCTGATTTTCAAATACATCCCGAAACGAAACGGTCGAAATTGCTTTATTAGGAACTTCGATCCCAATTAAAGATTTGCCTGGAATTGGTGCTTCAATCCTGATGTCTTTTGCTGCTAATGCAAGTGCAATATCATCACTCAAATTGACAATTTTAGAAACTTTTACACCAATTGCTGGATGCAACTCATATTCGGTAACCGATGGTCCTAAGCTTACATTTTTTACCTCAGCATCAACCCCGAAACTCTTTAAAGTCTTTTGTAGAATTTTCGTATTTTTATCGATCGCATTATATTCTGCAGTCTGATCTTGCTCTGGCACTTTAGTAAGGAGATTAGTTGAAGGAAGTTGATAGTGGTTACCAGAAGAATTATTTTCAAAAGTTGGTAAACTCGTTTTGGTTTCATTATCAAAATGATTCCGTTTAGGCTTCTTACTTGCAACCGTTATGTGAGGAGTATTCTCATCTTGTTTAACACCAACATGTTCCGTTGGCTTATTGACTGGAACAGTTGGTGAATTAACGGATGCTTGAGACTTCGAACTGTTCTTCTCATTTTCTTTTTGATGTCCTAGATAATCTTGAAACTGATTTGTCTTTGCTGATTGCTGCTTTTGTAATTTTCGATTATTTCGTCGCTCTTGATTATTCAGGTGCGCCCGATTAAATGACGCAATAATCGCAGTAAACCACTTAGCTGACCAAGTCAAAAAGCCTTTGAGCCACTTAATAACTGGTAGTTTAAAGAAGATGATCGCTCCAACGACCATTAAACTGTAAGCAAGGATCAAAGTCCCAACTAACGAGATAAGGGTATCGAAAAAAGATAATAACGTAGCGCCAATCATCCCACCCCCAACGTTACTAGTAGAGACACCGTTAGTAATATCAGAAAGTAACGCATTGAAGGTGGTGGACACAAAGTTAACATGGGAATTTAAAGAATTCGAAAAGGTAATGGATAAGTTTAAAATCCAACCAATAAATGCTATCAAAAAACCCAAAATATAATGGTAATCGATTCGAGGAATCTTAATTCCCAGAAGCAATAAGATGCCAAAAACACCTAGAAAAATTGTCAAAACCTGGTAGGCGTTCCCAACCACTAACCGAAATACATTAGCAAACAGGGTCCCCGCCATTCCTAAGCTGAAAAATCCTAAAACGGCTATCAACATAAAAATCAAACCAATGATATTTAATTTCTTTTCACCGCAAAAGTTCTTTAATTTGTTCCAAACAGAATTTCTTTTTTTCCTTGGACGACGTTTTCTCGTTATTTTACGCTTTGTAGTTTTACGTTTTGTTTTTCGTTGAGCCAACTAAGGCACCCCTTCGCATTATTTTAATTTATCGTGCTCATAAGTATGAGTCACTTCAAGTCCAGCAAATTTCTGTTGCCTTAAAGCCTCATATATTACAATCGCACAAGTGTTCGATAAATTCAATGCTCGAATATGAGAATCATCTTGAGGAATTCTAATAGCTTGTTTGGAATACTGACGTTCAAAGTTTTCGGGCAATCCCGTCGTTTCTTTTCCAAACAAAAAATAATAATCCACGTTATCATCACTATAATTAGGATCTGTATACACCTTTTTCCCAAACTTTGAAACCAAAAACAACCTTTGCTTGTCTGGAATGGTTTTTAAAAATTCAGGAAGATTTTCGTGATAATTGATCTTAACCTTATCCCAGTAATCTAATCCAGCTCTCTTTAAGTGTTTATCATCAACCGAAAAACCCAACGGTTTAATTAAATCAAGAACGGTATCAGTTCCCGCACATGTTCTTGCAATATTGCCAGTATTAGCTGGCATTAATGGTTCAAATAATGCAATATGATTAGTCATTTACATCCTCCAATAATTCGTTCAATAACTTTCTTTTTCAATTATATCACGCGTCTAATTCCATTTAAGCGCAAAATCGATGTCAATTCAGATCCATAATAGTTATAATTGTTGCAGGAGGTAGTTTATATGACAATCGTTGAACCACTTGTATCAAAATTTAGAGAGGTATCTGCTGAACTTGAAAGTTCTCAATTAAAAATTGCAATTAATCAGGAAATGATGACCCCCAGTCGTGGATTTATCGCAGAAGCATGTAAATATGCTCACGAAAAAAAGCGAAGCATCGACGTCTTAATTTCATCAAATAATAATACTAGTACCTTTAATGATTCTGAGATAAAAATCATGGAAGATGATCTTTTTCAATGCCAAGAGTTAGGTGTTGATGGTGTCATTATTGGTGCTTTAAATGACCAAAATAAAGTCGACTTAGAGGCCATGGAAATTTTGATGGCGGCCGCAGGCGGCATGCAACTGTATTTTTCACCTGTATTTGATCAAATAATTGAAAAAAATTGGACTGATACTCTGAACTGGATTGATAACAATAACTTTGCTGGAGTAGTTGCATCAACCAGAATAGAAAGTTTATCTGCAAAAATAAAAAATTATCAGAATCTTCAGTTAATTCCACTCGTAGAGTCCAAAGATGAATTGGATAAGGTCCAAAAGATTGCTGATCCCAATATTATAATTAACAAAAAATAGCTTCAGCTATAAAAATAATCCCGTAACGCTAAAAACTAGCGTTACGGGATTATTTGTTTTTCTCCAATCAATGAACTTTCTTAATGTTCAAAATGACGTGGTCCTCTGAACTTGTGCCATAGAAAAGCACCAACTCCAGCAACTACCACCACAATAATTCCTCCAACTACCCAGGGAGTAATGCTCCCATCTTTTTTCTCGTGCTTAGCATCATTTTTGTCATGATCTTTTTTTGCCTTTTTGTTTTTCTGATTCTTCTTATCAGATTGATTCTTTTTATCCTTGGCATTCTTATCAGCATTGGGTTTTTGGGAATTACCTTTGGCCTTTGATTGATCCTTGGCTTTTTCATTTTGCTTTTTTTCATTTGTCTGATTATTACTAGTAGCATTTTTCTGGGTGCCAGTAGCTGAACTATCACTAGTCCCGTTATTATTTTTACCATTAGTCTGACTACCATTGGAACTCACACCAGCATTAGCACGGTTAGGTTGTTTATTATTTGCCGTACTGTTACCAGTTGATGAATAAATAATCGTCATTTCCATAATATCTGTCGAACTATCACTACCACCAAATGTCATTTGGGGACCATTACTATTATTTTGTCCATTTTGAATACTAGAATACTTGTATCCAGGAATGTTAGGAATCGACGCAATATAGGTACTACCAGTTGCTCCCATGGCGGTGGTTGCAGGACGAATTACGTGACCATTTTGATCAACGTAGTGAACTACAATCTCCCCTTGACCACTATTACCCTGCGCAAATTGAGTAGTTTGCGCATTAACATGTCCCACATTAGGCACAAACACTCCAATGGTGACCACTGCAAAACTAATTAAAATTAGTGAGGTTACTTTCTTTAAGTTCATAATCCATACTCCATTTCATTTATTTGAAAATGTTTAAGGGTGTTTCTAAAAATTATTTTCACCTAATTAATTTTAGTTCAAGTCGGCAACGTAACGATATGCACCTGAAGCTGCTCGGTATCTTAACCATGTGTATCCATTAGCAATTACTTTGCCATCATAAACAACGCTTTCTCCAGCATCATATTGTCCCACAACTTGTGAACTAGTACTTGGTGAAGTTCTAATGTTAGTAGCGTGTCTGAAAGTAAATCGGCCAGAAGTGGGAGTAACGTCTGATTGGTTGTTACCAGAAACAGAACCATTTCCTAATTCAGCAACATAACGGTAGGCACCTGATCCACCACGATATCTTAGCCATGTGTATCCATTAGCAATCACTTTGCCATCATAAACAACCCGTTCACCAGCATTATATTGGCCTACAACCTGTGAATTAGTACTTGGTGAAGTTCTAATATTAGTAGTCTGGCCAAAAGTATAGGTACCTGAAGTTTCAGTGACATTTGGTTGGTTATTTGGAGTTGAAGTATTGTTATCTAGTTTAGCAACGTAACGGTAGGCACCTGAAGCTGCCTTATATCTTAACCAAGTGTATCCATCGGCATTAACAGTACCATCATAAACAACTCGCTCACCGGCATCGTACTGTCCCACAACTTGTGAACTAGTACTTGGAGCAGTTCTAATGTTGGTAGTTTGATTAAAGGTATACATCCCTGATTCTTGCTTAACGTTTGCATCTGGGCTAGGTGCGGGAGTGGAAGTATTGCTTAATTTAGCAACATAACGATAGGCACCTGATCCACCACGATATCTTAGCCATGTGTATCCATCGGCTTGGACAGTACCATCATAAACAACTCGTTCACCGGCATCGTATTGACCTACAATCTGAGAACTAGTACTTGGAGCAGTTCTAATGTTAGTAGTTTGACCGAATGTATAGGTTCCAGAAGCTGGTGTGACATTTGACTCTGGATTTGAGGCTGGTACGTCGCTTACCTTAGCAACATACAAATCATCACCAGAATATGATTTGTATCTTAACCATGTATATCCATCAGCATCAACAGTACCATTGTAAATGACACTTTCTCCAGCCTTATATTGTCCTACAACTGGAGCACTTAGACTTGGCGAAGTTCTAATATTGGTGGTTTGACTGAAGGTATAAGTACCAGAAGCTGGCTTAACATCAGGAGCTGGTAGTGGATTACCTTCATCTTGAAAGGCGATTTGATCGATGCTAGTTAAATTATAGTTACGGACACAGTTAATAAGTGTCTGAGCATAACTAGGATCAGTCGCATATCCATCATTTTGTAAAGCATAGGCTACACTCACGTAATCTCGTACGCCAAGTAAGTTGCTGTAACGTGGGTTGTCCCTTAAGAAAGCACCATGGTCTTCAATGCTTGCAGCCCAGCTTGGGTATAATCTAAAGGCTGCTTGAACAGTAACCCAGTGTCCATTGATGTATTCTTGAGTTGGAAAGTAAATTGATTGACCGTTATAAGAACCTTTGATTCCAAATAAATTGTTACCCTTAACGGCTAATCCAGATCTCCCCCAACCACTTTCAATGATGGCCTGAGCGATTGAAATTGATGGTAAAACACCATATTTCTTCCATCCAGCAATTGCACCAGGAGTCACCTTATTAATAAAGTCCTGAGTATAACTGGCAAAATTAGTGTTATTTGAAACATTAAAATTAGTATATTGTGATGGGCGTTGCACGTTTTGATTTACGTTGTTTTCAACGCTTGAATCATAATAACCAGGACCAATCTGCTTATCTGGAGTGGCAACGTCAGCCTTTAAGTTAACGTTTTGATTTTGATCTGCATTCTGTTGATGCTCATTATTATTTTCAGAAACTTTGTTCTCGTTTTCAGCATTATCAGCTGCCTTGAGAGCAACTTCAGAATTCTGTGCTGATTGTTGACTGGCATCAGCTTTTGTTACTTGCTGTTGATCACTAGTCTTTGAAACTTTTGGTGATTGTTGCTGTTCATTAGAATCATTCTGATCTTTGACATTATTAGTCTCAGTCGATTTTGAAACAGCATTACTATCATTTAATGAGTTAGTTTGAGCTGATTGATCAGTCTTAGTTGGTTGTTGATTATCAGCAGTAACTTCATTTTCGTTCTGAGATTGTTTAGAATCACTTGATTGTAATGTTGGTGTATGTACATTTGTTTCAGAAGAATTCTTAACTTCTGTATTTGTCTCACCATTTACTGATTCTGCTTGTTGTAACTGTGTGGCAGTCTTATTAGTGTTTTCCACTTGGGTTGAACCACTATCGTTTTGGGTTTGATTAGTGTTTGCAACTGTTGGTTGTTCTTGAATAATTTCCTTCTTTGGTTGAGCATTTGAAGCCGGTTCACTTTCAGAAACTGGGACAGTACTTATCTTATCAGCATTTACTGAACTATTTAAGTTAAACGTGAACAATGCCGCACTGGCAAAGACCGTACCCATAGCTACTTTCATCCAGCCCTTTTTGGTTTTCACCAATTTGTTACGGCGTTTAGTCTCTCCAGTACTAAGAGCCATTTGGTTGTGCTTCTTAATGAGCTTCTTCATCAATTATCTCTCCTTTTCAAAACTGTAACATCATAATTAAGTATAACATCTAACGATCAAAAATTAATAAAAATATAAACAATATTAATAGTAATTATTCTAAAGTGAAATCTTAAAAATGTCTACCCCAATTTACTTAATTATTTATTTTGGCTCATCTTTAACTCATGAAAAAATAAAATTCTAGGACACTGGTGTCCTAGAATTATACGTTTTAGCTAACCAAATATTATAAAAATCAATAAATCTTAATTCAATAACTCTTTAAAATCACTAGGAATTTGGGATTCGACTTTGACGTCTTTTTTTTCAAACGGATCAAAAAAAATTGTCTGATAACAATGCAATTTTTGCCGTTTATTGCTGTGTTCGTAAGGATTGTATAGCCAGTCTCCCACAAGCGGATAGCCAATTCTTGCAAAATGAACCCGAATTTGATGTGTTCGCCCCGTATGCAACCTAATTTTGACCAACGACATTCCATTATTAACCTTCAATGTCCAAAATTCAGTTCGACAATATTTGCCGTCATTTCTGACTTCTCGTTCGATAAATGATCCTGGTTTTCTACCAATTGGGAGCACAATCTGCCCGTGCTTGATGTTAAGTTCACCTAACACAACGGCAACATAATATTTTTTTACCTGTCGGTCTTTCAGTTGCTTATCAAGTACCGAATGAGCTAAATGATTCTTAGCAAAAATAACCGGACCACTCGTATCACGATCAAGCCGATTAACGATGTGAACCTTCTTACTTGGATAATCATTACGAACATAATAACCTAAAACACGATTTAAAATTGTGTCATTAGGATAAATATGTGAAGGAACTGAAGCAACCCCGACCGGCTTATCAATTACCAAAAAATTATCATTTTCAAATAAAATCTTAATCGGTAAATTTGAAACCTGCAAAAAATCATTTTGTTCTTCAGGTGGCAAAATAACCTTAACTCGATCACCACGTGATAATTCAAAACTAGTATAAACATCCCTACTATTTACCATCAAGTGACCACCATGATAACGAATACTTTTAAGCAGCGATCTGGTAACCCCATTTTTCATCACAAACGTTCTGACTTTCATGGGTTTATATTCATCATAAATCCAATCAAAACTAATCATCGTCAAGGGTTTCCCCAATGAATGAATTACTTACCCGCTGCCAAAAATGAGTGTGACGATATTTGGCAAAATAAATTCTTCGTTTGGAAATTTTGAATTTAATGGACTTAATTGGACGATCTTTAATTAATAACTGGTCGTATGTTAGAACGTTATGGAGTGATACCTCCGGCACAATCGTAATGGATTCAGTTGGTGGAATAATGATCGGTGAACCAATCGTTCGAAAAACCCGGTTATTAATTGAAGCCATCTCAGCCACTTGAATTGAATTGAACTTAGGCGAAATAATTGCTCCCCCTACTGATTTATTGTATGCGGTTGATCCAGTGGGAGTTGAAATACATAATCCATCGCCACGAAAGTTTTCAAAAAGTTCTCCTTTGATGAAGACTTTGGCCACCATCGTTCCGAACAGTTTTTTAAAGGTAGCCTCATTTAGCGCAATCATATAATCTGGTTGGCCACCATCAGCATAATCTACTTCGATATCTAATAAGGGATAGCTAACACTTTGACCATTATCATGCTTCAAACTTTCAACCAACTGGGTCACTTCAGTATCACGCCAGTCAGTATAAAATCCCAAATGACCCGTGTGAATTCCAACGAACCTAATCTTGTCAGTCAAATCATCGTAATGATGAAAAGCAGAAAGTAACGTACCATCTCCACCAACGGAAATTACAATTTCAGGATTAAGTTCATCAATTTCTAAATCTTTTGCATTTTCAATCTCTTTTGATAATTCCGATGCAATTCGACTCGAGGTCTCACCATCGTTACTATAAATTGCAATTTTCATTTTTGGTCCCTCGATTCGTGTTTATCGTGTTTATCGTTTTGATCCTTAAGATCTCGATCTAACTCTTGTTTAATCTCTAACATTTCTTCATCCAACTTATAAGCGGTTTCCGATGCCCCCTGTAACCTCTTATGAACTTCAGGAGGAAAAACATCAGGATGCTTATAATTTAAAGAATGTTCAATGGTAGCCCAAAAGTTCATTGCTAAAGTTCTAATTTGAATTTCAGCCAGAATATTCCTTTGCCCATCGACTAACTGCAAGGGATAACTAAATACAATGTGGTATGAACGGTAGCCACTGGCTTTTTCATTATTAACGTAATCCCGTTCTTCTAAAATATTAATGTCATTTCGTTTTCTGAGAATATCTACTACCGTATAAATATCATCAAGAAATTCACACATAATACGCAACCCACAAATATCTTCCATGTCTTCAGACAAGCGTGATTCTTCAATGTGACGTCGCTGCATTTTTTCTTTGATACTATCAATTGGTTTAATTCTACTGGTAACAAACTCAATTGGTGAGCGTTCGCCGCGTTCTAAGTACTCGGAGCGAATCCCACGTAATTTTAATTTTAATTCATTTGAAGCTTCTTGATATGGAAATAAAAAGTCATCCCAATTCTTTACCATAAAACAACAATCTCCAGTCTGTCATATTGTTCCAGAAACATAATACCACACTTAATTATCATCCCAGTATAATAAGAGTACTAAAACAAATTTATTGAATTTTTATAAAAAAATGATAATCTAGTAAGTGCGTCGTTATAGAAGAGAAAGATAACAAACTAGGAAAGGAAAAAGTTATGATTGAACTATATTTATTTGTAGACCCAACTTGCAGTGATTGTGCTGAGTCTGAACGAACTATTGATCGTTTATCAAAGCAATTACCTTGTAAGACATCATTTCGAATCATTCCGATCATGAACCTTAGCGTTATATCTGGTAATAAGGAAGCTCACTCACAACTTCTTCCATATAAACTAATCCTTGATTATAAAGCAGCCCTATTTCAAGGAGCAAAAAAAGGTCGAACCTTTTTATTTGCACTACAGCACGACATTCTAAAAAGAAACATGACTTACTGTGATAGCTTAGTTTACGACATTGCCCAAAAAGCTAATCTAGACTTGGAAATGTTTAAAGAAGACCGTCGTTCAAAATTAACTGAGAGCACCTTTCAATCTGATCAACAAATGATTTCAGAAATGAATATCTCAAATCATGGTAATCTAGTAATATTCGACTGTGATTCTTCAGACAACGGTTTACTAATTGATAAAGTTGACTACCAAGAGTTATTTGATATTTGTAATCACATAATTCAAAAGGAATCACGAGAACTTGATGGTAAAATTAAACAAACAAATAATCTAAGGGTCCTCTAGAATAAAAAAAGTGGTCTCGCACCTAATAGGTGCGAGACCACTTTTTTGTTACTAAAGCCAACCAAACTGGCTCTTTTCAGTATCTAGCTTATTAATTTCTTTCATTTCATCGGGTGTTAACTCAAAATTGAAAATATCCAAATTACTCTTAATCCGATCTGGTTTAGTGGATCGTGGTAAAACAATAATTCCATTTTGAATTAAGAAGCGAAGACCAACCTGACCAATGGTCTTATCGTGAGCTTGAGCAATCTTTCCCAACGTTTCATTGGTAAAGAAGCCGTTACGACCTCGTGCAAATGGTGACCAAGCTTCCAGTCGTAAATCATCTTTTTTAGCAACTGGCAAAAAGTCTTTTTGTTGACGAAATACATTAGTTTCAACTTGATCAACAACTGGTGCAATGTTAGCGTTCTTTAAAATTTTATCTAAATCATCACCATAGAAATTAGATAATCCAATACTTTTTAATTTACCCGCCTTAACGGCATCTTCCATGGCACGATAAGTTTCAGTTAGATCACCTGCAGGCCAATGATACAACATTAAATCAATATAGTCAGTTTGTAATTTTTCTAATGCTTCATCAATCATTTTAGTTGCTTCATCATAAGATTCTGGGCTTTCAATCTTAGTGGTCAGAAAAATATCATCACGGTTAACATCACTGTTCTTGATTGCATTTCCAACTTCACGTTCATTTCCATAATCACGTGCAGTATCGATCCCAGGATAACCATCTTTTAATGCTTGATCAACACTCTTTTCCGTCTCTCTAGCTGGAATTTCATAGGTTCCAAAAAAGATCTTGGGAATCTTAATCCCATTGTTTAATGTAAATGTTTCATCTCTAGCTGTCATGCAAACACCCCTCCTCAATTAATTACAAGTACAGCATATTCCTCTCACATAATATTTCAAACATTGTGCTTATAGTAGATCTAAAGCATTTTTTCCAGTTCATCTAAGCGTTTTTCAAACTTATCAAAGGCTTGATTTAAATAATCCGGTTTAGTCATATCAACTCCAGCTGCTTTCATAATAGTAATAGGATCCTTACTACTTCCTGATTTTAAATAGTTCAGATACGAATCAATCTTTTTAGGATCTCCACTCATAACTCGATCCGCTAATGCGGAAGCAGCCGCAAAACCAGTTGCGTATTGATAAACGTAGAAATCATAGTAAAAATGAGGAATTCTGGACCATTCAAGTCGAATCTCAGGATCAGAAACAACGTCTTTTCCATAATATTCTTGGTTCAAATTAAAGTAATATTTGTTCATAAAGTCCGCAGTTAACGACTTTCCTTCTTGTTCTGATTGATGGATAAACTCTTCAAATTCAGCAAACTGGGTTTGACGGAAAATCGTTCCCTTTACCCCATCTAAATAAGAATTAAGGACGTATTTGCGGACTTCTGGATCAGAATTATTTTTAAGTAAGTAATCAGTCAAGATATTTTCGTTAGTAGTTGACGCAATTTCGGCCACGAAGATTGAATAATCGCCGTACTGGTATGGTTGGTTATGAGAAGTATAGTAACTGTGCATACTATGTCCTGTCTCGTGCACCAAAGTGTATAAATTATCAAGATTATCTTGCCAATTAAGCAAAACAAATGGATTCGTATCATACATCCCAGATGAGTATGCTCCCGTGCGTTTTCCTTTATTTTCAACTACATCAATCCAGCGATTATTAAATTCTTCTTTAACATGTTTAACGTAGTCAGGACCGTAAACACTTAATGCTTTTAAAGCTTCATCCTTGGCTTGACCAAAGGAATACTTAAGACTTGGTTTTCCACTTAATGGCACGTACATATCATACATGTGTAATTCAGAAACATTTAAAGCTTTTTTTCTAAGCGCAACGTACCGATGAAATAACGGTAGGTGTTCATGAACACTTTTTACTAAGGTTGTATAGACAGTTTCAGGAATCTCATTTTCACTCATTGCCATTTGTCTTGCTGAATCATATTTTCTCGTCTGTGCTTCAAAGTTATGAACAGATACTTCTGCTGACAAAGTTGAAGCAAGTGTGTTTTGAAATTGGTCAAAGGTTGAGTAAAAAGATTTGAAAGCATTTTTTCTCACTTCTGGCTTTTGCGACTCTAGAAGTAAACTATAAATACCGTTAGAAAGTCGTACGTTTTTACCTGACCCATCATCCAACTGAGGAAATTTAAGGTCAGAACTATCTAAGATTCCAAATGTCTTTTCGGGTGCCTCAAAAATTGTTGAAGCCCTAGCCATCAACTTTTCTTGGTCCTCAGGTAAAACATGATCCTGATTAACTAAAATCTTATCAAAAAATCTTCGATATTCTTCCAACTTTGGATTTTCCCTAATAAACTGTTCGATGCTTTCAGACCCTAAGGAAATGATTTCGGGTTCAAACCAAGACTGTGCCTGACCAACTTTGCTTCCTAATTTATTAACCCGGTCCATGTCACTTTGAAGGTTATTATTAGTAGTATCAACATCACTAGCTGACTGAGCATAAACATATAATTTTTCATATTTTCGATTCAAGTCCAATACTTGCCTAATTACACTTAAAAGCGATTCACTATTTAAGCCAAGTTGCCCTTTTAATTGACTAACTCTTCCAACTAAATCATTAACTTCACTATATGCTCGTTCAAACTCCGCATGATCCTTATACACAGTAGTCAAATCCCAAGTTAATTCTTTTGGAACCTCGTTTCGATTTGGCAAATCATTTATCTTTGACATTTTACAATCTCCATTTCATGAACGTTTCTTAATCATGCTTATCTTAGCATAAACATCTCTATACCATGTAAATTCTTCAACTCGTTCAATCTTTCCATCATCAATCACCAACAGCTTATTATGAATCAAACAAGCCACAAATCTTTGAATATAAGCCTTCCTTACATTTTCAACACTGGTTAGAAAAACAAATTGATCATTTGGATCAGCAAAATGGCTTTCTTGATATACTTTATCCATAAATTGAAAAATACTTTTACCAACCCACTTTTTTAGTTCACAGATGAAAATTATTTCCCAAGTCAACCACTGGTGACCAAAAACTGGAGGCAACATCCGATAATGATGACAAATAAGTGGACATCCAGTCACCGTCTTTCCATTTAGGTAACAGTATTCCTGTAATGCCATCATCCCCTGATCACGATAGCGAACTTTCTTCTCAATTTGTTTACATACTTTGATTAAATTGGGCTGCTTTAATTTATCAGATTGCTTTTTGTTAAAAAATTCAAACATTGAATACCAGCATTTAAATGACTTCTCTCGGTAACGATAGACCCCATCAACTTGATGAATTTGGTAGCGGATAAAATATCGTGATCTAAAAGAATTCAGATAAACAAGATAGTACCCCGTGTTTTTATGATATCTAATGAATTGAAGTACCGAAGGACTTGAAACCTTCTTTTTATAATATTTCATCCCCAAGATCCAAGAAGATTCCAGACCAATTGAATGGTAACCAGCTACCCGCTTACTCAACTGTTGAAAGCTAATAGGACTGCATTGATACTCAATTGCCATATTACTCAAAAGAATATCCGCTCGTTGTTTTAAAGCTGGTAAATATACCTCTACATCAGCATCACATGGTAACGAGTTTAATATGATGTCTTTGCCAAGTGTATGCGCATAAGATTCACCGGCTCCCGTTTTACACTTCGAATTTGCTTGATGAGCAAAATGTGGAATTTTATTAATACCTTTTTTCAAAACCACCAATTCACCACAATCACAGCAATAATATTTATGATTCCTTTTGGCATCTCGTGCCATAATAAGCTTTCCATTTTCTAAAGCCATTAACATAAAAAAGACCCTTCGCAATATACGAAAAAAGATTCGCTAAATGCGAATCTTTTTACTTAAAATAATATGCAATTGTTTCAAGTGCATCACCAACCGTAATTTGCTTACCATACTTCTTTAATTTGTCTTCAGTCAGTGGCGCAATTTTCCCATACTCATAAACAATTCCCATTTCATCATTAATCATATGATTAAGGTCATCAAGATTAGAATTACCCTCACTATCGTACTGACCATTCAAATAGTATTTGAACATAATAATATACGAATTTTGATATTGATACAAATCAGTTTTTAATTCTACTGAATGGCGGGGAGTAACTTCCTTCCATTTATTGGCAAGACCAATTAAATCATCAAATGAATTGAATTTGATTGGAATTAGTCGTTTACCAGTCTTTTTATCAAAGATATCATACATCTTGCGAATTTCATTAACGTTTTTGCTGGTTCTTTGTTTTCCATTTTCATTTAATGGAGGTAACATCCCACCATTATCGCCAATTTGATTCGAAATATTCTTATCTTTACTAATAAATAACTCTAATCCATCTTGGCTAGGAAGAATTTGAAACAAAACCGTATCTGTATCCGTAAAGTCTTTCTCAACGTCAGCTTCATCAAGAATGCTATAGAAAAATTGTTCACATTTTTCTCGATTTCCTAAAAGATCAAGCATCCCAATTCCATGCTTTTTTAAGTCTTCTTTGTTAATCAGTACACGGATTGTATCTTTGTTAACACGATGGAATTTCATAAAACAAATCGCCTCCTAAATCCTAATTGCCTTTCTTATTTTAGGCAATTCAACATTAACCTTTTTGCCAGCGGCTTGTTGTGCTTGCTGTAACAATTTTACGTGACTACCATTTTGAGGGAGATGACTTATTAACAGATTCTTACTATCTGACAATCGAGCTAAGTGACCAGATTGTTTAGAGGTCATATGCCACAATTTACCATCCACGTCCTCAAAGAAATTCGTATCTGATATTAACATATCAGAGTTCTTAACAAAATTAATTAGACCATCAAAATAACGTGTATCAGCTGTGTAACTCAATACTTTTTCAGATGATCGTTCAACAATCTTCATCGCAAAGGCTGGCACGGGATGAATCGTCTTTAAAAATGTGACTGTAAATGGTCCCACTTCAAGTTCACTATCAGCACTAAAGGGTTCTTTCTCAGTCGAATTGGCCCAATCTAACTGGTTGTAATGAATCTGATCGGTTGTATTTCCGTAAATCGGTAAAACATCTGTATCATAACGTTTATCATTTAACTGCCAATAGTACTGTAACACCCCAACATCAGCGATGTGATCTGCATGATAATGTGACAAGATAACTGCATTTAATTTTAGTGGGTCTAAGACCTTCTCTAATGAGAGCATTATTCCACTCCCACAGTCAATTAACAAATTAAAGTCACCGCTAGTAACTAAATATCCACTAGTACCAATTCCATCATAAGGATATCCACCATAATCACCTAAAACCGTAAGTTTCATTTTTATTCCCCATTTCTAAAAATTAGGACATTTTCCTTTTAACTCATTAGGATTTATTCTAAACTAATTATGAAGTAATTTACATCAAAAGGAAGTTAATAATATGATAAGACAAATTTCTGTAACATTTGGCACGAAGAATGTGTTAGTACACATCATGAAAAGTAATCCCGAAAGAGATTTAGCACTATTCTCCACCAATAATAATGATTCAGGCCTCCAGCTCCTGGATTACAGTGGAAAGGAATCAATTTTTAAAAGTCCCATCACTTATGACGTCCTTTCACACGTTGGCGAAGATAACTGGAGTTATTTCATTAATTATGTGGAACTTTCACCATCTGATGACCAACGTAAAGTTTTAGACGCAAACATGAACACCTTCATGAGTAGTCCTGAATTACCAAGTGGGATGTTTTCGGGGTATTATATGTCAGATTCAAAGGATCATACTAAG
>NZ_JBWXVF010000003.1:0-229498 GCF_059901065.1 Fructilactobacillus sp. X7R7C1
TTATTCCGGCATAGCTCAGTTGGTAGAGCACCTGACTGTTAATCAGGTTGTCGACGGTTCGAGCCCGCCTGCCGGAGCTATGTCTGAGTGCTAACAACAATTGCCGTTAGCACTTTTAATTTATCGTCATTTTGCCGGCTTAGCTCAGCTGGTAGAGCATCGGTATCGTAAACCGAGGGTCACAGGTTCAAGTCCTGCAGCCGGCATAAATTTTTTATTCATTCTTAATGATGATTAAACCTTTGGCATAGCAAATAACGGGTGAATAGAATCTAATGGTGTGCTTGAATATGCACATACATACATGAAGACACAAGAATTTATTTCTTGTGTCTTTTTTTATATTGCAAGTTTTATGTTAAACTTGGATCAGTGTTACATTTCATAACATAGGTTATTGACGCTTATATCAATAACGAATAGAATGGTGTCATATCAAGGAGATATGCGTATGAGTGAAAAAGTACTGAGGAAATCTTTAGCGGTTCTGCCAATGGGAACGGTTATGAAGCTTACTTCCTTATCATCCAGACAAATAAGGTATTACGATGATCATGGTCTTGTTCATTCTAAACGAACATCAGGAAACCGACGTTTGTATTCATTAGATAATGTGGACCAAATTCTTGAGATTCACAACTATCTTATTGAAGGAATGACAATTGCTCAGGTTAAAAGAGTATTTGAGAAACAACGTCGTCGAAAACTTTTACATAGTGGTGATAAATCACTTAGTGATGAAGATGTCCGCGAATACTTGAAAGACGATATTTTAAAAGCTGGACGCTTGTATGATGATTCTGATTTAAAGCAACAGGGTAAGTATTTAAAATAAGGAGACTACTTATGGTACATGATTATACAAAAGACGACATTCGCCAAATGGTAAAAGATGAAGACGTCCGATTTATTCGATTAATGTTTACTGACTTGATGGGCAGCATCAAAAATGTTGAGGTACCCGTTAACCAACTAAACAAGGTTTTAGATGGTAAGATTATGTTTGATGGATCTTCAATTGATGGTTTCGTACGCATTGAGGAAAGTGATATGTACCTGATCCCTGATCTTTCAACGTGGATGGTCTTCCCATGGGGTGACGAACACGGTAAGGTTGCTCGTCTGACATGTAGTGTTCATACATCAGATGGCGAGGTGTTCGTTGGTGATCCAAGAAATAATTTAATGCGTGTTCTGGATGAAATGAAAGAAATGGGCTTTTCTAACTTTAACATTGGCCCAGAACCTGAATTCTTCTTGTTCAAAATGGACGATAAGGGTAATCCAACCACTGAATTGAATGATCACGGAAGTTACTTTGATTTGGCACCAATGGATTTGGCAGCCAATATTCGTCGTGATATGGTTCTTGAATTAGAAAATATGGGCTTTCGAGTTGAGGCTTCTCACCATGAAGTAGCATCTGGACAACATGAAATTGATTTTCAGTACGACAACGCCGTGGTTACGGCAGATCATATTCAAACCTTTAAGTTAGTTGTAAAAACAGTTGCTAGAAAGTATGGATTATACGCCACTTTCATGCCAAAGCCACTGAATGGTATCAATGGATCTGGGATGCACATCAACATGTCATTGTTTGATAAAAATGGTGACAACGTCTTTTATGATAAAGATGGTGACCTGGAATTATCACAAACAGCTTACTACTTCTTAGGAGGACTTTTGAAGCACGCTAAAGCATTAACTGCTGTATGTAACCCAATCGTTAACTCCTACAAGCGACTAGTTCCTGGCTTTGAGGCACCGGTCTATGTGGCATGGTCGGCATCTAATCGTTCACCACTAGTTCGAGTTCCTGCTAGCCGTGGTCTTAGCACCCGCCTTGAACTTCGAAGTGTCGATCCTTCAGCTAACCCATACTTAGCAATTGCATCAATTCTTGAAGCTGGTTTAGATGGTATTAAAAACAAAATCGAACCAGGTGAACCAATTGACCGTAATATCTATCATATGGATGGCAAGGAACGAAAATTAGATCATATTGAAAACTTACCTTCCACCCTTCATAATGCGCTTAAAGCATATGAAGCTGATCCACTTATGAAGAAAGCCATGGGACCTCACATGTATCAAAATTACTTGGATGCAAAGAACATGGAATGGAATGCTTACAGACAAAACGTTTCTCAATGGGAACGCGACAGATACCTAGATATGCTATAAAAAAACACCAACAGAGCGTTGGTGTGATTAAGGAATTACTTTTTAAGCAGTTTAACAATTTCAGCTAGATATTGATCAGTAAGGCTCGGTTCTTGAGCCTTCTTTTCTTGCTTTTTTTGATTTTTATTAGTTAATTTGTTGATAAATTTGACCAATAAAAAGACGATGAAAGCAATCAGCAGGAAATTGATGACTGAGTTTAGAAATAAGCCATATTTTATCTTTGCTTTTCCAACGGTGATGGCAAGTGATGAAAGATCGATTTTTCCTAAGAACAGTCCAATAAACGGGTTAAAAATGTTATTAACCAATGAAGTCACGATCGAAGTGAAGGCAGACCCGATGATAATTCCGACGGCCATGTCAACCACATTCCCTCGTGATATAAATTCTTTAAATTCCTTGAACAATGTATTATCCACTTCCTTTTCCTTGATAATCACTATTCTAACAAACTTTTTGTCGAGATATGATTGTAAATGAAAATCAAGAATGGTATTATTTCTGATAATTGTTAAAAGATTGACAGGAGGAGATTTTATGAACGGACAAGGCGAGAAGAGTCTCGACCATGCGTTCTTTGGGCAACCAAAAGGGTTGCAAACACTGTTCTTCACTGAAATGTGGGAACGATTCAGTTACTACGGGATGCGTGCAATTCTTTTATACTACATGTATTTCTCAGTCGCCAAGGGTGGATTAGGATTTTCTCCAACCACTGCAGCTTCAGTTATGGCAATTTACGGTTCACTGGTATTTCTAACTTCAGTGTTAGGTGGTTATTTAAGTGACCGAGTTTGGGGGAGTCGAAAGACTGTTCTGTATGGTGGAATTTTAATTATGTTTGGGCACGTGGTACTTTCATTACCATTTGGTGCCGGAGCGCTATTTATTTCCATTGTCTTAATCACCGTTGGTACTGGACTATTGAAGCCAAATGTTTCAGAAATGGTTGGTGCCTTATATGGTGAAAATGATCCAAGACGTGATACTGGATTTACCATTTTTGTTTTTGGGATTAACTTAGGGTCGTTCATCGCACCGATCTTAGTTGGGACCGTCGGAATGGACTTTAATTTCCATGCTGGTTTCTCACTTGCCGCTATCGGAATGTTCTTTGCTTTAATTTACTACTACTTCAGTGGTAAAAAGACTTTGAGCATCGATGGCCTCTATCCAAGTGATCCCTTAGAACCAGATGATTTGAATCGTTTAGTTCTTGAAATTATTGGTGGATTGGCCGTATTTGCTGTTATTATCGCGGGAATGTGGTATTTCAAGGTTTTGAGCATTGACAACTTTGTTCTACTATTGAGTATTATCGCAATTTTAACCCCAATTATTTACTTCGTTGTTATTTTGAGAAGTAAGAAGGTTACTAAGACAGAACATTCACGGGTTCTTGCCTATATTCCATTATTTATCGCTGCTGCGGTATTCTGGGCCATTGAGGAACAGGGCTCCGTTGTTTTGGCTTTGTTTGCTGAAAATCAAACTAACAATAACCTTGGATTTTTGCACATTAATGCTACTTGGTATCAGTCACTTAACCCGTTGTTCATTATGCTGTACACACCACTGTTCGCATTCTTATGGACATATCTGGCTAAAAGAAAAGAAGAGCCCAGCTCCCCAGTTAAGTTTACGTGGGGAATGTTTTTCGCTGGATTTTCGTACTTATTTATGATGATTCCAATTTTCCTATTTGGTTCATCAGCTAAAGTTAGCCCACTATGGCTAATTGGTAGTTGGGCCATTGTTGAAATTGCCGAAATGTTGATTTCACCAATCGGGCTTTCCGTTACCACCAAACTTGCTCCGAAAGCATTTGAATCACAGATGATGAGTATGTGGTTCTTAGCGGATGCTGCTGGTCAGGCGGTTAACTCACAAATCGTTAAGTTCTACACTCCAGGACACGAAATCGCGTACTTTGGAATCGTTGGACTTGTAGCCATCTTGTTTGGAATTGTCTTATTATTGATGATCAAACCAGTTAAAAAACTGATGGATGGAGTAAATTAAAATCACTATAATGAAAGGCGCTGTAAAGTTAGCGCCTTTTATTTTTTGAAAAAAAGTATTGACTAACATCATGATCCCGTGTAATATAATAAACGTTGATTCGTTACTACGAATTACTCATTTATTATGGAGGGGTAGCGAAGTCTGGCTAAACGCGGCGGACTGTAAATCCGCTCCTTCGGGTTCGGTGGTTCGAATCCACTCCCCTCCATTGATTCTTGGGCTATAGCCAAGTGGTAAGGCAACAGGTTTTGATCCTGTGATGCGCTGGTTCGAACCCAGCTAGCCCAATACTAATTATTGGTGTAAAATCGACTAACAAATGTTAGTCGATTTTTTTATGCCAAGGTAGGAGTAATTATGACAGTACCTGTTTATATTAAAATTCATGATGATATTAAGAGTAAGATCGAAGACGGAAGCTGGAAAGTGGGAACTCGGATTCCATCTGAAAGAAAACTATCCGAACAGTACGGAGTAAGTCGGATGACGTTCAGGCAAGCTGTTCAAGCGCTCGTTGAGGATGGAATATTAAAACGGATTGCCGGCTCAGGAACGTACGTTACTAACCAAAAGGTTCAAGAAAAGATGTCCGGAGTAACCAGCTTTACTAACATTATGCTGGCTCAAGGAAAAAAGCCATCCACCAAAACCTTGTCATATAAGATTGTTGAGCCCACCTTTAAGGAAGCCTCCGTCTTGGGGCTGAGTCAGGATGATCGGGTTTTGCGGATGAATCGGATTCGCTATGGAGACGACATTCCGATTTGTTATGAAGTGGCAGCTGTTAATGCATCGATGGTCGAAGGGTTAAGTGAAGAAGACGTTTCTAGCTCCCTGTATCGTTCTTTAGAGGACAAGAAGGGACTTCGTCCAAGAAGCGCGAAGCAATTTATTTCGGCGATTTTAGCGACTGATCGGATTGCTGATTTACTGGATATTGAGGTTAAGGCACCCATTCTTAAGCTAAAACAGATATCGTATCTTCAAAATCAGCAACCATTTGAGTTTGTTCAGGCTCAGTACGCTGCTGAGCGATTTGAGTTTTACCTAAATAAATAAAAAAGAGCCCTACTAACGAGGGCTCGTAAAGTTGGATGAGATCACTTCTCATCCTTTTTTTGTTTTCTAACTAAATTTAAAAATTCAGGAATGGCTAGCATTCGTTTAAAACGGGTGGGTTCTTTAAAAAGGCGATAGAGCCATTCGATGTGATGATTAATCCAGAACTTAGGAGCTCTCTTGACGTGTCCAGCTAAAACGTCAAAGCTGCCTCCAACCCCAATCCACAGCCCGTTATTTTTGGCTCGATATTTTGCTATGAATTCTTCTTGGCTAGGGAAACCGGTCGCAACAAAAATCATGTCAATGTCGTTGTTTTCAATGTTGTTAATGATGGGAGTATCGTTTTTAAAATAACCGTCCTGCATCTCCACAATTTTTAAATGTGGATAGTTAACGGTTAAGACTTTTCGTAAATCAAATACGACATCGGGTTTGGCTCCCAGAAAATAAGCTGACTTGTTATTTTGGTTTCCCCAAGCTAATAGTGTTTTAAAAATGTCATAGCCGGTAATTCGTTCTGGCATCGAGTCATTTAACATTTTGGCGCCCTTGATAATACCAATCCCATCCGGAACGACGTAAGTAGCCGTTTTTAAAATTTTTTGGTAGTGAGGGTGACGATTAGCATAAACGACGATTTCTGGATTTGCGGTTACCACGAACGTGTTTTGGTGGCCGTCTATTTGGGATTCAATTACTTGCATAAATTCGGTGAAAGTCGTGTTAACAAAGGGGATGGAAGCGATGTCGGTGGTCGGAAATTTGTGCGTCATTTGTTAGCCTTCTTTTTGGTTATTATGTGATATAATGTGCAACGAGTAACAACAATAGTTTAGCCTGAAAGGGCTAGAGGAGATTAAAGATGTCAACATTACAAAGTCCTGATAATTTAACTTTACACACTGACTATTATGAAATCAATATGATGGCAACTTATTTTGAAAAACATATGCAAAATCGTCATGCTGTATTTGAAGTTTTTTTTAGAGACATGCCCTTTGGAAATGGATATGCCGTCTTTGCAGGATTAAAACACATTATTGAATATATCAACAACCTTCACTTCACTGATGAGGACATTAAGTATTTAAAGTCAATTAGCGATTATTCCGATGAATTTTTAGATTATCTTCGTAACTTCAAGTTTACTGGAACAATTCGTTCTGCTGTTGAGGGTGATTTAGTTTATAACAACGAGCCCATTGTTCAAGTTGAAGGAACGATTGCGGAATGTCAATTAGTTGAGACCGCTATTTTGAACATGGTGAACTATCAGACTTTAATCGCTACTAAAGCGGCTCGAATTCGAATGGTAGCTGGAAATAATCCTTTAATGGAGTTTGGTAGTCGTCGAGCCCAAGAAGTTGATGCAGCACTGTGGGGAACCAGAGCGGCATACATTGGTGGGTTTAACGCGACTTCCAATGTGTTAGCTGGTAAGGAATTTGGCATTCCTGTCAGCGGAACGATGGCGCACTCTTTGATTGAATCATTTGGAAATGACTATGATGCATTTATGGCGTATGCCCAAACCCATAAGAACTGTACTTTTCTGTTAGATACCTTTGATACCATTAAAAGTGGGGTCCCAAATGCAATTCGAGTTGCAAAAGAAATGGGCGACAAGATTAACTTTCAAGGTGTCAGAATTGATTCCGGTGATATGGCGTACTTATCAAAAAGAGTTAGAGAAATGCTGGATGAAGCTGGCTTTAAGGATGTTCAAATTGTGGCTTCCAACGACCTTGATGAATACACCATTAGTAGTTTGAAGATGCAAAATGCCAAAATCGACTCTTGGGGAGTTGGGACCAAGCTAATTACGGCTTTTGACCAACCCGCACTTGGTGCGGTTTACAAGTTGGTCTCAGTTGAAGATGAACAGGGGCACATGGTCGATACCATTAAACTTTCCAATAATGCTGAGAAGGTTTCCACTCCAGGTAAGAAGCAAGTTTGGCGGATTACTGAAAAAGACGACGGTAAGTCTGAGGGAGATTACATCACACTTGATGGTGAAGATCCACGTGAACAGTCTTCCGTGTACATGTTCCATCCGCATTTCACGTACATTAACAAGACTATTACCAACTTTAATGCTCAACCGCTCTTACAAGATATCTTTAAAGATGGAAAGCAGGTATATCAAATGCCGACGTTAGAGGTTACTAAGCAGCATGCGACTGACTCTTTGAAGGCACTCTGGCCAGAGTACAAGCGTCAGTTAAATCCACAAGATTACCCAGTTGATCTTTCTAAGAAATTATGGGACCACAAGATGAGTTTGATTAATGAAATTCATAATGGGGTTGAGCAAAAATTAGAGTAGGTGATAGTAATGGATGAGAAACAAAAACGACTGCAAAAACAGATTATTAATGCTTTAAGGGTTCAGCCAAAGATCGATCCTGAAACAGAAATTAGACGTAGTGTTGATTTTATTAAGGATTACGTTAAAAAGAATTCGTTCATTAAATCAGTAGTACTGGGAATTTCTGGTGGTCAAGATTCCACTTTGACGGGAAAATTGGCATCGATGGCAATGAATGAATTAAGGGAAGAAACGGGTGATACTGAATATCAGTTTATTGCGGTTCGCCTTCCTTATGGTGAACAAGCTGATGAATCGGATGCTATGGAAGCCATTGATTTTATGGATGCTGATCGGGTTGAACGCGTCAATATCAAGGGTTCAGTCGATTCGATGGTAAAAGCAGTTGAAGCTAACGGTGATGCTGTCTCTGATTTTAATAGGGGCAACGTTAAAGCTCGGACGCGGATGATCGCACAGTTCACCATTGCTGGTGCCAATCAAGGAATTGTACTTGGCACTGATCATGCCGCCGAGGCGGTGACTGGTTTTTACACTAAATTTGGTGACGGAGCTTCTGATATTGTTCCAATTTGGCGACTGGATAAACGACAAGGTCGTGCGCTTCTTGAGTACCTTGACGCACCTAAAAACCTTTACGAGAAAACCCCAACGGCGGATCTTGAAGATGATCGTCCAGCTCTTCCAGATGAAAAAGCACTTGGGGTTAGTTATAAAAATATTGATGACTTTTTAGAAGGCCAGGACATTAGTTCTAGTGCAGCTAATGTGATTGAAAATTGGTATTTGAAAACTCAACATAAGCGACACCTTCCCATTAATGTTTATGATACGTTTTGGAAATAAATTTGATTACAATAACTCCGTTAATTATTTAATGGAGTTTTTATTTGAAAGATTATGGTGAAAAAATGGAAAAAACTTTAATTGATCAAACTGCAAAAGTGTTACCACACATTTCGAAACGACAAATTCAACAAACCTTAGAAATGCTTGAGGATGGTAATACCGTTCCGTTTATTGCACGATACCGCAAAGAGAGAACAGGTAATTTGGATGAGGTTTCTATTCGGGAACTTGAGGATACTTACCAGCGTCTAGCAAAGTTGAGCCACCGAAAGGAAGAAGTGTTAAAAAAGATTGACGAAGAAGGCCAATTAACCAAGCAGTTAAAACAAGACATCTTAAATGCTGACAGTATTCAGATTGTGGAAGACTTGTATTTGCCATATAAGCAAAAACGAAAAACAAAGGCGATGGTTGCAAGGGAACAGGGATTAGAGCCACTTGCAACTGCAATTTTAAAGTTTCAAAATGAGCCATTAAAACAACTGGCAAAGTCCTTTATAGATGATGATCACGACGTTAGTTCCGTTAATGACGCTTTAGATGGAGCCCGTGAAATCATTACGGATGCCATTGGAAACAACGCTAAGTTTCGGGAATGGATTCGAAACTATACCTTAAAAAACGCTATGCTGGCGGCAAAGGTTAAACCTAAAGGAAAGGTCAATGACGAAGGTGGCGTTTATGGTGATTACTACGATTTTAGTGAGCGAGCCAAAACGGTTCCGAGTTATCGGATTTTAGCAATCAATCGTGGTGAGAAAGCAAAGGTATTGACCGTGAAACTAGATGTTGATGTTAATGCCATTATGCATTACATTGATTTTCATGTGGTTAGTAATCATAATGGTCCCGCAGTTGACTTTGTTAAAGACGCTTCAAAAGATGCTTATAAGCGCTTCATCGGTCCTGCCATCGAACGTGAAATTCGTTCCACTATGACTGAAGCCGCAGAAAATCATGCCATTGAAGTGTTTGGAAGAAATCTGTATCACCTGTTAATGCAGGCGCCAATCAAGGGTAAGGTGGTTCTTGGTTTTGACCCAGCGTACCGAACGGGATGCAAACTAGCGGTCATTGATGCAAACGGTAAATTCTTGGCAAAGGAAATTATTAAAGCCACTAAACCAGCGACAGAAGCACAGCAAGCGCGAGCTAAAGAACAATTGATTGACCTGATTAAGAAGTATCACGTTCAAATGATTGCGATTGGTAACGGAACGGCGTCACGCGAATCGGAACAATTTGTCGCTGATGCAATTAAATCCATTGATTATCCGGTTCATTACGTAATTGTTAGTGAAGCTGGGGCATCGGTATATTCTGCTAGTAACAATGCGCGAAAAGAGTTTCCTAACCTTCACGTTGAGGAACGTTCAGCCATTAGTATTGGAAGACGACTACAGGATCCACTTTCTGAGTTGATTAAGATTGACCCCAAAGCGGTTGGGGTTGGTCAGTACCAGCATGATGTCTCTGAAAGTAACCTTGATGCCCAGTTGGATCGGGTGATTGAGACCGCCGTTAACCAAGTCGGGGTCAACTTGAACACCGCTAGTCCAAATCTACTTGAACACATCTCGGGATTAACTAAATCCACTTCACAAAATATTGTTGAATATCGAGATGAAAACGGTGCTTTTTCTAACCGTAATCAATTAAAAAAAGTTAAACGATTAGGACCAAAGGCTTTTGAACAATCAGTTGGATTTTTACGTATCATTAATGGCAAGAATCCATTGGACAATACTGATATTCACCCAGAAAGTTATCGGCAAGCTAAACAAATCTTGTCAGCATTGAGACTTACAATTGATAATTTTAGTTCTGATGAAGGTCGAAAGAAACTTGAAAAAGCAAATGAAGTTGATTTATCACAATCACTATCAATTGATCAGCAGTTGGTCAAAGATATTTTAGCTAGTTTGAAAAATCCCGGACGTGACCAACGTGATACGATGGCGAAGCCGTTGCTTAAATCGGATGTCATGAAGATTGAAAATTTGAAATCGGGAATGAAATTACAGGGAACCGTTCGCAATGTTACGGATTTTGGTGCGTTTGTCGACATTGGGGTAAAACAGGATGGTCTCGTTCATATTTCAAAAATGAGTGATCGGTTTATATCGGATCCAGCAAAGCTTGTTTCTGTTGGTGACATTGTCGATGTGTGGGTGTTAAGTGTTGATTTAGATCGAAAACGAATTAAACTTTCCATGGTTGGTCCAGAATAGGAGCGAACTTATTTGCATGACGATGAATTACAGAAATTGGTCGAACAAATTTCATTGGAGTCATTTGGGAAACCATTTAAGCACCGCGCATATTTTAATGGTCGATTGAAAACCACGGGTGGTCGGTACCACCTTAAAGATCATGATATTGATATTAATCAAACGATGGCGAAGGGGATCTCTAGAGAAGAATTAGTGGGAATCATTAAACACGAACTCGTTCATTATCATCTTCATTTAGCAGGGTATTCCGCTAATCATCGTTCAAAAGAATTTAAGCAGTTATTAAGAGCTGTGGGTGGTAGTCGTTATGCTCCAATTTTAAAAGCACAATCAGCTTATTATTACCTTTATGAGTGTACTAAGTGTGGCCAATTATATCGGCGAAAGCGACGGGTTAATATCTCACGTTTTGTATGTAGTAAGTGTCGTGGTAAGCTAAAACTAGTTAAGAAGGAGTGAAGTATCATGGAAAAAATTATTGTGAGAGTTCCAGCAACTTCTGGTAATGTTGGTAATGGCTATAATTCGGTTGGGCTCGCTCTTCATATGTATTACACGGTGATCGTTGAAGAAGAAACTGAGAAGTGGCGGGTCAATCATGCGTTTGGCGATTCAGTTCCTCACGATGACAAAAATTTGGTGGTTCAAACGATTTTAAAGGTTAACCCTAAAATCATGCCCCATCAACTAACGGTAATGTCAGATGTTCCACTGGAAAAGGGGCTTGGGTCTAGTACCACGGCGATTGCTGCGGGAATTAAAATTGCTAACAAGCTTGAAAATATGAACTTATCAGTTAATGACCAAATTAACATTGGTAGTCGAATGGAAGGACATCCTGACAACATTGCCTCAGCCATTCTGGGAGATATAACAATTTCTCACTATGAGGATGGAAAGACTGACGTTGTCAAAGCTCATATGCCCGATGAAATGCAAGCCTTGGTTTTCATTCGAAATGAGAAAATTACCCAACAGAGGGGAATGGAACGTTTCCCAAAGGAAATTACGTTTGGTCAAGAGGTACAGACTAGTAGCGCTTCGAACGTTTTTGTCGCTGCATTAATGCAAAATGATTGGAATAAAGCGGCTCGAATGATTGAAGCTGATAGTTTGGTTCGCACTGGACAGGGTAATGATTTTAAAGACTTCAAAGTAATTAAACAGACTGCTCATGAACTAGGAATCTACGGAACTTACATTAGTGGAGTGGGTTCATCGATTGTCACGCTAGGAGATTATGACCAACTCACCAAGTTACAACAGAAGATTGAAAGTAACGATCAATTGGATGGAGTATGTAAGTTAGTTGACCTTGATAGGGATGGTGCCACGATTCGTGGTGAAGAATAATTAAAAAATTCATTGCGCTATCTCGTTAAATTTGCTATGATGTTTATTGTAGCAATGCGGCCATGGCGGAATTGGCAGACGCGCAAGATTAAGGATCTTGTCGGGATTTATCCCGGTGGAAGTTCGAGTCTTCTTGGCCGCATCATTTAATTCAAGAACACCATATCATTTTAAGATATGGTGTTCTTTTTAATTCTAAGTCTCTTTTGTTGACATTAAGTTGTGCACGATTAATCTAAGAAGTGAACGATTAATTAACAAGGATGGTGTGATAATTATGTCAGATAAATTAACAACCGAAGCTGGTCAACCGTGGGCTAACAACGAACATTCTCAAACAGCTGGTGTTCGTGGTCCTGTTTTGATGCAGGATTATCAATTACTAGAAAAGTTAGCTCATTTTAATCGTGAGAGGATTCCAGAGCGAGTCGTTCATGCTAAAGGTGCTGGTGCCAAGGGCGTTTTTAAACTTACACATGACATGAGTAAGTACACTAAAGCTGATTTATTCAATGGTGTGGGCAAAGAAACCCCAATGACCATTAGAATCTCGCAGGTTGCGGGTGAAGCTGGTTATCCTGACACCGTTCGTGATGTTCGTGGATTTGCGTTGAAATTCTACACGCAAGAAGGCAATTACGACATTGTTGGTAATAATACTCCGGTGTTCTTTGTTAACGATCCACTTAAGTTTCCTGACTTTATTCATTCCCAGAAGCGTGATCCTAAGACTCATTTACGTTCACAAGAGATGCAGTGGGATTTCTGGTCTCATTCACCAGAATCAGTTCACCAGGTCACCTACCTGATGGGTGATCGTGGTAATCCGGCTAGTTATCGAACAATGAATGGTTATGGAAGTCACACGTATAAGTGGGTTAATAAAGAAGGGACTCCATTTTGGGTTAAGTATCACTTCATTAGTCAACAAGGGGTTAAGAACATGACTAATGAACAAGCTTCAAAAGCAGCAACTGAAGATACCGATTATTTAATTCATGATTTATACGATGCAATTGAACAAAAGAACTATCCAACATGGAAAGTTTATGTTCAGATTATCCCTTATCAAGCAGGAATTGATTACAAACCAGATATTTTTGATGTAACTAAGGTGGTTTCTCATAAGGATTACCCACTACAAGAAGTTGGGGAATTTACCTTAAACCAAAATCCAACTAACTATTTTGACGATGTGGAAGAATTAGCTTTCTCACCCGCTAACCTAGTCCCTGGGATTGAAGCAAGTCCTGATAAGTTACTTCAAGGACGGTTGTTTGCGTATAAGGACGCTGAAAGATATCGTTTAGGCGCTAATTATGAACAATTAAAGGTCAACCGTCCATTAGACAAGGTTGAAAATTACGAACGTGATGGTCAAATGGCACAAGGACAAGACGGATCGGTCAACTATGAACCAAACGGTAAGGGTGGTCCAGTTGAAGATTTGAGTGCTTCAATCAGTCCCGATAAAGTGGAAGGTGAAACTGGAGCCTTTAAACCTTATGACACTGACTACTATAGTGCCGCCGGAAAGTTGTATCATGTAATGAAACCGGAGGAACGTGATCGCCTGATTAATACGATCAAAGAAACGCTTGGTTCCGTTGATAATCATGAGATCCAAATCCTAGAAACCAGACAATTTTATAAGGCTGACCCAGAGTATGGGACTCGAGTAACAAAGGCTCTTGGTCTTGATTTAAATGAAATTAGATAAAAGATCCCATAAATAAAAATAGACTTGCAAGATAGGTTATTAGCCCTATTCTTACAAGTCTATTTTAATATGCTGGTGCCGTTGAGTTTGGATCGGTGGTACTCCCTGATGAATCATTGGTAGCAGTATTGTTGTTGGATGGATCACCATTACTAGGGGAATTGGTTTCTTGTTGTTTAGGAGTTAAACCCTTAGCTTGCGGTAAATTCAAGGTGGTTCGAATATGGTTTGAGACGTTCATCAATTCGTCTGGTTGGGCGACTTGATAACTGACTCCGTTAATCATTGCTTCATTCCCCTGAAGGGTCTCAGACTTGATGTGATGAGTGGCTGGACCATACTTAGATCTAATGGCAATCATGTCATCAAAGGATAAATCGGTTTTGAGGTTTCCATTTAATGATTCAAGAATTTGTTGGTACCTGGGAATGGAAGAAATTCCCATTCCTTTCATCACTAATTTTTCTAAGACTTGCCGTTGTCGCTGTTGGCGACCGTAGTCACCTTTCGGGTCATCATCCCTCATTCGAGAATAATCAAGGGCTTGATCACCATCTAGATGGGTCATTTTGCCCTTAACTACATTGGCATTCCCATACTTAAACGTCAATGGTGGCTTCACTTCGACACCCCCAACGGAATCAACCATCTGTTTTAAACCACCCATGTTAACGATCGCAAAGTAGTCGATGGGAACGTTTAAGAGATGCTGGACAGTTGAAATGGCAGTCTTTGGACCACCGATGGTGTAAGCAGCGTTGATTTTTTCGTATGGCTGTGAGTCACCGTCGACCACGACTTTGGTATCGCGGGGGATACTGGTTAAGTAAGTGGTCTGCTTTTGCGGGTTAACGGTAGCGACGATAATGGTGTCGGTGCGGCCAACGTCGTGTCTACCAAGGGCGCCCGTGTCGGTTCCCATTAGTAAGATTGAAAACGGCTTTCGTTTGTTTAGAAGGTTTGATACGTTTCTTGATTTTCCGATTCCATCGTCTTGAAACGTTCCTCCAAATGAATGACGAGCCTGGGTGTAAGCACGGAAACCAAAAGCAAGGGCAATGATGACAATCAATAAAATGATACCCATAAAAGTCCAGGTAACTGGATGGTGCGGTTCGTTATCATAGTCGACGGCTGGCTCTGACTTTGGTTCGGAAAAATGTGGATTACCAGCTCTCCGGCTATATTCGCGATTGTCGTCATTATTATTATCGTAGTTTGACATTATTATTCCTCGCTTATTTATTAATACTGCCCCAAATTATATAGCAGTTATGGCAGCTAACGCTAGTTATTTCTCAACTTTTTAGTAGATTTTAATATAACCGTATTATTCTTATTGGGGCAATTTCTGGTGGTGTAAAATCGTGTGGTACAATAACTTAAGTAAAACTTACAAGAATAGGATGATCAAATGGGTATTTTTTTTAAGAGTATATCAGGGATATTAATTGTACTGATCATGATCGTACTCGGTTTTGTTTTAGCTAAACGGCACTGGTTTAATGATGATTCAACTAACTTAATTGTTAAACTGGTTATTGACGTAGCTTTGCCTTGTTACATGATCTATACGATTGGTCGCGATTTTACGACCGACACGTTACTTTCAACGTTGCCAGACTTAAGATTTCCGGTCGTTAGTATGTTAATCATGTTTGGGATTTCAGTGGCAATTGCGCGGGTGATTCGAATTAAAAAGTATCATCGGGGGGTGTTTGAATCGATGTTTTTAAATTCAAACACTGTTTTTGTCGGATTGCCAGTTAATATGGCTCTGTTTGGAGCCAAAAGTTTACCGTACGTGTTAGTTTACTACATGGCTAATACGACCTTTTTTTGGACCATTGGTGTTTACTTAATCCAACGTGATGGGGACGCTAATTCCAAGTTTGACTGGAAAAAGACCGTGAGTAAAATTTTGTCACCACCATTGTTGGGATTTATCTTTGGGGTGATTTTAGTTTTACTGCGAATTAAAATTCCCAACTTTTTAATGAGTGATTTCCAATATATTGGTGGGTTAACCATCCCACTTTCAATGATGTTCATTGGAATTTCGATGGCAAATATCAACTTTAACAAATTTGACTTTAGTTCTTCTAATTGGGGAATTTTACTGGGTCGATTCGTGATTTCACCAATTTTAATGGCACTGTTGGTTATTCCAACCGGGATGCCAGTTTTGATGAAACAAGTCTTCATTATGCAGGCTGCCATGCCGGTTATGACTAACGCACCGGTGGTAGCCAGGAAGTATGGTGCGGATGCAGATTATGCTTCACTGATGGTCGCTGAAACCACGATCATCAGTTTAATTGTTTTGCCCATTTTAATGGTGATTGTGCAACAAATCCGTTAAGACGAGTCAATTGAAAAATAGACAAGTAAAGAATGGGAGTAGTAGCTTAAAGTGAAAAAATCAGTGATTTATGTGTTAATTTCGACGTTAATGTTTAGTTCAATGGAGATTGCCCTAAAGGTGGCTGGGAGTGAGTTTAATCCAATTCAGTTGAATTTACTTCGTTTCTTCATTGGTGGGATTGTCTTGTTACCCTTTGCGTGGTATGAATTACATAAACGACGACGCAAAATCAACTTAAAGGATTGGAAGACGTTTGCGTTTACCGGTTTTGCGTGCGTGGTAATTAGTATGACCCTGTACCAGTTAGCGATTGTGTACGATAAGCCAGCTATTGTGGCCGTCCTGTTTAGTTGTAATCCGGTCTTTGCCGTAATCTTTGCATATTTCATTTTGCATGAGCGAATTGGACGGGCCAACTTAATCTCATTAATCATTTCGGTCATTGGCTTAATTGTGATTGTTAATCCATTTAACTTAACTAATCCAGTTGGAATTATTTTGTCACTCTTATCGGCTGTTACTTTCGGCTTTTACAGTATTTTGTCGCAGTATTGCTCGGTCAAAAGAGAATTAGATGGAGTGACCATCACTTGTTTCACTTTTATTGCTGGTTCTTTGGAGTTATTTGTTTTATCATTGATTACCAATATCCCGTTTGTTTCAAGTGGGATGAAATCGGTGGGATGGTTGAGTCAATTTGCATCCATTCCGATCTTAAGGGACGTTAATTTACAAAATTTCTGGATTTTATTCTTTATCGGAGTCTGTGTAACCGGCGGCGGTTTTGCGTTTTATTTTTTAGCAATGCAAGAATCAGGGGTCTCAATTGCGTCCCTGGTATTCTTTATTAAGCCTGGTTTAGCTCCAGTCTTAGCAATGATTTTTGTGGGCGAAAAGATTAATCTGCCTACCATTATAGGAATTGTGATTATCCTGATTGGTTCGGTGGTTACGTTTGTAGGTGAGCGTTATAAAGAGACCGATTCAACCATGTTAGACGATCAGACGATTGAAGAAGGTAAATAAATTTAGTTTATTGAGGCGGTTGTATGAGTAAGTTAGTAATTATGAGACATGGCGAAAGTGTCGCAAATCACACTAATACCTTTACTGGATGGAGTGATGTTCCACTGACTAAGAAGGGCGTAGAAGAGGCAATTAAGGCCGGCAAACGCTTAGGTCAGACCGGGATTCAGTTTGGTGATGTTCATACATCAGTCTTAAAACGGGCGATTGTCACCGCTGACATTGTTTTGGACGTGATCAATCAGGATTTTATTCCTGAACATAAGACGTGGCGCTTAAATGAGCGACACTATGGTGCTCTTAGGGGCCAAAATAAAGAGGAAGTTAGAAAGCGGGTCGGAGACGAACAGTTTATGAAGTGGCGCAGGAGTTTTTACGCTGTTCCCCCTAAATTAGATCAGGTGTCCCCGATTCGAAAATATCGGCGCTTAGGTGTAATTGAGCCACCAGCTGAAAGCCTTAAAATGGCTTATGACCGGATGATTCCGTACTGGCAGGATTCGATTGCCCCCAAATTGCTGGATGGTAAAAATCAACTGATAGTTGCTCACGGAAGCACACTGCGAGCTTTAATTAAATATTTAGAAAATATCAGTGATAAAGGAATTGATGGCGTGGAAGTTAAAAACGGGAAGCCGATCATTTATACCTTTGACCCAGATTTAGATATTTTAGATAAGACCTACCTTAAATAACAAAAGGACGAAAACTCAATCAAAGTTTTCGTCCTTTTGTTATTTAGATTTTGATGATAGTTGCGTAGTTATTTTTGGGTCGGTTAAATCATTAGCGAGCTTTAATTGTTTCCGGTCCGTCGGGATGTTCTACGATAATGGTATTTACGATGTTCAAGAACAGCCCATGTTCCACAATTCCTGTCATACTATCAAGTTTTTTGCCCAGTTGAACGGGAGTCGTGATTTCAGGTAAGCCTAAGTCAATAATGTAGTCACCAGAATCGGTTGTTAATTTCCCTCCATTCGTGCTTTGACGAAATTTCGGATGAAGTCCCATCCGATTGAGACGACGATATAGTTGTCCACTGCCATAAGGGATTACTTCAAGCGGAAGTGGAAAATTGAGTTTTTTAACCATCTTACTTTCGTCAACAATCCACATGTTACGATCAGAATTAATGGCAACGATTTTTTCCATCAGGTGAGCGGCTCCACCGCCTTTAATTCCCTGAAAATTTTTGTCAATTTGATCGGCCCCATCAATGGTTAAATCAATGTGGTCGACTTCGTCAACATCCTTAGTAGTGATGCCTAAGCTTTCCGCGTGACGCTTAGTTTTACTGGAAGTGGGCACACCGATAATACCTAGATGTTCATTTTTGATGCGCTCTCCCAGTGCGTCTACCATGTACTTGATGGTGGTACCAGATCCAAGACCCAGTACCATCCCATCCTTAACGTGCTTAACAGCTTCTTTTCCAACGTGTTTCTTTAATTCTCGCTGATCTGCTGAATTCATTTGATTGTTCCCCTTCAAATTAAGTCGTTACTTTTAGTAACTTGACCACTATTATTAATTTTCAATGGTCTTTATGATTTTGTCAAGCAATGTCAAAATTTAAGAAATACTGGTAAAATAATAGTAGGAATTTTTGAGAATAAAGGGGTATTAGAAGATGCAAAGAGGCTTTGAGATTGTTTCAAAATATCAGAATGACGGCTTGACTTTGCCAAAACGAGCAACTGAAAAGGCTGCCGGATATGACTTTGCCAGTGCCGTTGACATGGTTATTCCGTCAATCTGGAAAACTGGTTTAATTCGGTCATTTGGTATCATTAAGGCTAGAAGAAAGTTAGATCAACAAGACATCATGGATTCAGAGAATGCTTTAAAGCCCTTTTTGGTTCCAACGGGAATTAAGGCTTACATGCAGCCAAATGAAGTGTTGATAATCGCGAATCGCTCAAGTAATCCTTTGAAACGAAACTTAGTAATTCCGAATGGGATCGGTGTTATTGACGCTGATTATTACAATAATGAAAGTAATGAGGGTGAAATTTTTGTCCAGATTCTAAACTTTGGAATCGTCGACCGTAAGATTAAAAAAGGTGATCGAATTGGACAAGGAATCTTTATGCCTTATTTACTTGCGGATCAAGATGAGGGACCAAAGCTGACTCGAAATGGGGGATTTGGTTCTTCTGGCAAATAGTTAGGAAATGATTTAATGGCTAAAGCAAAAACGCAATATGTTTGTTCCAACTGTGGATATATATCACCACGATATCTAGGTCGTTGTCCTAACTGTGGTGAATGGAACACGATGGTTGAACAAACGGTCCAAAAAAATGATACCAAAAAGGCGAACGTGAGTCGGGTTTCACTGAGCGGGACTAAGTCGCAACCCCAGCTAATTAGACAAGTTAGCGCTGAAAGTGCCCCGAGGATTCAGGTTGATTCAAATGAATTGAATCGGGTGCTTGGCGGAGGTGTGGTTCCAGGTTCACTGGTCCTAATCGGTGGTGATCCGGGGATTGGTAAGTCAACGTTACTTCTCCAAGTCTCCGGTCAATTAGCAGCCTCAGGACAAAAGGTACTGTATGTCTCAGGAGAAGAGAGTGCCGATCAAATTAAGATGAGAGCGGATCGCCTCAATGTTTCTGAAAAAGGGAACTTATACCTTTATCCAGAAACGGATATGACTTCAATCAGGAAGGCAATTGAAGAAGTGAAGCCGGACACCGTTATCATTGACTCCGTTCAAACCATGCAAGAAGATGAGATCCCGTCTGCGATTGGTTCCGTTACGCAGGTTCGAGGTGTTACCTCGGATTTAATGAACATCGCAAAAACCAACGGTATCACCATTTTCTTGGTGGGACACGTTACTAAGGGTGGTACGCTTGCCGGCCCGAAGACTTTAGAGCATATGGTTGACACCGTTCTTTATTTTGAGGGAGACAAGCATCATTCTTATCGGTTACTACGCGCCGTTAAAAACCGATTTGGATCTACGAATGAGCTCGGAATTTTTCAAATGGATGAAGATGGGCTAAAAGAAGTCAAGAATCCATCTGAGATTTTTTTAGAGGAGCGTTTGAAGAACGCTACCGGATCAGCAATTGTGGTAGCAATGGAAGGAACTCGTCCGATTCTGGTTGAACTTCAAGCCTTAATTGTTCCCTCGGTTTTTGGGAATGCGCAAAGAACTGCGTCTGGACTGGATCGAAATCGTGTTTCACTGATTATGGCGGTTCTTGAGAAACGGGCTGGATTGATGTTACAAAACCAGGATGCTTATTTAAAAGCTGCTGGTGGGGTCAAACTTAATGAACCAGCCATTGATTTGGCAATGGCAATTAGCATTGCGTCAAGTTATGAGAATATTGGAACCGATCCAAAAGAGTGTTACATTGGTGAACTTGGTTTGACTGGTGAGATTAGAAGGGTCAATCGAATTGAGCAACGCGTTATTGAGGCCCAGAAACTAGGCTTTAAGCGCGTATTGGTTCCTAAATATAATCTAAAGGGATGGACTCCACCTAAAAATATTCAGGTCATAGGAGTTTCAACCATTACCGAAGCTCTCAAAACAGCATTAAAAAAGTAAAATATTTTCATTTCAATTGGTCTAGTTCATAATGAACTGAAGGGTTAATTATGATGTTAATATTGAACAATTATTAGGAGGTTGGACATGTTAAAAGTTTATAATTCACTTACAAATGAAAAAGAAAAGTTTGAACCAATCACACCCGGTGTGGTTAACATGTATGTCTGTGGTCCAACTGTTTATAACTATATTCACATTGGCAATGCGCGAAGTGTAGTGGCATTTGATACCATTCGTCGTTATCTTGAATATTGTGGTTATAAGGTGAATTATGTGTCTAATTTTACCGATGTTGATGATAAAATGATTAACGAAGCCAAAAAAGAGGGAACCACGGTTTCCAAATTAGCCAATAAATACATTGAGGCTTTTATGGAAGATACGAAAGCGTTAAACGTGCAACCTGCAACCGTGAATCCGCGTGCCACGGATAATATTAAGGACATTATTACCTTTGTTTCTGACTTAATTAAAAAGGGATATGCTTATAACGTTGACGGGACGGTTTACTATCGGGCTCGTAAGTTTAAATCTTATGGTTTACTAGGACACGAAAACATCGATGACCTTGAGAGTGGTGCAAGTGAGCACGTTTCAAGTGAAGAATTAGCCCAAAAAGAAGACCCAATTGATTTTGCACTTTGGAAAAAAGCTAAACCAGACGAAATTTCCTGGGATTCTCCGTGGGGAAAAGGCCGTCCCGGTTGGCACATTGAGTGCTCGGTAATGTCAACTAAGTACCTTGGTAACACCTTTGACATTCACGGTGGTGGGATTGATTTAGAGTTCCCTCATCATGAAAATGAACGGGCACAGAGCGAGGCCAAAACGGGTCAAAAGTTTGTTAATTACTGGCTTCACAATGGTTTTGTGACCGTCGGTGATGAAGACGAGAAGATGAGCAAATCAAAAGGGAACTTTGTTACGGTCCATGAGTTACTTAAAAAGGATAATCCTCAAGCACTGCGGTTTTTGATCTCAACGACCCAATATCGCCGGCCAATTCGTTTTAGCCAGCAGGGAGTTGATGAAGCTGCCACCAATCTGCAAAAAATACAGACGGCTTACGATAATTTGAACTATCGGTTAAAAGACGCTGATCCTTATAACGATCCGAAATTAGACCAAGAGATTCGTCAAATTCAGGCTGATTTTCAGGATGCCATGGATGATGACTTTAACGTTCAAAATGGAATTGCCAAGGTCTACGAGTTGGCTAAGCTTGGAAACGTTTATGCGGAACGACCAGTGGTCTTTAAGGATTCGATCAAGTTACTTATGAAACGGTTAGAACAGTTGTCCGCTATCTTTGGGATTAAACTACAAAGTAGTGAGTTAAATGACGACAAAGTTAAGAAATTAATTAAGCAAAGAAACGATGCGCGAGCTAACAAGCAGTTTGCTAGAAGTGATGAAATTCGGGATGAATTAAAAAATAAGGGTATTATTTTAGAAGACACACCACAGGGGACCCGATTCAGAAGGGAAAATTAGTTTAATGAGTGAAGCGGACGATAATATTCAATATCGACAGTTAAATGGTATTGTACTAGCTTATTTAGGTGATGCGGTTTATGAGGTATACGTGAGACGGCATTTGATTGACGAGGGCATCGCTAGGCCAAATCAATTGCAGCATTTTGCTACTAAATATGTGTCAGCCAAGGCTCAGGCCGGATTGATCGCTTTGATGAGTCAGGATGCAATCTTAAGTGATGAAGAAGAGTACTTTTTTAAACGGGGACGTAACGCCAAGAGCTATACTCACGCCAAGAATACGAGTGTTGTTACCTATCGGATTTCCACTGGCTTTGAAGCCCTCTTTGGTTTCCTTTCCCTTAGTGGCCAAGATAAAAGACTCGATGAACTGGCGCAGTGGTGCATTGATCAAGTTGATTCTGGGAGGGTTGAGTATGAGAGATAATGAAGATTTTATTATTGGGAGACACCCGGCAGTCTCAGCACTGCGCAATGAAAATCAAGAAATTAACAAGGTGTTTTTACAAAATGGAGTCAGTCAAGAAGATGGCACCATTAAGGCGGTTATTCGTTTGGCCAAGGGTCGTCATTTAGTAATTTCTAAGGTGCCAAAGCAAAAGTTAGACTTGATGTCAGACCACCAGAATCATCAGGGAGTCATGTTATCAATTGCATCCTTTAATTATGCATCGATTGATGATTTATTTAAAAATGCTGAAGCAAAGGGTGAACCACCCTACTTCATTGTTCTGGATAACATTGCCGATCCTCATAATTTGGGGTCAATTATTAGAACCGCAGATGCTGCCGGCGTTCATGGGGTGATCATTCCCAAGCGTCGGGCTGTTGGATTAACATCAACGGTAGCGAAAACCTCTGCGGGGGCAATTGAACGTGTTCCGGTCGCCAGAGTAACTAACTTGGTCAACACCGTTAAAGAATTAAAAGAACGTGGGTTGTGGGTCTTTGGTACTGATATGAAAGGAACTGATTATCGGCGCTGGGATGCTAAGGGGCCAAGTGCTCTCATCGTTGGTAGTGAAGGTAAAGGAATTTCTCCCTTACTTAAAAAACAAGTTGATGAAACACTTACCATTCCAATGGTGGGAGATATTCAAAGCTTAAATGCTTCGGTTGCTGCCGGATTAATTATGTATCAAGGTTTTAACTCGCGCCATCCTTTATAATGAAATGACTGAACTAAAGAACAATGCGCTAGCATCGTTCTTTTTTATTGGGCTTGTTTAATATCGTAAATTCGATATTAAAAATTGGTTAGCAAATAATATCACATGTCGAACACTCGTTCGCTTGTTTGAACTCAACTCGTTTCGATACGATACTAAGTGTTAATTAATTGATTAAGAGGAGAGCCAATTGATGAATAAAGAAGAGAAACGGGTTAGAGAATTAGAAATGGTTGAGGATGCAAAAAAGAACGACGCTGGTTTCATCAAATTGTTTAAAAAATATGCTCCAATTTATCTAAAGTTGTGGAACGATTTCTACTTATCAGGTATGGAACTCTCAGATTGGAAACAGGAAGCGGCCATTGTGCTTAGTCGAACAATTATTAGGTATGATGCCAATCGTAAGGTTACCTTTGGCAGTTACTATAAAGTTAACTTAAAAAACCGCTTATATGATATTTTAAGAAAAAAGCGAGCTCAAAAGCGCGTGCCCGATTCTAAAAAAGCTTCTCTTAGTGCGTATTTTCAATTTTATTCTGATACCATTGCCGATATTCATGCTGCCAGTCCAGAACGAGTTCTTTCAATGTATGAGAACTTACAAGGCTTGATGAAAAGGAGTTCGGTAGTTGAGAGAATGGTGATTATTCGTTCGCTTGAGAATTATTCGTTTGAAAAAATGGCTCAGGTTTCTGATGTGAATGTGATGAAATTGAAAAATGCGATCGCACGTTGTCGTCAGAAATACTATAGATTTAATAAAATTGACTAACGTTGAAATTGATGATACGCTTAATTAGTTATTAAGGAGGTGCAGCCTATGGCACAGAAAAAGGTAGCATTAGCTTGTTCTGTATGTGGTTCAAGAAACTACACCATTTCCAGCAATCCGAATCGTGTCAAACGATTGGAAGTAAAGAAATTTTGTAAGCATTGTGGAAAATATACGTTGCACCGAGAAACTCGTTAAGAGGGGAATTTTACATGAAACGATTATGGAACTTTTTTAAGAGCGTTATTGCAGAGATGAAGGTGGTTGTTTGGCCGAACGCTAAGCAAACTAGAGCCGATACTTCAATCGTTATCTGGACTACCATCTTTTTTGCAATCTTTCTTGGTGTAATTGATTGGGCAATTCAAACCATTTTGAAGTTACTAGCCTAAACTAGATTAGTGTGATAATTTCTGTTATAGTTAGTTTGATGATAAGAACTTCGTTTACGCGAGGTTTTTTTATTTTGCTTTAAGTTAAAGGAGATAATCATTGTGGTAGAGACTGCAGAAAAGCAATGGTATGTATTACATACGTACTCTGGCTATGAAAACAAAGTTAAAATGAATCTTGAATCTAGAAAAGAGTCCATGGGAATGGAAGACTATATTTTTGACATCGTTGTTCCAGAAACTGAAGAACACGAGGTTAAAAACGGTAAAGAAAAAGTGGTTATGAATAAGACCTTCCCAGGATACGTGCTGGTTCAAATGGTAATGACTGATAGAGCCTGGTATGTCGTTCGAAATACCCCTGGAGTGACCGGATTTATTGGTTCTCACGGTCAAGGTTCAAAGCCCAACCCGTTGTTACCCGAAGAGGTTGAAAACGTTATGTCAACGATTGGGGTAAAGAAGCGAGTTAAACCATTGGATAGCCGGGTTGGTGATACGGTTACCATCGTTGAGGGAGCCTTTAAGGGACTTTCTGGCAAGATCACTGAGATTGACAACACTAAGGGTAAACTCAAGGTTAATATTGACATGTTTGGTAGAGAGACAAGTACTGAACTGGAATTTGACCAAGTTAAACCCCTAGAAGCTGATTCTCAGTAAAATACTCATTGTCACGTTTCCATAAACGTGGTATATTTAACTAGTATGCGTATTGCATAAATTAACGTGGGAGAAGAAATTTTGATCTTCATTTACCACACACGGACTTAAGGAGGTATGTCTCGTGGCTAAAAAAGTAGCTAATGTAGTTAAACTACAAATACCTGCGGGTAAAGCAACACCCGCTCCTCCAGTTGGACCTGCTTTAGGTCAAGCTGGAATTAATATTATGGGATTCACTAAGGAATTTAATGCACGTACTGCTGATCAAGCAGGGATGCTGATTCCAGTTGTGATTACTGTTTACGAAGATCGTTCATTCGACTTTGTAACCAAGACCCCTCCAGCCGCTGTCCTATTAAAGAAAGCCGCTGGTGTTGAACACGGTTCCGGTGAACCTAACACTAACAAGGTCGCAAAAGTTACCAAAGACCAAGTTAAGCAAATTGCCGAAACTAAAATGCAAGATCTAAACGCAGCTGATGTAGAAGCAGCTATGCGCATGGTTGAAGGTACGGCACGTAGTATGGGATTCACTGTTGAAGGTTAATTTCACTATGCCCGGACAGTACAATGTCGAAAGATAATGTGCTAGTGGGAGGAAATTCCGTTATAACCACAATTGCAAGGAGGATGACACAATGGCTCGTAAGAGAGGTAAGAAGTACGAAGATGCTTCAAAGCAAATTGACAAGAGTAAAAAATACGCTGCTCAAGATGCTGTAGAATTAGTTCAAAAATTAGATTCAGTAAACTTTGATGACACTATCAGAGTTGTTTATAAATTAAACGTTGATACTAAACAAGCTGATCAACAATTACGTGGTGCCGTGGTTTTACCTAATGGTACTGGTAAGGATCAGACAGTTGTAGTATTTGCCAAGGGTGAAAAGGCTCAAGACGCTAAGAACGCTGGTGCCGATTTTGTCGGTGATGACGACTTAGCTCAAAAAATTCAAGACGGATGGCTCGACTTTGATGTCGCAATTGCTACTCCTGACATGATGGCTCAAGTTGGTCGTTTAGGTCGTGTTCTTGGACCTAAGGGATTAATGCCAAACCCTAAGACTGGAACTGTTACCATGGATGTTTCAAAAGCGGTTTCTGATGCTAAGGCCGGTAAGGTTACTTACAGAACTGATCGTGATGGAAATGTCGCAGTTTCAATCGGTAAAGATTCATTTGACGCAGACAAGTTGGCCGAAAACCTTAACACCATCAACGATGTGATTGTTAAGAATCGTCCAGCATCTGTTCGTGGAACTTACATTAGTAACATCTCAGTTTCATCAACAATGGGACCTGGTGTCTCAGTTGATCCTGAATCATTTTAGTTACTAACTAATTAAATAATCCCTAATTGACTAATTTTTATCATTATGATAGATTATTAGTTGAATATGATTCGCCTAAGACTCAGGTGGTTTTTGACCTTAATTATGCCTGCCGAGGAGTAATACACTCTTTCTCTATGTTTTGGCGAACATAGGGATTTTTTATTAAGTCCCAAAATACATTGGGAGGTGAAATAATATGCCAAAAAAAGAAGTTATTGATACTAAAGCCAAAAAGGTTGATGAAGTTGCTGACCAATTTCAAAAAGCTGTATCAGCAATTGTTGTTGATTACCGAGGTTTAAGTGTTGCTCAAGATACTGATTTACGTAAACAATTGCGTGATAATGATGTCTCAATGAGTGTTATTAAAAATAAAATTTTAGAGCGTGCTGCTGATAAAGCAGACGTTAAGGATTTGAAAGATACTTTTGTTGGACCTACTGCCATTGCATTTTCTGATGAAGACCCAGTTGCTCCAGCCAAGATTTTGAAGAACTTCGCTGATGATAATCCTGAACTTGAAATCAAGGGTGGAATTATCGAAGGAAAGATCGCTTCACTTGATGAAATCAATGAATTTGCTGCTCTACCAAGCCGTGAAGAATTGCTTTCAACTCTTGCTAACATCTTGAAAGATCCTATCCGTAAGGTTGCTTATGCTGTTAATGCCGTTGTTGATAAAGATGATAATGGTGACGATAGTGATGCAGCTTAATAAAAATAGATTAAATGTCCTAATAGGAGGAAATTAAAATGGCTTTTGATAAAGATAATATTATTGCTCAATTAAAGGAAGCTTCAATCACTGATTTAAACGACTTGGTTAAGTCAATCGAAGATGAATTTGATGTTTCTGCTGCTGCTCCAGTTGCAGCTGCAGGTGCTGCTGGTGGTGAAGGTGCTGCTAAGGATTCATACGACGTTGAACTTACTGAAGCAGGTCAAGAAAAGATTAAGGTTATCAAGGCAGTTAGAGATATCACTGGTCTTGGTTTGAAAGACGCTAAGGACTTAGTTGATGGCGCTCCTAAAGCTATTAAAGAAGGCGCTTCAGAATCAGATGCTAACGACATCAAGGACAAGCTTGAAGCCGTTGGTGCTACTGTAACTCTTAAGTAGTCGATGACTAAAAAGAACGTGCAAAAGCACGTTCTTTTTTTTGCCTTAATATTGTTTAAATAAAGTTGTTTTATGTCATAAAAATTGAGAGAATGAAGTTAGCCGATTTTTTGGGGGTTAACAATTGGAAAAAGCATTTAATAAAGTTATGGATTTCTATAACAAATATTCTGCCTGGATTAAGGGGATTTTTGTCACCCTGGTCCTTGTGTTTGTTGTTTACGAGGCGACCCACGTGCTTTCTGAGATTAATGGAAAGGAAATGCGAGCGAGCCTTGCATCACAGTCACCAACGACGTTAATTATTTTAACGATCTTAGGATTTGTGGCTGTGTTACCAATGTTAATATATGATTTTACCATTACGGAGTTTCTTCCTGGCAAGTTTAAACCATCCTACATCGTCAAGAGCGGGTGGATTGTTAACACATTTACCAATATTGCTGGGTTTGGTGGCTTTCTTGGGGCCAGTTTGAGAGCCATGTTTTACAGTAAAAATGCTAGTAAGAAACAGGTATTATATGCCATTTCTAAGATTGCCTTGTTCTTACTGGCAGGACTTTCCACCTATTGTTTGGTTTCGTTAGTTTTGATCTTTGGATTTGGCATTGGATCTCAGTATGCAAAGGATTGGATTTGGTTAGTAGGTGGAGGAGTTTATTTTCCAGTGATTTTCCTAGTTACTAGATTCAGTAATTCTGAGTTTTTTAGTGATTTGACCTTAAAACGGGAGTTTCAACTGATCCTCGGTTCCTGCCTCGAATGGGGGAGCTGTGCCATGTTGTTTTTAATTATTGGATACTTCATGAAACTTAACATTAACCTTTGGGACGTTTTCCCCATTTTTATTGCTGCTAATGTTTTTGGAGTTGTCTCAATGCTTCCGGGTGGTCTTGGGTCGTTTGATACGATGATGATTGGTAGCCTGAGTTTACTTGGGGTGTCACCGACAATTGCTGCCGTATGGGTGCTATTGTACCGAATTTTCTACTATTTTCTCCCGTTTTTCGTGGGGGCCTTTCTCTTTTTCCACGAAATGGGAGCACGAATTAACAATTTTCTGGATGATATTCCGAAAACGATTGTTCATAGGTCGGCCCAGCTGGTCATTACTATTTTTATGTACTTTTCGGGAATCATGATGATTTTGTATGCGACTATTCCTAATTTGGCTCTTGTTAATCCACTCTATTTATCACTGGCACCATACACGCTGTTCTTTTTAGGACAGTTGTCGAACGTGATTATTGGGATTTTATTGATTGGATTAGCACGTGGAGTAGGATCAAGAGTCCACAAAGCTTTTTGGCCGACCGTTATCATTTTGTTGTTTGCCATTGCTAACACCCTGTGGAAAGAGGACTTTCCACTAAAATTAACGTTACTGTTAGGATTTATCATTATTTGTTTGTGGTTATCAAGAAAGGGTATGTACCGACAAAAACTCACGTACTCGTGGGGAAATGCAATTTTTGACGGCATCATTTTTATTGGAACTTTCTTAATGTATTCCATCATCGGAATCTACATGAGTAATCATAACTTGTCTAGTAGACACGCTCCCGTCAAAATGATGAATGTGTATCTTTTGCCATCTGAACAGGTCTGGTTAACCGGATTTGTGGGCATTATCATTGCCTTTATTATCCTGTTTATGTTGTACAAGTATTTAACGTACGCTCGCATCCCATGGTTGAATCAACCCTTTGATGAAGTTAGAATTCGCAATGTTATTCGCAAATTTGGTGGAAACGAAGTTAGTCACTTAGTCTTCTTGCGTGATAAAAAGGTTTACTTCTATGCTGAAGATAGTGAAGACGAAGTCATTTTCATGTATAAACAGAAGGCAAATAAGTTAATTGTGATGGGTGAACCAATTGGAAATCAGGATAAATTAGATCCAGCGATTGACCAATTCATGAGTGATGCTGACAAAGCTGATTTCTCACTGGTATTTTACGAAGTTGGAGAATCACTAACAATGTTACTTCACGAAAAAGGCTTTGATTTTATTAAAGCTGGAGAGGAAGGTCACGTTGATTTAACGGACTTTTCCCTTACCGGTAAGCGACATCGAGGTGAACGGGCGTTAATGCACAAGTTCGATCGGGAAGGCTATCGTTTTGAGGTTTTAGATCCACCATTTTCTAAAGAACAGATGGGTGAATTTAAACGAATTTCTGATGAGTGGCTCAATGGACGTGATGAAAAGGGCTTCTCTCTGGGCTTCTTTGATCCATATTACTTAAACCAGGCTCCAATTGCGGTCATTCGCGATAAAAATGATGCGATTGTAGCTTTTGCTAACATCATGCCAACGGGTGATCGAGTGATGACTTCGGTTGACTTAATGCGGTCGGGAAATGATGCTCCGTCTGGAATTATGGATGGAATCTTCATTCATCTCTTCAGGTATTCAAAGGATGAGGGTTACAAGTGGTTTAACTTAGGAATGGCACCCCTAGCTAATGTGGGTGAATCAAAATTTAGTTTTATTAACGAAAAAATTGCTCACTTAATTTATCAGTATGGTGATGCGTTCTATAGCTTTCAAGGATTGCGGTCTTATAAGCAGAAATACGTCGATAACTGGGTGTCTAAGTACTTCGTATACCGTAAGGATAATTCATTGGTATTCACGATGCTACAGCTATTATCGGTGGTTAGTGAACGTCCCACGATTGAAAATGTTGAAGAAAATATGCCATAAAAAAGAGGTTTCAGAATTAATTCTGAAACCTCTTTTTAGTTGAACAATTATTTTGGGTTCTTTTTATTACCAATATCGTAGTCGGAATCGCTCATTGCTTCAACGTTACCAAGTCGATAACCGTTACCGACTTGGGAGAAGAAGTCATGATTGACCGTAGCGGTGGAGATTCCGTTCATAACGATTGGGTTAACGTCTGCTTCAGTATCAGGGAACATTGGATCTTGTCCTAGATTCATGAGGGCCTTATTGGCGTTATATCTAATGAAAGTTAAAACATCTTCAGACCATCCCACTTGGTCGTAAAGCAAATGTGTGTACTTTTCCTCATTTTGATAAAGGTCGTACAAGAAGTTATACATCCAATCCTTTAAATCATTTTGTTCATTTTCACCTAATTGGTTGAACTGAACTTGGAATTTATAGCCAATGTATGTTCCGTGAACCGATTCGTCACGAATAATTAATTTAATGATTTCAGCAACGTTTGGAAGCTCGTTATGACCGAGGTACCAGATGGGAGTATAGAATCCAGAGTAAAAAAGAAAAGTTTCAAGGAACACACTAGAAATTTTCTTTTTTAATGGATGACCATCGTCATGGTATAACGAATAGATCTTTTTCGTTTTGTTTTGGAGGAATTCTTCTGTATCACTCCAATGAAAGATTTCATCAATTTCATCAGGGGTGTTTAAAGTTGAAAAAATGGATGAATAGCTTTTGGCGTGAACGGATTCCATAAATTGAATGTTATTTAAAACCGCAATTTCATGTTGGGTAACAGCATCATTTCTAAGGGCGGCCATTCCGTCTTGAGACTGTAAGGTATCCAGTAAAGTTAAGCCACCAAAAACGTGACCAACAATCCATTTATGATCATCGTCAAGCGAACGCCAATCCTTTAAATCATTTGACAAAGGAATTCTGGTATCAAGCCAGAACTGTTCGGTTAGTTTTTCCCAGGTGGCTTTATCAATCTCGTCGCCAATGGAATTCCAATTAATGGCCTTGTAATTTCCCTGTAACTTTCCGGTTAAAACTTTATTAATGTCCATAAATTCCCTCCTAAAGATTAAATTACACAGCTTTCACACTCGTTAGCACCAACTTCAGTGTTGTCATCGGTAAATGTCCGAACATAGTAGAGCGATTTAATTCCCTTTTTGTAGGCGTAATTGCGAAGGATCGTTAAATCTCTGGTGGACATTTTGTTACTTCGACCGTCTTTCCATTCGTATAGCCCTTCAGGAATGGTTGAGCGCATGAAGAGAGTCAAACTCATTCCCTGATCGACGTGTTTTTGAGCGGCGGCGTAAACGTCAATCACCTTTCGCATGTCCGTGTCGTAAGCTGATTCGTAGTAAGGAATGGTGTCATTAGAAAGGTAGGGGGCCGGATAGTAAATTGTTCCGATTTTGGACTCTTGTCTGGCTTCAATTTTTTGAACGATTGGGTGCAAACTAGCGGTAGCATCACCGATGTAAGCGGTGGAACCGTTTGGAGCAACTGCCATTCGGTTTTGGTGGTACAAACCATATTCCATGATTGACTTCTTTAAATCTTCCCAATCTTTTTCAGTTGGAATAAAGACACCATCAAACAATGACTTGACTTTTTTGGAAGTTGGCGCCCAACTTTTATTTACGTATTGATCAAAATAAGAACCGTCAGCGTACTTACTCTTGTCGAAGTTATGAAAGACCTTACCGCGATCCTTGGCCATTTGATTTGAGGCCTTTAAGGTCCAGTAATTTAATAACATGAAATAGGTGCTGGTAAATTCAATGGATTCTTTTGAACCATAATACATATGATTTTTAGCAAAATAAGAGTGAAGACCCATAGCTCCTAAACCAATTGAGTGACTTAATTCATTGCCACGTCTGACTGATGGAACAACGTTAATTGATGAATGATCGGTCACAAAAGTTAGAGCTTTGACCATGGCTTCGACTGATTTACCGAAGTCAGGAGAAGCCATCAAATTGACAACGTTCGTTGACCCTAAATTACAAGAAACATCGGTTCCAAGCTGTTCGTAATTTTGTTCATCATCAACAATTGATGGGGTTTGGACTTGCATAATTTCAGTACATAAGTTACTCATGACGATTTTGCCATCAACTGGATTGTCACGATTGGCGGTGTCGATATTGATAATGTATGGGTAGCCGGACTCTTGTTGTAACTTACCAATTTCTGTCTCTAGTTCACGTGCCCTGATCTTCTTTTTGCGAATATTCTTGTTGTTGACCATGTTGTCGTATTCTTTAGTGATATCGACGTAAGAAAAGGGAACGCCATACTCACGTTCAACGTCGTACGGACTAAATAAGTACATATCTTCATTGTTTTTAGATAGTTCATAGAATTTATCTGGGACAACTACTCCCAGGGAAAGAGTGTTAACCCGAATTTTTTCGTCGGCATTTTCCTTTTTAACCCCTAAGAACTCGATGATGTCGGGATGGAAGACACTTAAATAAACAACCCCAGCACCGTTTCTTTGGCCTAATTGATTAGAATAGGTAAAACTATCCTCTAGTAACTTCATTACTGGAAGAACGCCGCTAGCTGCTCCTTGAATGTGTTTAATAGGGTCGCCGGCCGCTCTAAGGTTAGAAAGGTTGATCCCAACTCCACCACCAATTTTGGATAATTGAAGGGCCGAATTAATGGTACGACCGATGGTATTCATGTTATCGGTGGTTTGAAGTAGAAAACACGAAATCAACTCACCCCTGCGTTTCTTTCCAGCATTTAAAAAAGTTGGAGTGGCTGGTTGAAAGCGTTGATGAATTAATTCATCAGCAAGATCCATGGCAAGCTTTTGATCGCCATCAGCAAGAAACAGGGCGTTCATTGCGGTTCTGTCTATGTAGCTTTCTAAGTACATGGAATTGTCATCAGTTTTCATGGCGTATTGAGCATAAAACTTGTATGCAGCCATAAATGATTTGAAGTGAAAATCTTGTTTTTCCAAATACTTGTATAATTTTTCAATGAATGAAAAGGGATATTTATTTACAAAATCCTCTTCAATGTAATTATGCTTAATTAGATAATCAAAACGATCTTTTAAAGAATCAAACTTAACGGTATTTGGATTAACGTTTTCTTTGAAGAAGGCTTTTAAAGCTTCCTGATCTTTTTCCAATTGGATTCTGCCATCGACAGGGATATTAATTTCATTATTTAGTTCGTAATACGTAACATCGTGCAAATCTTTTAAAGACATATTGGATTACTCTCCCTTAATCGTGTCGTACGAAATATCTGAAACGTTGGTTTTGTATTATACTATAAATATGAAAAATTTAACCAACTAGTTTCTTTAATTGGTCAGGTTGAAACCCACTAAATGCTTCAAGTGCTTGACTCTCAACAACTGGAACAGCTTGAAAGCCTTCACCTTTCAGGTAAGCGACGTATTCCGGATTTTCGGATGTGTTTTTTTCAACGAAGTCAACGTTGTGTTCGCTAAGGAAACGTTTTGTCATCTTGCATTGGATACAATTGTTCTTGGTAAATACAGTAATTTTTTTCATTTTGTTTCATCTCCTTGATATCTTTCACTTGATGAGTTTACTCTCAAAAAGTGAAATTTTCAACAGAAAAAAACACCATATATAGTGAAATTGATAGGAATTAGACGCTATATATAGTGTTTATGGTTTAAATATTATTTTTTTAGGATGTGATTAATTTTGAACGACTTTTATTATACCGCAAATCCCAATGTTAAACATGAGGAAAAACATTGGAACTTTTCTTTACTTAAAACCACGCTAAGTTTTGTGACAGACAACGGTGTGTTTTCTAAAAATACCGTGGATTATGGTTCGCGGGTTTTGATTAATAATGTCGATGTTAATGAAATGCCTCAGGGAGCAATCTTAGACATGGGATGTGGTTACGGCCCGATTGGTCTGTTTTTGGCCAAGACAAATCCAGAACGGCATTTTACTATGGTAGACGTCAATAATTTAGCATTAAAACTGGCTAAACAGAATGCAGATCTCAATCAGATTGATAACGTAGATATTTTTGCTTCTGATGGGTACCAGAATATTTCCCAAAAGTATGCGGGCATTATAACTAATCCGCCCGTTCGTGCCGGAAAAAAAGTTGTCGATGAAATGATTACGGGTTCTTATGACCACCTGGTTAATGATGGAACGTTGACGGTGGTTTTACAAAAGAAGCAGGGAGCACCCTCGGCTAAAAAATTAATGAATAAGGTTTTTGGTAACGTACAAATCGTTAAACGTGATAAGGGATATTACATTTTAAAGAGTAGAAAGGAAGTCATAAATGAATGAAAATGATGCGTATTTTATGGACCAAGCTTTAAATGAAGCTAACCATGCTTACGTCATTGGCGAAGTACCGATTGGAGCAGTAATCGTTAAGGACGGTCAAATTGTTGGAAGGGGACATAATCTGCGTGAACATACGGAGATTGGAACCGAGCATGCTGAAATCATTGCGATTGAAGAAGCGTGTATCAATTTAAAGAGTTGGCGTTTAAATGATTGTGAGATGTACGTGACGGTTGAACCCTGTTTAATGTGTGCTGGTGCGATCATTAATACCAGAATTAAAAGATTAGTATATGGAGCAAAAAATGAAAAAGCAGGAGCCGTTGAAAGTCTTTATCACACCCTGAATGATTCAAGACAAAACCATCAGGTTCAAGTGACAAGTGGATTGAAAGCCAGCCAATCTGGTAATATGATGAAGAAATTCTTTAAAGATAAACGCAAATAACGTGAATATTCCTAGACATTTGTGGATTTTTCGGTTATGATAATTAATGCCGTAAGGCCCTGAAGCAAGGGCAGACTTACGAACCGTGTCAGGTCCGGAAGGAAGCAGCACTAAGTATCTTTTGCCTTGTGCTTCTCGTTTTTAGAAATTAAACTCCTAGTCGTTTGACTGGGAGATTTTTTTTGGACAAAATGTTGTTTAAAGTTATTAGCATTTCATCAATTTTCAAGATATAATAATTAATGGTATCAATTTTTGGCGAAAGGAAGCATTTCATGAGTTATCAAGCACTATATCGGACCTGGCGTCCACAAAGATTTGATGAAATTGTTGGGCAGCCAGTCATTACTCAGACTCTAAAAAACGCATTGATAACTAACCAAATTAGTCATGCGTATTTATTTACGGGTCCCCGTGGAACGGGAAAAACTTCCGCCGCTAAAATTTTGGCTAAAGCGGTTAACTGCCCTAATTTAAAGGATGGCGAGCCCTGTAATGAGTGTGCAACGTGTCTAGCAATTAATAAAGGTGCGTTTAATGATGTCATTGAAATTGATGCTGCTTCTAATAATGGGGTCGAAGAGATCAGAAATATTCGCGATAAGGCGAAGTATTCCCCAACGGAAGGTAAATATAAAGTTTATATCATTGATGAAGTGCATATGTTGTCGACGGGGGCCTTTAATGCCTTGCTTAAAACACTAGAAGAGCCGCCGGAGCACGTCATTTTCATATTGGCTACCACTGAACCCCAAAAGATTCCTGCTACCATCATTTCACGAACACAACGTTTTGATTTCAAACGAATCAAGGCTAGTGATATCCTGCAACGAATGGAATACATCCTTTCAAAAAAGGGCATTGAGTACGATGACAAGGCATTAAAGGTAATCGCTAAAAGTGCTGAGGGTGGGATGCGTGATGCACTTAGTATCCTTGACCAAGCTCTTTCCTACAGTAATGATAAGGTAACATGTGAAAGTGCCTTGTCAGTCACTGGCAGTGTCACCAGGGATCGAATTCAGTCGTACTTTGAGGCTGTTTTTAATTCAGACGTTTCGACGGGTTTAAAAATGGTTCAAGAAATTCTTGATGACGGCAAAGACGCTAATCAGTTTATTGAGGACTTAATTGATTATTGTCAGAATATTTTGTTATATCATCAGGATCCAGAAATGGTCCAAAAGAGCGAACTTGGACTTTTAGGCGACAATTTTAAGACGATTGCTGATAAGGTAGATAGTAATCTAATATATCATTACGTTGAAATTATGAGTGACGTTCAAAGTCAGATGCGTTATTCGTCTCATCCCGATGTTTATTTGGATATTTTAACGGTTAAACTGGCAAATCAAAAAGAAAGTGACCCAGATAACGAATCAAAAAGTGATGATAATAAGGATACGAAAGTTTTAAAAAAGCAACTGTCTGAGCTGCAAAATCAAGTTAGTGAGTTAAAGTCGGAACTGGGAAATGGTTCGCCTTTAAAACAGTTAACTGATGATGATAAGCAACCTAAATCAACTAAATCTAAACCAATCGCTGATTCCCCTCATTATGATTCCACCAAACAGGTCCGAGTTAATTTGACGAAAGTTTACGATATCCTAGAAAGGGCCACTAGAAAAGATCTGACTACCTATCAGGATATCTGGCAGGAATTACTTCAGTCGTTGTCGGTCACGCAACGAGCCGTGATGCATGTCTCAAACCCCGTTGCTGCGAGTGATAAGGGAGTTGTTGTTGCCTTTGATTATGGTTTTTTGTATCAGAAGGCTGGAACCGATGGTGATTTGATGGATGCACTTCAAAATGGCCTTGATCGTATTTTAGGATTTGTTCCAATGGTTGTGTTTGTACCAAATGATGAATGGCCACAACTTAGAAGTGACTACCTTAAAAATCACCGGTCTCATAATGAAAAGACTAAGTCAACCCCCAAGTCAGAAAAAGCGACTTCTAATACGAACGAAGCTTACGAAAAGCAAGAACAAACTGAAACGACCAAAGATAAAGATAACAATGATTCGGTTAATACTGCCAAGCAGATGTTTGGTGATGATATAATTGATGTTAAAGATGATTAATTAAAAGGAGAATAATTATGAACGGAATGAACATGGGAAAGATGATGCAAAAAGCTCGTAAGATGCAACAACAAATGCAAAATGAACAAGAAGAAATCGAGAAGAGTGAGTTCACTGGAAAAGCACCAGAGGATATGGTGACCGTTACCTTTACTGGTGATCGCAAGATGAAAGACATGAACGTCAAACCAGAAGCCATTGATCCAGACGATCCAGACATGCTCTCAGATCTAGTGATCAGTGCGGTTAACGATGCACTTTCACAGATTGAAAAGACCACTCAAGATAAGATGGGAAAGTATACCAAGGGAATGAATATTCCAGGTATGTAGAAGAAGGGATTTAAATGCAATACCCAGAACCAATTGCTAAGCTAATCGATAGTTACATGCATTTGCCAGGAATTGGCAGAAAGACCGCCACTAGATTGGCATTTTATACGGTTGATATGAATAAAACCGATGTAAAAAACTTTGCGGATGCCTTAACTTCAACTAAGAATGATTTGCGTTTTTGTTCAATTTGCGGCAATATCACCGAGACCGATCCTTGTGAGATCTGTACCGATGAAAGTCGTGATCAAAGTAAGATTATGGTAGTGGAACAGTCTAAAGATGTGATGACGATGGAAAAAATGAAGGATTATAATGGTCTTTATCACGTTTTACACGGAGTGCTTTCCCCCATTGAGGGGAAGGGTCCTGAAGACATCAATATCAGCTCTTTAATCAAACGACTGCAAAAAAACGAAGAAGTTAAAGAAGTCATCATTGCTACTAATGCCACTCCCGAGGGAGAAGCAACGGCAATGTATTTGGCAAAGTTAATTAAGCCAGCAGGCATTAAAGTTACCAGATTGTCTCATGGACTGTCAGTCGGAAGTGATATTGAGTATGCAGATGAGATGACCCTTTCAAAGGCAGTTTCTGGACGCACCGAAATGTGAGGGATGAACGATGTTTTCGTTATTTAGATATAGTTCTATGAAGCAAAATTATGATGACCAATTGCTTGATACCATCAATTTTTTAAAAAATGATTGGGATCAGGCTGTGCAAACTGAACAAGCTGTTTCCGAAACGGACAGTCACTTATTTGCACAAACGATGCTTACAAAGCAAAAATACATGTTTATGTATCGGCAAGCACGAAAACGAAACATTAAAAATGATCGGATTCAACCGTCAGTATATGAAAACTAAACGTAAGCCAGCTAGATCCTAGCTGGCTTTTTAAATAGACAATAAATATAACTTAAAGTACAATGAAAATAGCAAAAATGCTGGGACTGAATCTAATATGACTGGACAATTTATTACATTTGAAGGCACTGATGGTGCTGGAAAAACCACCGTTTTAAATCAGGTGGTTGATAAAATTAAACCAATGCTTAAAGACCAATTGCTAACTACTCGTGAACCAGGTGGAAACCAAGTTTCCGAGCAAATTCGTCAGATAATTTTGAATAAAAACGAGTCAGATATGGATGACCGTTGTGAGGCGCTTTTGTTTGCGGCGGCCAGAAGAGAGCATTTAGTTAAGACCATTTTGCCAGCTTTAAAGGCCGGTCAATTAGTTTTGTGCGACCGCTATCTTGACAGTTCAATTGCGTATCAAGGAGCGGGCCGAGAACTTGGTGAAAACGCCGTTTTATCAATGAACCAGTTTGCTACTGAGGGTTTAATGCCTGATACCACCATTTATTTTGACGTCCCAGTCGACGTTGGATTAGACCGCATTGCTGAACATCGGAGTGGGGAAGTTAATCGTTTGGATCTTCAAGAACACGATTTTTACGTTCGGGTTCATGAAGCTTATGATGAAATTGCCAAACAGAACCCCAAGCGGGTTATTAAGGTTGATGCTACTAGGCCAATTGAACAAGTAGTAGATCAGGTCATTTCCGTGTTGTATAAGAGAGCAGCTAGATATTTTAATGAAAGTAAATAGGAGGATCAGTTATGAAGTTAATTATTGCAATTATCCAAGATAAGGATGCAGCCAAATTACAATCTGAATTCATCAAACATAAGATCCAGGCAACCCAATTATCCACTAAGGGTGGATTCTTGAAGGCTAAAAACGTCACTTATTTGATTGGGGCTAAAGATGATAAGGTCGACGAGATTTTGGATATCATTAAAACAACCTGTGAAACTAGAAAACAATACATGACGCCACCAGTTAGTTTAGCTGGAAGCATTAGTGAGACGTCTTACCCAGTTGAAGTTCAGGTTGGAGGAGCAACGGTTATGATTTTGCCAATGGAATCATTAAATCGCTTCTAGTTAGTTAATATAATGGTAGAAGAAACTTTAGCTCAGACCATAATTAAACAGGCTACCCAAAAACAAGCTACTTTAACACAACACTTTATGGGCGTTATTTCGGCTCAAGATCTCAGTCACTCGTATCTTTTTTCGGGTTCGGATGGTTTGGGAAAATTAGCGGTTGCAAAGACGATTGCAATGCGTTTGTTTTGTAATAACGTTCAAAACGGCATGCCATGTGGCATCTGTAATGAGTGTGTCCGGATCGCAGAAAACGAACATCCTGATGTGGTGATGATCAAACCCGATGGCAGAAGTATCAAAGTTGATTCAATTCGACATTTAAAACATGAATTTTCTAAAAGTGCGGTTGAAGGAAACAAGAAGGTTTTCATTATTGACGGGGCCGATACGATGACTACTAGTGCTGCTAATAGTCTTTTGAAGTTTATTGAAGAGCCAAATGGGCAAGTTAATTCCTTTTTACTTACCAATGACTATCGAAAGATATTACCAACCATCATATCTAGAACGCAGTTAGTAGAATTTCCAAAAATTAACGAAGATAACTTGATTAAGTACGTAACTGATAGAGGGTTATCGAAAACGTCTAGTAATCTTATTTTAGAATTAACTGAGGACTTATCTTCAATTGATAAAATGCTTGAAGACGGTTGGTTTAACAAGGTTAAAGAGATAGTTGAGCACTGGTTTAATGAATTAGTTAATGATGACTATCGCGCTTTTACGAGCGTTCAAATTAGCTTTATGCCTAATATAACGGGTCGGTTTGAACAACAGATGACTTTAAAAATGATTTATCAAATTTTTAAGGATGTCTTTGATATCAAGTTTAGGGAATTAAAGCCTGATAGTTTAGGGTTTGGTGATCAGTATTCCCTTTTGAAACAGATGGCTAACCAGTTATCAGATGATCAATTAATTGAAATCATCACAACGGTCTTGAACAGTGCCAAAAAACAAGATCTAAACGTTAGCTTCCAAAATATTTTGGAGGTTATTACCCTGAAATGTTTAGCAGTCATTGAAGGAGGAGCAAAAGTCGATTGAAAGAATCAGATGTTAACGAAGAATTTAATAATTTGGAATCACAATCGGAATTAATGAGTGAAAAAATTGGTGATCTTCGGGATGAAATTGATAAAGTCATCGAGGAAAATTCAGAACTGAAGATTGAAAATGAACATCTTCGAGAGTTAATTTCAGGAAAAGATGGGAAAAACAAAAAGAAGCAGCAACTTTCGATGTCCAAGAAAAACTTGGAAAAATTGTATAACGAAGGATTTCATGTTTGCACACAGTTTTATGGAAAACGGCGTAATAGTAATAGTAGTTGTATGTTTTGTACCGATATCATTTACGGAGAAAGGTAATTCCATTGGATTTATCAGTTCAAAAAAGTTTTGCAGATCATAACAAGGGCAGTTTATATCTGGTTCCTACACCAATTGGTAATCTTGATGATATGACGATTAGAGCCATCAATATTTTAAAAGATGTTGATTTGATTGCTGCTGAAGATACGAGGAATACCCAGAAACTTTTAAATCATTTTGATATTACGACCAAACAAATTAGTTTTCATGAGCATAATACTGAACAACGAGCACCTGAATTAGTTGAAAAATTAATCAATGGGATTTCAATTGCACAAGTCAGTGATGCAGGGATGCCTTCAATTAGTGATCCTGGACGTGAGTTAGTAAAGCAATGCATTGAACATGATATTTCCGTGATAAGCATTCCGGGACCAAACGCTGGCCTTACTAGTTTAATTGCTTCAGGACTTAAACCTCAACCGTTTTTGTTTTATGGATTTTTAAAACGGAAACCCAAAGAGCAGGTTGATGAACTAAAGATTTTAGCACAAGAATATCCGACCTTGATTTTTTATGAAGCTCCTCATCGACTTAAAAAGACGCTCTTAAACATGCAAAAGGTTTTTGGCAATCGGCAGGCAGTGCTTGCAAGAGAGCTCACTAAAAAGTTTGAAGAATACGTTCGTGGTGGTCTTGACGATTTAGTGGAATGGTCCAAACAAAATGAGATTAGAGGAGAGTTTGTCATTCTAGTTTCTGGGAATCCAGACGGGTTTAAACTTCATGAAGAGAAGCAAAATGAAGCTCAATTATCGGTTTACGAGCAGGTTGATCAATTAATTAGTAACGGTGAAAAGCCCAATGGCGCGATTAAGCAAGTCGCTAAGCAAAATGGGTTAGTCCGTCAGGATGTTTATAATCAATACCACCACATAGAATAAGATAAGAGGAATTAAGATGACTGGAGATATTTTTTCTGAAGACCATGTAGTTGAGTACTATGAAACCAATTTACTGGGTAACATTACTCTTTCAATGTTAATTGACGTGATCATTATGATTTCACAGGACCAAGCAAAAGCACTCGGTGTAAGTACCAGACATGTGATTGAACATGGCGTAACTTGGGTTGTTGTTCAAACCGACATGGATATTACGCGTCTTCCTAAAGTTCATGAAAAAATTCAGGTTCAAACGAGGGGAACTTCATACACTAAGTACTTTGCGTACCGTGAATTCTGGGTTAGAGACGTTAACGGGAATGAATTAGTTCATGTTGGCAGTTTGTGGGTCATGATGGACATTAAATCCAGAAAAATGGTTCGATTAGAGGAAGATATGATTACTCCCTATCATTGTGATCGAGTAAGAAGGATTCAACGGTTAAGAAAGATTCCTCAAATTCATGATGAACAAAATCTTATGAAGACTGAGTATCATGTTCGTTTTACTGACATTGATTGGAATTCTCATGTCAATAATGCCAAATACATTGGATGGATGGTTGATGATTTATCCTATGATTTTTTGGCAACTCACGTTCCAAAGCAAGTAAGTATTAAGTATGAAGATGAAGTTACATATGGTGATCCGGTCGTAAGTCGAAGCAAACTCATTAAGACCGGTGATCAAATTCGATCGATCCACGATATTTCGGTCAATGATGATACTAAATCGATTGCCGAAATTAAATGGGAGAAGCTGAATAAAGAAGGAAGCAAATAATATGCACGTTTTAGCAGTTGATACCTCTAATCAACCATTAACTGTGGCAGTTTTAAAAGACGAACAGGTGCTAGCAACAACCACGATGACAACGCATAGAAAACATGCTGAATACTTAATGCCGGTGGTTGAAGAGTTGGTTAATTATGCCAATTTAACTCCACAAGATCTGGATCGGGTCGTCGTAAGTAATGGTCCTGGTTCATACACTGGGATTAGAATTGCCACCACGGTTGGAAAAGTTTTGGCCGATACATTGAATATTGATTTGGTTGGCATTTCAAGTCTCATGGCGCTTGTTTTAAACGTGCAAAAACACGACCAGTTGGTAGTGCCATTATTTGATGGTAGAAACGATAATTTGTTTACTGGTCTGTACCGTACTTCCGATCGTGGTCCCGAGTCGGTAATTAAAGATCAACACGTTAATTTTGATAAGTGGATGACCGAACTGGACAAGTTTGATGAGCCCATCGTATTCGTTGGAAGTGATGTTGCTCATTTTTCCGAGCGCTTAAAACAACATTTCGGGAAAGATTTCAAATATATGACTGGAATTGATAACCTGCCACAGGCAGCTAAAATTGGTATCTATGGGGAAAAGCAAGAACCAGTTGCTGATGTTAACAATTTTAATCCCAATTATCTTCGTTTAACCAAAGCACAAGCAGACTGGCAAAAGTTAAACCCGGGGAGGGAAAACGAGTCTTATGTTGAAGAAAATTGAGGCATGGTTAAAAAAGAACGTTAAAAAAAAGGAAGAAGCCAAGATTCAGCGTGGACTTCAGATTAAAAATCACATTGTTGATGTGAATGGAGTCGATTACTATTTTGGCAAGGGTTCTATTACTGACATCCCTGACATTGTGAATGTTGAAGAAGAGGTTTACGACAAAAAGGCAGCTTGGGATCGAGAACGTTTCCTAAATGATCTAAAAAAGCACAAAAACAGTTTATACTTGGTAATTAGGAAAGCCGACGAATTGATTGCTTTTGTCGGTTGTTCGATTTCTCGTGATAGTAAGAATTGTCACGTTGAAAATATTGCGGTGTTACCCAAATTCCAAAATCGCGGATTGGGATATTTTTTGCTTACCATGGTTATCAGAAGAGCACGACTGATGAGACTTAAAAGTGTTTCAATCGAAATTCGATTGGGAAATATTAAAGCTCAAGATTTGAATCGGGATCTTGGGTTTGTTCAGGTTGGAATTGATCCAGATTACTATAATGATGGTGAAGATGCTGTGGTAATGAAACTGGATTTATCCAAGCAAAAAGTGGCACCAAATAATTTTGGAAGATAGTTAGAGACGGGTGAGGATTAATGCAAGATAATAGTGTGATCTTGGCGTTTGAGAGTAGTTGTGATGAAACAAGTGTTGCTGTTATCAAGGATGGTAAAGAAATTTTATCAAACGTCGTTGCAACTCAGATTAAAAGTCATCAGCGATTTGGTGGTGTGGTACCAGAAGTGGCTAGTCGTCATCATATTGAAGAGATTACCATTTGTATAAATGATGCTTTGAAACGTGCAAACGTCACATACGATGATTTAACGGCGGTAGCTGTGACCTATGGCCCAGGATTGGTTGGGGCACTTTTGATTGGAGTCACCGCTGCCAAAGTGGTAGCTTGGGCTCATCATCTACCCCTCATTCCAATTAATCACATTGCAGGACATATTTATGCTACTAACTTTATTAAGCCAATTGAGTTTCCGGCAATGGCACTTGTGGTATCTGGTGGTCATACGGAGCTTGTTTTTATGCCTGCAGAAGGTAGGTTTGAAATCATCGGTGAGACTAGAGACGATGCCGCAGGTGAAGCGTTTGACAAAATTGGGAGAGTTTTAGGAATTAATTATCCAGCTGGTCCAACTGTTGACAAAATGGCTCAAAAGGGAAGGGATACTTTTAATTTTCCACGCGCGATGGAATCAGATGGTAATTATGATTTTAGTTTTAGTGGACTTAAAAGTGCTTTTATCAATACCGTTCACCATGCCGATCAGATTGGAAAGACTCTAAATAAGAACGATTTAGCTGCTAGTTTTGAAGCTGCCGTAGTGGACGTTTTGGCAAAAAAATCACAAAGTGCGCTTGAAAATTATCCTGTAAAAGAGTTTATTTTAGCTGGCGGAGTTGCCGCGAATAAGGGCATTAGAAATCGACTAGATGCGATTGCCAGTAAGGAAAATGTGGAATTTGTCAAGGCTCCGCTTAAGTTGTGTGGAGATAATGCAGCTATGATAGGAGCTGCTGCAGCGGCAATGCAGCACCATCAGGAAAAAGGAAAAGCTTCACTAAATGCTGATCCAGGATTAGAATTTGAGTGGGCTCAAAATGAAAAATAAATCGTTAACAACAAATTATTAAATTAATTTATCCTGCCCTGTGGGGCTTTTCAGCTGATTTCATTTTTATATTATTTCACAAACAATTTCTTTATGTTAGAATTAATTTTGTGACTTATTAATCTCGACAATAATAATAGGAGATTTGAAAATGGCTGAGACAAAAATTCCACGTGCAACCGCGAAACGATTGCCGCTTTACTATCGTTATTTAAATATTTTACATGACGGTGGAAAGAAACGAATATCATCAAATGAATTGGCCGACGCAATTCAAGTGGATTCTGCTACAATTCGTCGTGACTTTTCATATTTTGGTGCCCTTGGTAAGCGAGGTTATGGATATGACGTAGACAGTTTACTAGAATTTTTCAAGAAGATCTTGAACCAAGATCAATTAACCAATGTAGCATTGATTGGTGTTGGTAACTTGGGTCATGCCCTTTTGAATTTTAACTTCCACATGGATAGTAATATTAGAATTTCCGCTGCTTTTGACGTTAATCCTAAAAATGTTAATACCATTCAAGGTGGGGTTCCAATTTACCCAATGGATCAATTGGTAAAACAGCTTAAAGATCAACAAATCAGTGTTGTGATTCTCACAGTTCCTGGTAAAGTTGCTCAACAAGTTGCTGATCAAGTTGCCAAAGCGGGTGTAAAGGGAATTTTAAACTTCACATCAGTCCGATTATCGGTTCCAAAGGAAATTAGAGTTCATAATGTTGATTTGACTAATGAACTGCAAACATTGATCTATTTTATTGATCATTATGATAAAGATTAAGCATCCAATTTTGGATGCTTTTTTATTTTTATCGGGCAAAGTTCTTGCATTAGTTGTGAAAAAATAATATATTAAGAATGTAAGTTAGCACTTGATAAGTGCAAGTGCTAAAATTTAATAAAGATATTTATTGGAGGGATTAACGTGTTAGAACCATTAGGAGATCGCGTAATTGTCGAAGTGCAAGAACCAGAAGAAAAAAACGTCGGTGGAATTGTTTTAGCAAATAACGCTAAAGAAAAACCACAGATGGGTAAAGTTGTCGCTGTAGGCGAGGGTCGAGTTCTTGATAACGGACAAAAAGTTGCCCCTTCTGTTAAAGAAGACGACATGGTCATGTTTGATAAGTATGCAGGGACAAAGGTTGAATATGATGGTACTCCATACCTTGTAATGCACGAAAAAGATTTACTTGCAATCGTTAAATAATAAAAATAAATTAATTAATATGAGGTGATAATAATGGCTAAAGAAATTAAGTTTTCTGAAAATGCTAGAAATTCGATGTTAAATGGTGTTGACAAGTTAGCTGACACTGTAAAAACAACTATGGGTCCAAAGGGACGTAACGTTGTTCTAGAAGAAAAAGCTGGAGATCCAACAATCACAAATGATGGTGTTACCATTGCTAAAGCAATTGATCTTCCAGATCACTTTGAAAATATGGGTGCTAAGTTAGTATCTGAAGTTGCTTCTAAAACGAATGACGTTGCCGGTGATGGTACTACTACCGCTACTGTTCTTGCCCAAGCAATTGTTAAAGAGGGTATGAAGAACGTTACTGCCGGTGCTAATCCCGTTGGAGTTCGTCAAGGAATTGAAAAAGCTACTAGAACAGCCGTTGATAGTCTTCACAAGATGAGTCACCAAGTAACTAGCAAGGAAGATATCGCTCAAATTGCTTCAATCTCATCAGCTAACGAAAAGGTTGGTAATTTGATTGCCGATGCAATGGAAAAAGTTGGTAATGATGGTGTTATTACGATTGAAGAATCACGTGGTGTTGACACTAGTTTAGACGTTGTTGAGGGTATGGAATTTGATCGTGGATACATGTCACAATACATGGTTACCGACCAAGAAAAAATGGAAGCTAACCTAGATAATCCCTACATTTTAATTACTGATAAAAAAATAACTAATATCCAAGACATTTTGCCATTACTTCAATCAGTCGTACAACAAGGTCGTTCACTCTTGATCATTGCTGATGATATTGGTGGAGAAGCTCTTCCAACCTTAGTTTTGAACAAGATGCGTGGAACCTTTAATGTTGTAGCTGTTAAGGCTCCTGGCTTTGGTGATCGTCGTAAAGAACAACTCCAAGACATTGCTACGTTGACTGGTGGTACTGTAATTACTTCTGATCTTGGATTAGATCTAAAAGACACTACCATTGATCAATTAGGTCAAGCTAATAAGGTTAACGTTACTAAAGACAGCACAACTATCGTTGAAGGTAAGGGTAGCAAAGAAGCTATCGACAAACGAATTGATGAAATCAAACAACAAATTGATGCCACTGATTCTGACTTTGACCGTGATAAGTTGAAGGAACGTTTAGCTAAGTTGGCTGGTGGAGTTGCTGTTATCAAAGTTGGTGCAGCCACTGAAACTGAACTTAAAGAACGTAAGTACCGAATTGAAGATGCTTTGAATGCTACTAGAGCCGCTGTTGAAGAGGGATTTGTTCCCGGCGGTGGTACAGCCTTTATCAACATCTTGAATGACGTTGATAAAATCCCTGCTGAAGGTGATGAAGCAACTGGAATTAACATTGTTGTTAAAGCCCTAGAAGCACCAGTAAGACAAATTGCTGAAAATGCTGGGATTGACGGTTCAGTTATTGTTGATCATTTGAAAGACGAAAAACCAGGCATTGGTTACAATGCATTGACTGGCAAGTACGAAGACATGATCAAAGCTGGTGTCGTTGACCCAACTAAGGTAAGCCGTTCAGCACTTCAAAACGCTGCATCTGTTTCAGCTCTTCTATTAACTACTGAAGCTGTTGTTGCCGAACAACCAAAAAATGATAATGATCAACCAGCTGCTCCACAACAACCTGGAATGGGTGGAATGATGTAATTTAAGTTTTAATAAAAAAGAGTCCGAATGGACTCTTTTTTATTTCCAATTATGATGAATTATCTAGTTTAATGTAGTACAATTGCATTTGACTTTAAAATTACGGTTTTACTAGGTTAAATATGACATATTAAAGGAGTATGGATTAAATGTGGCGGTATTTAAAAAGATTAATTATTGGACGTCCGCTTAAGACAACGGAAGGCTCTGGTCAATCTCTCACTAAGTTCAAAGGTTTAGCATTGCTGTCATCTGATGCCTTATCATCAGTTGCTTATGGTACTGAACAGATTACTGCCGTTTTGATTACCTTATCGACCGCGGCATTAATGTATCAAATGTGGGTCGCACTGCTAGTGTTGGTTCTGTTAGCCGCAATCACATTATCTTATCGACAGATTATTTATGCTTATCCATCTGGTGGAGGTGCCTACGTTGTTGCCCGAACCAATTGGGGTGACACTGCTGGTTTAGTTGCTGGTGGGTCCCTATTAGTTGATTATATGTTAACGGTTGCCGTTTCAACGACTTCTGGAACTGAAGCAATTACTTCTGCCATCCCTGCGCTATATAATTATCAGGTTCCGATCGCAATCTTAATTGTAATATTTATTATGATTTTGAATCTTCGTGGAATGCATGATTCAGCTTCATTCCTGGTTATTCCAGTGTACCTATTTATTGTGATGATTATCATTTTAATCATTGTTGGTGCTTATAATATTTTAACTAATAAAATTACTTATCATGCGTATGCTCCACTGAATACCTCAGTTAAGGGAATGACCTTGGTATTATTCTTTAAGGCATTCTCATCTGGTTCAGCATCGTTAACTGGAGTTGAAGCCATTAGTAATGCGGTTCCAAACTTTAAACAACCAAAACGAAAGAACGCTGCCAATACATTAGGTATCATGGCCATTATTTTAGGAATCTTCTTTGCTGGGATTACCTTTCTAAGTTACTACATGGGAGTTATTCCTAACGCTAAGGATACTGTCTTATCACAGATTGGTACCAATGTCTTTGGTCACGGAATCATGTACTACTTACTTCAGCTTGCAACTGCCTTGATTTTAGCTGTTGCTGCTAACACTGGTTTCTCTGCCTTTCCAATTTTGGCCTACAACATGGCTAAAGATAAATATTTGCCACATGCCTACCTGGATAAGGGTGACCGACTAGGTTATTCAAATGGAATTATTTCGTTAGCTTTAGGTGCGATTGTTTTAATTGTCCTCTTTAAAGGTAAAACTAATCTCTTAATTCCACTCTATGCTGTTGGTGTGTTTGTTCCATTTACGTTGTCTCAATCTGGAATGATTGTTCACTGGTTCAGAAATAAAGATGGCTTGTGGCCGGTGAAGGCTGTCATTAATTTTATTGGAGCGTTCATCTCAGTGATGTTAGTCTTCTTCCTGTTTGCACTTCATTTTGCAAACGTTTGGCCATATCTCATTATCATGCCGTTGCTCCTTTTGATGTTTTACAAAATTCATCTTCACTATCAGCGAATTGCTGAGCAGCTTCGTATTTCAACTGATCCGAATTATGAGAATCATACCTATGCTGGTTCAACGGTAATCGTGTTAGTGGGAAATGTTACCCAAGTTACTAGACAAGCAATTAACTATGCGAGATCGATTGGTGACAATGTCATTGCCATGCACGTTTCGTTTGCCGATAATCCGCAAAAAGAAGAGAAAATTTCAACGAAGTTTAAGGAAGAGTATCCAGACATTCGATTTGTCGATATTCATACTTCGTATCGTTCGGTTGTCGATCCAGTGCTTCGTTTCTGTGATGTTATTGCGAAACAGGATGAGGATCGCAATTATACTACGACGGTTTTGGTTCCTCAGTTTGTACCAAAACACTACTGGCAACAAGTCCTTCATAATCAGACTGCTGTTCGATTAAGAAGTGCCTTGAATTCACGTCAGGACATCATTGTATCGACGTATAACTATCATTTAAGTGAATAATAGAACAAAAAGCTAGGCTATGTTAAACATAGCCTAGCTTTTTTGATTTGGATTTAAAGGTGCACAATATGAGCAAATAGTGGGACGATGATATCAACGACCACCGAAATAATGACCACCGCAATCGCAGCCATGGAGCCCTGAACTTCACCAAGTTCAAGGGCTTTAGCTGATCCAAGGGTGTGTCCTGCCGTTCCAAGCCCCAATCCAATTCCGATGGGGTTCTTCAATCTGAATATTTTAATGATCCAGTCGCCAAGTGCGTAAATAATAACAGCGTTTAAGATACATGCCATGGCGGTAATTGCTGGCACACCGTTAATGCCCTGAGCGATTGGCATTGCAACTGCGGTAGTGGCAGCCTGCGGAAGCATGGAGGCAATTTCCGACTTGTTTAATCCAATTAACTTGGAGACAAAGTACATGATGATTACCGAAATGGTTAAACCGATTATTAGTGATAACAAAATTTCAAACCAGTACTTTTTCACGATGTCGTTTCGCTTGAAGAGTGGGACTGCGAAAGCAATCGTGGTAGGGAAGAGGAACCAAAAAATAATATCACCACCTGGCTTATACAAGTTGGTGTAAATCCAGGTAATGTTAATCCCCGTTGCTTTGCTCATTAACCAGAGAACAAAGATCCCGAGCACCATCCCAACAAATAATGGTTGAAAAAGAAAAAAGCCGTTAAATTTTTTAAATAGAAATGATCCAATCAGATAGATCACCAATGATAGAGCAATTCCAAACATTGGATTGCCTAAAAATTTTAATAGTTCCGTTTGCATATTTGGTTACTCCTTATCGATGTCTTGTTTTTTGCCAAAAATTTTATTGCGGGCCCATATCAAAAAAGTAGCAACTAAAGCCACCGACACCAACATGACAACTGTCGAAATAATGATCATAATCACTAGTTTGACGCCAGAATGTTTCATAATGTCGAGGGAGGCCGCTAATTGAATTCCAGAAGGGACAAAAAGGAATCCTAGGATTCCAATAAAAAATGATCCGACCTTTTCGACCTGTTCTGGTTTAATGACTTTAAAGGTCAATAACAAATATAATATTACCAACCCAATTACTGGGGTTGGAACTGGAAAGTTGGCTGGAAAGAGTGCTGAGATTAGACTTGAGACGAATAAAATGACCCCAAAGATACCGAGTTGAGTTAACAATGGAGCATCTTTTTGAGATTTTTCTTCTTTATTTTGCATGTTTGACTCCTTTCAAAAGTATGTGATTGATTTAGCTATTTCTATATTTAATATAATATATGAAATGAACTAAAAAACAAACCAAAATTTTAATTGTTATCATTAGATTTAATTATCATTAAATTAAATAAAGGGAAGCTTGTGTTTGTTATTTTCCGTTTGTATAATTGAATATAAACTTAATCGTGGAAGGCCATACTTAATTGAAATTTGAAATATTCGTCTATTTGTTTGCAACGATGATAATGTCGGCGGTTTTAACCCCTTTTATCAGAATTTTAGCATTCAAAATTGGCGCCATTGATAAACCGAATAAAAGACGTGTAAATAAAATTCCAATGCCAACGTTGGGTGGTCTGGCAATTTTTATTGCTTATACCATTACGACTTGCGTTTTTTTGCGAAACCAAATTCCATCTAGTAAGTTGTGGGGAATTCTGGGCGGAGAAATTATTATCATTATGACGGGGGTCATTGATGATATTTTTGAATTGAAGCCACGACAAAAGGTGATTGGGATCTCACTAGCAGCACTATGGGTGTACATTTTTGCGGGCATTCAGATGAGTTCTATCACGCTCCCATTCTTTGGTGATGTTAGTCTGGGATGGTTAAGTCTACCAATTACCTGGATATGGATTCTCGGGATTACGAACTCAATTAATTTAATCGATGGACTGGATGGACTAGCAACGGGGATTGCCATTATTGCTCTGACTACCATGGGAATCATCGGCTTATTCTTTTTAAACGTCGGTAACGTTTACGTGTCAATCATGATTTTTACCTTTGCCGCTTCCTGTTTGGGCTTTTTACCGTATAATTTTTTCCCAGCTCGAATCTATCTAGGGGATACGGGATCCTTATTAATTGGCTTTATGATCTCGGTCTTTTCCTTACAGGGCCTTAAAAACGCCACCTTCATATCAGTCATTATTCCCGTTGTGATTTTGGGAGTTCCCATCTCGGATACCGCTTATGCAATTTTACGGCGGATTTTGAACAAACAGCCCATCTCTCACGCTGATAAGCATCACTTACATCATCGATTGATGCAGATTGGTCTAACTCATCGGCAAACCGTTTTGGTGATTTACGGAATTGCGCTAATTTTCGCTTTCATCTCTTTACTCTATCCGTTGTCCAGTTTCTGGGGATCAGTGTTGTTGACGGTTGCCACTTTGATTGGGATTGAGCTTTTTGTGGAAGCCATTGGATTAGTCGGAAAGAACCGGCAACCCTTGCTTAATTTGATTAAACGCGTTGTGACTGGAACAACCAGTAAGGCTAATCACGAAACCGAAATCACTAAAACCAAGTCAAAACATAAAACTAAACCAAACAAAAAAGAGTAGTTCATTTAAGGTGAACTACTCTTTTTAGACTAAACTGGATTCTCAAAATAGGCTTTCTTACCAATCTTGAATTGAACGTCTCCTGCAAGCAAATTGTTGATTTTTATTTTGAAATTATCAATCGCATGAGTTGAAATGGCGGTACTTACTCGAACACTAGTGCCATATTCAACGTTAGTAATTGGTAAATTATTTTGTTTAAGAAAATATTGGAGTTTATCATTTAACTTATAGGATACTGAAATAGTAAGCGCAGTTTTAAGCGTCATTTTGCTGATTCCAGCGCTTTCAATCACATCCGATGCCGAGTTACTATATGCTCGAATTAGACCACCAGCACCTAGTTTGATGCCACCAAAGTACCTTGTTACTACAATGGCTGTGTCATGAAGCTCCATGTTTTTAATGGCATCCAAGATTGGAACTCCAGCAGTCCCAGTGGGTTCGCCGTTGTCACTTTCTCGCTGGACATCATCATTTGGGCCGATAACATAGGCAAAACAATTGTGGTTGGCTTTTTTATTTTGGCTTTTGATACTGGCGATGAATGCTTGAGCACTCGCTTCGTCCGTAACACGAGATACGGAAGCAATAAACTTTGATTTTTTGATAATAATTTCATTTTGACCAGCTTGTTTAATGGTTAAAAAAGAATTTTGCATTAAATTATTCCTGTTCTTCGTATTTAAAAATGGAGGCGGATAGTTAATGATCAAAGATCAAAAAGAACTAATGGGAAGACTTACGCCAAGCACTTTGATTGATCCGATACTTTTAAGTGATCCACTTCTTAATTTTGAATTAGCGGTAACGGTTAATCAAACTACTATTCATTGTAACCGATGTGGATTCAATTGTGAAAAATCAAAATGTGAACTTCCCAATCATATTTTTTACTGCCCCAATTGCATCGAAATGAGGCGAATTGATTCGTCGATGAAACTGGTTAGTGTCCTAGAAACAAATCGTTTTGTGGTTCCAAGTAATGTTTTGACTTGGGATGGGACGCTAACTGTAAATCAAAAAGACTGTGCGTTAAGGATGATTGAATCAGTAAAACATCACCGTGATCATCTACTGTGGGCGGTTACTGGGGCTGGTAAGACCGAGATGCTTTTTCCGGTATTAACATGGGCAATTAAACGTAAATTTCGAATTGCCATTGCTTCTCCCAGAGTGGACGTGTGTTCGGAACTTTATCCGCGTCTTAAAGCGGCTTTTTCTAACCTTGATATGGTTTTATTGCATGGTAAAAGTAAAGACAAGTACCATTATTGTCAACTGACTGTCTGTACGACCCACCAACTCATGCGTTTCTTTCATGCTTTTGATTTATTGATTATTGATGAAGTTGATGCGTTTCCATTCGTTAACAACGTTAACCTGGAGTTTGCCGTAAAGCATGCCTTAAAGACTACGGGACAAAGAATCATGTTAAGTGCCACTCCAAGTAAACGACTGAGAACCCAAATCACGCGTGGAAATGGAGATATGAGTTATTTGCCGATCAGGTTTCATGGTCATTTATTGCCCGTGATTAAAGTTCACTTGTCAAGAAAATGGCGGATGCAATTATCAAAGGGAAGGTTACCCCATCAATTAATTAAAATGTGTCAGCGTAACGTTGCAATTAGAAGAAGATTTTTATTGTTTGTTCCTAAGATTAAAGATTTACCGGTGGTTGATCGGATTTTAAGCAAACAAATCCGTGGTCCAAAGGTATGGGAATGTGTTTATTCTGCTGACAAGAAACGAATGGAAAAGGTTCAAGCCATGCGTAACCAGCAAGTGTTATTTTTAGTGACTACGACCATTTTAGAACGAGGAGTGACGTTTCCAGATATTGATGTAATGGTACTGGGGGCTGACGATGAAGTCTTTTCTACGTCGTCATTAGTTCAGATGGCAGGAAGAGTGGGTCGAAAAAGGACCAGACCGACCGGTAACGTTGATTTTTTTGTGGGCAGTTTTTCAAGACGAATTACTAGCGCCCAAAATGAGATTAAGGCTATGAATCGCAGAGGGATGAAATTAAAAAGTCATGAATAAATGTGTATGGTGTAATCAAATTATTAGAAGTGATGTGAGCATTTCCTTTATTTTAAGTTTTCGTTCCTTTGTCCCGCCAATTATGTGTGATGAATGTCAAAAACTTTTTTGTCCCATTGATTTAAAAACGGCGTGTCCAGATTGTGGCAAGCAGCAAGCAAAATTAGAGTTGTGTGATGATTGTAAGATTTGGGAAGATCAATCTGGTCCCAAATTAATTAACCACGCGTTGTTTCCATACGATGAAGTGAATGATTACATGGCTCGGTACAAGTTTCAGGGCGATTATCGGTTAAGGCGATTATTTCAAAGTCAGTTTCAGTCTTTTATATTTGGACATAACGATGGTGGTATGATTGTTCCCATCCCGATTAGTAAGAAAACGTTTGAGGTGCGAAAGTTTAATCAGGTTGAGGGATGGTTAACTGGTATAAAATATCAAAAGGTCTTAGGAGCTGTGTCAAAAAAGGGCTTACCCCAGTCTAAAAAAGATAAATTTGATAGGATGCACTTAAAACAACCATTTTACGTTGAGCCGGAGTGGTCAACTAATAACCTACGTGGGAGAAAGGTTTGTTTGATTGATGATGTGTATACGACTGGAACCACCCTGCACTTAGCGGCCAAACTGTTATATTCGTATGGGGTTAAGAAAGTCTCAAGTATTACCCTTGCACGTTAGTATTGATTGTTATTTAATCGATTAGAATTTATAATAGTTATAAGAGATTCGTTTGAAGACAATGATACTAAGCATAGGAGAGATTAAAATGCTTGAAACTAAATTAAGAGGTGATGATGTTGAAATCACCAGTGATCTCCGTGATTACATTAATCATCATGTCAAAACAATTGATAAACGTTTTGATGCAAACGTGAAAGGGACTGCTCATGTTGATCTTATGAACTATTCTAACGAACGAATCAAAGCTGAAATCACTATTATCCTACCGAACTTTTTACTGCGAGGTGAGGGCAACTCTGATGATATTCACAAAAGCATTGATATCGCGATTCACGATATCCAGCAACAGATCGATAAATATGGCTCAAAGGTAAATGAAGAATTAACTGAGCATAAGTTATCCCACGTTTTTAATGATCCCGATAAACGATTAGCCGAATCTAAGATCGTTAGGAAAAAGCGGATTCCTTTACAGAAGATGACTTCGGAAGATGCCATTATTCAGATGAATTTGATTGGGCATGATTTTTTTGTCTATGTTGATGTCACCGATGGCACCACTGACATTGTTTATCGAAGACATGATGGAGACTATGGGTTAATTAAAACCGATCGTTAGAAAAAACAGAAATATCATATTTCTGTTTTTTTGTGATGAATTTTTAATTGATTTGATAAAATGTTAGAATAAGAAAATAGACTGAGAATTCGAGAAACAAAAACGGTTTAGACACTAGAGGAGAAATCAATCAATGGCAACAAACCTTTTAAAGAAATGGGTTGAAAGCGACAAAAGCGAACTGAAACGATTAGGAAAGCTCGCCGATAAGGTCAGCTCATACTCAGAACAATATCGGAAATTAAGTGATAAGGAATTACAAGCTAAAACTCCAGAATTTCAAAAGCGTTATCAAAATGGTGAAAGCTTAGATGACATGTTACCTGAGGCTTTTGCGGTTGCCCGTGAAGGTGCCAGACGAGTGCTCGGACTAAATCCATTTCGAGTCCAGATTATGGGTGGAATTGTCCTTCATGAGGGTAATATTGCTGAGATGAAGACTGGTGAAGGGAAAACGTTAACGGCTACAATGCCCGTATACCTGAATGCTTTATCAGGAAAAGGTGTTCATGTCGTTACGGTTAATGAATACCTATCACAACGTGATGCCACTCAAATGGGCCAGTTATACAATTGGCTGGGCTTAACGGTCGGGGTGAACTCGGCTGATAAGAATCCGGAAGAAAAACGAGCTGCCTATGATAGCGACATCACTTATTCAACTAATAGTGAGATTGGATTTGATTATTTAAGGGATAACATGGTGGTTTATAAAGAAGATCGGGTTCAACGCCCACTTAATTTTGCCATCGTCGACGAAGTTGATTCGATCTTAATCGATGAAGCCAGAACCCCATTGATCATTTCTGGTGAAGCTCGTGGGTCAAACAAGCTTTACATGCAGGCAGATAAATTTGCTAAGACACTAAATCCTAAAACGGATTTTAAAGTTGATTTAGAGACTAAAACGGTCTCTTTGAAGGATGTTGGAATTGAAAAAGCTGAAAAGTACTTCAATTTAAATAACCTTTACGATACGGAAAACACTGCTTTAACCCACCATTTGGATCAGGCTTTACGTGCCAATTACGTGATGGAAAAGGATAAAGATTACGTTGTCTCAAAAGACGAGGTTTTAATCGTTGATTCCTTTACCGGAAGAATCATGGAAGGTCGTCGTTTTTCAGATGGGCTTCACCAAGCACTTGAGGCTAAAGAGGGTGTTACCATCCAAGAAGAAAGCAAGACGATGGCTAACATCACCTATCAAAACCTATTTAGACAGTACAGTAAATTAGCTGGAATGACTGGTACCGCTAAGACAGAACAGGATGAGTTTCGAGAAATTTACAACATGGATGTCATTGCGGTTCCAACCAATAAACCGGTTGTTAGAATTGATGAGCCAGATGTTTTGTATCCAAGTTTGGAATCAAAATTTGACGCCGTTATTGCCAAAATTAAAGATTTACACAAACGGGGACAACCAATCCTGATTGGTACGGTTGCGGTTGAAACTTCTGAATATCTTTCAGAGCGACTTGATGAAGAAAAAATTCCTCACGTAGTTTTGAATGCGAAAAATCATGCCAAAGAAGCTGACATTGTTGCTAACGCCGGTCAAAAAGGAGCTGTTACCATTGCAACCAACATGGCCGGTCGTGGAACTGATATTAAGCTCGGACCTGGAGTGGTCAAATTAGGTGGATTAGCGGTTATCGGGACCGAACGACACGAGTCACGAAGAATTGATAATCAATTACGTGGACGTTCTGGAAGACAGGGTGATCCTGGTTATTCCCAATTCTATCTTTCACTTGAAGATGATTTGATGCGTCGATTTGGGTCTGATAAGGTTAAAAGCATTCTCGATTCGATGAAAGTTGAGGGCGATGATGCGGTTATCCGGAGTCACATGATCACGAAGCAGGTCGAATCGGCTCAAAAACGAGTTGAAGGTAATAACTATGATTCACGTAAAAACGTGTTAAAGTACGATGATGTGATGCGTCAACAACGTGATGTAATCTATGGCGAGCGTAGTAAAGTGATTGACGAAAATAAGTCACTTAAGTGGGTTATTATGCCAATGATCAAACGAACGGTTAATCGAATTGTCAACTTGCACACTCAGGGCGATCAAAAGAAATGGGATCTCCAAACCATCCTTGATTTTGCGATTAATTCATTAGTTAGTCCCGATCAAATTAGCATTGATGACTTGAAGGGAAAATCAAGTGATGAAATTAAGGCATACTTGATGGGACTCGTTGATACTGAGTATGATAAGAAAGAAAAAGAGCTCCAGGATCCAGAACAGATGCTTGAATTTGAAAAAGTGGTTGTGCTTAGGGTGGTTGATTCACACTGGACTGACCACATCGATTCAATGGACCAATTACGAGAGTCAATCGGTCTTCGTGGTTATGGTCAATTAAACCCATTAGTTGAGTATCAACGTGAAGGATTTAGAATGTTTGAAGAAATGGTCTCTGATATTGACTACGATGTCACTAGGTTGTTTATGAAAGCTGAGATCAGACAAAATATGGAAAGATAGTTTAAGAACGGAGGACTTTTGGTCTCCGTTTTTTCATCTTCAGGAGTATGAAATGGAATTAAGTGAAGCACGTGGACAGGTCGAAAAGATTAAAAAAGCCGTAGCTGGCTTTAGGGGGTCACTTTGACCTGGATCAACTAAGTGAAAATATTTCGGTTAATGAGGCTAAAATGGCTGAACCGGGATTTTGGGATGACCAGAGAAAAGCCCAGAAATTAATTGATGAGAACAATCGATTAAAATTAAAATATGATAATTTTAATTCACTGGCTAAAAAGGTGGAAGATTTAAAGGTTAATCTCGAACTCCTTGAAGAAGTTAGTGATGATGATTTAAAGAAAGAGTTCGATGACGAATTAGCCAAGACCCAAAAGGAACTTAGTAGTTATCAGCTGAGTTTACTTTTGAATGGGAAATACGATGAAAATAATGCAATTGTTGAGATCCATCCTGGAGCTGGTGGAACTGAATCACAAGACTGGGGGTCCATGTTATTTCGGATGTATCAACGATGGGCCGAACAAAACGGCTTTTCGGTTTCAGTCGAAGACTATCAACCAGGTGACGTTGCTGGGATCAACAGTGTGACATTTTTAGTATCTGGAACCAACGCCTATGGTTACCTGAAATCAGAAAAAGGCGTTCACCGGTTAGTGCGGATCTCACCCTTCGATTCAGCAGGGCGGCGTCATACGTCGTTTGCCTCTGTTGATGTTATGCCAGAGCTTGATGAAACTGTGAACGTTGACATTAACCCAGAAGATCTCCGGATTGATGTTTTTCGGTCAAGTGGGGCTGGTGGTCAGCATATTAATAAAACCTCTTCAGCGGTTCGAATTACCCACTTACCAACTGGAATTGTCACCTCAAGTCAGGCCCAACGTTCACAATTACAGAATAGAGTTACAGCGATGAATATGTTAAAATCAAAGTTGTACGAACGTGAACAAGAGAAAAAAGAAGAAGAGAAAGCCAAGATTAAGGGTAAGCAGCTTGATATTGGTTGGGGTTCACAAATTCGTTCTTATGTTTTTCATCCCTATACAATGGTTAAGGATCATCGGACCAATTATGAGACTGGTAATGGTCAAGCAGTGATGGATGGTGATTTGAATCCATTCATTAACGCGTATTTGCAGTGGAATTTAAAACAGAAGAACCCAAAATAACGAAAAAGGAAGTTCATTATGTCAGTTGCGACTAATATTTTGTTTTTTGTCTTTATGCCAGCTTTTTGGTTTGCACTTATTCGCGTTTTCTTCGTTTACAATCGAAGAGTAAATCGAGAACGACGCTTATTTGAAAGTGCTGTTAACCCTAAATTTCACGAAGGATGGGTCTTTTTTAAATCATTAATTGTGCTGGGAATTGTTGGATCAATTTTAACTGCTTTGGTTGGGATTGAAGTGTCCTTAAATTGGATTTTATTATATGAATTATTGATCGCCATTAGTTTACTGATCCCAGGAATCTTAGTGCCGACATTGATTTTATTTGGATCAGTTTTTGTTGGGGTCTTCTTCAATGATTATTCAATCCCGATGATTAAGGGTGGCGACTTTATTGGTGCCGTGAATATGAACGCATCAAGATCGGCCAATTACTTAGCCTTAATCACAATCATGCTGGTTCTAATGTTTATCTTTTTGAAGATGAATGGTAGGACAATTAACTCTCCTCAGGTTTCAAAGAATCGGCGCGGAAACCGAGTGGCATCTTATGGATACAATGAGTTAGCTGTGATTCCGCTGGTACTGATGATTCCTGGTAAATTAATCGAAACGATCGTACCAATGTGGCCAGTTTTTAATATTTTTGGTGCACATGTAACCTTCTTGGTTGTTCCGTTTTTGATTGGTTTTCGCTTCAAGTTTGTTAACCATTTGCCAAATGAATTAATGCCACGGATTTCAAACGCGATTGGAGAACTCGCATTGTTAGCCATTTTACTAACGGCGGGTGCTTACTTTATGAGAAATAGTTACTACGTTATCATCGCGATTGCTTTATTGGCAGTGGTTTATGTAATCATCATGTATCACTTCCATCGCGTTGACCGAAAGACCGGAAATCAGATTAGTCAAGCGGTTAACGGAATCCGAATCATTGGGATTAAACCCCGCACTCCAGCCGATAAGATGGGACTTAAAACGGGTGACTTAATTGTTGAAGTTAACAACGTTCCGGTAAATTCGGAAAGTCAATTGTATTCTGCTTTACAAGATGATCCGACCTTTGTTCACATGAAGGTTAAAAATCGTAAGAATCAATTAGAGATTAAAGAAACGGCAATTTACGATGGTTCACCGCATGAGATTGGAATTGAAATGTTTCAAAATAATTAGTTAGAAGCACCCAGTTAATGGGCGCTTCTTTTATTTTGCATAAAATTAAGAACCGCCTAAATTAGGTCTGATTGTGTTAGAATTAAGTAAATTAATTTTATTTGGAGGTAGGTCCAATGGCTCAGAGTGTAACGGTAGCTGATTTAGTAAAGAACACTCATCTTAGTGTCTTTTGGGGTCGTGAATATTTAGACCGTCCCATTACCACTAGTGACATTTCACGTCCGGGATTGGAATTGACTGGATATTTTAACTACTACCCAGCCAAGCGAATTCAGATCTTTGGGATAACTGAAACCTCATTTGCAAAGGGAATGAGTGATGAAAAATTAAAAGAAGTAATGACCAAAATGTGTCAACCAGAAACGCCTGCATTTGTTATTTCTACTCAACTAGAACCACCTGAGCAGTTAGTGGCAGCCGCCAAAAAGGCTCACATTCCAATCTTAGGTTCAAAGTTAACCACCTCTAGAATTCTAAGTAATATGACGACGTATCTTGAAGCTAAGTTAGCCGAACGAAAGTCCATTCATGGTGTTTTGGTTGAAGTTTATGGACTTGGTGTTTTAATTACCGGTGATTCTGGAATTGGTAAGAGTGAAACGGCGCTAGAACTTGTTAAGCGTGGTCATCGTTTAATTGCTGATGATCGAGTTGAGGTTTATCAACAAGATGAGCAAACCTTGATTGGTCAAGCTCCCAAGATTCTTAATCACTTACTAGAAATTCGTGGGATTGGCATTATTGATGTAATGAACCTATTTGGTGCGGGTGCCGTTCGTTCCCAATCAAAAGTGGACTTAATCGTTCATTTGGACCAGTGGAACAAGGATACTAAGTATGATCGGCTTGGGACCGACCGTGAAACAACTCGAATCTTTGACGTTGATTTGAAGAAATTGACGATTCCGGTAAAACCCGGACGAAACTTAGCCATTATTATTGAAACCGCTGCGATGAATTTTAGGGCTCGTTCAATGGGATACGATGCGACTAAGGTCTTTGATAACAACTTAAATGAGTTGATCAAAGAAAATGCTTCTAAAAACAACCAGGAGCAAAAACACGAAGAACAAGCAGTTGAACAAAATAAGAAAGATATTAGCCAAGATGCTAATAAGGATCCTGAATAGGAGTGGAAGTTGTGTTTAGCATATTGGCATTAAATCCGGTTGCGATTCATCTCGGACCAATTGCGGTCCACTGGTATGGTATTTTTATCGCTGCCGCTGTCTTGATTGCCGTTTACCTTTCAATGAAAGAAGCTAAGCGACAACACTTAAATGAAGATGTTTTATATGATTTGATTTTGTGGGCGATTCCAATTGCGATTATTTCGGCTCGAATCTATTATGTGGTTTTTCAATGGAGCTATTATCGCCATCATTTAGATGAGATTATTCAAATTTGGGATGGTGGAATCGCCATTTATGGAGCTTTAATCGGGGCTGGATTATTTATTTGGTGGTTTTGTTTTAAACATCATTTGTCAGTCTGGCAGATTTTAGATATTGCCGCTCCAACCGTCATTATGGCTCAAGGAATTGGTCGTTGGGGTAATTTCATGAATCAGGAAGCATTTGGAGCGGTAACATCACTTCAATTTTTACAGCATTTACATTTACCTGACGTTATCATCAATCAAATGTTTATTAGCGGGGCGTACCGCCAACCAACGTTTTTATATGAGTCACTTTGGGATTTAGCAGGATTTGCTGTCTTGATGATTATGAGACATGCCCCGCAGTTCTTTAAGCGTGGGGAAGTCTTTTTAAGTTACGTGATGTGGTATTCGTTTGGACGTTTTTTCACCGAGGGCATGCGGACCGATAGTTTAATGTTATTCGGGGTAATCCGGGTATCACAGTTGCTTTCCATTTTATTATTCGTAGTAGCACTATTTGTTTTAATTTATCGTAGACGAAACGACCAGTTAGTCTGGTACTACGGTAGTTAAGTGATTTGTAGGAGATAATTTAAATAATGACAGAAAAAATCGCAGTACTCGGTGCAGGATCATGGGGCAGCATGCTCGCCGATATTTTAGTTGAAAATGGGCATGAAGTTAAAATTTGGTCGAAAAGCAAGGAACAGGTGGATGAGTTAAATAATCAGCACACTAATTCCCATTACATCAAGAACTTTACCTTTCCAAAAGAGATGAAAGCTTATGCTGACATGGAAGAGGCACTTAAAGGAGCCGATGATGTTTTATTCATTGTTCCATCACAGGCAACTCGTTCGGTTGCAAATCAAGCTAACAAAATTTTGGGCAAGTTAGAAATGAAACCATATATCATCCATGGAAGTAAGGGCATTGAAAAGGGTACCTATGATCGAATGTCTCAGGTATTGCAAGAAGAAATTGATCCTCAAAATCGTAAGTCGATTTCAGCCCTTTCTGGACCTAGTCAAGCTGAAGATGTTGCTAGACGTGATATTACCTTAGTTACAGTCGCCAGTGATGATATGTCATCTGCTGAGCATTTTCAAAAATTATTTATGAATGATTATTTTAGAATCTACACTAATAACGACATTATTGGGGTTGAACTTGGTGGGGCTTTAAAAAATATTATTGCATTAGGAGCTGGAGCCTTGGTAGGTTTAGGTTACGGTGATAATGCAAAAGCAGCCCTCATGACTCGTGGTATTGCGGAAATATCACGTTTAGGTGTATCATTTGGTGCGGACCCATTAACTTTTAGCGGATTGTCTGGTGTAGGTGATGTGATTGTTACCGCAACTAGTTCTGATTCTCGTAATTGGCGGGCTGGTTATCAGCTTGGCAAGGGCAAGAAATTGGATGACGTTGTTAAAGACATGGGCATGGTGATCGAGGGAATCGACACCAATCAAGCTGCATTTGAATTATCAAAACAACGTGGGGTAGAAATGCCCATTACATCCGCAATTCATGCAGTAATTAATAATGAAGAAACCGTTTCTGACGCGATTTCTAATTTAATGTCTAGAGAGGGACGTTCAGAACAAGGTTAATTCTAAAAGGGGTATATAAGAAGATGAAAAAAGTAACTAAAGCTGTTATTCCTGCCGCTGGTTTAGGAACAAGATTTTTACCTGAAACGAAAGCACTTCCAAAGGAAATGTTACCAATTGTTGATATTCCAACCATTCAATACATTGTTGAAGAAGCTAAGGCTTCTGGAATCAAAGACATTGTCATTGTGATTGGTAAGGGCAAGCGTGCCATTGAAGATCATTTTGATTCAAACGTAATGCTTGAAGAAAACCTTGAAAAAAAGGGTAAAGAAAAGATGCTCAAGTCAATTCAGAAGACTAATGATATGAACATTTACTTTATTAGACAATCTTATCCACGTGGACTTGGCGACGCTGTTTTAACGGCCAAAAGTTTCATTGGAAATGATCCATTTGTGGTTATGCTTGGAGACGACTTGATGGAAGATACGACTCCGCTCACCAAACAATTGATGAATAGTTACGAAAAGACGGGAGCTTCAACCCTTGCCGTTATGAAAGTCCCTCATAAGGAGACTTCTAAATACGGAGTAATTGAACCAGTTAGCGAGGTTTCAAAGGGACTTTATAATGTGAGAAACTTCGTTGAAAAGCCAGATCCTAAGGACGCTCCTAGTGATTTAGCAATTATTGGACGTTACTTGTTAACTCCACAGATCTTTGACGTTTTGGAACACACTAAGCCAGGTAAGGGGAATGAAGTTCAGCTAACCGATGCCATCAATACCTTAAATCAAACTCAAAGAGTGTTTGCTCATGAGTTTAAGGGTGATCGTTACGATACCGGCAATAAGCTTAGCTGGCTTGAGACTAACATTACCTTTGGTTTAAAACACCCTGAAATTGAGCAAGAATTACGTGAATACATTAAGAATCTTGGTCAAAAGCTGACTAAGGAAGACGAACAACAGAAAAATTAGATTAAAATGCCGACTTTTGCCGGCATTTTTTATTTTGAAGTATAATGATTAAACATTTAATTCAGTTTATGATAATATAATTTTGTACAATTGATATTAGTCAAGGAGGTTTTTGGTTATGAAAATTAAATTAGGTGGACTACCAGTATCATGGTTAATGGGTGATGATCAACCAAAGGTTGGAGATTATCTACCAAAATTTACCGTAAAAAATGCTGAAGGGAAAGATGTTACGACTGATGATTTAAAGGGTCAGACAACGTTGATTAGTGTGGTTCCTAACTTAAAGACAAAGGTATGTAGTTTAGAAACTGCTCGTTTTAACCAGGAAGCATCAAAGTTTAAGGGAATTAAATTTGTTACCATTTCAAATAACCCAATTGAATACCAAAAAAATTGGTGTGCCGCTCATGGTGTCAACAACATGGAAATTCTTTCTGATTTTAATGGTTCATTTGGAAAAGCCATGCACTTATACATCCCGGCTTTTGGTCACTTAGCTCGGGTGGTTTACTTGGTAAATGCTGAAGGCAAAATTTTGTACTGCCAAGCAGTTCCAGAAATTACTCATCAACCAAACTATGAACCAGTTCTTGACGAGTTAAAGAAAGTAACAAACAATAAATAATGATTGAGGCGATATAATGGCAAAAAAGTATGATGTAATTGTAATCGGTGCTGGTCCAGCCGGAATGACGGCGGCATTGTATGCATCACGAGCCGAACTATCTGTATTAATGCTTGATCGTGGGATCTATGGTGGACAGATGAACAACACTGCCGAAATTGAGAATTATCCTGGATTTAAATCAGTCTTAGGACCAGATCTATCTAAAAAAATGTACGATGGGAGTACTCAGTTTGGTGCTGAGTATGGCTACGGAACCGTTACTGGCATTGACATTGATGGCGATAAACGGATTGTTAAGACTGAAGACGGTGACTATGAGGCTCCTTCTGTAATTATTGGTGCTGGTTCTGAGTACAAGAAACTCGGAGTTCCCGGTGAGCAAGACTACAGTGGAAAAGGTGTTTCTTACTGTGCGGTTTGTGATGGCGCCTTCTTTAAAGGCGAAGACGTTGTTGTCGTTGGTGGCGGTGACTCTGCGATTGAGGAAGCTACTTATCTATCCAATATCGTAAAGCACGTTACGGTCATTCACAGACGTGATCAACTTCGGGCCCAGAAGATTCTGCAGAAGCGGGCCTTTGATAAGGACAATATCGATTTTGTCTGGAACAGTAACGTTACTGATATTGAAGGTGACGGTCAAAAAGTAACCGGGGTTGCGGTTAAAAACAACCAGACTGGTGAAACCACTAATATTAAAGCTTCTGGTGTGTTTATTTACGTTGGTATTTTACCAATGACAGCTGCCTTCAAAAACCTTGGCATCACAGATGAACAAGGTTGGATCGACACGGATGATGAAATGAAAACTAAGATACCTGGTGTCTTTGCGGTTGGTGACGTGCGAAAGAAACACTTACGTCAAATTACGACTGCGGTCGGCGATGGCGGAACTGCAGGTCAGGGTGTCTTCAATTACGTCGAAGAGCTTAAAACTAAAGATTAAACGAAAAAGAGCAGAGTCGATCTGCTCTTTTTGTATGGAAGCTTTGGTCTAATTGCTTTGCGAAAGTATGTTCGTATGCTAGAATTATTATAAGTAACGGGAGAAAGTTAATGCTTTCTCCTTTTTTTCCGAGTTTAAGAAGAGGTGCCAATATGATTAAAAAAACGAATAATAATTTTGACCTAGTTTCGAAATTTACTCCAACTGGTGATCAGCCTGAAGCCATTAAGGAATTGACTCAAGGAATCAAAAATGGAGATCGTGATCAGGTCCTTTTGGGTGCCACCGGAACGGGTAAAACCTACACCATGGCAAACGTGATTAAGAACATTAACAAACCCACGCTAGTGTTATCTCACAATAAAACTTTGGCTGGGCAACTTTATAGTGAGCTCAAGCAGTTGTTTCCTAATAATGCGGTCGAGTATTTTGTGAGTTATTATGATTTTTATCAGCCTGAGGCCTATGTTCCTTCCAGTGATACCTATATTGAAAAGGATGCTTCTATTAATGACGAGATTGACCAACTTCGACACGCTGCAACCAGTGCTCTACTAGAACGAAATGATGTGATTGTCGTTGCTTCGGTTTCTTCAATCTTCGGATTAGGAAGTCCAAAAGAGTACCAAGACCACACCGTGTCGTTACACGTTGGGCAACAACTAGAGCGTGATGTCTTTTTGCGTCAACTAGTTAACATTCAGTTTGATAGAAATGATATTGATTTTCAACGTGGTCGCTTTCGTGTACATGGTGATGTAGTAGAAGTCTTTCCGGCTTCTAGAAATGAACATGCCTATCGGATCGAATTTTTCGGTGACGAGATTGACCGAATTACTGAAGTTGACACGTTGACTGGTGAAGTTATCGGTGAACGAAAACAGATTACAATTTTTCCTGCCACTCACTTCTTGACTAACAAGGAAACGATGGATGTGGCTTTACCTGAAATCAAGGATGAAATGGTAAAACAGGTTGCTAACTTTGAGAAAAAGGGCAAACTACTTGAAGCTCAAAGACTAAAACAAAGAACTACCTATGACATTGAAATGATGCGTGAAATGGGATATACAACTGGGATTGAAAATTATTCTCGTTATATGGACCGCAGAAAACCTGGCGAAGCTCCATACACATTATTGGACTTTTTCCCCAAAGATTATTTGATGTTCATTGATGAATCACATCGAACGGTTCCGCAAATCGGTGGAATGTTTAACGGTGATAAGGCTAGAAAGCAGCAATTAATTGATTATGGATTTAGACTTCCCAGCGCGCTTGATAATCGACCATTAAAGTTACCTGAGTTTGAAAAACGGGTTAATCAAGTAGTTTATATGTCAGCCACTCCGGGTCCATATGAAGAGGACAAGACTAATCACGTTGTCCAACAAATTATTCGTCCAACTGGACTACTTGATCCAACCGTTGAAGTTCGTCCCACGAAAGATCAAATGGATGATTTGGTTGGTGAAATCAATAAACGAGTTCAAAATAACGAGCGTACCTTCGTTACGACCTTAACCAAGAAGATGGCAGAAGATTTAACCGATTATCTAAAAGATTTGGGAATTAAAGTGAAATACTTGCACAGTGATATTAAAACCCTCGAAAGAACCCAAATTTTACGTGATTTACGTTTGGGTAAGTTTGATGTTTTAGTTGGAATTAACCTGTTGCGTGAAGGGATTGACGTTCCCGAAACATCATTGATTGCAATCTTGGATGCTGATAAGGAAGGCTTTTTGCGTGACAAACGTTCCCTTGTACAAACAATTGGAAGAGCAGCTCGTAATTCACACGGACATGTTATTATGTACGCGGACAACGTTACCGATTCGATGAAGTACGCGATGGATGAAACTGCCCGTCGTCGTTCCATTCAGATGAAGTACAATCAGGAACACAACATTACCCCTAAGACCATTATCAAACCAATTCCTAAGGCCATTTCTGCGTATAAACAGGGCGAGAAAAACAACGATGATAATACTAATGGAAGCTTTGTTGAATCCGATTTTGACCAAATGAGTGCTAAGGATCAAAAGGAAATGATTGATAATTTAGAGGACGAAATGAGAGCGGCAGCCAAAAAACTTGATTTTGAGCAAGCTGCTAACTTAAGGGATACCGTGATGCAGCTTAAGGGTGAGAAAAAGAAAAAGTGAGGTGGTTAGATGGCAAATGACGTCATTAAAATTAAAGGCGCCCGTGAACATAATCTAAAAGACGTAAATGTTGATGTCCCCAAGAATAAAATGGTGGTAATGACCGGTTTATCGGGTTCAGGTAAGAGTTCTTTAGCTTTTGATACCCTTTACGCTGAAGGTCAACGCCGTTATGTCCAAAGTCTTTCCTCTTATGCTAGACAATTTTTGGGTCAAATGGATAAACCTGACGTTGATTCGATTGAGGGACTTAGTCCAGCCATTTCAATTGATCAGAAAACAACTTCAAAAAATCCTCGTTCAACCGTTGGAACTGTCACTGAGATTAATGATTATTTACGTTTATTGTGGGCAAGAGTTGGGACGCCAATTTGTCCAAATGATGGAACGGTCATTACTAGTCAATCCGTCGATCAAATGATTGACGAAATCATGGCCCTCCCTGAACGAACTAAATTGCAGATTATGTCACCAGTTGTCCGTGACAAAAAGGGGCAACACAAAAAAGTTTTTGAAAAGATTAAGCGGGAAGGCTTTGTAAGAGTCCGAGTAGATGGTGAAATCCATGATGCGACCGAAGATTTTGATTTAGATAAAAATAAGCGTCATAACATTGACGTGGTAGTTGACCGAATTGTCGTTAGAGACGGGATTAATTCACGATTGTCAGATTCACTTGAGACAGCTTTACGTCTAAGTGATGGATATGCCATTGCCGACTTTCTTGGTAAGCGAGAGCCGATGGTGTTTTCGGAACATTACTCTTGTCCGATTTGTGGTTTTACGGTTGGGAAACTTGAACCACGTCTTTTTTCATTTAATGCCCCATATGGAGCATGTCCTGAGTGTGATGGATTAGGAGTTAAGTTGGAAGTCGATAACGATTTAGTGGTCCCAGATCAAGATAAGACGCTTAATGAGGGAGCAATTGAACCATGGAATCCAATTAGCTCAAAATACTATCCAGCAATGTTAGAGCAGGCTTGTAAAGCTTTTAATATTGATATGGATACTCCATACCGTAAATTACCAAAGAAACAGCGTGATCTATTGATGAATGGTTCCAAGGGGAAAACGTTCCATTTTCACTACAAGAGTGATTTTGGTGGAGTTCGCGATGTTGACGCTCCCTTTGAAGGAGTCCTTAACAACGTTAAACGCCGTTATCATGAAACCAACAGTAATTTCACTCGAGAACAAATGGAAAAGTACATGACAGAATTAACTTGTCAGACTTGTCATGGGTACCGTCTAAACGAAAAGGCCTTGGCCGTTAAAATTGATGGTAAACACATCGGTGAGGTTTCTGATATGAATATTGCTGACGAACGCCAATTCTTTAGTCACCTTACTTTTGGTGAACAAGATACGGTTGTTGCTCATCCAATTATTAAGGAAATCTGTGACCGACTGGAATTTTTGGAAAACGTTGGATTGAATTATTTGACCCTTTCCAGATCGGCCCGAACGCTTTCTGGTGGTGAAGCACAGAGAATTCGACTTGCAACCCAGATTGGTTCAAATCTCTCAGGAATTTTGTATGTACTTGATGAACCATCCATTGGTCTTCATCAGCGTGATAATGATCGCTTAATTAAGTCCCTGAAAAAGATGCGTGATCTAGGAAATACGTTAGTTATCGTTGAACATGATTCAGATACGATGCGTTCGGCCGATTATTTAATCGATGTTGGTCCAGGAGCAGGAGAGAAGGGTGGTAAGATTGTTGCCACCGGGACTCCAGAACAAGTGGCTCAAAATCCGAAATCATTAACTGGTCAATATCTCTCTGGAAAGAAGTTTATTCCCGTTCCCTTAAAACGACGAAAGGGGAACGGCAAAAACGTCACCCTAAAGGGTGCTTTAGAAAATAATCTCAAAGACATTACCGTTAAATTTCCACTTGGTAAGTTTGACGTGGTGACGGGAGTTTCTGGTTCCGGAAAGTCTACGTTGGTTAATGATATCTTAAAACGAGCCTTGGCCCAGAAGCTGAATCATAATTCGGAAAAACCAGGCAAGTATAAATCAATCACTGGATGGAAGAACATTGAAAAACTAGTAAGTATTGATCAAAGTCCGATTGGCCGAACCCCTCGAAGTAATCCAGCTACATACACTGGAGTCTTTGATGATATTCGGGGCTTGTTTGCCCAAACTAACGAGGCCAAACTTCGCGGGTATAAAAAGGGACGGTTTAGTTTTAACATCAAGGGTGGTCGTTGTGAGACTTGTCATGGTGATGGAATCTTGAAGATTGAGATGAACTTTCTACCCGATGTTTACGTTCCGTGTGAAGTTTGTCATGGAAAACGGTATAATTCTGAAACGCTTGAAATTCAATACAAGGGAAAAAATATCGCTGAAGTTCTTGACATGACCGTGAATGAGTCGTTAGAGTTTTTCAAAGCCATCCCAAAGATTACGCGAAAGTTGCAGACCATTTCTGACGTGGGACTTGGTTACGTGAAATTAGGTCAACCAGCTAATACCTTGTCAGGTGGAGAAGCACAACGAATGAAGTTAGCTTCTGAACTCCATAAGCGTTCAACTGGAAATAACTTTTATATTCTTGACGAACCCACTACGGGACTTCATACTGATGACATCAAACGATTAATTGGGGTCCTTTCTAAACTTGTTGATAAGGGAAATACCGTTCTGATCATTGAACACAATTTAAACGTTATTAAAGAGGCTGACCACGTGATCGACCTCGGTCCAGAAGGTGGCGCTGCCGGCGGATATGTGGTTGGAACCGGAACCCCAGAACAGATTGTTAAACTGAAAAATAGTTATACCGGCGAGTATTTAAAACCAGTCTTAGAGCGTGATACTAAGCGAACCATTGAAGCTCAACAGCATCAGCAGAAGTAGATGTGGTAAAATATGGTTGAAACAAACTATTGGAGGTCATATTTATGATGTACGAAGATAAAAAATGGGGATTTGATTGGTTTGAATGTCTATTTGGCGTTGTCTTATTATTAGCCGCTGTTTTGATGTTCTTCCACCCAACTACAAGTGCTGCTGTTTTGGCGATCATATTCGCCGTCGTTGCATTAGTTGCCGGGGTAAAATCAATTTGGGTCTATCGAAAGTTAAGTCAAGAAATTGGCTATCGAAGTTTTACGATGTTAATTGGTGGTGCGATTGAAATCTTGTTAGCACTATTGTTCCTGTTTAACGTTCATGCTGGGACCTTTACCCTAGGGATCCTATTTGCAGTTTGGATTCTGGTTTACTCAATCTGTCAGTTGATTGTAGTTGATCACATTCGTAAGTTTAACGGTGGGGTCTTCTGGACGTCACTTGTTTTTGATCTTATTACACTATTTTTAGGAATTTTCTTACTGTTAGACCCAAGTCTAGCTGCTAAGGTTTTAGCTATAATTGTGGGAATTGTTTTGTTAGTGGCAGGAATTAACATGATTATGCTGGCATTTGCTCACAAACTATAAAATTAATTAAGACACCTTAAATTAATGAGGTGTCTTTTTTGGATTAATTCTTAATTAATATCTTAATGGGGGAAGTCTTTACTAGTTATTATTTTACAGGCATGATACTATTATATTGAATTATTAATCAATATGGAGGGTCATTATGAAGAATTTACTTTTAGGTTTTAGTTTGGGTGCAAACATCGTGTTAGGTTACTTAGTACTTGAAGATCGTTATGATTTAGACGATATTGCTGACCGCATCGATAACTTGAGTGACGTTGCCCAAGGTAAGGCACAGCAAATTAAGGGTGCTATCTCTGGTGACACCATGGATAAGATCAAAGGTGACCTACAAAGCAGTAAGGGGAACTTTATGAACAAAGCCCAAGATGCTAAAGATGACATCGACAGTGACCTTGATAACGAATAATTAGATAGGAAAAAAGCAATTTGCAATAATAAAGCGTCGTATAATATTTAGATTTTTTATATAAATCTATACTTCTAAGGATTCATACCGATTTAAATTGGTATGAATCCTTTTTTTTAGAAATTCGTTTATCATCAAACCCTTTGAAGAGAGTTATTCACTAGCGAGAGTTGTTCTAACTCTTTCGGATAACTAAGGCTTTTTACACATTAAGAGAATAATGAATGTGAATTTAATTATAATTAATATAATGTGATTTCTTTTATAATTTTATTCACAAGCAGCCACGTAATCCAGTAAAAACCAATGTTGGTAAACATCACAAGGAATGATTTTATGTTTTGCTAATGATTTATTAGCAAATTAATTTTCACGGTAATTCTCACATAGTGCGATTAAGCGGGGCTTGCGGAGCATCTTGTTGCTATACTTGGCGTTGAATTTGACTGTCATTTTCATTATGTACAATCACTAATTAACATTTAAAATTATTATTAGGAAAAAGTAAGAATTACGTTGCTATCATTGGACTTACGCAGCTAATGTTACAAAACCATTACGATTTTTCGTTTTATTTACACACAATGAGAAACAATTACCTCCATGCATTGGTTAATCGTGGAAAACACTGCTATGTATGCCTTTGTTTTACTCATATTGTATAAAATACGGTTGTGTTCAATTTAATTTCAGATTGTGCAATAATTACTTAAGGCTAAGTAGGCCGGTAAGTATAGATTAATTTGAAATTAGAAGGGCAGGTTTTTATTTATATGTTTAATCGTGATAGCAAAACACATTATAAGATGTATAAAGCTGGTAAACGATGGCTGTTCAGTGCAATTACAGTCACGATGTTTTCAGCCGGGATTTCAGGCGGAATCCTTATGTCTAACCAACATAATGTGAAAGCGGACGTTACTAACAACGCTCAGATGAATTCACAAAATAGTGATTCGTCTGATAAGCAAGTAACAGTACCGCAAAATCAGACTACCAATGATCCGGCAACTGATCAGAACGTCACCAAGAGTGATGAGGCAGCAAATACACAAGCTAATTCATCACAAAACGATACAACTGATCAAAATGTTACCAAGAATGATGATGTTTCAGCTAAGCAGACCGACTCATCACAAAATAAGTCTTCTGATCAAAACATAGCCAAAAATAATGACACCACATCAGATAATCAGACTGACCAAAGTGGCACTAAAAATAATGATGCATCTGACCAAAAGAAAGATGCCGCACAAGATCAATCAGCTGACAAGCAGACTGACCAAGACGCCACCAAGAACGACGATGCTTCTAACCAGAAGAAAGATGCCACACAGGATCAATCAACTGATAAAAAAGCTGACTCTGATGCCACTAAACAAGACGCAACTAAGAATGATGACACGACTAATAAAGTAGCCAATGCATTAAAAGATCAATCAGCTGATCAAAATTCCGATCAGAAAGCAACTACAAGTGATAACGCAGTAAACAAGCAAGACGCTGCGGTAGATGCTAACCAAAAGGCTGATGATCAAGCAGCAGCCATGAAGCAAACGGCGGCAGCTTTAGCCACCGATGATGGTCAAGCTAAAGTTGCAACTACCAATTTTGCCGAAAGACAACCATTCAACGTTGACATGCAAGATCCAGATTATAAGACACTAGGAGTTCCTTGGGTCGATCCTGATGAAGAGCACTATACTTACGGATATGTAAGTGTTAATGCCCCAGAAGGCACAACCAAAGTTAAGTGGTTAGTTTGGTCAACTGATCGTAATGGTGATGGAACTGTTTATGTAAACGAAATTGATGCTGATGGTAATGTAATTGGAACTTATCTATTAAAGGATAATGGTACAACTTTGTCTTCCACTAACGTTGATGGATTGCATTACTACAAGTGGGATGATCATAATACTGGAGTTGGTTTCAATGCCGACCAACCAGATGGTTATTCACTTATTAAAGAGTGGTTCTATAACAATTCTAGTGATAGTGCTGTTCCACTTGGTCAGATGTCAATTATAACTCCAGAGGTTGTTGATCAAGTAGTTACATGGACTAGCCGTGATACCGGGCAAGTAATGGTTACTAAAACTTACAAGGGAATTGCTGGTCAACATTATACGATAAGTGGATTACCACCAGAAATCCCAACCACTTATTATATTTCTACACAACCTACTAACGCGTCCGGCTCTGTTTCAAACTTTGGTGTTCCTGGTACTGTGTGGACTGAATATTATAGAGAGGGTTATCGTCTTGTTTATACTGAGACTGATGATCATGGTGGTATGAAAGTTCAACTCTTTGATAAAGATGGTAATTTAATTCAAGGTAGTGATGGTCAAGATACTTATTACATTGATGCAAATTATATGTATGATCCTGCTAACAAGCAGTATTCTTGGAGTATTGATGGATACGGTAGAATTATCCTTTTGTCAATTTATGTGCCACAATCACGGAAAATTGACTTTGGAGTTGCTCAACTGGGAAAATTAGTTCCAGTTGATTCCAATGGCAATCCGATTGACAATGGATCCCATGATGTTCCATACGAAACGCAACCAGACGATCCTACTAAAGCACAACAACCTCAATTACCCAATATTCCTGACATGATTCCAATGGATCCCCATGATCCAAGTCAACCATTAAAACCAGGTCCAGATGGGACTTATCCATACCCAATTACGGATCCCGGTTCAGATACCAAGGTCCCTTATGGTCCCGCTACTAGTCAAGTGACTGATAATAGTGGTAAGGGAAACATTACCGTTCACTACAAGGACGCTAACGGCAACACCGTTGCACCTGATAAGACGATGACCGTGCCGTTTACGAGAACTGGTACTAGAGATAATGAGACTGGTAACATTACTTGGGGCGACTGGGAACCAGCAGACAATGCTCATCCAGTGATTACATCACCAGATGTTCCTAATATGACTCCTGATCAGCCAACGGTTACTGGGAACGCCACTGAAGGTAAAGATGATGTTCATACCGTGATCTACAGTGACACCCTAACTACAGTAACTGATAATAGTGGTAAAGGAACCGTGACCGTTCACTATGTTGATGTTAACGGCAAGACCATGGCAAAGGACCAGGTTGTTACCGTTCCATTTACTAGAACGGGGACTAAGAACGAAAAGACTGGTTCAATTACTTGGGGTGACTGGAAGCCAGCCGATAACGCTAACCCAGTCATTAATTCTCCCAAAATTACTGGTTACACACCAAGTCAAGCTAGTGTAACGGGTGATGCTGCTGAAGGAAAAGACGATGTTCATACCGTTGTCTACACTGCCAATGAAGAACAAGCTCATGTTGAATACATTGACCAAGATAATGGCAATAAAGTTCTAGTAACTGATAACTTAAACGGCAAGTTCGGTAGTCAATCTGATTACAGCACTGCGGATCGAATTGCTAGTTACGAAGCTCAAGGCTACGAGTTGGTATCCGACGGATACCCAAGTGGTTACAAGTTTGGCGACAATAATCCCACCTTCCAAGTTGTCTTAAAGCACAAGACCAAGGAAGTTACGCCAGATAACCCCGGAAACCCAGGTCAACCAGTGGATCCTAACAACCCAACGGGACCGAAGTATCCTGATGGCACTAGCAAGGACAACTTAACTAAGTCCATTACGAGAACCATCCACTACGTTTACGCCGATGGCAGTAAAGCCGCAGATGACCAAGTAGAAACGGTTACGTTCAACAGAACCGCTACTTTTGATGAAGTAACTGGTGAGATAACTTATGGTGCTTGGACATCTGACAATGATGTCTTTAGCTCGGTTGATTCACCAGCCATTACGGGCTACACTCCTGATCAAGCGACCGTTGGTGCTTTAACTGCCACCGCTGACACGAAGAATTCAGATGTTAAAGTCACATACACTGCTAACGATGAGCAAGCTCACGTTCAGTATATTGACCAAGATGATGGTAATAGGGTTATCAAGACTGACAATTTAAACGGTAAGTTTGGTTCTAAGTCTGATTACAGTACAAAGAACGAAATTGCCAGCTTAGAGGCCCAAGGTTACGAATTAGTCACTGATGGTTATCCAAATGGGTACGAATTTAATACCGACAACCCAACTTTCAAAGTTATCTTTAAACACAAGACCAAGACGGTTACGCCAGATAATCCGGGTCAACCGGGACAACCAGTTGATCCAAATAACCCAACGGGACCAAAATATCCTGATGGAACTAGTAAAGATAACTTAACCAAGTCAATTACGAGAACTATCCACTACGTTTACGCTGATGGTAGTAAAGCAGCTGATGATCAAGTAGAAACCGTTACTTTCACCAGAACGGCAACCTTTGACGAAGTAACTGGCAAGTTAACTTACAGTGACTGGACTTCAACTAACTCCGTCTTTGGACAAGTTGATTCTCCAGCCATTACTGGTTACACCCCTGATAAGACCAGTGTTAGTTCTGAAACTGCCACCGCTGATACACCTGACGGAAGTGTTACCGTTACTTATAATGCAAACGAACAAAAAGCCGTAGTTAACTATGTTGACGAAGATAACGGTGATGCCGTTCTTCATACTGATGACTTAACTGGTAAGTTTGGTAGTAAATCTGGTTACTCAACCAAAAATGAAATTGCCACTTTAGAAGCTAAGGGCTACGAGTTGGTATCCGACGGATACCCTGCTGATGGCTTTACTTTCAACACTGACAATCCAACCTTTACCGTTGTTTTGAAGCATAAGACTAAGACGGTTACGCCAGATAATCCGGGACAACCAGGTCAACCAGTGGATCCAAATAATCCAACTGGACCAAAGTACCCAGACGGAACTGGTGTAAATGATCTGACTAAGAACATTACAAGAACCGTTCACTATGTTTACGCTGACGGTAGTAAAGCTGCTGATGATCAAGTTGAGACGGTTACCTACACTAGAACGGCAACCTTCGACCAGGTTACCGGTAAGATTATCAGCTACGGCGACTGGACTACTAAGAATGCGGTCTTTAGCTCAATTGATTCACCAGCCATTACGGGATATACTCCTGATAAAGCGACGGTTGGTTCCGAAACTGCCACTGCTGACATGCCAGATTCAAGTGTCACGGTTACTTACACCGCCAACGATGAACAGGCTCACGTTCAGTACATTGATCAAGATGACAACAACCGAGTTATTAAAACTGATAGCTTAAACGGTAAGTTTGGTTCTAAGTCGGATTACTCTACTAAGGCTGAAATTGCTGATTTAGAAAGTCAGGGTTACGAGTTAGTCACTGACGGTTATCCAAATGGCTACGAATTTAATACCGACAACCCAACTTTCAAAGTTGTCTTTAAGCACAAGACCAAGACGGTTACACCGGACAATCCGGGTCAACCAGGACAACCAGTTGATCCAAATAATCCAACGGGACCGAAATATCCAGATGGGACCGGCGTAAATGATCTGACTAAGAACATTACGAGAACCGTTCACTATGTTTATGCCGATGGCAGTAAAGCTGCTGACGATCAAGTTGAGACAGTTACCTACACTAGAACGGCAACCTTCGACCAAGTTACTGGCAAGATCATTAGTTATGGCGACTGGACTACTAAGAATGCGGTCTTTGGTTCAATCAAATCTCCTGAAATTACTGGATACACTCCAGATAAAGCTAGCGTTGGTTCAGAAACAATTGGTCCTGACGCAACGAATTCTAGTGTTACCGTTACCTACAACGCCAATGATGAAAAGGCTCAAGTTGAGTACATCGACCAAGATGATGGTAACAAGGTTATTAAGACTGATGACTTGAACGGAAAGTTCGGTTCTAAGTCGGACTACAGTACGAAGGACGAAATCGCTAAATTAGAGGCCCAAGGATATGAACTTGTATCCGATGGCTTCCCAGGTGATGGTTACACCTTCAATACTGATAACCCAACTTTCAAGGTTGTTTTGAAACACAAGACCAAGGAAGTTACTCCGGATAATCCAGGAAACCCAGGACAACCAGTTGATCCAAACAACCCAACTGGACCAAAGTATCCAGATGGTACTAGCAAGACTGACTTGACCAAGACCATCACTAGAACCGTGCATTATGTATATGCTGACGGTAGTAAAGCTTCAGAGGACCGCATTGAAACGGTTACGTTCAACAGAACGGCCACCTTTGATGAAGTTACTGGTAAGGTAACTTACAGTAACTGGACTTCAACGAACGCCGTCTTCGGTTCAATTGTTTCCCCAACCATTACGGGATACACTCCAGATAAGGCAAGTGTTGGTTCTGAAACCGCAACGGCCGACACACCAGATTCAAGTGTCACGGTTACCTACAACGCTAACGATGAAGTCGTTCACATTAATTACGTTGATCAGGATAAAGGTAATGCCCTTATCACTAGTGATACCGTTAACGGTAAGTTTGGTAGCAAGGCCGATTACAGTACGAAAGATGAAATTGCTAAGTTAGAAGCGCAAGGATATGAATTGGTATCCGACGGATACCCTGCGGATGGCTTTACTTTCAACACTGATGGCCCAACCTTTACGGTTGTGCTCAAACACAAGAGTAAAGAAGTTACGCCAGACAATCCAGGAACTCCAGGACAACCAGTGGATCCAAACAACCCAACTGGACCGAAGTATCCTGACGGAACCAGCAAGTCCGACCTAACTAAGAACGTTACTAGAACCATTCACTATGTTGATAAGAATGGGAACAAGTTAGCTGATGATGTGGTTCAATCAACGACCTTTACTAGAACGGCAATGTTTGATCAAGTTACTGGTCAGGTAACTTACAGTGCATGGACGACTAAGAGTGACGTCTTGAGTGGGGTTAACTCGCCAGTTATCAATGGTTACTACACCAACACTGCTTCAGTTGGACAAGCAACGGTTAAAGCTGATTCCAACGACTCTGAAGTAACCGTTGTCTACTACGCCTTAGGTCACTTAGTTCCTGATGTTCCGGGCAGTAACCCAATCGTTTATCCAAATGATCCCAATAACCCAAGTGATGCTGGTAACCCACTTATCCCTGACATTCCTGGATACACTCCAGTTGATAAGAACGGGAACAAGTTGGTCCCTGGCACACCATATCCGATCGATCACAATGATTTAGGAAAAGATACCCCAATTCATTATGTGAAGAATGCTGAACCAGAAACTCCGGTAACTCCAAACAAACCAGAGAAACCTTCAGCACAACCGGAACAACCAGAACCAACTAAGCCAAGTGCACCAAAGGAAGTTCCAGCCGCACAACCGGAAGCTCCGAAGGCTAAGCAGGCCCACAAACTCCTGCTAAAGCACCGGCTCAACCAGCTAAACCCAAAGCAAAGCAAGTTCCAGCAGCTAAGCCAGCTAAAAAGTCTGAAAAGAAGACGACGTTACCACAAACTGGTCAAAGTTCTGATAGCTTCTTAAGCCTGATCGGAACCATGCTTCTGTCACTTCTCAGTTTCTTTGGCTTAGGGAAATGGTTTAAAGACCGAAAAGAAACCAAGTAAGTTTGTGATTTAAAGATTAAGCGAGATTAATAAGTTTAAAGGCTAACATCCATTTTGGGTGTTAGCCTTTTTATAAATTCATACTTTCAAGGACTCATACCGATATTTAATCTGTGTGAGTCTTTTTTTCTTACCTGAAATGTTTGCTTTAATGTTAAAAAAATATTTAGTCATAATAAAAAGCTCCAAATCAGTTAGTTTTTACCTAACCATTTTGGAGCCTATTAATGTCTAAAAATTACAGAGCACTTCATAAATTAATAAAATGTTTTTTAATGACAAATTATTAGTCAACGTTTTTACGTCGAACCACACAGGTACCTTCAGGAACTTCGAAATCTTTTTGAATCAAAGTTAATTTTCCGGTATCGGCGTCTCGTGAGTAAAGAGTAGCATTGTCACTGTTTTGGTTAGCAACGATAAACATTGATTCATCGGCACTAAAGTTAAAGTCGCGAGGGAACTCACCTTCACTTGAAATCAATTGAATTCGTTTTAAATCACCATTTGGTTTAATCTTAAATACCGCAATTGAATCGTTACCACGGTTTGAGACATAGACAAAGCGGTTGTCCTTTGAAACTTTGATTCCAGCAGCACCGTTGTGACTTTCCCAATCGTCAGGAATGGTTGAAACAATTTGTTGAACCGTGAATAATCCAGCCTCTTCGTTGTAGTCAATCACAGCAACTTTACTGCTTAGTTCACCAACAAGGTAACCCTTGCCAGTTCCTGGAACAAAAGTAATGTTTCGTGGTCCAAAGCCAGGGTGAGCGTTGACTTCGCTGACTAAGTTTAATTTACCTTGATCAGAAACATCATAGAGGTAGACGCGGTCAAGACCAAGGTCACACACTACCAGTCGATTATCAGGAGTTAGATTGGCATAATGAGGGTGTGGTCCGTCGGCCTGCTCAGGAAGTGGCCCAGGAATTCCATTATCTTGGGCACGATCGGTAAGCTTTAAAGTGCCATCTTCTTGGATTTTGTAAACGCTGGCGTGTCCCATGTGGTAGTTGGCGGTAAAGACAAATTGGCGTCTTTCGTCAATGGAAACAAAGGCGGCTGAAGTACCTTTTTCGATGCATTCCTGCATTTCTTTAGCTGGGATGGTTTTACCATCGAAAGTTGCCACTCCACCACGGAGTTCTGGTTCGTCCATATTACGATCAACGGCGTAGATCTTGTGGGCTTTTGACTCAGCAAGATATGTAGGACTACCAATCTCAGCTACTAATTGAGTGTTTTGTAATCTTTTTTTGTCGGTATCTAACTCGATTTGGTAGATCCCCTGGCTAGCATTAATGGTGTAAGTTCCAATTAAATATTTTTCAATCATGATCTCAATTCCCTCCTAATATATACAGTTTCATTTTGCCACAAAAGTGATCCTTTTGCAGTCGAAATGTATTTTTATTTATTCAAGTTTCAAATTTTATGGATGGTAAAAGTAGTAATCGTGACGGAAATGAAATTAGTTTAGTAAATTCTATTGACGTATCACATGAGCGGTGTAAACTATTGGAAATTTCACCTATCAACTAATCGTGAAATTATCAACAGGTTTGGAGGGATGAAAATGGGAAGCAAAGCAAAATTTGTTAACTCACCAAACGAACTTTTTGCTGGTTCGTTTGGCATCGAGATCGAGGAGGAACGGGTTGATCTGAATCATGACAGTCTCTCTCGCTACGCTCACAGACGTGAACTAGGTGATCGACGAGGGAAAACCCACTTTCAGACTGACTTTGCTGAGTGTATGGAAGAATTAGTTACGGATAAACACACGACCACCAAAGGAGTGCTCCTACAAATGCGATCACTTCAGTCTATTCTTCATGGAACACTAGAACCAAGTGAGATTATTTGGCCGATGTCGATGCCACCCAAACTTGATGAAGATGATGTTAATTTTGTAAGAAAGACGTTTAAGCGTTTTTGGATGGATGATTATCGCAAATGGCTCGTGAGACGCTACGGAATTTTTCGTCAAATCATGTGTGGCATTCATTTTAACTATTCACCCAGTGCTCAAATTATTGAGATTTTTCAACGAAATTATTCCATTGATAGTCGGAAAAGGGCACAGTCAGAGCTATTGTTTCAAATTGCTCAACAATTGGTAGGATATCGTTGGCTTTTAACGTACCTTTTTGGGGCCAGCCCGCTATCAGAAAATCCAGAAGATCACTTATTCGGTGCTGAAAAAAAGATTGTCCCAGTCCGTTCTTTACGTTCCAGTCAATACGGATACGAAAACTTGGATAATATCCATGTTTCTTACGCTAGTTTGAGTCAATACGTAAACAACTTGCAGCATGAGGTTAATTCCCACAAATTATTTTCCGAGAGTGAGTTTTATGGTCCGGTGCGCTTGAAGGCTAAAGATGGGATTAATTCTGTTAAGGAAGAGGGATTCGACTATCTTGAACTTCGGACCCTTGATCTTGATCCATTTGACTTTTTAGAGATTAATTTAAAAACTTTAAATTTCATCCATCTTATAATAGTTGACGGGATCATTAATCCTCAGAAATGGACTGACGAAAGTTTAAATGAAGCAAAAGATCAAAATAATCGGGTCGCTTTACAACATCCAACTGCTCCGTTACCACCATCTTTACAGAGTAAGACTTATCGGGTCTTGGATCAGCTTGATGAATTAATTGAACATGCTCCTAATGATTTAAAACCAGAGCTAGTTCAAGCTAATGAGGCCGCTAGAAATAAAGTTGATAATCCAAACTTGACACCATCCGCAAAACTAATGAAATATGCTGAGAATCGCTCATTAATGAATTTTGGAATTCAGCGCGGTGAGCAACTAAAAAAAGAGTATGAAAATCAGAGCATTGAGGATGCTTTTCCTGGGGTTCAACCAGATACAGTTAATCAATACATTGAGAAACAAAAGGGAGTTTAATGAGTATTCATTAACTCTCTTTTTTGAATCATCCTGAGACTATATAAATGACACACCCGGTATGTTATACTTATAAGAGTTTGGAGGCATCAAAATGGCAGATAACGAACAATTTGTGATTATCACGGGCATGAGTGGAGCAGGTAAGACACTGGCCATGCAAACATGTGAAGATTTAGGGTACTTTTGCGTTGATAATATCCCACCTTCTTTAATTCCGAAGTTCATGGAATTGGTTCACACTTCTAGTGAAATTAAGAAGGTTGCTTTAGTAATTGATTTAAGGGCTCCAGCCTCATACCGCGAAATTGTTGATACTTTGGTTAATATGTCTAACGACAAAGACACTGAGGATCAGGTGATTTTTCTCGATGCCTCTGACGAAAAATTAGTGTCTCGATATAAAGAAAGCCGGAGAACCCATCCCTTAGCACGAAAAGGGCGGGTAGTTGATGGAATTGAAAAAGAACGAAAATTAATGAAAAGGGTCAAAGACTCTGCTGATCTTGTTATTAATACAAGTGATTTGACCCCACAGGAATTACGTGAGGAAATCATTCATAAGTTTAAGCTCTCTCATTCAGAGCCATTTCACGTTGAATTAATGTCGTTTGGATTTAAATATGGGCTTCCAATCGATGCTGACATTATTTTGGATGTGCGTTTTTTAAAGAATCCATTTTATGTGGTTAAGTTAAGAAGTAAGACTGGAAAAGATCAAGATGTTTATGACTACGTTATGAACCAAGATGAAGCTAATGAATTTTATGAAAAAGTCTTTGACCTCGTTAAATTTACGTTACCTAAATTTAAAAAAGAAGGAAAATCGACTGTCACCATGGCAATCGGTTGTACTGGCGGTCAACATCGTTCGGTTGCAATGGTTGAACGATTGGCTAAGGATATCAAGGATCAACTTGGATATCCAGTTAATGTTACCCATAGAGACATTAACCGTCACAAAGGGGTTAAATAAATGATTGATAAAGTAGGTAAAAGAATCGGACGTCCTAAAATGGTTGTAATTGGAGGAGGAACCGGTTTACCTGTAATTTTAAAAAGTTTGAAAAAGCGTGATGTTGATATTACCGCTGTTGTCACGGTGGCTGATGATGGGGGGTCATCAGGGATCCTTAGAAACTACATTAATGTTTTGCCACCGGGAGATATTCGCAATGTTATAGTGGCACTTTCGACGTTGCCTCAGATTGATTTGGATATCTTTCAGTATCGCTTTGAATCTTCCGACAAGTTTCTTGCTGGGCATGCCATTGGCAATTTAGTAATTGCGGCGCTTTCTGAAATGAGTGGCGGCTTTTTTGATGCCATCCAAAAGTTGACCGACATTATGAAGGTCGACGGGCATGTGTATCCGGTGTGTGATGAAAGTTTAGAGCTACATGCTGAGTTTTCCGACGGGACGACCATGTCTGGAGAATCTGAAATTACCAATTCTGACAAAATGATTAAAAAAGTGTGGGTTGAATCTACTGATGGCAATAAGAAGCCAGAGGCAGTTCCAAGTGTGATCAATGCGATCATGAACGCTGACCAAATTGTTTTGGGACCGGGAAGCTTGTTTACCAGTATCTTACCCAACCTGATGGTTGATAATGTTGGCAAAGCGGTTACTGAGACCGACGCGGAAGTTGTTTATATTTGTAATATCATGACTCAGAAGGGTGAAACCGATAATTTCACTGATGCTGATCATGTCCGGGTTTTAAATCGTCATTTGAAAACTAATTTTATCGATACCGTTTTGGTTAACAATAAAAAAGTTCCAGCAAGTTATATTGATCATCAACGCTGGGGTGATGAAGCTCAACCAGTGAAATCTGATTTTAAGGGTTTAAAGAAACAAGGTTGTCGGGTAATCTCTTCTGATTTTCTTGAATTAAGAGACCATGGAGCTTTTCATAATGGACTATTAGTGTCCGACGAACTGATTCGTTTATTAGGGCAACCTAAAATTCGCCATTAGGGGATGATTAGATGTCATATGCTAGTGACGTCAAAAAAGAATTAACTAACCTAGAAGTCCATCGAGCTAACGCAAAAGCAGAACTGATGGCGTTGATTCGAATGAATGGAACACTTAAAATATCCGAAAAACACCTGGTGTTAGATGTTCAGTCCGAAAATCCAGCAATTGCTAGACGACTGTATCAACTTTTACTTCAGTTTTATCACGTTGAAGGAGAAGTTCTGGTTCGAAAAAAGATGAAACTAAAAAAGAACAATCTATACGTGGTGCGTTTGAATCATCATGTAAGAGCAATCTTGGATGATTTGGGCATTTTGGATGGAAACAAGATTATTGAACGGGTGCCATTAGAGTTACTTAAAGATGATGGGCAGGTTCGTTCTTACTTACGTGGTGCATTCCTAGCGGGGGGATCCGTTAATAATCCAGAAACATCTCGGTATCACCTTGAAATTTATTCAACGTATGAGAATCATAACGAAATGATTGCGGAGATGATGAATCGTTATCATTTGGGCGCTAAAACTACCACGAGACGAAGCGGGTGTATTGCGTACCTGAAAGAAGCTGAAAAGATTGCGGATTTTCTGCAATTAATTGGGGCCACTAATTCTATGTTAAAATTTGAGGACATTCGAATTGTCAGAGACATGCGGAATTCCGTTAACCGACTTGTAAACTGTGAAAATGCCAATATGAATAAGGTAGCCAATGCATCAACTAGGCAAATTGAAAACATTCAGTTTATAAAGGAAACCGTGGGGCTTAAAAAGTTGCCACCAAAGCTTCGAGACGTTGCCGAGGTTCGCATGAAGCATCAAGAAGTGAGTTTAAAGGAGTTAGGTGATTTGGTTCCAGGAGGACCGATTTCTAAGTCCGGCGTGAATCATCGATTACGTAAGATTAATGAGTTTGCGGCTGGATTACGATCTGACGAGTAAAAAAAGACTGGTATATTTATCAGTCTTTTTTAATTAGGATAATAATACTTAAATGATTTTTGTGAAGTAAGGACCCAAATGGTAAAATTATTTTAAATAAGTTACGTATTAATTGGTATGTTATGGGGTATATAGTTTGAGTAATTTTGAATTTTTAAAAGAAGACTTAGATACTAAAGATTATTTTTTACCTGCTAAAAAAGCGGAGGATTTCTATACTCAAAATCATTATGATGATGAATTTGTTAATATTCGAAAGATTGTTGAGGATATAGCGTCTAAAGTTTTAGATTTTGCATATATAAATGTTGGTAATAGGGATACATTGGCAACTAAATTATACGAAATAAAAAGACAAAATCTTATTTCTGATGATGCAGTAATTGAAGATCTTTATAAATTAAAAAAGATAGGTAATAGCAGTGCACATGAATTGGAAGAAACTATTACTAAAAGTGATGCGTTAGATGGATTAAAAAAACTTCAGAGTGTATTAGTGTGGTTTAGTAATAAATATACAAATAATTTGAATAACAATATTTCTTTTGTAATTCCTAAAATGGTAATTTCTTATAATACTATGGAAAAAAGAGTTATTTATGCTCAAACAGCCAACAATTCAAATGGACAGTTCCCAGCTTATGATGGATTAGAAAAAATTGGAGAATCATCATTACCAAATGACGAAATGGAATTGGATACAACACCAGATAGTGTGGATTTGCGAAATTCAGCGGAAAAAAGAATTAATCAATATATGGAGACATCTGGTGTCCCACATATTTTGCAATGGGCTGAATTAGCCTGGAATAAAAAAACAAAAACTTTCTTTCATGATTATGATGTCCATAATGTTTTAAGCAGATCAGGGATTAAGAAGGATAACGGAACAGCTGGTCAAGAATGGTTTCGTACCGATTTAAATACAGTTAAAAAAGCGATTAAAGCAGTAAAAGACGGTAAGAGTGCTATTGGAACAGTGAAACCAAAAGCTCCCATAATTAAGTTGCGTCCTGAACAGAATGATGCAGTTAAGAAGACAAAAAGAGTTTTTGAAAAAAACAGCAAAAGTAATAATAAAATGCTTTGGAATGCCAAAATGCGATTTGGAAAAACTTTAACTGCTTTGGAACTTGTTAAAGAAGAAGAATATAAAAAGGTTTTAATAATGACTCACCGTCCTGTTGTATCAGATAGTTGGTTTGAAGATTTTAACAAATCAGGTTTAAGTAATGATGGATATCAATTTGGATCTAAGAAGAAGGGTGAATCTATTACCAACTTATTAAATTCAAAAGATCCATTTATTTATTTTGCTAGTATACAAGATCTACGTGGATCATTTTATGTAGGTGGAAAATCTAGTGATAAAAATAAGGAGCTTTTTAATACTGATTGGGATTTAGTAATTATTGATGAAGCACATGAAGGTACACAAACAGAACTAGCAGAAAGAGTATTAAATGCTGTTAAAAAAGAAAATACTAAAGTATTAGAATTATCAGGGACTCCATTTAATATCGTTGATCAATATAAGGATGATCAAGTCTATACATGGGATTATGTAGATGAACAGAAAGCTAAAGAAAATTGGTCTCAAAAATGTCCTAATGATGATAATCCTTATGAAGGTCTACCTAAGGTTTCAATGTATACATTTGAAATGAAGAATAAAGATAAATTTGAAACGTTGGATAAGTCTTTTGATTTTAAAGAATTTTTTAAGGTAAATAATGATGGTAAATTTATTTATGAAAAACGGATAGAAAAATTTCTTGATAACATTACTAGTACAAATAAAAATACCAAGTATCCATTTTCAACTGAAAATTTTAGAAATAAATTGAGACATACACTCTGGCTTCTTCCAGGAGTTAAAGAAGCTGATGCATTAGAAAAGTTAATGAAGAAACATCCTATTTTTAAAAATTATAATATTATAAACGTTGTAAAAGATGGCCATGAGGATAATGCTACTGATGGTGATTTACAACGTGTCCATGATGCCATCGGAAAGCATCCATCTGAAACAAAAACAATTACATTAACTGTTAGAAAGTTAACTACAGGTATAAATGTAAAAGAATGGACAGGAGTTGTATTTTTATCAAATACTAATAGTCCTACTCAATACTTGCAAGCAGCCTTTAGATCACAAACTCCGTTTTCTGATGAAAAAATGGGAATGAAAACAAATGCTTATATATTTGATTTTGCACCAGATAGAGCACTTACGATGGCATCTAGTATTACAAATTTACATTCAAATGCGGGTCAAGTAAACGATAAAAAACATACAGAGAAGATGGAAAATCTTCTTAACTTTTTCCCAGTAATTGGTGAATCAGGAAATGGAATGAAAAATTATAATATTGATGATTTAATGGGGCAGGTAAAGAAGGTTTATGCAGAAAAAGCTGTAAGGACTGGATTTGATGATGATTCGATTTATAGTGATCAATTACTGTTTAGTTTAGATGAAAATGACATTAAAAAAATTAATGGAATTAAAAAAATTATTGGAACTACTAAGAAAGAAAAAGCCCCTATAAAAATTACAGTAAATTCTACTGGGTTAGATCAGGAAGAGTATGAAAAATCTCTTGATTTTGAAAAAAAGTCTGCAAAATCACGTTCTCAAGCTGAACAAGAAATTATTAATAAAAAGAAAAATGCAAAGAAGCAAAGAGAAGCATTGATTTCTGTATTGAGAGGTATTTCAATTCGAATTCCCTTAATGATTTATGGTATGAATGTTGATATTTCTGAGGATGTTGATATTGATACATTTATAAATAAAGTAGATGATAAATCATGGATTGAATTTATGCCAAAAGGCATAACAAAGGGTAAATTCAGGGAAATAGTAAAATATTATGATCCTGATATTTTTGTTGGCGCAGGAAGAATAATTAGGCAGAAAGTTAAGGATTTAGATTTATTAGATCCGGTTGAAAGAGCCGAGCAATTAGCTCAAATCTTTGGTACTTTTAAGAATCCAGATAAAGAAACGGTATTGACTCCATGGCGTGTTGTAAATATGCAATTAGGAATGACTATTGGCGGATATTCGTTTTTTGATGAGGAGTATAATGACACTATGAAGGGTGGTATCCCAGCAAATCATTGGATTCAAACTAATAAAACTGATGATATATTTTATGATGATACTAGTATATTAGAAATAAATTCTAAAACTGGATTGTATCCTTTATATGCTGCTATATCTTTGTATAAACAACGCATTGATAAATTAAATAATAGAATGGCTGGCAAGTTTACGTCAAAACAAGAAGACGATATTTGGGAAAATATTTTATGTCAAAATATTTTTGTTATTGCAAAGACACCAATGGCAAAAACTATTTCCGAACGTACATTAACGGGATTTAAGACTATTAAAACAAATATTAAATATATTGATGGTATCGTAGAAAATTCTCGTAATGATATTAATGGTGAAGTAAAAGAAATTAGGGAGGATTTTAATAAAATGAAGTTTGATGTTGTAGTTGGTAATCCTCCATATCAAAAACCAGAAACTAGAGAAGGAGGGCGCATGGAACAGTTATATCCTCAGTTTATGGATTTATCGTATAAATTGGCGGATGTAAGTATTCTTATCACTCCGGCAAGATTTCTGGCTGGTAAAAATCAATGGTCGCAAAAATTACTTTCTGACAAACATTTTAAAATAGTCAAGTATTTTAAGGATGGTAAGCAAATATTTCCCAATACAGAAATTAAGGGTGGAGTTGTAATTACATCATATGATATTAATGAAAATAATGAACCCATTAATGTATTTCTTCCTAATGACAAATTAAAGGACATATTTAATAAAGTTTGGAAGTCTGATTCTAATAAAAAGTCAATAACAGAAATAGTTACACCAAGACCAGCATATAGATTTTCAGAAAAATTCTTTGTAGAAAACGTCGATGCTTACGCAAAACTAGGTAAGACCAAACATGATGGGATAAACTCAAATGCTTTTAAGCAATTTCCAAATATATTTTTAAGCCCAGACCAAATTGGCAACAAAGTAAATCAGAATAATTTCTATAGAGTTTTAGGACTAGATAATAATAAAAGAGTATGGAAATTTATTAGAAAAGATTATGTTAAAAATAATGATTTTACTCATAAATACAAAGTTATTATTCCAAAGTCAAACGGAAATGGGTTAATTGGTGAAGCACTTAGTCATCCTATGATTTGTGATCCTGATTTTATTGCAACAGATACATTTTTAAATATTGGTCAATTTGAAAGTAATATTGAAGCTAAGGCACTTCTTAAATATTTAAAAACTAAGTTTGCTAGAATTATGTTAGGAGTTTTGAAAGTAACTCAGGATAATCCGAAAAGTGTTTGGAAATATGTTCCTATGCAAGACTTTACTCAAAATTCGGATATTAATTGGAGTGAGTCTGTGGATTCTATTGATGCTCAATTATTTAAAAAGTATAAACTTTCTGACTCTGACATCAACTTTATTGAAAATCAAGCTTCTAGAATGGAGTAATTTAATAAATGTCAAAAAAAAAATTAGTAGGATCTGTTGACAGAGTTAAAAACAATGGTGAAGTTTTCACTCCACAAAAGATTGTAAAATTTATGCTAAATCAACCTGAACTAAAAAAAGCCTTTAACATACTAAATTCGACTTTTTTAGAACATTCAGCTGGACAAGGAGCATTTTTAATAGAGATTCTAAAGAAAAAAATGAAATTAGCAGAGAAGTTAAGCTCATCCAAAAAAGAATATGATGAAAAAGTTTTAATAGGGCTATCTTCAATTTATGGAATTGAGTTACTTGAAGATAATGTTGAAATGTTGGTTATGAATATGATTTTAGAATTTGATGAGGTTTATAAAAATGTGGTAAAAACGCATTTTGCTGACAAAACCAGTAGAGATGTTATTAAAAGTGCAAAAACAATAATTCAGGCTAATATGGTTCAAGGGGATGCATTAACAAAAGAAACTAGTACTGGTGATCCAATAATCTTTAGTGAATGGAAATTATTGCCTAAAAAGTATGGGGTAATAAAAGTAAAAAGAGAAGAAATTACGTTTGCATCTATATTTGATGAGAGTAAAAATAACGATTTGGCTTCTTCTCATGGTGTGGAAGAATATGATTTGTTTCAAAATGATTTTGAAACAAAAGAAAGAGAAGTAGAATTGATTAATTATTCCCCAGTTAAGATTACTAAAGTTTATCGTGAACTTCGAGATTCTTGATTAAACAAAAAAGCAGCAATTAGAATAATAATTCTAATTGCTGCTTTTGTTATAAACAGAAACTAATTATTTTTTGTCAGAACTGTTTTTCATGATACCATCAATCAAACCGTAATCGACTGCTTCGTCAGCAGTAAGATAATTGTCTCGTTCAGTATCACGGTTAACTCTTTCAAGGGGTTGACCGGAATTTTCGGCAAGTAATTCATTAATCATCTTACGAGCACGCAAAATTTCTTTTGCGGCGATTTCGATTTCAGTTTGTTGACCTTGAGCACCACCAGATGGTTGGTGAATCATGATTTGAGCATGTGGCAATGCAAAGCGCTTTCCTTTGGCACCAGATGAAGCCAAGACACTGGCCATTGATGCTGCCATCCCCATTACGATGGTTTGAACATCGGCGTGGATGAAGTTCATCGTATCGTAGATTGCCATTCCAGAAGTGATAACACCACCTGGTGAGTTGATGTACAAGTAGATATCTTTGTCAGAGTCTTGAGCATCCAAGAACAATAGTTGAGCAATAATTGCGTTAGCCATATCATCCTGGATTTCACCGGATAACATAATGATTCGGTCTTTTAGAAGACGTGAGTAAATGTCATATGCACGTTCACCTTGTGGTGAGTTTTCGATGACAGTTGGAACTAAATTCATATCCATACTCCTCCTTTGATAATTTCAAATTATATCAAGTTATAAAAGTCATTCTACATTAAAGGTCAATAAAGGTCAAAAACTTTGCTTGATGATAATTATGCGATTGATTCACGTGAGTATTTGTGTAAATCAACTTCTTTATTGTAGTTCATCTTGGTGTCTTCTGGGAAGTAGACGCCATACCAAAGAATGAAAGTGTAGATGGTAAAGATCTTTTGCATGCTGGATTTACCTTCCATGTGTTCTTTCAGGATGCGGTCTAATTCGTCCACATTAAAGAACTTTTGGGCAATATCGGAATGAAATGCTGTTTCGATTTTATCATGGTATTTGGGTTCTTTGATCCATTGTGCGATTGGGGATGGGAAACCTAGTTTTTCTTTGTCGGCAACGACCTTTGGTACTTGCGAGGAAGCCGCTTTTCGAAAGGCCACCTTAGTGATTGGATTGCCGTCTTTATCAAATGAAATTCGAGTTTTAGTTGGCATCGTTTTGGCGAATTCTGCTACGTCTTTGTCAACTAGTGGAGTTCGAACTTCAAGACTGTTAGCCATGCTCATCCGGTCAGCCTTTTGCAGGATATCAAAGGGTAACCAGGTGTTAATGTCAAAGTACTGTTCCTGCGTTACTTCGTCCCTGCCAGCCACTTCATCAAAGATATGCTTAGTGTACTGACCAGTATCGAAGTTAAGTGATTTATCTTTTAAGACGCGCTCACGATCGTGTTCGTCAAACACGTAGTTAACCCGATAGTATCGTTCATACAACGGTTGAGCACCACGGATTAAGAAACGACGACCGTGAAAACGTGGGAGTGATGAGGCGATTTTACCGAGAGCGGTTCTAACAAACTTTGGTACCATCTTTTGGTACTTCTCAAAGGTAAAAGCTTCAAGGTACGTATTGTATCCGCCAAAGAATTCATCAGCACCTTCACCGGATAATGAAACAATTAGGTCTTTTCTAGCACTATGTGACAGGTAGTAAAGTTGTGGAGCAGAAGGATTAGACAGTGGTTCGTCCATGTAGTACATCATAGTAGGAAGGAAATCGAAGTAATCCTCACCATCAATTGTGGTGGCCGTGTTCTTTTGTCCAATTTCTTTTGCAAACTTAGTTGACCATTTTAATTCACTGTACTTAGAACCGTTAAACCCAAGTGAAAATGATTGCATGGGTTTAATCTTAGCGGCTTCATTGAGCACATAACTGGAATCGACACCGCTTGAGAGAAAACTACCCAAAGGAACGTCAGACGCCATGTGCGCCTTAACACTGTCATCAACTAATCCTTCGATCTTTTTAGCGTCCCCATCAATGGTTTGCGAATTATCAATGTGATCGTAGTTGTACTTGTAGTATGTGTCAGTGGTAGTTTTACCATCTTTATAGATGAAATACTGTCCTGGCATCACCTTATAAACGTTTTTAAACATTGTTTCTGATGATGGGATGAATTCAAAACTTAAGTGAACTGGTAATAATTTGGTATTCAGTTCCTTTTTAAAATTAGGGTTTGCCAAAAAGGCTTTGATTTCGGATCCCCACATGAAGTTCGTTCCATCATCATAGTAGTAGAGTGGTTTGATACCAAAGTGGTCTCGAGCTCCGAAGACTTGGTGTTTCTTTGAATCGTAGATTGTAAATGCAAACATTCCGCGAAGCTTTGAAAGTAATTTTTTCGGACCCCATGCTTCGTATCCGCGAATTAAAACTTCTGAATCACAGTCAGTATCAAATTTTTGACCTACTGCAATTAATTCTTTTTGTAAATCTTTATAATTATAAATCTCACCATTAAAGGTTAAAACGTCGGTATCATTATCACCAAACATTGGTTGATGACCATTGGCTAAGTCAATGATTGATAAACGACGAAAACCCATTGAGATTTCATCATTTTGGAAGAAACCATCATCATCTGGTCCACGGTGTTTAATTCTTTTAGCCATGCTTTTGATAGTATCCTTCGGGATATTATTTTGGTTAATATAACCAGTAAATCCACACATAGTATCCTCTCCTTTTCAATTGCTTATTAAATTGATTATTTCTGCTAACCAAACTCCATTAACTATCTTAAGTTGTTCGCGCACAAAAGGCTAGCTATGTATGGCTAGTCTCAATAAAATATTAATAAATTTGTCTATTTAACGGTTACATTATGGGTTACATTGCTTACAGAACAGCCCTTGTTAGCCGGAACTGTCTAATTAATTTTTAGACGAACGCTTAACCGTCATCCGCTTTAACGGAAACAAGATTCCAAGAATCAAGCCAATACTTAATGTAAATGAAAACATAATTATACCAATAATGGTTCCGACTTTCATCATTAAATCATGACTAAGCATGGCATCAAGATTGATAACACAACCAATTATAAAGATTACTACCCATAATATCGGAGATAAAATCTCGACCTTTTTCATTAAAGGTTTGTCTTGTGTAATGGTTTTCCAGTTCTTCTCATAGAGAATAATGATGCAAATGTCAATCACGAAGAGGGGGATTAACCAAAGGTCACGTAAATTAAAGGGCAAAATAAATAATATTATCCCAATTACGAGTAAGACCAGCTCAAAAAAGTAAGCATACTTTGAGATATAACCATACCGTTTTATACGGATCATCTTTTGTCTAAAACTTAATTTTGGTTTGTGGTTATTTTCAGGGTTGTGACCGGTCAGGTTACTGACTGGAACTTGATAAAGGGTAGCAAGGTTGCTTATCGCATTTTGATCAGGTTTACTTCTACCATTTTCCCACGCTGAAATGGTTTTTCTTGAAACGTTAATTTTATTGGCAACTTCTGCTTGAGTTAATTGATTTTGTTTTCGATATTTTTTAAGGTTTGCGTTTAATTTCATATATAAGTTCCTACAGTTCGACTTAACCTCTATTATAACGGTAATGGTCAATTGAAAGAAATTAAAAGCAGTGAGCGAGACTCTCTCACTGCTTTATGCGCATGGACGGAATCGAACCGTCATCTCAAGAACCGGAATCTTACGTGCTATCCATTACACTACACGCGCAACACAATATTAAATATAGTAGATTAGAGGAAAAAACTCAAGATAATAATGGTTTTTAATTACAAATGGGGTTTGTTTTTGCTATACTATTTCTGGTAATGAATTTCGAATTCATTGTCACAATTTTATCGCTTGTAGCTTGTCATTTGGTGTTTTTAATCACTGACATGATTTGGCAAAAGTGTTAAGATGTGAATGTATTAAAATTTGATTATTCCAAAAGGAGGAAGCATATTATGACTACAAAAATTGGTCTTAATGGTTTCGGAAGAATTGGTCGTCTAGCATTCAGACGTATCCTTGAATTGAATTCAAGTGATATCGAAGTTGTAGCAATTAATGATTTAACTACCCCTTCAATGTTAGCTTACCTACTAAAATATGACTCAGTTCATGGTCGCTTTGACGGTGACGTTTCAGCTACTGAAGATGCAATTATCGTTAACGGTACTCGTATCCCAGTTTATGCAGAACGTGACGCAAAGAACATTCCTTGGGTTAAAAATGATGGTGTTGACTTCGTACTTGAATGTACCGGCTTCTACACATCAAAAGAAAAAGCACAAGCTCACCTTGACGCTGGTGCAAAGCGTGTCTTGATTTCAGCACCTGCTGGTCAAATGACTACTGTTGTTCCTGGTGTTAACATGGATGATTTGACTTCAGAAGACAAGATCGTTTCTGCTGGTTCATGTACCACTAGTTGTTTAGCACCTATGGCTTACTGGTTGAACAAAGACTTTGGCGTTAAGTTAGGTACTATGACTACTGTCCATGCTTACACTGCTTCACAAGCACTTCAAGATGGTCCACGTAGCGCTAAGTTACAAAACAACCGTGCCGCAGCTATTAACACTGTACCTCACTCAAGTGGTGCTGCTAAAGCTATCGGTTTGGTTATTCCAGAACTTGATGGTGTCCTTAAAGGTCACGCACAACGTGTTGCCGTAGCTGATGGTTCATTAACTGAATTAGTAGCTGTCTTAGACAAGAACGTCACTGCTGAAGAAGTTAACGATGCTATGAAGAGTCATGCAAACGATGCCTTTGGTTATGCTGATGACTACATGGTTTCAACCGACGTTATCGATGACTCACACGGATCAGTATTTGATCCAGGTCAAACTGAAATCACCCAAAGTGGTGACACTCAATTAGTTAAAACTGTTGCTTGGTACGATAACGAATGGGGCTTCACTTGCAACATGGTTCGTACCTTGTTGAAATTTGCTACTCTATAATTTTAGATTGCAACTTTGAAAAGGCGGAGGAGGGAAATCTCTTCCGTCTTTTCCTTTATAAAATATAACTAACACTGGAGGCAATCACGATGGCAAAAGTAATCGTTGATGATTTAGATGTTCAAGGTAAAAAAGTTCTGATGCGTGTTGATTTTAACGTTCCAATTAAGGACGGTAAAATTGGTGATGACAACAGAATCGTTGCTGCTCTTCCAACAATCAAGTACGTAATTGATCATGGTGGTAAAGCAATCTTATTCTCTCATTTAGGCAGAATTAAAACAGAAGATGATAAACCCGGTTTATCACTTCGCCCAGTTGCAGAAAAATTAGCTGAATTGCTTGGCAAACCAGTTACATTTGTTCCTGTTACTGAAGGTCCGCAGCTTGAAGAGGCAATTGACAACATGTCTGACGGCCAAGTCCTTTTGGTACAAAATACTCGTTATGAAGATGTTGTTAATGGTAAGAATGTTAAACGTGAATCTGGTAATGACCCTAAGTTAGGGGAATACTGGGCTTCACTTGGTGATGAATTCATTAATGATGCGTTTGGAACTGCTCATAGAGAACATGCTTCAAACGTTGGGATCGCTAAAGCAATGGAAAAGGCTGGTAAGCCAGTTGCTGCCGGATACTTAATGGAAAAAGAAATTAAGTTTTTAGGTAACGCTGTTGATAATCCAAAGCATCCATTTATCGCAATTCTTGGTGGTGCTAAAGTTTCTGACAAAATTGGTGTGATCGATCACTTATTGGACAAGGCTGATAAGATTATTATCGGTGGTGGAATGACCTATACATTCTATGCCGCTAAGGGAATCCCAGTTGGTAATTCACTTGTTGAAAAAGATAAGATTGATGTTGCTAAAGATATCCTTAAAAAAGGTGGCGACAAGATCGTCTTACCTGTTGACTCAGTAGTAGCCGACAAGTTTTCAAATGATGCAAAGGCTGAAGTCGTTGATGGTGGAATTCCAGACGGCATGATGGGTCTTGACATTGGTCCTAAGAGTATTAAATTATTCGAAGACGTTTTAAAGGACGCCAAGACCGTTGTTTGGAACGGACCAATGGGTGTTTTTGAATTTCCTAAGTTTGCTAAGGGAACCTTGGCAATTGGTAAATTCTTGGGTACATTAACTGATGCTACTACCATCGTTGGTGGTGGAGACTCAACCGCTGCTGTTAAGGAATTAGGTGTGGCTGATAAGCTTACCCATATCTCAACTGGTGGGGGAGCTTCGCTTGAATATCTTGAAGGTAAGACTCTTCCAGGGATTGCATCAATTTCTGATAAAAAGTAATTTAAAAGTCACCGATTTAATCGGTGACTTTTTTGTTTGTATCAATTTTCTAGCTTATTGCTTCTCTTTCGGCTAAAATGTAGGTAAAGATGAATTATGAGAGGAGAAGTATCATGCGTATTCCCTTTATTGGTGGGAACTGGAAAATGAACTTGTCTTTAGATGAAGCAGTTCAATTTGTGATTGATATCAAAGGTAAAATACCAGATCCTAAAAACGTTGAAACGGCTCTTGCAGCTTCACCGTTGTTTCTTGAATCAATGCTTAAAGCCAACGGATCGAGTCCATTGCACGTAACAGCTGAAAATTGCTTTTACAAAAATGAGGGTGCTTATACTGGGGAAGTTAGTCCTAAAGCTCTCAGTCAGATGGGAATCCCGTACGTGATCGTTGGTCATTCTGAAAGACGTCGTTACTTTAACGAGACTAATGACATCATTAATAAGAAGGTTCATGCGGTTTTAAATAACAATATGAAGCCGATATTATGTTGTGATGAAACGATGGGACGACTTGAGACTGGTGATCGAATCCACTGGGTAGTTAACCAGGTTACAGCTGGTTTAAAGGGTGTTTCCGAAAAAGACGCTTTAAAGGTCGTTATTGCCTATGAACCAAGTTGGGCAATCGGGACAGGTCATAGTGCTTCAACTACCGAAGCGGAAGAGGGATGTTACCTAATTAGACAAACTTTAGCTGACATTTACTCGGATGATATTGCTAACCAGATTCGAATCTTATATGGTGGAAGTGTGGACCCAAATAACATCATCTCGCTTATGAAACAAATTGATATTGACGGGATTTTAGCCGGTAAAAGTAGTCTTGAACCAAAGGAATTTTTGGAGCTTGCGAATTACCAAGATTTGCAAAATAATTAGTTATTATGATTGCAAGTTAAAGCCTAAACTAATAGAATTAAGTTGACCTTTAAATATAGGTAACAAATTCACTAAGGAGAGATAACATGTCAATTATTTCTGATATTTATGCTCGCGAAGTATTGGATTCACGTGGAAATCCAACTGTTGAAGCTGAAGTTTACACAGAAGACGGTGCAATGGGCCGTGGAATCGTCCCATCTGGTGCCTCAACTGGTGAACACGAAGCCGTAGAACTTCGTGACGGAGACAAAAATAGATATATGGGTAAGGGTGTTACTAAAGCTGTTAGCAACGTTAATAACATTATTGCCAAACAAATCGTTGGTTTCGATGTAACTGATCAATTAGGTATTGACCAAGCTATGATCAAACTTGATGGCACTCCAAATAAGGCTAAGTTAGGTGCTAACGCAATCTTAGCCGTTTCAATTGCTGCTGCTAGAGCTGCAGCTGACGAACTTGGCGTTCCATTATATAACTACTTAGGTGGTTTCGATGCACATGTTCTTCCAACTCCAATGATGAACGTTATCAATGGTGGTAAGCATGCTAACAACAAGGTTGATTTCCAAGAATTCATGATTATGCCAATTGGTGCAAAATCATTTAGAGAAGCTGTTCGAATGGGATCAGAAACATTCCATAACTTGAAAGCAATCTTAGCAGAACGTGGATACTCAACTGCTGTTGGTGATGAAGGTGGATTTGCACCTGATTTGAAGAATAACGAAGAGCCATTTGAAATCTTAGTTGAAGCAATCAAGCGTGCTGGATACAAGCCAGGTAAGGACATTTCAATTGCCTTTGACTGTGCCGCTTCAGAATTCTACAATGCCGACACTAAGAAGTACAACTTGGTTGGTGACGGTAAATCATACAATGCTGATGAATTCATCACTTTGCTTGACAGCATCGTTGAAAAATACCCAATCATTTCAATCGAAGACCCACTAGATGAAAACGAATGGGAAGATTGGCAAATGGCTACTAAGCGCTTAGGTAAGAAAGTTCAAATCGTTGGTGATGATTTGTTCGTTACTAACACTGAGTACTTGTCAAAGGGTATCAAGATGAACGTTGCTAACTCAATCTTGATTAAACTTAACCAAATCGGTACTTTAACTGAAACTGTTAATGCCGTTAACATGGCTAAGGAAGCTAGTTACACTGCAATTATTTCTCACCGTTCTGGTGAAACTGAAGATACCACTATTTCAGACTTAGTTGTTGCTTTAAACACTGGTCAAATCAAGACTGGTTCAATGAGTCGTGGTGAAAGAATTGCTAAGTACAATCAATTGATGAGAATTGAAGATCAATTAGGATCAGTTGCTGTGTACAAGGGAATTAACTCATTCTACAACTTGAGTCCAGAAGCAAAAGAAGCAATCATCAAAAAATAATTGATTTAAAAACACCTTCGTTATGAAGGTGTTTTTTTTTACATAAATTTCGTGAGTTCGTAAACCTTCCTCGTATTTAATCACAGAAAGAGGAGGAGAAACATGAATATTACAAAACAATTTTCATTATTTTTAGCATTAATTGCAATTACAGTTGGATTATCACTGAAGATTTTCACTCCAAATGTGAGGGCAAGCGAATACACCATTACTGCTCATAAACATTGGGTAAATAAGGACGGAGAAAAGGATTCATCGTATGCCTTTGACATTGCCAGAGTGAACGTCAAAAATCGAGCTGATATCAAGGCGCCACTAATTCCTGGGTTTCATTTAGATAAAAGTATTTCACCAATCTATGTGGGAATTGACGTGGTCGTTTTTAACTACAATAAAGACGAAGATTTGCCGATTCCGTCACCTCACATTCCGATTAAACCAATTCCAAGTAACGATCATCCAGATTCTGATGGAGTAGTTCCATCTAATGATCATAAGCACGATCGTCCGGTTCAACCGGCTGATAATCGTAAACCAATCGTACCGGATGAACCGACTAAAAAGACCGCTCATTCTCAAGATCTGCCTCTGCCAGATAACCGACCTCATGAATCAGGTAGAATCGCCCCAGAGAAAAAAATAGTTGGGAATCACAATGAGCCAATGGTAAAACGTATCAGTCAGAGTAGTAAGGAGCAGAAAGATCAGCATGAACCCACGAAGAAGATACTTGAAAATGGGATGAATCCAGTGTTGTTACGTGGTAAAAAAAGATCTGGGCGTCGTCCTGTTCAAATGCCAAATGAAAACGGAATGAGCAAGTATAATCGACGTAATTTCACTCATCACGCTCCGTATCTAGATGCGAACCACGATCCAATGGCAACGGTTCACGTGAGAAGAAGTAAACATGGGGTAAACAGAACCCATACGAATCGCCAACCTACTAAAAGGTTACCTCAAACCGGGGAACGCACCAGCGAACTTCTTTCACTGATTGGAATGGTAATTTTGCTGTTCAGTTCGATTTTGTTTATTAGGACCAATCGAACTGAGAAATAATGATGGACTGGAAATAACTCCTAGTTTATGCTAAACTAATTAAAGTATTGATAAGCCTGTTTAGCTGATGGGTAGGAGGCATTTTTTTGAATAATCTTTTGATGATATTATTATGGATCGTTAGTATTCTCATTATTGGTGCAGTTTTAATGCAACCTTCTAAAAATAATGATGCAATGTCATCACTCTCTGGTGGTGCAAACGATTCTTCCTCTGAGTCCAAGCCGAGGGGCTTTGAGGCATTTATGCAAAAAGTGACTGTGGTACTAGGAATCTTTTTCTTTGGTATCGCATTAATTCTAATGTGGATTTCATCACATTAATAAAAAACCTCCTGTTAAACAGGGGGTTTTTGCATTTAAAGCGGATTACTAGCGTTTATTAAAGAATGAGATTTATAATTGACGTATAAGTCAATTGGATTGTAGAGGAAAATATATTGCAAGATAATAAGTTAAAAAATGAAATTGAGCAGGAGTTACAATCACATCCTGATCAAAGTTATAGTGTCGAAAAATTAGCTGATGATTTGAATTATCATGGATCATCAGCTTTCAAATTAATCGTTTCAGAGCTCGCTTCACTGGAACGAGACCGTGCCGTTGTGGTTACTGAAAACGGTGATTTTAAGGTTAATCCCAGTGAGTTGAAGCTAGAGGGGATTTTCCACTCTAATCCAAAGGGATTTGGCTTTGTTAGATATGATGATGAATTACCTGATGCCTTTATCGCACCTGATGAAACGATGCATGCAATGAACCTGGATAAGGTTGAGATTCAGATTACTAAGCCAGGTGAAAAAGATTCTGATCGGGGTCCACAAGCTAAAGTGGTTAGTATTTTAGAACATCATTACACTCATGTGGTTGGTGAATTTCGTAAGACTGATGATGATCATGGTTATCTTGGTCAGGTTGTTTTAAAAGACAAAAAATTAGCAGGATTCAAGTTCTACGTGGTAGATGCTGGTCTTCATCCTACTCCAGGAGAAGTGGTTACTGCTGATATTACGGAATATCCAAGTAACGAGCATCCGGATTACATGGTTGGAATTGTGAAACAAGTAATTGGAAGTGTTGATGACCCTGGAATTGATATTTTACAGGTTGTCTATGCTCATGATGTTCCTTCCCAATTTCCAGAAGATGTTCTAGAAGAAGCAGATGCTATTCCAGACCATGTTTTGCCTGAAGAAACCAAAGGACGAGAAGATATTACCGATCAGACGTTAGTTACCATTGATGGAGAATCATCCAAAGATTTGGATGATGCCGTCACGGCATGGAAATTACCAAATGGCAATTATCATTTAGGGGTTCACATCGCTGACGTTAGTCACTACGTTAAACAAGGAACACTACTTGATCGTGAGGCGTATAAACGTGGAACCTCAGTTTATTTGACCGACCGAGTTATTCCAATGTTGCCTCGCCGTCTATCAAACGGGATTTGTTCGTTAAACGAGGGACAGTTACGGTTGTGTTTAAGTTGTGATATGGAGATTAATCCGCAAGGAAAAGTTGTCAAAAAGCGGATTCATCCGAGTGTTATGAAGTCGAAGGCTCGAATGACATATACAGCTGTCAATAATATTCTTGAATCACATGATAAGAAAACGAGAGAAGAATATCATGATTTAGTACCAATGTTTGAAACCATGGCTGAGTTACACCGAATTTTATATAAGCAAAGAAAGCGTCGTGGGGCGATCGATTTTGATGATGATGAAGCAGAAATCATCATGAACAAAGAAGGTAAACCCGTTGATATTAAACTTAGAACGAGAGGTTTAGCCGAACGAATGATTGAATCATTCATGTTGGCTGCAAATGAAACTGTTGCTGAAACTTACTATCGACTTAAAGTTCCTTTCATTTATCGTGTCCACGAGACGCCAGATCCAACGCGAGTTAAGGATTTCTTTGAGTTCTTGACGGCTTTTGGAATTGAAGTAAAAGCTGATCCAGATCACTTAACTCCCAAGACTTTACAGAACATTTTAAGTAAAGTACACGGACTTCCTGAAGAAACAATGGTATCAGTAATGATGCTTAGAAGTTTACAACAGGCCAAATATAGTGATAAATGTGTCGGACACTTTGGATTAGGTGCCAAATACTACACCCATTTCACTTCACCAATTCGACGTTATCCTGATTTATTTGTTCATCGTTTAGTTCATTATTATGAAGATAATGGGATTAATGATGTTACCAAACAAACTTATGCTGACCAGGTTGGAGAAGTTGCGGTTCACTGTTCAGAAACTGAGCGTCGCGGTGTTGACACCGAAAGAGACGTTGATTCGATGATGAAGGCTGAGTACATGACTCAACATATTGGTGAGGAATACGATGCCGTTGTATCTTCAGTGATGAAGTTCGGAATGTTCGTTGAACTTCCAAACACCGTTGAAGGTCTTATTCATATCAGCAAGATGAATGATGATTACTATGAGTACGTTGAAAAGTACTTGGCGCTTGTTGGTAGAAATACCAGAAGAACTTATAAGATTGGACAAACGTTACGGGTTAAATGTGTTGCGGCCGACGTTGATCAGATGACCGTTGACTTTGAGATCGTTAAACCAGAAGATGCTCCATTGAGTGAACTTCTCCCAAAACAGGAACATAAAAATGATAAGCACCATCACAGTGGCAAACATTCTGATGGGAAAAATCGTCGTCAGAGTTATAAGAATCAAGATCGTAGAAAGAACGGTAAAAAAGGTCATTCGTTTAAAATCAGAACCAAACCATCTAATAGTCGCAAAAAATAGGGGATGGGAACATGGCTAGAAAAAAGCATCAACCAACTGAAAAGAACGTAATGGCAACTAACCGAAAGGCCCGACATGATTACTTTATTTCTGATACTTATGAAGCTGGCATCTCACTAACGGGAACTGAGATTAAATCAGTTAGAGAACGCCGTATGAATCTAAAGGACGGATTCGTGCAGGTGAGAAACGGACAAGCTTATTTGATGAATGTCCACATCAGTGAGTATGCGCAAGGAAACCAGTTTAATCATGATCCATTGCGTAATCGAAAGTTGTTGCTGCATAAAAAAGAGATCAAAAAACTTGGTGAAGCGACTTTGACTAAGGGAATTACCATTGTTCCCTTAAAAGTTTATTTAAAACATGGCTACGCTAAGGTGCTGATTGGGGTTGCTAAAGGGAAGCGTGAATATGATAAACGTGAAACCATAAAGCAACGTGATACTCAACGGCAAATTGATCGCGTTATGAAACATTATTAATTAAAAGAGAGTGCAATAGCACTCTCTTTTTGCTTGCCTAAAAATTCACATTTTATGGTAGAATAAATTGGAGGTGTTAATAGTGAAACCGTTTATTCATAACGACTGGTGGCCAATTTTGGAACCAGAATTTGAGAAACCATATTATCAAAAGTTAAGGCGTTTTTTGGTTGAAGAGTATAATAACAAGACGATTTATCCAGAAATGCACCATATTTTTCAGGCATTTGAATGGACCCCATTTAGTAAGGTGAAAGTCGTTATTCTGGGACAAGATCCATATCATGGTCCTAATCAAGCCAATGGTCTTAGCTTTTCGGTAATGCCAGGCGTAGCTGTTCCACCATCTTTAAAGAATATTTATAAGGAATTACAAAGTGATTTGGGAATTAAACCAGTTAATCACGGTTATCTAAAGAGTTGGGCTGAGCAAGGGGTATTGTTGTTAAACTCCGTTTTGACCGTTCAAGATGGAGTGGCTTTTTCTCATCGTGGCAAAGGATGGGAAAGACTCACTGATTATGCTATTGAACAATTGTCAAAGCGTCCTGAACCAGTTGTCTTCATCTTATGGGGAAGGGCTGCTAGGGATAAGATTAAGTTGATTAATACTGACGCTAATATTGTGATTCAGTCGGCTCATCCCAGTCCCCTTTCTGCGAATCGAGGTTTTTTTGGCTCAAAACCGTTTTCAAAGACGAATGAAGCACTAAAAGCCATGGGTGAGACGCCGATTAACTGGAAATTACCGGAACACGTCACTGCCACTAATAAGGAGAGTTAATTATGGACCTTTTTGATAGTTTGAAAGCAAAGATTAACGATAAAAACATTAAGTTAGTATTCCCTGAAGGGGAAGATCCAAGAATTATTGAAGCAACTAGTCGGCTTAAAAAAGATAATTTGGTTGAACCAACGTTATTGGGTGATCCCCACAAAATCAAACAAGTTGCTAAAGAAAACGGAAATGATTTAGACGGAATTACCATCATTGATATCCAAAACGTTGATTCTGACACGTTCAACGAGATGGTTAGATCACTTGTTGCACGGCGTAATGGCAAAACGGATGAAAAAACAGCTCAGCAATGGTTGAAAGATCCGAATTATTTTGGCACGATGATGGTATACATGGGAACCGTTGATGGAATGGTGTCCGGTGCAGCTCACCCAACTGGTGATACGGTTCGTCCAGCACTTCAGATTATTAAAACTAAACCAGGTGTGAAGTTGATTAGTGGTGCTTTTGTCATGCAAAAGGGTGATACTCGTTACTTGTTTGCAGATTGTGCCATTAACATTGAACTTGATGATCAACAACTTGGTGAAGTTGCCGTTGAAAGTGCACATACCGCCCGGTTGTTTGATATCGATCCCAAAGTTGCCTTACTTAGTTTTTCAACCAAGGGTTCAGCTAAGGGACCAGAAGTCGATAAAGTTCAAAGTGCAACCAAGATTGCCCAAAAGTTAGATCCAGATACTCCAATTGATGGGGAACTCCAATTTGATGCTGCGATTGTTCCCGCGGTTGCAAAGAGTAAGGCACCTGGTTCAAACGTTGCTGGTCAGGCAACTGTTTTTGTCTTTCCAGAGCTTCAGTCAGGAAACATTGGTTACAAGATTGCCCAACGTTTAGGTGGATTTGAAGCCATTGGTCCAATTCTTCAGGGATTGAATCAACCAGTTTCTGATTTGTCGAGGGGATGCAATGCTGAAGATGTTTACAAGGTAGCCATTATCACGGCTACTCAAGCACTTTAATTTGAGGCGATTGAATTGATTAAATTTAAGGTTGATAGTCCCGATCAAACCGAAAAATTAGGCGAAGAACTCGCCCCGGATTTAAAAGCTGGAGACGTTATTTTACTCGATGGCGACCTTGGCGCGGGAAAAACCACCTTCACAAAGGGACTTGGGAAAGGTCTCGGAATTAAGCGAAACATCAAAAGTCCGACTTTTACCATTATTCGGGAATACAAAAATGGACGGTTGCCCCTTTATCACATGGACGTTTATCGTCTTGAAGAGGGAGGAGCCGGCGAATTAGGTCTGAATGAATATTTTAACGGTGATGGAGTCAGCGTCGTTGAATGGTCCAAATTTGCGGAGGACGAACTTCCCGACCAGTACTTGAGAATCAGATTTACTAGAAATGATGATCTGGGGGATAACGATCGGACAATTGAAATGACTGCTAAGGGACAGCATTTTGATTCAATTTTAAAGTCAGGAGACTTAGTGCTTGGCAAAGGATAATGAAGAAATTACGATTCGTGCTGCTAAATCGGACGATTCCGAAGAACTAATCGAGCTAATGAAACGATTAAGTCAAGAATCTAGTAACTTTACGACGGATGTTCAGATTGATCAATTGACCGCTGAAACCGAAGCAGATGCCATTGACGCGGTGAATGCCACTGGGACTAACATCATTTTAGTGGCAGTTGCTGGGACGAAATTAATTGGAGTCTTGAGCGTTAGTCAGGTTGACGAGACTGCCGGGGAACTTGGTGTCGCCGTTTTAGCTGATTATCAGGACATTGGACTTGGGACCAATCTGATTCGGGAAGCAACTGACTGGGTGCGCGCTTTTAGTCACCTTAATGAATTGCGATTGACGGTCTTAAAGTCCAATTTAGGGGCGTTTCGATTGTACAAAAAATTAGGATTTATCACTAGTGAACATGACGATCATGTAATTGAAATGAAAATGAACGTAAAAAAAGACTGAGAAAATATCTCAGTCTTTTTATATTAACTTGACGAACGGTTTAACGGCGTTTTTACCAAACTGCTGGTATTCATAAATTAAGATGTTAGCACACGCTAAGCTGTCATCTAGCGCATTATGATGGTGTTTTAATTCGATCCCTAAGTTCTCGCTAACCGTGTTTAACTTATGGTTAACAAATCCAGGGTAAAACTTTTTGGAAGTCTTAACGGTATCAAGAGTCTGATAGTGTGGTTTTGATAAACCATACCTTTCCAGACTCTTTTTTAATACACTATTATCAAAATTATTGTTGTGGGCAATCACCAGCTTATTTCTATCAAAGAGGGGGCTAATTTGATTCCACACCTCTGGAAAGGTTGGTGAGTCAATTACATCTTTTTCATGAATACCATGAACATTGATATTGCGCCAGTTAAACTCACATTCGGGGTTAATTAATGAGTAAAACTCATCAACGACTTCGTTATTTCTTACTACCGTTAATGCGACCGAACAAGCGCTGGCCCGTTGGCCCGCAGCAGTTTCAAAGTCAATTGCCGCAAAATTCATTTAACAATTCTCCTCTAATCAATCTTAAGTCCATCAGTAATTAATTGGATCGGAGCATGATCTGAGCCGGTTACCTCACCAAGAATGTTTGACTCGGCAACGTCATCTTGAATTGAGTTAGAAACCAAGAAATAATCCATTCTCCAACCACGATTTTGGGCTCGCTCGTCGTAACGGTAACTCCACCAAGTATAGGCACCACTTTGGTAAGGGTGAAGTGCTCTAAAGGTATCTACAAATCCAGAAGCTAATAATCGACCAAAATCGTCACGTTCCTGTTGGGTGTATCCAGCCTTGTGGTGATCTTCTTCTGGGTCATCAATGTCAATTGGTTGATAAGCAACGCTCATATCGCCGCCAATCACGACCGGCTTTCTTTCAGCAAGTTTACTTACAAAGGTAATAAATTTTTGGTCCCAATCAAGACGGTAGTCGAGTCTTTGCAGCTCTTCGCCTGAATTGGGTACGTAGGTATTAATTAAATAAAAGTCAGGATATTCGAGTGTCAAACAACGGCCCTCGGTGTCAGTGTCGCTTCCATCAACACCATAAAACACGTTATCAGCTTTATGTTTTGTGAAAGTAGTTACGCCTGAGTAGCCGGGGCGTTCCGCTGAGTCCCAGTACTGGTAATAGTCACCTGGTACTTCTAAAGCAATATCATTTTCGTGAACTCGAGTTTCTTGAACATTAAAAAAGTCAGCATCAGTTTCATTAAAAAATTCGTAAAAATTCTTTTTAACTGCTGAACGTAAACCATTTACATTCCATGAGATAAAATTCATTGTATCCCCTCCTTTAATGCCAGTATAGCACGATCAGAAGTGTTTAAATAATGATAACGTGCTAGAATGTAATATGGATAATTAGAAAGGAAAATGACGAATGACTGAAGATTTAACAAAAAAATTCAAGGATATTAAAATTTTAAAAGATGAACCACTTTCCAAGTATTCTTGGACTAAAACTGGTGGGAAAGCTGATTTTCTTGCATTTCCTTCATCATTTAAAGAAACCGAAGAATTATTAAATTATACAAATGAAATTAAAATGCCGCTTACTGTGCTGGGAAATGCCAGTAATCTAATCGTACGAGATGGTGGAATTCGTGGGTTAACCATGATTTTGACCCAAATGAATAACATTAGAACTGAAGATCATCGGGTAATTGCCGAGGCTGGGGCTGCTTACATTGATGCAACTAAGGCTGCTCAAAAAGCCGGTTTGACTGGATTAGAATTTGCTGCTGGGATTCCTGGCAGTGTCGGTGGCGGAGTGTTTATGAATGCCGGTGCTTATGGGGGAGAGACCCAGTATGCACTTGAATCAGCCACGGTTTTGACGCGTAAGGGTGATATTATTGTTTTAAATAACGACCAGTTAGACTTTGGTTATCGTCATAGTAGTATTCAAGACTATGGGGACGTTGTTTTGGAAGCGACCTTTAAACTTGAACCTGGGAATAAACGTGAGATTCAAAACGAGATGGATCATTTGAACTACCTGAGAAGGTCAAAGCAACCTTTAGAATGGCCTTCATGTGGGAGTGTTTTCAAGCGTCCTAAAGGATACTTTGCTGGAAAGTTGATCCACGATGCTGGACTACAGGGATATCGCTCTGGCGGAGCTGAAGTGTCCAAAAAACACGCCGGATTTATCATTAACGTTGGGGGTGCCACCGCTACTGATTATTTAAACGTGATTAAGCACGTTCAGGAAACTGTGTATAAAGATAATGGGGTTCACCTTGAGACTGAGGTTCGAATTATTGGTGAGCCAAAATAGGAGGAAGCATAGCTTATGGTAATAGTTGAAGCAGTCATCACATTAATAGTTTTAGTCCTGCTTTCTAGCATTATCTCTCACTATGTCACTAAGATTCCAGTTAGTTTGATTCAAATTTTGCTTGGTTTAGGATTAGCATTATTCTTTAAATTCAAAATTGATTTAAACACGGACTGGTTTTTATTGCTGTTCATCGCACCATTGCTATTTAATGATGGTCGTGACTTTCCAAAACGAGAACTTTGGGAATTACGTGGCCCCATTTTTGAAAATGCCATCTGGTTGGTGTTCATTACAACCATTATTGGCGGTTATTTCGTTAATTTGCTGGTACCATCAATGCCACTGGCAGCCTGTTTTGCTCTAATTGCGATTTTGTCTCCAACCGATCCAATTGCCGTTCAGTCCATCTCAAAGCGTGTTCATCTTCCAAGTAATATTTTGCATCTAGTATCAGGTGAGAGCTTGATTAACGATGCTAGTGGACTAATTGCGTTTAAATATGCGATTGCTGCAGTTGTCACCGGTTACTTTTCTTTGGAACACGCTGCGGTTGATTTTGTTTATACCGCACTAGTGGGTTTGATCATTGGAATTGTTGGAATGTCTTTAATTATTGTTCTTCGTAATTTGTTATTAAAGGTACACTTCAATGACGTGATTTTTAACGTCGTCCTGCACATCTTGACACCGTTTATTATTTATGTAATTGCTGAAGATCTTCTTCATGCTTCGGGAGTTATTGCGGTGGTTGCCGCTGGGATTATTGATCACTTACAGACTAACGTTACCAATACCAAGTCACCAGAAGTCAACTTGTTGACCAATCGTACTTGGGATGTCATTGTTTACTGTTTAAACGGGATTGTGTTTTTAATCTTAGGTATTGAATTACCGGTTGCTACTAGGGTGGTCATCAATGGATCGGAATATCGAACTTTAGCTTCGTTTGGGATTGCTTTTGCCGTTTGGGTGGCTCTTTTGGTAATTCGAGTGGTCTGGATTTTAGGATACGAATTCTTTTCGTACTACATTACTAAACGGTCCAATAAGAAGCCCAGTTTGTCGGTTGCGCTATTGGCTGGAATTTCCGGGGTTCGTGGTGCCATTACCATGGCAGGAATTCTTTCGGTTCCCGCATTTTTATCGAATGGAAAGGAGTTTCCCGACCGTTCTTTGATGCTTTTTATTGCCGCAATGGTTATCGTGATCAGTTTAGTTGCGGCTACCATTATCTTGCCAATCATTTCCCCAGAGGCTAGTTCACTTCAGACCCGAGCCTCATTGATTGATAAGGATGAAGATGATGATGAGACGGAAGATGAAGAAGATGAGCAGGAGGGCTATATTTCGGAAGATGCTGCTCGGATTTACATCGTAAAGAGTGCCATTGTCAGTCTTGAAAATAATAAGACCAATGATAATGAACGAGCGGTATATGATATTGTTTTGGATTATCAGGTTGAGTTACGAAAACTTTTAAGAAAGACGAGAGACGATAGTGCAGAAAGTACGTCTCTCAATGAAGAACTTAGTTTGAGACGAGTTGCTTTAAAAGGAAAACGTGACGCGGTTAAAGATTTGTATCGTGAACAACAAATCTCAAAAGATACTTACTGGATTGCAAATCGAAGGATTAATCGTGAGGAACGTCGAATGTTTGCAAATGGTTACGACGGCTATCGCAAAAATCACTGGTACTATCCGGGATGGTTTTCATCGATTCTTCATTCCATTAAAACCTGGCAGGTAAGTGAATCAGAAAGTAAAAAGACCAAGAGTGAATTAAGACTTGTTACGATTGTTGGTGATCAGGCCGCCATTGATGCTATTTCAGACTTTTTAAGTCGAAGCGACATTAATGGTCAGGACTTTGACTCACAAATTGTTCACTTTATTGTCACTTTCTATCAGAGTCAGATTGAACGGGCCAATTCATACGATGATCCCGACGAAGATGATGAAGTCTTTGAGTATCAGTTGTTAAGATTGCGGTCGGTTGCACTGGAAGCAGAGCGTCGCGCTGTGGAGCAATTGATTAATAATAAAAAAGTTAGTCACGCGATGGGCCTCCACTTGCGTCAGGACATTAATTATAAGGAAACGCTAATGTTGAGTGATAACTAAAGAATCCTCCACTTATTGATAAGTGGGGGATTTTATATTATTCCTTATTATTACTGATAATGGAATAAATCCAGTAGATCATTAACTGTAGAACGGTCATCAAAAATACGAATACGACCATGTGCATATTCCACATGTTTAAAAATGGTCGAATGTACATCCTCGGTGAAAGGATGAGGTAAATTGTGTGGACTCGCATAAACCGTCCAATGAATAGTCCGATGGAACTTGCAACCGTTAGAATCACAATTGTAACGAAGTTAGAAAAATTACCGGATAAATGAATTTTAACGTCAATGGCCTTAGCAACGTGGACTAAACTCCAGAAACCGATAAAGGCACAGCTTAATGCACTGATCATCAGACATGTGTATAAAAACCAGACGTGCGGATCAAGTCGAAGTAATCCATTGGCTTCATCAGGATGTAGCCAAGCGAGATGAAGTAGGTCGGTCAGAATGTAAGGTGAATTGGGATAGAACAATAACCACAGAAGTGATAGGATCCAGAACACGAAACTATTTTGGTGTGGTTTGTTACCGATGTGGAAACTAAGTTCAATTGGGATATATCCTAGAAGGGTGTTGAGCGCTAAAAAACCGAAGCGTGTATCACGTAGAAACATGAATAAAAGCACGATCCACCCGATGAAAAATATTCTAACTTGCCATCTTTTATGTTGTGACATTATAATTTGACCCCTTTTCTTCTATATATAAATTAAACCCCAAATTAGCAAAAAAAACTAGAAATTTAACCATAGAATTTAATTTTTTTAACATTTGGAATTAGTTAACTGCCTTTATTTCAGCAATAATTCAGTGATATAATAATATACAAATTGGAGGTCGTTCTATGGGGATTGATTGGAGTAGCTTATTTACATTACATAACCTAAGCAACTTAATTGATATATTGGTTGTCTGGCTCGTGATATACGAGTTAATCATGCTTCTTCGTGGCACTCGGGCAGTGCAACTTTTTCGCGGCATTATTGTAATTATTATCGCTAAAATTGCCAGTTGGTATTTAGGACTGACGATGGTATCTTGGATTCTGGATCAAATTATCAATTGGGGAGTTATTGGATGCATTATCATCTTCCAACCTGAAATTAGACGCGGACTTGAAAAATTAGGACGCGGCTCACTCTTTAGAGCAACCCAGAATCAGGATGAAAAAGCCAAAAAAATGATTAATGCTTTAGATGGAGCAATTCAATACATGTCTAAGCGTCGAATTGGAGCGTTAATCACCATTCAAATGCATACCGGGCTAGAAGAATACATTGAGACCGGGATTAAGCTTGATGCTGACATTTCAAGTCAGTTATTAATTAACATTTTTATTCCCAATACGCCTCTTCATGACGGAGCGGTCATCATTAAGGATGATAAGATTGCTGCAGCGGCTGCCTACTTACCGTTATCGCAGAGTAATTTGATCCCTAAGGAATTGGGAACTCGTCATCGTGCTGCCGTTGGAATCTCGGAAGTTTCCGATGCTTTAACGATTGTTATCTCAGAAGAAACGGGAGAAGTTTCAATCACTAGAAACAATGAGCTTCTTCGTGGGATGACTCAGGAGGATTACCTGAAATACCTGAGAAGTCAGTTGATTCCTCGTGATCGACAGGAGCAACATCCAACGATTGTGACTCGTGCGATTAGTTTCTTTCAGAAGCATTTCGGAGGTGACAAGTAGCCATGAAAAAATCTTTTCGGAGTAAATTATTCTATGCTATCTTGGCACTAGTCTTTACAATTGCACTGTTTTTCTATGTTCATGATGGCAAAAATGATATGGGTCTCACTAACAGTACCAGTAATTCGACTAAAAGCACCCAGATGGCAGCTAATAAAACCAAGACACTGTCAGTTCCATTACAGCTCAACGTAAACTCAGACAAGTATTTTGTAATTGGTTATCCAGAAAAAGTTAACGTCCAGTTGTCAGGACCATCGGCGTTAGTCACTACAACCGCTAATACCCAGAACTTTAAGGTGTACGCTAACCTTAGTAATTTGGGGCCCGGAGAACACATCGTTAAATTACAACAGCAGGGGCTAAATTCTGACATTAAGAGTAAGATTAAACCTGCTCGCATTAAAGTTAACATTCAACCACGCCGGACCGTTAAGTTCCCCGTAAAAGCTGTCTACGACAAGAAAAACATTGCTTCTGGTTATAAGGCCGGAAAGCCGTCGTTAGATGTCAGTTCTGCAAAAGTGACTGGACCGAGTGATCAAATTAATCGAATTGATTCAGTAGTTGCTAAAACTAACTTGAAGCCTAACACCAAGCGTGATATAAAACAGGATGCGGTGATTGAGGCTTTAGACAAAAAAGGAAAGACCATCAACGTTATTATTACCCCATCAACAAGTTCGGTTGATTTACCGGTTTCAGCGGGTGATAATAAGAGAGTACCAGTCAAGGTTAATTTAGTTAATAAGCAGGCAAGTAAGACCTATGACGTTAAGTGTGATCCATCTGATGTGTTATTGTTAGGTGATAAAGACACGATTGATGGGATTAATTCGGTTAATGCCGACGTTGATGTCGAAAACATGTCTGGTGATAATACTAAGACGGTTTCACTTGATGCGGGTAACTCCAAAGTAAGTGGCTTGGATCCGGAAACGGTTAAAGTACAGATTAACGCAAAGAATAAGTAATAAAGTGAGGACTATATATGAAATATTTTGGAACAGACGGAATTAGAGGAGTTGCGAATAAAGACTTAACCCCAGAATTGGCTTTTCGGGCTGGTCGTGCAGGTGGTTATGCTCTGACTAAGCACAGTGTTCAAGATCATCAGCCACGTGTCTTGGTATCAAGAGATACACGAATTTCTGGACAGATGTTGGAAGATGCTTTGGTAGCTGGAATGTTGTCCGTTGGAATTGAGGTGGTTCAACTCGGAGTTGTCACTACCCCCGGAGTAGCATACTTGGTTAGAGATCAAAGTGCTGATGCCGGAGTTATGATTACGGCTTCACATAATCCCGCTGAGTTCAATGGAATTAAATTCTTTGGCGGTGACGGATATAAATTGTCCGATGACATCGAGGCTGACATCGAGAAGATTCTTGAAAGTGATACTGATGACTTACCACGTCCCTCAGCAAAGGGATTAGGCACTTCAGCAGAGTACACCGAAGCATCGCAAAAGTATCTTCACTTTCTGTCCCAAACGATTCCAGATGAATTAAGTGGGATTAAGGTGTCAGTTGATGCCGCAAATGGGGCTACCAGCAACTTGGTTCCCCGTCTTTACGCTGACCTTGGCCTTGACTTTAAAACAATGGCGACCTCACCTAATGGACTAAACATTAATGATAACGTCGGTTCCACTCACCCAGAACAGTTGCAAAAAATGGTTGTTGAAAATGGTTCCCAGTTAGGAATTGCCTTTGATGGTGATGGTGATCGTTGCATTGCTGTCGATGAAAAGGGAAACATCGTTGATGGTGATAAGATTATGTACATCTGTGGTAAGTATATGGATGCTAATGGTCGATTAAAGCATGACACCATTGTTACGACAGTGATGAGTAACCTCGGAATGTACAAAGCCATGGAAGCCAACGGCTTAAATAGTGTGAAAACTAAAGTTGGAGATCGATACGTGGTTGAGTCAATGAAAGCCAATGGTTACAATCTAGGTGGCGAACAATCTGGTCACATTGTGTTTTTGGATTTTAATACCACTGGAGATGGGATGCTAACCAGTCTGCAATTAATGCATATTATGAAAGAAACCGGTAAACCGCTTTCCGAATTAGCAGACGAAGTGAAAAAATATCCTCAAAGTCTTGTTAACGTGAAGGTTTCTGACAAAAAGCACGCGATGGATCATGATAATGTTAAAAAGGCCATTGATGATGTTGAAGATGAAATGAATGGGAATGGTCGTGTCTTGGTTCGACCAAGTGGGACTGAGCCGCTGCTAAGAGTTATGGTGGAAGCTCCGACTCAAAAAGAAAGTGATAAGTATGCGAACAAAATTGCCGACGTTGTTAGAGACGACATGGGAATTGAATAAAGCAATCACGAATTAATAAAAGAGTTAACGTTTGTTAACTCTTTTATTATGCTTAAATTTTTATTAAATTTCGTTCATCGGTGCTATACCAATTCTAACTTATATTTGACAAACACTTGTGAAACCATTATTATCAAAGATGTTAAGTATATAAATAAAATTTAAATACATCTATACCAATTTTAAAGAGAGGTCATTCCCATGTGTGGAATCGTTGGAGTTACAGGCAATAAGAATGCGACATCCATTTTAGTTAATGGATTAGAAAAATTACAATATCGAGGATATGATTCAGCCGGAATCTTTGTGGAAGGAAAAGACCACAAAGATTATTTAGTGAAAACGACCGGAAGTATCGACGATTTAAAGAAAAAGATTGGGCCAGAAGTACAGGGAACTGCCGGAATTGGACACACTCGTTGGGCTACTCACGGTGGGGTAAACATTGAGAATGCTCATCCACAATTCTCAGATGACAACCGGTTCTATCTGGTTCACAATGGTGTGATCGAAAACTATGAACAACTGAAGAAAGAATACTTATCAGACGTTAAGTTTCATAGTCAAACTGATACCGAAGTGGCGGTTCAATTGGTTGATAAGTTTGTGACTGAAGACAAAATGAGTACAAAGGATGCCTTCATTAAGATGCTTTCACTCCTTAAGAATTCTTCATATGCTTTCATTTTAATGGATAAAGAAGATCCAGATACTTTATATGCAGCCAAAAACAAAAGCCCCATGTTGATTGGATTATGTGACGGTTTCAACGTAGTATGTTCTGATTCAATTGCTATGTTAGACGTTACTGATACTTTTCTTGAGGTGGTTGATGGTGACGTTGCGATTGTAAAGCCTGATAAGGTAACCATCCTTGATGAAAACCGTAAGCCAGTAGAGCGTCATCAGTTCAAGGTAACCATTGATCCAAGTGCGTCTGATAAGGGGACTTATCCTTACTACATGCTTAAAGAGATTGATGAACAACCCAATGTCATGAGAAAATTAGTTAAAGAGTACTTTGATGCAGACGGAAACATGAACGTTGGTTGTGGCGTAATGGATACCATCCTTGATTCAGATCGAATCTATATCGTGGGTGCTGGTACCAGTTATCATGCTGGATTAGTCGGTAAAGATTTGATGGAGAAGTACACTGGAATTCCAACTGAAGTGCATGTCTCATCCGAGTTTGCTTACGAAGATCCATTGCTTTCTAAGAAACCATTTTTTATCTTTTTGACTCAAAGTGGGGAGACCGCTGACAGTCGGGAAGTTTTAGTGAACGTTAACAAGCATCATTTTCCTAGTTTAACCATTACTAATGTTGCTAATTCGACATTGTCGCGCGAAGCAACTTACACGATGTTGCTTAATGCTGGTCCAGAAATTTCAGTTGCTTCAACTAAAGCATATACTGCTCAAATTGCAATCCAAGCCATTTTGGCAAAGGCCGTTGGTATGCGGGGTAATCGTCAGGTCGCAAAAGATTTTGATTTAGCACGACAATTGGGTTTGGTTGCGACTGGGATGCAGTCAATTGTTGAAGAAAAAGATAAGATTGATGAAATTGCTAAGAAATATTTCGTTGATGCTAAACAGGCCTTTTACATCGGCCGTGGGGTTGATTACACTGTTTCCCTTGAAGCAGCGTTGAAGTTAAAAGAAATTTCTTATGTCCATGCGGAAGGCTTTGCTTCTGGTGAACTTAAGCACGGAACAATTGCATTGATTGAAAAGGGCACTCCAGTGATTGGTATTATCACCCAAAAGAAGACCGCTGGATTAACTCGTAGTAATCTGGAAGAAACTGCAGCTCGTGGTGCCAGTGCTTTGACGATCGTGCGACAAAGTCTAGCTCAAGATGGTGATACGTTTGTGATCCCGGACGTTAATGAGTTGTTAACGCCGCTGCTTAGTGTCATTCCAGCTCAACTAATTGCTTATTACACTAGTTTGAACAAGGGATTGAACGTTGATCGTCCAAGAAACCTTGCTAAAAGTGTTACAGTTGAATAATATTTTTAAGGGCTACCATTCTTGGTAGCTCTTTTATTATGTTGTTGAAGCATCGTTGAGTACTGAACTTTCTTTACATTTTAGTAATTTTCTCGTATTATTTTATTATCGTGTCAGTTGTAATTTTGAATTTAGGAAGTAAACCATGACTGAAAAAAATTATAAAATTAAAGTACAAGATGTCACCAAAGAGTATGACATGTTCAAGACTCAATCTGACAAATTAAAGTCGTTTTTCTCATTATCAAAGAAAAATAAAACCCCACATTTTTGGTCTTTGATGGGAATTTCATTTACCGTTCAGCCTGGTGAAGCATTGGGAATTATTGGTGTAAATGGTTCGGGAAAGTCGACCATTTCTAACATTATTTCCGGCATTATTCCGCAAACGACCGGCCAAGTTGATGTGCGCGGAGACACTTCGATTGTTGCGATTAACGCTGGATTGAGAAAGAATTTAACTGGCCGTGAAAACATCCGCATGAAGTCATTGATGCAGGGACTTACAAACCGCCAAATTGACGATATGATGGACGACATCATTGCCTTCGCGGATATTGGTGATTTTGTTGACCAACCAGTAAAAGACTACTCTAGTGGTATGAGGTCCCGACTTGGCTTTTCCATTGCCGTTCACATTAAGCCAGACATTTTGATTATTGATGAAGCCTTATCCGTTGGTGACGATACTTTCTACCAAAAATGTGTTGATAAGATTGATGAATTCAAAGAAGAAGGTAAGACCATTATCTTTGTATCTCATTCACTAAAGCAGGTTCGTTTGTTGTGTGATCGAGTTGCTTGGATTAACTACGGGAAGCTACGGAAAATTGGTCCGATGGAAGAAGTCGTCTCCGAATATCAGAAGTTCATCAAGTGGTTTAAATCGTTAAGCAAAAAAGAGAAAAAACAGTTCCAGAAAAAAGAAAAGACCATTCAGAAGAATTTTGATATTGATAAGTATCAAAAGGAAATTACTAATGAGTATGCTGAGGATCACCCGAATGATCCTAATCCAGCACGAACCATCCATAAGCGGTTCTATAGTGAAGTTATTCAAGAAAAGATGCCATTGACCACTAAGATTATGACGTGGGCGGTTTTCTTTGCCATGATTTTCTTTTGCTTGGTAAATGTATCTGGTCATCCAACGATGGCGGTTGTTAGACATCCAAGTTATATCATTCACCCAAGTAAGAAGATGAGGTACCAGAAGAAGAATGGTAAATCAGTAATGGTCACCAAGCATGAATACAAACAACTTGAGAAACATGCCTGGGGACAACGATAAAAATTTTGCTATTATTCAAAGTGAATAATAGCATTTTTGTTTAGGAGGAAGATTTAGATGGCAATGAAGAGTCATGAAACATTTACATTGATTGAGGAAATTACGCGATTAGATGGTTCTAAGTACCTTGAAATCAGCAACATGGTGCAGAACGGACGAGCTGAGCTTGCTGCAGAACGAAAAATGATTAAACAGGTTCGGATCCTTCAACTAAACATTCCTCACTCCGTTCATGTCATTAATTACGAGAACTATGTTAACCAGAATTATGTGATGCCAAAGGAAAACTTTGACCACTTTGAGGAGTGGAAACGAACCCCAGCAATGGATCATGAAGTCCAGATGATTTTAAAAGAGAACCATATTGGTTAAATCAATTGGCTAATCATTTTGTGAATTAAATCATTAATATTTGTTATCACCAACCATCAAATATGGCATAATGAGTATGAATAATATTTGGAGGTGTTGATGATGACTGAAAAATTTTTAATTGGAACTTATACCCAAAAAACTAGTAAGGGCGTTTACCAAATTGAATTAGACAAAGACAAAAAACAGCTGGAAAATGCTCAGTTAATTGCGCAAATTAGCTGTCCAACTTACGTTGTGGAATCTAGTGACCATAAAATCTATGCGATTGATCGTAATCAAGATGAAGCGGAAACACGTGGTGGGATTGCTGTTTTTGATAGCAGTACCATGCCAGCTAAATTAATGCAAGAAGACATTGAAGTTGGTCCCTCACCAGCCTACATTACTGTAGACGAAGGACGCCAGATGGTCTATACAGCAAATTATCATACTGGTAATGTCATTGCGTATCACATTGAAAGTGACGGGACTGTCAAAGAATCACAGCGAATCCATGACGATGGAATGACCGGTCCACTACCAGAACAACAAAGTGGTCCTCATCCACACTATGCCGATCTAACTCCTGATGATCGCTTAGTGATTTGTGACCTGGGATTGGATCGAGTTTATTTGTATGATGTTTCTGACGCGGGTGAGATTACTCCTGTTAGTGAGATTCAGTTGTCACCTGGATTTGGTCCAAGACACATTGCTTTTGCTGAATCGACGGGAAAGGCTTACTTAATTGGTGAACTAAGTAGTAAGATTGCAGTTCTTGATTATAATGAAGAAGCTGGCATCTTTACCGTCCAACAGGTTGTTAAAACTATTCCCAATGACTACAAAGATGCCAATGGTGGAGCTGCAATTCGAATAACTAACGATGAGAAGTTTGTGTATGTTTCTAATCGTGGCAATGATTCGATTGCTGTTTTTAAGGTCCTAGATGATGGTGACTTAGAGCGAATTCAAGTAATTTCAACTGAAGGGGAATTTCCGCGTGATTTTAACTTTAATTCAGATCAATCCTTTCTAATTGCTGTAAATCAAAACACTAATAACGCAACCTTGTACGAGCGAAATCATGAGAATGGTAAGTTGTCTGTCATTCAAAAGGATTTTGCGGTACCAGAGGGAACCTGTGTTGCTCCTCGAAAATAGTTAATTTAATTAAAAGTTAATGCTTTTATAGTGTTAACTTTTTTCATTCCCTTAACAAATTGATATAATTAATTTAAACAGGTGGGGTGGAGATTTTGATTAAATTAATTGTGACAGATATGAACAAAACCTTTTTAAATGAAGCTAATCGATATGATGAGATTAAGTTTTTAAAAACGTTTCAAAAAATGAAACACCAAAACGTTAATTTTGCCGTCGCTAGTGGCGGACCGAATGATAAATTACAAAGCCTGTTTATTGATTATCGGGACCAAATGGATTTTATTTCTCAAAATGGTTCAGTAATTTATCGTGGAAATGATTTAGTCCATGCCGAATCGCTGAATGATGATCAGATTAAACAGACTTTAAAGATGCTTTATGATGATTTTGGCCCTGACATTGTCGGGGTTAACGTATCTGGGCTTAAGCATACTTATGTAGATAAAAGGCTACCCGAAAAAATGTATCAGTTAATGAAACAATACTATAGTAATACGGTCCGTTTGAATGATTTGGCTAACATCACAAGTGAGAACACTGATGATCAATTAGTAAAAGTTGGTGTGACGTTTAAGCAAGGTGCAAACGTGATGCGAAAAGTTCATGAAATGCGACAGATGCTTCCAGATAATCTTGAGAGTTTAAACTCTGGCTTTAATACCGACCTAATTGGTGTAAAGGGGGTTGACAAAGCAACTGGCGTGCGCTATTTGATGAAAAAATATGATGCCAATCCTGAAGAGGTTGTCACATTTGGGGATAATGAGAATGATTTAAAAATGTTGGATTTAACCCCGAATAGTTATGCTATGAAGAATGGCATTCGGGAGGCAAAGGACGCCGCTGGTCACGTTACCGAGTTTGATAATAACGATGATGGGGTTCTAAGGACAATTGATACCATTTTAGATAATCAGTAGTTTCATTTAGTAAGGTAATGACAGTACAAATATACGTGAGGCGATTAAAAATGAATAACGAAGAATTAAATAACATTGTTGAAGGACGTTTGGATAAGTACTTTGAAAAATATCCAAGTACTCCTGATGTTGAGATGTACAAGATTGAGTTGAAACGTTCAATCGTAAAAGATGCATTAGCTAAGATTTCAGATGAAGTTACGATTAACGATGCAATTAACCAGGCTTTTTCTGACTTTGGTGACATTGATCACGCTATTAATCAGATTGTTTTTAAAAGTCATGGAATCAAGGATTAAAATGAATTAGCCGTTGTGGCTTTTTTTATTAGGATACATATGACAATGTATTCATATGAAATAAATTACATATATAAGGAGAAAATCATGGATTCTAAGATTAATCCCAAAAAATTAGAAGAAGCTCATGAGTTATTTAAAATTTTGAGTAATCCGGTTCGGATTCAAATGTTAGTGTTGTTAGAAAATCACTTACTCAACGTTGGTGAGATTAGTGAGGAACTTGGGCTTGAACAATCAGCTACTTCTCATCAATTGGCAATGCTTAAAAAGCATCAATTGGTAAGTAGCGAACGGAAGGGCAAGTCAAATTATTATCGCCTGGATGATCCTCATATTATGGACATTGTAAATGAAGGACTAGCTCATTCGGATCACGTGGTAAGGGGTGTCAAACATGGAAACTAAAAACGTGGTTGGATATGGAATGATAATTGAGATGGTTGCGATTGCTTGGATGATAGTAGAATTTTCGGTTGGCTTAAAGGCCGGGATCGATGCCCACTCAATTGTATTAATTGCGTTTGGTCTTGATAGTTTGATGGAGATTATTGCTGGATTTGTTTTACTATTTCGTTTGGAAATTGAGTTTAAAGGGAGTTCAAAAATTGACATTAATCGAGTGGATAAGGTTGCCACGAAGATCGTTAGCATCATTTTGCTCCTTCTGTGTGTCTATATTCTAGTTACTTCTGGATATAATTTGTTTCAGCATGAAGGTGCTGATGGCAGTCTGATGGGGATCATCATTTCTATTTTGTCTCTTATTATCATGCCAATGATCGCCTATGCTAAGTATTGGATTGGGAAAGTAATTGGTTCTAACGCTTTAATTCAGGATGCCATTTGTAGTGTTACGTGTGCTTATCTTGCTGGGACGGTGCTTATCGGAGTTTTGCTTAATTATTTTTTCCATATTTGGTGGATCGATTCAACAGCAGCAATTCTAATTGTTTTCCTTATTGGTAAAGAGGCATTAGAATGTCTTGTGGAGAGCTAATCTTGACAAGTGCAATTATAGAACTATAATAATAATTGTATAAAGTTTAGTTGTACAAAACTAAAGGGTGAGGTGTTAAGTATGAGTGAAAACAATTATCAATTTGATGTATTGTATTTAGGAAGTGGACATGGTGCTTTTAACGGTGCTATTCCATTGGCTCTAAAGGGTAAAAAAGCTGGTATTATTGAAGTTGGCAAGATTGGTGGAACTTGTCCTAACCGTGGATGTAACGCTAAGATTGCTTTAGACTTCCCAGTTAAGATGAAAAAAGACGTTGATAACTTCCAAGGACACGGCTTAGATGGAACTACTAAGATCAATTGGGCCGATAACGTTAAGCATGAAAAAGAAGTTATCAGTCAATTACCTGGTGGAATCGAACAAGGTCTAAAGAGTGTTGGCATCGATGTGATCCATGGGTATGGAAAGATCGTTGATGCGCACACCATTGACGTTGACGGTACCAAGTACACCGCTGATAAACTTGTTGTAGCAACTGGAGCTCATTATCACAAGATTGATATTCCGGGTGCTGACTTGGCATACGATGGAACTGATTTCTTGAACTTAGAAAAACAACCAGAGCACATGACCGTTATCGGTGGTGGATACATTGCCATTGAATTTGCTACAATCGCAGCAAATGCTGGAACTAAGGTTACCATCCTATTGCACCATGACAAGGCCTTAAGAAAGTTTTATCAACCATTTGTTGAGTCATTACTTAAAGATCTTGAATCTCAAGGAGTTCAAATCATTCGAAACGTTGATCCTGAATCAATCGAAAAATCAGGTGATGGTTTTGTAGTCAAGACTAACAAAGACAACATTGACTCTGATTGGGTTCTTGATGCAACTGGCCGTGATCCGAACATTGAAGGATTCGGTCTTAAAGAAGTTGGCGTTGATTACGATAAGAACGGAATCAAAGTTGATGATCATCTTCAAACTTCAGTTGACAGCATTTACGCTGCTGGCGATGTTCTTGATAAACAAGTTGGTAAGTTAACTCCAACCGCTATTTTTGAGTCAATGTACCTTACCAAGTTATTTACTGGTGCTACTACTGATCCAATTAAGTATCCAGCTGTTCCAAGTGCAGTTTTCTCATCACCACGAATTGCTGAGATCGGTGTTAGTGTTGACGAAGCTAAGGCCAACCCTGATAAGTATGATGTTAAAGAATCAGACCTTGCCACTGATTGGTTCAGATTTGCAATGCAGGAGAACAAAGGTAAGACCATTTCAATCACCGACAAACAAGGTTACCTAGTAGGTGCTACTGAAATCAGTTCTGAAGCTGATAACGTTATTAGTACTTTGGCACCATTTGTTGAGTATCATATCTCACCAGAAAAGATGAGCGAATTGATCCCATTGTTCCCAACACTTGGTTCTGAGACTTTGAATCATCTATAAAATTAAAAATCTATAAAATAAAAAGTTCGCCAAATGGCGAACTTTTTTTTATCTAATTCTATTTAAGAAATTCTGGTTTTCTGAAATCAGGATCTGGATAAGTGTAAAAGCCCTTACCGGATTCAAGACCAATGTTACCTTGGTCAATCATATCCTTGAATTTTTCGGAAGCCTTTTTAACTTCTGGGTTAGTTGACATCTTAGTGATATCATACATGGTTTTCATCCCAATAATGTCCATAATAGCGAAAGGACCAAGTGGTGCACCAGTTCCAATCATCCATGCCTTATCGATCGTTTCAGGATCAGAAACGCCATTGTTCCAGAGGACTAAAGCATCTGATAGAAATGGTACTAACAGTGAGTTCAATAGGTAACCAGGTTGTTCCTTGTTAACTAGGATTGGAACCATTCCGATTTCGCGTGAAAACTGTTCCATCTCTTTTGGAAGATCCTTATTAGTTTTAGATTGTGACATGATTTCAGCGGTATTGTTTTTCCAAATTGAGTTAGCGAAGTGGTAACCCAAATACTTGTCAGGGCGACCAGTAGTATCAGCAAATTGTGATGGAAGTAGCGTCGAAGTATTAGTAACGATGGTGGTATCTGGATCTGCCAGTTCACTGAATTTCTTGTAAAAGTCATTTTTAACATCTGGATCCTCAGAAAGAGCCTCGATAACTAAGTCAGCACCCTTAAGAGCGGCCTTTAAATCAGTGGTGTAATGGAGATGTTCCTCTGCGTTCTTGACCTGTTCATCGGTAGCTCCAATGTCTTTTTTTACTGCTTTTTCCCAACGAGCTACTCGCGCCTTAGCACGATCGAGTGAGCCGTCTGAACGGCCCCAAATAGTAGTGTTTTTTCCGTGAAAAGCCGACATGAAAGCAATTTGTGAGCCTAAGGTGCCTCCACCGACAATGACAACGTTATTGAATGTCATGGTGATTTCCTCCTATATATTTACTTATTATCCACTTCTATTTTATGCTAGTGAAAGCGCTTAAGCAACCTTCTTTATCTGTTATAAATGACAATGGTTGCAAGCCAGAGTAAATTAGTTAAAATATTAACTAAATTGTTAATGGAGGTTCAAAATGATGAGTGAGATTAGAAGGGTAACGATTGATGATATTAGTGCTTTACGAGCCATTAGTCGGGAAACGTTTGCCGAGACGTTTGGAACCGAAAATAAACCTGAAAATTTAAATCAATACTTGGATAATGCCTACGATCCGGAAAAATTAAAGAATGAAATTTCTGATCCTAATTCTCAATTTTATTTTGCCTACGTTGATGGAAAATTAGCTGGTTATCTAAAGTTAAACGTTGATGATGCTCAATCTGAAGAAATGGGTCCGCATCTCTTAGAAGTGGAACGAATTTATTTGAAAAAAGAATTTAAACGTCACGGTCTAGGAACCGAATTGATTGATTTGGCTGTTAATGAGGCGCAGAAAAAAGGGAAAGGAAAGGTTTGGCTTGGGGTCTGGGAACATAATGATGCTGGATTAAAGTTCTATCAAAAAATGGGATTTAAGCAAGTTGGGGATCATGTTTTTCAATTGGGCAAGAGTGCTCAGCGTGATTTGATAATGGAAAAACCAATTAGTGGTAACATTAAGTAAGTAGTTAATAATCTTAATTGGGAAAGTTGGTTCTTTCGTTGTTATTTAATGGTATTTTTCTTTTAATTGCTAGCATCATTGCCGGAACGTTGAGTAGTGTCGTTGGCATGGCAAGTGTGATTCTTTATCCGGCACTTTTGTTTGTTGGATTACCACCAATTATGGCAAACGTCACGATTACGGTGGGAATTATTTTTAGCGGAACGAGTGCCGTCTTGTCATCGAGACGAGAGCTCAAAGGACAGGGTTCGGTCACTCTTCACGTTATGCTATTTGCGGTCATTGGTGCGGTTATTGGATCAATTATCCTGTTACATAGTTCCAATAAAAGCTTTCAAGATGTTGCTCCCTTTGTCATCTTACTGTCTGGAGTTTTAATGTTAATTCCAAAACGACAGTCAACGTTTGCTTCTGAAAGTATTTCAAAAACAGCGAGTGCAATTGCCGCGATTGCCATTGTGATTGTTGGGATTTACGTTGGCTACTTTGGTGCAGGCGGCGGAGTGCTAATGGCTGCCATTTTGATTCGAATTATCGATGCACCATACGCCATTTGCAATGCGGTCCGAAATGTGACGACTTTAACCATGAACGCAGTATCAGCTGCCATCTTTATTTTTACTACCCCAATTAGTTGGAGTGCTTTGGTGGTGCTTGCCATTGGTCTGTTTATTGGTGGGTACATTGGCCCGATTATTGTCCGGGTAATTCCATCAGCTGTAATGAAGTACACGGTTGCGATTGGTGCGATTATCCTGGCTGCTTTTTTAGCATATCAGGCATATTTTTAAAAAAGATGAATGTAGGGAAAATATTATGTGGAATTTAATTTTTTTAGTAGTGGCAGGAGTTGTTAGCGGGGTGCTTGAAAGTACGGTTGGACTGGCCAGTTTGGTTGCTTATCCAGCGATGCTTCTGGCAGGATTTGCACCGATCGTTGCAAACGTCACCAACACGGTTGGCTTTGCCTTTAGTGATTCAAGTGCCATTTTAGCGTCCCAAAAAGAACTTAAGGGACAAAGCAAAGTCATCTTTAAGGTTACCATCTGTGCTGGAATTGGGACCATTATTGGTTCTTTAATTTTACTTAACAGTTCGAATAAAAGTTTTGAAAACGTTGCCCCAATCATCATTATGATTTCGGGAGTTTTGATGTTGCTACCAAAGAGTCAAAAACAATTATCTGAAACGCATATGACCGTGTGGGGGAAAATAATTACCGCCATTGCACTTCTTTTTGTTGGGATGTATTTAGGTTACTTTGGTGCTGGCGGAGGAGTCATGTTAATTGCAATTTTACTTCGAGCCGTTAATCAACCCTATGCTGTTTGTAATGCAATCCGAAATTTTGTTTCGTTAATTTTGAACTGGATTTCGGCCATCATATTTATGTTTACGATGCCAATTAATTGGGTGGCTTTGATTGCCATCACAGTTGGGTTACTAGTAGGTGGATATATTGGGCCGTCAGTCGTACGTCATATTCCATCCAATGTTATGAAGTATGGGGTTGGGATCGGTGCCATTGTATTAGCGATTTGTTTGGGAATTAAGACCTATTAATAAAACAAGGAGAAAGTGGAAGTTTGATTTTAAAGTATTTCTTATTGATTTTTGCTGGGATTTTGAGCGGAATTATGGGAACCGCTGTGGGACTTGCTAGCGTTGTTTCATATCCAGCAATGTTGGCTTCCGGACTATCACCAATCGTTTCCAGTGTGACTAACATCGTTGGTTTTGCGTTTAGTAACATGAGCGCAGTGGCTTCATCTCAAAGAGAATTAAAGGGTCAAGGTAAGACCATTTTAAAAGTGGCTATTTTTGCTGGAATTGGGTCTGCACTCGGTTCCCTGATTCTTCTTCGTAGTTCCAACAAAAGTTTTGCAGATATTGCACCAGTTGTCATCATGTTGTCTGGGATTTTGATCATGCTACCGAAGAGTCAAAAGCAGTTAATGAAAACCCATTTGGGATTATGGGGTAAGACCATTACCGCCATTGCACTGACGTTGGTTGGAATGTACTTAGGTTATTTTGGTGCTGGTGGTGGAATTTTGATCATGGCGATTTTAATGCGAGCCTTAAATGAGTCATATGCCGTGGATAATGCCATTCGAAATGTGATGTCACTAGTTATGAATTGGATCTCGGCTTTGATCTTTATTTTTACAATTCAGATTAACTGGCCAGTTCTGATTACGCTAACGATTGGATTGATGATTGGCGGATACATTGGACCAGCCATTGTACGTCTCATCCCATCCAATATCATGAAGTACGGGGTCGGAATCTTGGCAATTTTATTGGCCATTTATTTAGGAATTAAAACTTACTAATCATGTTGCAACCAGCCTGTGATTATGGTACTTTTAAATCAAATAAGATATGACAATAAAGAGGACGAGTACCATTAATTTCTTTTATAGCGAGTCGAAGTTGGTGAGAGTTCGATAAAGAGTTAATGGGAAAAACACCTTGAGTTTTAAAGCTTGAACGAAGTAGGGCTAACGGTCGCAATCCGTTATCATTGTGTGAGTTGGTTTATGTTACATAAACAATATGGGTGGTACCGCGATGACCTCGTCCCTTTTTGAGATGAGGTCTTTTTTATTGTCTAAAAGGAGTTGTTAAGTATGAAAGAACAAAACGTTTTAGCAAAAGATTTGTACACTAAGAAACACGATTTTGGTAATGAATCAGTAGTTCTAGAAGGATGGATTCGAACCATTCGTAATTCTAAAAAGATTGCCTTTATCGAAGTCAACGACGGTTCATACATTAAGAATGTTCAGGTGATTGTCAAGAGTGATCTAGATAACTTTGATGACATCATCAAACTGCCGATTAGTTCAACTCTGAAGGTGATTGGCAAACTCGTGGACACCCCGGATGCCCCGCAGCCATTTGAAATTCATGCGGAGCAAGTTAAGATTGAGGGTGTTTCTGATCTAGACTATCCACTGCAAAAGAAGAAGCAATCACTTGAGTACCTTCGTTCTATTGCACATTTACGTCCTCGAACCAATACTTTTTACGCTGTTTTCAAGATTCGTTCGATGGCAGCCTTTGCGATTCATGAATACATGCAAAAACACGGCTTTGTCTATGTAAACACTCCGATTGTTACTAGTAGTGACACGGAGGGGGCTGGTGAGATGTTTCAGATCACTAGTTTAGATCAAAATGACCTGCCAAGGGATGAAAATGGTAAAGTCGATTACTCAAAGGATTTCTTTGGTCAAGAGACGAACTTAACCGTTAGTGGACAATTACCAGTCGAGGCCTTTGCTCTGGCATTTAGAAACGTATACACTTTTGGCCCAACTTTTAGAGCTGAAAATTCGCATACTAAACGCCACGCTGCCGAATTTTGGATGATTGAACCGGAAATGGCATTTGCTGATTTAGATGACATTATCGAAACGTCTGAGGACATGCTAAAGTATGTCATTAATTATCTACTTGAAAATGCTGCAGAGGACCTTCAATTCTTAAATGATAACGTCGACGACAACTTACTTAAGTTGCTTCAAACTACTGTGAACGAGAAGTTTGCGCGGATCACGTATACGGAAGCAATTGATTTGCTTGAAAAAGCTGACGTTGAGTTTAAATATCCGGTTAAGTGGGGGATTGATTTAAAGGCTGAACACGAACGTTATCTATCCGAAAAAGTGTTTGGCAAACCCGTGTTTGTCACTGATTATCCACGGAATATCAAAGCCTTCTATATGCGTGATAACGACGATGGTAAGACCGTTGCTGCTTCAGACCTTCTGGTTCCAAGAATTGGTGAACTAGTTGGAGGAAGCCAACGAGAAGAGCGTGAGCAAGAATTGGCTGACAAAATGGATGAATTTCATTTATCAAAGGATGAGTACGAGTGGTACCTCGAATTACGTAAATACGGTGGCACTAAGCACTCTGGCTTTGGAATTGGCTTCGAACGATTACTGATGTATGTCACTGGGATGGATAATATTCGTGATGTTATCCCTTATCCAAGAACCCAAGGTAGTATTAAATTTTAGACTAAAATGAGCCCATGAGAAATCATGAGCTTTTTGTTATCTTTTGTAACAATTCAAATGAAAAAATGATAGTCTATAAATAGCTATTAAATTAGTACAAATCGAAAAGGAGCGCTTTATATGGCAAAAAGTAATGGACTTAGTAGATTAGAAAGATTTTGGTTTATTACCATCATGTTAATCGGTACTTTCACCATGTCGATTAGTCAGTCATCACTATCGACGGCTTATCCCACATTGATGAAGTACTTTGATATTTCAGCATCAACCGTTCAATGGTTAACAACTGGCTTTATGATCATCATGTGTATCATGATGCCGATCAGTCCTTGGTTGTTGAACAACATGAGTTTTAAGAAACTCTTTATGGGAGTTTTACTGATGTTCGACCTGGGAACGTTGATTATTTTAATCAGCAATAGTTTTACGTGGGTTCTGATTGGGAGAGCCTTAGAGGCAATTGCCGTTGGAATTTTGTTTCCATCGTATCAAACGGTATTACTAAATATCACGCCGGAAGATGATCGAGGAACGATCATGGGAGTTGCTGGATTGGTCATGGGTTCAGCTCTGGCGTGTGGACCAATCATTTCCGGAATCGTTTTGAAGTTTACCACTTGGCGTGGCTTGTTTGATGTCTTCATTGTGATTATCACTGCTGTATTCCTGATTTCATTCTTTGTGATGAAAGACGTTATGCCACGAATTAAATCAAAGTTAGATTGGCTTTCGATCATCTATTCATTTGGTTTGATTGGGATCTTGTACGTAATTAGTGAAATTGCTAAACCAAACAATAACTATGGAATGCTTTTACTCATCCTGATTATTAGTATCGTTTTGATTGCGTTGTTTGTTTTCCGTCAGTTTAGAATTAGCAATCCACTATTGAACCTGAACGTTTTAAAGACGTTTAACTATGATTTGGCGGTACTCTTAACCGGATTCTCATACATTTCATTGATTGTAGTTACCATTATCTTCCCGTTGTATTATCAACAGGTATTGGGAGTATCACCATTCATTTCCGGGATGGCACTAGTTCCTGGAGCTGTTTTCTTAAGTATCTTGAACCCAATCACGGGTACGATTGTTGATAAAATTGGATTTAAGCCAGTTATGTTAACAGGAATGTTGATGATTGTGCTGGGCTGGGCCATTTTAGCCTTTTTCCCAATTTACAATATCTGGGGCATGATGATCTTGGCAATGCTAATTGAGGGTGGAAATGCCTTTGTCATGATGCCTGCGGTTACGCTTGGGGCCGATTCACTGCCAGAAGATTTGATTTCTTATGGAACGGCTTTAATTACGACGGTCAGACAGGTACTTGGGTCAACTGGAGTTGCGGTTGCAACGATTGTATTGGTTAGAGCAACTGGATTCTTCAAACTCAGTATGCCGGCAATGCCAGCTCAGGTTAATGGATTCCACATGGTTTACTGGGTCTTCTTGGTAATTGCGGTCATCGGATTATTGTTTGCGGTTATGATTAGAACGCCAAAAAAAGATCAAAAATAAATTAAAAACGTATTTTAGATGGAAATCAAATGATTTCCATCTTTTTTTGGTTAATTATAAATTAATTTCACAATATAATGCCAAAACTACTGAAATTAATGGATTTGCAATCGTGATGTAATCATTTGGTATTAATCCTAATCTATCATAGAAAGTGTATGATGATTGTAAAATAATGCACAATAAATTAATAAAGGAGCTGGTAAGATGTTCAAAGGATTAATCAGAGGTGTAACAGTAGCGATTGCGTCGTTAGGTTTATTTGGTGTTGTAAACATCGCCACTAACGAAAATCGAGTATCCGCAAATAAAGTCCATTTTTCAAACGTTAAGCGGGTTGCTACTAGTGAGCTTGGTAAATCATATTCGTACGGTGCAGTCGGACCTAACAGTTTTGATTGCTCTGGCTTTACTCAGTATGTCATGGAAAATGGTGCTAATCGTAATATTGTAAGAACCGTACAGGCTCAATACGATGCTTATAAGCATGTTAGAAAGAGTAAAATCAAAAAAGGTGACTTAGTCTTCTTTGGTTCAAGTAAAAGTGACATTTACCACGTTGGGATTGCTTTAAACAAACATCAAATGATTGATGCGCAAAATCGTGGAGTGGTGATTGAGCCAATCCACGCCCCGTGGTGGCATTTAGTGGGGGTTTCGCGTCCAGTTTCATTTACTAAGAAAACAGTTTAAAGTCCCGTTAGGTTTTAATGAGCCTGACGGCTTTTTTGACTTCTCCAACTTTGCTGATTACTATGTAGGCAAATGTTGAAGGGAGTGCATTTCAAGTGCTAAGAAAAGACGAGCCATTTTTACCAATTACATCAAGAAAGGAACTTCGTGACTGGTTTGCTGAAAATTGCAAGAGAGAAGATTGTCTGTGGGTTCCAGTCAGCATGAGTAAAACCAGTGAAGAAAAGATGTTTTATTTGGATATCGTCGAAGAGGCACTGTGTTTTGGCTGGGTCGATGGTTTGCATAAAAGTTCGGATGAAACGGGACTAGCACAACGATTGACTCCTCGAAAGGAAAACAGTAACTGGACCGAGCTCAACAAGGAGCGGGCTCGAAGACTAATTAAACTAGGTTTAATGACTGAAGAAGGCAAACGAGTGTTACCAGATTTGTCTCCTAAATCGTTTAAGATTATTCAGCCCGTTAAACGTGCCTTAAAACGTGATCCGAAAGTATGGGATAACTTTAACCATTTTCCCGATTTGTACCAACGAGTTCGCGTTGATGGTGTTCAGTCCCGCTTGAAATTTAGTAAACCCCAATCATATAAACATCGGTTACGTAAGCTAGTAAAGAAGACGAGAGTCAATGAGATGTATGGTGGTTGGTGTGATGATGGAAGATTGTTGCATTATTAAGTTTGTATCTGGTTCAATTTTTCTAAACATTATTTAGATTTAACTTTCTTTAACTGTTTTGCTATACTAAATGTAAGGATTTTGTATACAATATAATTAACAGGAGGGATATTATGGCAAGTACGAGCTTCTTTAAAAACTTTTATGTATCAAAAAAAGATAGTAAAAATGTCTATAAAGAATTAGAAAAGAATTCGCCAAAAATTAATAATTTTAAAAGTAAGCTAGCTACTAAAGAACAAATTGATTCTCTTAGAGCACTTGCCAAAAAATGAGTGAATGAATAAAAAGAATTATATTTTTGTTCCTTTACATGGATTATTTTCCTTCAATGAAAATGACGAATTAAGTAATGAATATTTTTTACAGAAAATTTTAAATGATTTTATTTGTTCTAAAGAACCTGAGTTAGAAGATTTTTGTAAGAATGATGCAATTAGATATGATTTAGAAGATATTAGTAAAACATATTTATTTGTTGATAAGGATAAATTTGATAATGATGGTAAAATAGTAGTCATGGCTGTTGTTGCTTTAGGATTTACAAGTTTGTTAATACCAAGTGATAAAATAAGTAATAAAAATAAGAAAAGATTAGTAAGTTGGATACCCGGTGGAAGTAAACGAAAATCAGTCCCATGTTACCTAATAGGTCAACTTGGCAGATCAATTCTTTATACAAGCAGTAATTTAAGCGGTCATACGATTCTTGATGAGTGCTTAACAATTTTCAAAAAGACTAAATCATTTATCGGTGGAAGATTAGTTTTACTTGAATGTCACGAAAAAATGTATAAGTTATTTTATGAAAAACAGGGCTTTAAAAGAATAAATAAAGAAAAATTTTATAATGAAAATACAAATTATAATGATTTAATTTCTTTATTTATGAGAATATAAGTTTGCCTTATAAATAAGAGCCAACTCTATCGTGAATTGGCTCTTTTGTTTTTCGTATAACAGAGTTCATTATGCATTAACGTAAGTAAAGCAGGTGAGAAATTGAGTAATAAAATAATGGGATGGGTAACATTTATAATTGCAATCTTGGCATTAATTATTTCTGTTATTGATATGATTAGAATATTTTAAAAGTAAGAGTATAGTGGAGAGTAGTTGTTAGAAATTTCATAAAGAATGAAGCAACGTCTGACGATTTAAACGAATTAGCAGAATTAATTAAACTAAGAATAAATGATCTGTAAAATAATTTAAACTTAAATACAGTAGAAAAGATGATTTAAGATAATAATAAAAGCGACTATCAATTATTGATAGTCGCTTTTGTGTTTTGTACACATATTATTAGTTTTACATCATGCTCATCTGTTTAAAACATGGAAAAAACAACAATATAAAACTATTTAAAATGGAGGCGGCGGGATTTGAACCCGCGTCCGAGCATATTGCCTCCTGAACGTCTACATTCGTAGGCTAATCATTTGAAGTTCACTGTACAATCCGCAATTAGTCAATGCTAACATGCACAGCTAATCTGATTAATCTCTTCATACTACTTCAGATGGGAGCAGTAAGCGTATCCTATTAAAGGTAGGACCTAGGACTGATCCATAGGAAAAATCAGCTAGATCTACGTCAAGCGCTTATTAGGCAGCTACAGCGTAAGAATTGTTATTATTTTTTGCAGTTATAATTAAACTGAGCGATTTGACGCATCGTCGTACGGAATGCAATTCAGGCTCAAACTATACCCGTCGAATCCATAACGCCCCCAACAGACACAATACTACTATACCATGATATCTGCCTAATTTACAGTAATTTAGATCAGGTTAAAATGTTTCAGTCCGTTAACAATTCCGTGATTAGTATTTTTGGTGGTAATGAATTCACCATGTGGTTTGACATTTGGAAGTCCATTACCCATTACGACCGGATGATCAACGTAGTCTAACATTGGGATGTCGTTATTACCGTCTCCAAACGCGTATGTTGGGATTCCAGTTAGTCCAGCAGTGTTTATTAATTGCTTGATTCCAGTAGCCTTAGAAACGTCATGAACGACCACATCAATTGAATAGGGCGAGTTACGGTAAAAGGTTAGGACATCTCCAAAGTTTTCTACGTAGTCAATATCCAGATCAGTGTTGGTAACCACCATCATGTTAATAGGATTTTCGTGCCAATACTTTTTTGTGACAATGGTTGGAAGTGGAGCATGGACGTGTTCAAAGGCTTTAACTGCCAATTCATCGTGATTGGTAATGGCACCACGTTTTTGGTTCAGTAAAACTAATGTATTATCGTGTTTTTTAACAAAGCTATACAAACGATCAATGATTTTGGGGTTGATTGTATTAGAAAAGACTTCTTGGTTTCTTAACATTCCAAAATCACCGTTTGCGGCTACCACGGAATCAATCTTGGTTTTCTCTAACGTATCTCTGATTTCAAAGAGATTCCTTCCGGTTGAGATTACCGGAAGGCCACCGTGTTTTCTGATTTCATCCATTGCGTTTGCAACTTCATCGTTCACCTTTGAATGTTCATCAAACAAGGTCCTATCTAAGTCAAAAAATACTAAATATTTATACATAATCGAATCTCCTTTGCTTATTATTTTAACATATGACCTACTTTGCAATCCTACTAATTAATCGTGATTACATGTACAATGAGATAGGAAGCGATTTTTAGAGGAGAATAAAATAATATGAAAAAAGTTGAAATAACCGGTAAAGCCGTCAAAAAGTTTGAGGGCGGTTATCCACAAATTAGTGAAAAAGATTTAGTTAACGAAGCGGATTTTAGCAACGGCGAGGTCGTGGCTTTAACTAAGGAAGATCATTTCGTTGCAAGTGCTTACTTTGGCAAACAAGCTGGGGGGATCGGTTGGATTTTGGATCGCAGGGAAAATCAATCTATTGACGATCGTTTCTTTGGTCATTTATTTAGTCAGGCTTTCAGTAAACGCATTTTACTTCAAGATGAAGGCATTGATATTCATCGCCTGTTTAACGGACAGGGAGACGGTTTGGCCGGAATTACGATTGACAGCTACGATGGTCAAGACGTGATTACCTGGGAAAATACTGGAATTTACCAATTGCGAAATCAGTTGATTCCAATCATTGTTAATCAATTGGGGAGTTACCAGAATTTATACGAGTATCAGCAGTTTGAACATGGTTCTGAAATCAAGTCAGTTGAAAACGCTAGTCCCGATCCTGTAGGCTCGGCCAATGTCTTGGAGGGTGAAGTAACGTATCCAATTAGTTTACAGAACGCCAAAACGACAGGATTAGACATTATTTATCGCGATGTAAGACAGGACGTTTTTGATCAATCACAAGATAAAGTTGGTCTAAATTTATTTTATGAGGGAACCGGAGTTGCTAGTGCCATGATTGGTGGTGGTAGCGTTAAGACCGTTAACGTTGACGATAGTAATCTTGCTAAATCTCAATTGATTAATGAAATTGATGCTAATGGATACGTGATTGGTGCCCAAGAGGTCAGAAAAATGAGTGTCTTTGGGTACTTAGATTATGCGCAAAAACATGATTTGAAGTTTGACATAATTACCGTTAACGTGCCTGTCTTTGTTAGAGATAAAAAGAATCGGTTTGAGATTAAGCGTGATTTACAAGCTCTCGTTAGTGCGGTAAGTCAAGTTGCTAGTAAGGATGCGTCCGTCTTCTTTACCACAGATACCAATAAAATGAATTCGAAAAAGTTTCGGTCTGAAATCTCGGATGCATTTGCCGCAAACGGTGTTAACGTTAATTTTGGCAAGACTTACTCTAATCCAAATGATTTTCCGATTGACCCTGATTATGAACGTGAGGGATCGTTTAAAGGAATCAATGTGCGGATTAAATAAGAACTAATATAATAAAATTAACAGAGCAAAAACATCATTATGTAATTAATTTTTGTTGTATAATGTAAGCGATATTATAGAAAGTGGGGATAGTGTAATGGCTTATTTGAAATTTGATGATTCTAAGTTAAGCAAGTTTGTACATCCAGATGAGTTGCCTGAGATTCAAGCGATGGTGACTGCAGCGGATAAAGAGTTAAGGGATGGCACTGGTGCTGGAAATGATTTCCGGGATTGGTTAGATCTTCCAGAAAATTATGACAAAGATGAGTTCGCAAGAATTCAAAAAGCGGCTGACAAAATCAAGTCTGATTCAAAGGTTTTAGTTGTGATTGGAATTGGTGGTTCATACTTAGGTGCTAAGATGGCCGTTGATTTTCTGAATGGTACTTTTTACAACTCTGAACCTGATGACAAGCGTCGTGGTGTCAAGGTTGTCTTTGCGGGTAATTCACTCAGTGCTCCATATATTCATGATTTATTGAACTACATCGGTGACGATGACTTTTCAATTAACATCATTTCTAAGTCTGGAACAACCACTGAACCAGCAATTGCTTTCCGAATTTTCAAGGAAAAGTTAGTTAAAAAGTATGGTGAAGATGAAGCTAACAAACGAATCTATGCTACTACTGATGCTCATCGGGGTGCTTTGAAACAAGAAGCCGACGCTAACGGCTACGAAACCTTTGTAATTCCAGATGGTGTTGGTGGACGTTACTCAGTTCTTACCCCAGTTGGTTTATTACCAATTGCTGCTACCGGTGCTGATATTAGTCAATTAATGAAGGGTGCACTTGATTCTTCTAAGGAATACACCAATCCAGATGTTAATAAAAACGATGCCTATCGTTACGCTGCGTTGAGAAATATCCTTTACAGAAAGGGTTACACCACTGAATTACTCGAAAACTACGAACCAAACATGAGAATGTTCTCAGAATGGTGGAAGCAGTTAATGGGTGAGTCAGAAGGAAAAGACCAAAAGGGAATTTATCCATCATCAGCTAACTTTACAACTGATCTTCATTCATTAGGTCAATACATTCAAGAGGGGTTACGTGATCTGATTGAAACGGTTGTTAAATTAGATAAGCCTGATGACGATATTGCGATTCCAAAGGAAGAGTCAAACCTTGATGGTCTTAAATACCTTCAAGATGACACAGTTAACGAAGTTAATACCAAAGCCTATGAAGGGGTTGTTTTAGCTCATACCGATGGTGGGGTTCCAGTTATGACCGTTCATATTCCTGATCAATCAGAATATTCACTAGGTTACTTGATTTACTTCTTTGAAGTTGCGGTTGCTATTTCTGGTTACTTAAATGGTATTAATCCATTCAATCAACCAGGCGTTGAAGCATACAAGAATAATATGTACGCACTATTAGGTAAACCTGGTTACGAAGAATTAACCAAGAAACTGGATGCAGAATTAAAAAAGGAAAACAATAACTAAATAGACAAAAAGAACGGATTCAGTTGAATCCGTTCTTTTTGTATGGTCAATGATTTGATTGTAATAAGAGGGTTATTCCCATTTTCCTTCAAGAGTACGTAGCTTCTTAATTAAGCGTTGTTGTGCTCTTTCAAGATCATTCATTTGATCATCAACGTGACGGTTTTTGTCCATTCCACGTTTATCATCTCGAGTCGGCTTAGCAACCTTAGTATCACGTAAGTTATTGGTCTGATTTTCGTTTTCAATCAACTCTTTCACAACGTCCATTCGTTCGTTGTAATTAGATAATAAATCAGCGTTGAATTTATCTGAGTTTTCTTTTTGGAACTTTTCTTGATCCTTGATTAATTTTTTAAGTTCTTTTTCTTTTGAGTGTGCGTCCATATTGTCATACCTCCAATATAAAAAGAATAGCACTAATGCTGTTTCAATAGCAATCTAATTTTATAAATAAAAATGGTCTTCCGATTAATCGGAAGACCATTTATTAGTTTAGATATTATTTGTCAGTATCTTTACGTCTGAAACCAAGTACTGCGGCAAGAGCAACCATGATAGAACCAATGGCACTCATAAGTAGTGTACTTGCTTGACCAGTTTGTGGCAAGATGTGACCATTCTTTTGGTCATTGTTTTTAACTGCAGAAGCTTGACCGTTATCCTTAGTAGCAATGTGTGAAGTTGTCTTATCATCATTGTTTACCTTAGCGGCAGTTTCTTTGTTTGAAGCATTCTTGTCAGAAACTTCTTTGTTTGAAACAACCTTAGCGGCAGTTTCTTTGTTTGAAGCATTCTTGTCAGAAACTTCTTTGTTTGAAACAACCTTAGCAGAAGTCTTCTTGTTAAGAGCTGCCTTTTGGTCAGTTGACTTCTTTGAAGCGTTCAAATCAATCGTGTTCTTCTTAGCAGTAGTGTCATTTGACAAGTTACTTACTTGTTCTTTAGGTGCTGCTGGAGTTTGTTGAACATTTTGTTGAACGTTAGGAGTCGTCTTTGAAGTTTGAACAGTCTCGTTAGTGTTGGCACTAGTATTTGATGATGCCTTTGTTGGTTGAACATTCAAGTTAACAGTCTTAGTGTTATTTTGTGATACAACACTAGTAGTTTGTTGTTTGCCATTTGAAGCAGTTGAAGTTGGTGTAACACTAGCTGATCTATTAACAGTGTTCAATTGAGTAGTAGGGACATTAGCTCTTAAGTTGTAAGTGTATGCTCTGTTATTAGCAGGTCTTGCAGCTGGAGTACTTACGTTTTGTTGAACGTAGTTAACTCTTGGAGTATATGAATTGTTGTTAGTGTTTTGACTTGGTGCGTAAGTACTTGCGCTTCCACCGTTAAATCCGTTAACACGTCCGAATAATACGGCACCAGGGAAATAACTAAGTGAATCGTTGTAAATAACACCACGGTTTTGAGCATCAAGCATTAAACCGTTACCTAAGTAGATTCCAACGTGGTAAAGATCGCCACCTTGAGAGAAGAATACTAAGTCACCCTTTTGAGCTTGACTACGTGAAATGTGTTGTGTAGCAGGGTATTGACTGTAAGTAGTTCTTGGAAGACTGTATCCAGCCTTGCCAAATACGTATTGAACGAATCCAGAGCAATCAAATCCAGCTGGTGTACTGCCACCCCAAACGTACGGAGTTCCAACATATTGTCTACCAATGTTAACTACTTGATCGGCATTAGTGTTTTGAGCTCTAAAGCTGACATTTTGAACTCTAAAGTTAGTTGCGGCTGCACGAGCGGCACTCAATTGAACGTTTGAGTAAGAATGAGCGGCTGGGGTAACATTGTTGGTTTGAGTGTTAGTCTTAACAGTTTCAGTCTTAGCTGATTGTGCGGGAGTAGTAGTTTTAGCATCAGCTTGTTTTGCATCATCGTTTGAAACTGGTGCTTGCTTAGCAGGTGTTTGTTGAGTAGTTTTAGATTTAGTAGCTGGGGTTACATTATTTTCAGCTTTTTCAGTATTTACTGATTGTGCTTGTGTAGTAGCTTCGGCTTTAACTGAATCGTTGTTAGTAGTCTTTTGGTCAGCGTTGTTGTTTTGCTTGTTATCTGCTTTAGCAGAAACAGCGTTGTCTAAATTATTAACGTTAACGTCAGTTTTAGCTGATTGTGCAGGAGTAACAGCTTCTGCAACCTTGTTTTCAATCTTGTTTGGTGTAACAGTTGATGTTTGGTTATCGTTTTTAACGGCATCATTGTTAGCATCATTTTGATTGTTTTGGTTGTTTTCAGCTACTTGATTATTATCAGTAGTTGCTGATTGATCGTTAGTAGTTGTAGCTTTTGTTGCATCATTAGTAGTGTTGTTTACATCATTGTTTGAAGCAACATTAGTTTGAGTAGTGGCATCTTTAGTAGCATTAGCATCATTTGTTTGATTATCAACGTTAGTGTTAACTTTGGCTGCGCTCTTAGATGAGTCATTTTTAATAGTGCCGTTATCTTTCTTGGCACTTTGAGTAGCTTGTGCGTTATTTCCTAAGGCGTCAGCGTTAACAACGCTGCTGGTAGTTAGAAGGCCACCGGCAACCATCGTAGTTGCAAGGGCAGCAAACATCCATCTCTTACCAGCTTTGTACATTTTATAGTGTAATTTATCATTATTCATATATTTAATTTCCTCCTTTGGAATATATAAACAATAACATCAAAACTATGTGAAAAAAAGAGTTAAACTCAAGCGTAACTATAATGATATAGTGCGAAACATTCAGGAAATGGTTTGTTAAACTAGTAATGTTTCAGTAACATTGGTGTAATATAACTGTGCTACTTACAAAATATGACTAAACGGCTTGACCACGACGTTACGTAACGGTTAACAATGATTTATAAAGAGGCATCATTCATGCTTAAAATAAAAGAATGAGCCGACATGGCGGGCATTACAGTTCGTGCCCTTCAATACTATGATTGAATATATTAATTGGTTCCTGAACGAGATTTAGAATCTAGTTATTGAAAATATAATTTTGCTGATGTTTTAAGACTACAGCCGGTTTTGTTTTACAAAAGTTTTGGTTTTGACTTAAAAGAAATTAAAAAAATTATGAACAATCCAGATTTTAGTTTTCACAATACAGTACTGATTCAAGAAAGATTTTGTCTGAACAGGAGGGGCACCTGACCCGGTTAATCAAAAGTATTTAAACTTATCTGCTGTTGATTTTCAAAATATACAAGAACCTGAGAATCAAATGGTTAATTTATTAAAACAATCATTAAAGGATAAAAATACTAATTATAACTAATTATAATGGAAGAAAAATTTACAAGTTACACAAAAAGTGGTTGCAATATACATGGCCAAATTATTCTATAGAAGCTCATCAAGGACTGTCTAAAATTTATTTAAATGATGGTCGGTTTCAAAAATATTACGATAATAAAGCGGGAACTGGTGCCACAGAAATTTTGGTTCAATCAATTCAAAAATATGCAAAGTAATGACCTTAACCCCTAAGACGTTTTATTAAGCACTGATTAACCGAATTGTTCAATGTTTGGTAGAATTAGTGTAAATACATTCAAGGGGGGACTATGATGGCATATGGAAACTTAGACTATTATTATGCAATATTAGGATTGCCCACAACAGCAGACAAACAAGAAGTTGACCGAGCTTATCGCAAATTGGCTAAGAAGTATCATCCTGATGTTAATCATTCTCCTGATGCTGCCTCCGAGTTCAAAGAAATTACCAGTGCGTATGAAATTATTAAAGAAAATAATTATAGTTCTGGATCATATGCAGGATCAAGTCAGTCTAGTTATGAATCACATTCTAATGAGTCTAACGCTAACAATGATTCTTATCAGCAAAACACTAATTATAATTATTCTAATTACCAGCAACAAAATCAAAATCATGAACCTCATCATTTCACTGAAGCTGACATTGGTAAGGTAATTTTCTGGATTGCAATCGCAATTTCGATTGCGACGGTAGTGATTGTCATTAAGGTCTTACCTCTTAGTATTACTTATACGGTTTTGATTGTGTGTGGAATTTTGTATTACTTCTATCAGAAAAAGTGATTAATTATAAAGATCGAGCATTGTAATGCCTGGTCTTTATTTTTATTAATTAAGTTTTTATTGTAATAAAAACTTACATGAAAAAATTCTTTGTGGTAGATTAATCATTGCTGAAAAATTAGGAGGTTAAGTATGCCAAAGGATTTTAAGGAAGAATTATTGTTTACTGGATTAATGGCAGGTATGATGGTGATCGTGATGGAAGCCTATAACATTGCACTCGGGAGTGGGGTTGATTCCACTTTTGTTAAAAGTGTGTTAGTGGGTTATCCATTTGCGTTAGTTATTGCGGCTGTTTGTGATTTACTTTTTGTGGGACCACTTGCAAAGGGGATCTTTTTCAAATTTATCTTTAATGAAAAGATGGAAGAGAAGCCACTTTTGATTTCTTTAGGAATTTCAATTTTGATGGTTTTAGGGATGGTAACTTGCATGTCAATTTTCGGAATTATAGTTGAAGGCGGATTTTCAAGTCTTAATCTGGCAACGTTTGGGATGACATGGATTAGAAACTTGATTTTGGCGCTACCATTACAACTTCTGATCGTTGGACCAATTGCTAGAATGGTTTTGGGTAAAGTGCAAGAAATAAGAAGCTAAAATTTAATTCATTAAAAAACACCATTTCAATAATTATTGAAATGGTGTTTTTGATATTTATAGTTGAGTATACTGGGCTCGAACCAGTAAATTGCGGATTCAGAGTCCGCTGCCTTACCAATTTGGCGAATACTCAATATTTGAACAACTAATATACTACAATTCTTTATGGACAGTTGTCAACAGAAAATTTTGCATTACTTTGTTGACAGACCGGTTTAAATTGGGTAAACTATGTAATTGTTCAGTTTATTGCCCGTTGGTCAAACTGGTTTAAGACGTCGCCCTCTCAAGGCGGAGCTATGAGTTCAAGTCTCATACGGGTAATTCAAATATGATAATGCCCTCAAACATAATTATGTTTGAGGGCATTTTTTATAAATAAAATTTTTTATAAATAAATATGAGGAGGATTTGGATATGTGTACTTCAATTATTATTAAATCTACGGATGGTCATCCGTTTTGGGGCCGTACGATGGACTTTATGGTTCCACTTTTTGATTCTCATAACGAAAAAGCGGCTGTCTCAACTAAAATCGTAAATATTCCCGCAAATCAGATAATTCAGTCAGAATTAAAAAACTGGCGTAGCAAGTATGCAGTTATGGGGATTGGCCCTGACGAAGGAAGTCTTCTGTTTGATGGTATCAATGAAAAGGGAATCACCGGAGATCTTCAGGTTCTTCTGGAAACCACTCATGGAAGTGAAACAGATTTAAAAGCTCGTAATCTAATACCAGTTTTTGGTGAGGAATTTGGGACATATGTTTTAACTCAGTGTGCGACGCTTGATGACATCAGAAAACTCGCTAAGACCACAGGATTAATTGATAAAGCTTATGTTTTTCATGGAAAAGCTGGTAAGCTTCATCTTCATTACACCTTTTCTGATGAAAACGGGAATTCCATTGTGCTTGAAGCGACGGACAATGGTGGATTTAAAATATACGATAGTATTGGAGTGATGACCAATAGTCCAAAATATTCATTTCATACTACTAACCTCAGAAATTACGTTTCGTTAAATGCTTATAACCAGAAGCCGACTAAGATTGGTGGAAAATTATCGGTTAATCCAATCGAAGGTGGTACTGGATATGGAATGTTTGGGCTTCCAGGAGATTATTCTTCACCATCGCGGTTTATTCGCGCAACTTTTATCTCTAAAAACATTGATGAATTTTCAGATGATGAAGGAATAAGTACTTTATACAATTGCTTTAAGCCATTCATCGTTCCAAAGGGTATCAGTCGAAATCCTGATTTGCCGCAACAATGTGATTCTACTCAGTATTGGGTTGGTTATGACGTTAAAAACAGGACCTTGTATTTACAAACACCAAGCTGTCCGACGATGACCCGTGCCACTCTTGATCCTAACCGCACTGAAATTGAGAAATTTAACGTTGATCAGACGTGGAAAGTTAATGAGCCTCGGTAAATTTAATCTGGAGGCAATTTGCTCTCTTAATTTTTAGAGAAATTGGTATAATTGAGGTTATTAGGAGAATAAAAATGAATTTTTCAAAGACAAAAGCTAAAATAAAAAAAATGATTGAAAAGCAGAGTATCCCAGGCGCGGCATTTTCGTTTATCACTGGGATGAACGTTGAAAGTGATGAAATGGGATTAAAGCAAGTGGAGCCAACGAAAGAAGCCGTGGGACCAAACGACGTTTACGATATTGCTTCTTTGACTAAAGTTGTCGGGACCCTGCCGGTTATCATGCGATTACTTCAAGATGGGCGAATTCACTTGGATGATTCTGTTTCCGACTATTTACCAGAATGGAAGTATCCAGAGGTTACAATTCGTCACTTGTTGACTCATACGTCCGGGATTGAAGGGTACATTCCCAATCGAAATCTGATGAACATCAATCAGCTTCGTGAGGCTCTTTTAGGTCTTCATGTGGGCGATAATTTTAACAAGCAAATGAAATACGAAGACGTGAACTATATTTTCTTAGGATGGATTGCTGGGTTGGTAATGGGAATTCCTATTCAACCACTGATTACGCAAATGGTCCTAAAACCACTTGGTTTAAATGACACGACTTTTCACCCAGAAGTGCAACGTTCTGTTCCCACTACATACAATGAAGAAACCCGTACTAATTTGCAGGGTGAAGTTCATGACCCGAAGGCGCAAATCTTGGGCGATGATTGTGGTTCAGCTGGGATGTTTAGTACTTTAAATGACTTGTCTCGTTTTGCCCAGTGGATGCTTCAGGTTAATAGTCGTAGTAGCATCTTTAATAATGAGACGTTTGATGAATTGTATACCGATCAGACGCCGATGGAAGATGGCACCCGGTCATTTGGATGGGCTTTAGCTGATTACGAAGGTCATCCGTACATTTGGCAGTCCGGTTACACAGGGGTGGTAATCGTACTCAATCGGGACCAAAAGAGTGGCTTTGTCTTTTTGTCTAATCGGGTTCACCCTCACTTAAGTGATCATTTCATGGAAGATCGAAATGACTTAATTAACACCTATCTTGATGAATTATTTAATTAGATTAAAAACACGTTTGCTTTAATTTAAGACAAACGTGTTTTTCTTATTTATAAGGAACTTTAAGATAACTGTTTTCCAAATCAATCGTGTACTCAATCTCTTGATTCCCGCGCTGAGTCATCTGAAAGTCAGTTCCGTATAGTACTAGTCCAAGTTTTCTGCCAGCTGGAAGGTGGTAGAAGGTTGGTTGTAAAGTTAAGTCAATATCATAAAATCGGTTTGGGACCAATTGATCGTTTTGATAAGCAGAATGGCGATTCTGAAGGTTCATATGTCCAAACGAAATCATTTTATTTGGTGTTGAATGCTTATTTAAAGTGAATTCCCGTAGATCATCCGTGTACCATTTGTGTCCTAGTAGAATTCCTTTGGGCTCAAGAATGGTAGGGGTAACATTCAATCTTTTAGCGTCCCCATAATCGACCAATTGGGCTGACAAGAGTCCGACGTTCTTAGACGTGGCGATGCGTAGATGAAGGGTACTAAATCCCGAAATGATTTGATCTTCACTAAAAGATATTGTCTTAAAGATTAAACGGTGTCCTTTTAATGAACTGTTTGAATCAAGTAAGTCTTTTTCCCACCGTGTTGGATGAGAACAGTATGCCTTAAATCGCGACAAATCCAACTGGTCTTGGTATTTAAGTTGGCCTTTGTTTGAAGTTTTGCTTAGTTTTTCATCATTTAAGTAGTATTTTTTACTATGATTATCAAGCCAGTTATTCTTTTTGTTCCACGTTTCCGGCTTGACGTTGTCTTGCACAATCATATTTGGGATTTGGTTCATTACGTTATTCTCAATCCCATATAACTCATGTGAAATCCACATGTTGACGATATCGTTGAAATCAAACGAACGAAAGGCGTTGATGTAAATGTGTTGACCTTGGTGAAGGATAATCTTTTGATTAATTGGAAGAGACCTGATTCCTTGCCATAGTTTAGCTGCGTTGACTGGTTTAACATTCCAGTCGTTTAAGCCCTGCACAAGCAAGACATCGGCTTTAATGTTTTTAACATTATTTCGATAGTTTCTTTCGTCCCAAAATTCGTTGTAATTTCCGGTAGTACGGTCCATCTGTTTTTGCATAATTGATAAGTAGCGATCAAAGAAGGGCCGGATCTGGAAATTATCACCAGGATTGAGACTTCTACTGAATGTCTCAGCCGCTAAAACGTCAGCGTCTTCTCCCTGAAATCCGCCGGGAGCCATTACAAGGCCATTTTCACGATAATAATCGTACCAAGAAGAGATGGCGGCTTCTGAAATAATGGTTTTAAGGCCGTTCACTCCAGTGGTTGCTGCAGCATTGGCAAGGGTTCCAAGGTAGGAACGCCCGGTCATTGCTACATTACCATTGGACCAGTCAGCTTTGATCTCGATATTGTCCGTTCGGTTGGTGAATGCTCGCCGTTTATGATTAAGCCATTCAATTACTGCAACTGTTGAATCTGTTTGTTCGGGGGAACCACACGTCTGAATTCCGTCAGAATCTTTGGTTCCAATACCAGCTGAATAAACCACTGCATATCCCCGCATTAAGAAGTAGTCATTTAAGGTATAACCCGGCTTTGCAATGTGTCCCTCAATGGCTTCATCGGAAAAACCCTTTGGTGTTCTAGTACTAAATTTTTGGGGTTGTTCTTCATACATAATGTCAGAATAAATGGTATCATCTGGTTCCTTTCGAATAATTGGTTTGTTTACATCATGAGTGATTTGGTCTCCAAGCGCATCGTTTGTCCCTTGGTCGTACGGACTAGCCGTATAAAGAGTTCCTAGCTTAAAGCTAGTTTGGGGACGGGTGATCTCAGCTTTAACTAGATCAGCCCTCCCGTCTTTATCAGAATCAGTGTCGGTTTCAACGTAGACTGTTTCATAAATGAGGTCTTCTGGTTCAAAAATAGCCTGCGCTTTGCCATTAAAGAAGAGGGGCTTATCTTTTGGAAATCCCTTAAAGAATCCCTGGTTTGCTAAGTGATCAAGGTAGGTTTGACCAGTCTTGTTATGGGTGGTTAGCAGAAGGTACCAAGCTTGAAGTAAGTCGTCTATGTCCCACTGACCAGGTTTATTAAAGTACTTCAAATGAATTTCTTTCATCGCTTTTAGTTGTTCATCAACCTGAAAGTCGACGTCTGCTTGAAATTCAAGCAATTGGAGGGCCACTAGATAGAAAACCCGTTGGTTGACTTCACCATTATTTTGCAAATAATCGCCAAGTCGTTTATCTGGAGTCGCTAGTTGATTATTCAATTGCTCCATTTGACCACTTTTATTGTTTACGTTAATAAGCGTTTTACTAAGTAATTTCAAAAATGCTTCTGAAACGGTTTTAGAATTTTCGATTTCGGTTGGATTAAAGCCAACTTGGGCTAACTCTTGCTTAGCGGTGTTAAGGTCAACTAGTACTTGTGCGAACTGATTATTTTTCATGTCATCCACCACTCCTTCTTTTCAGTAATTATGCCATAACCAGAGAAGGGTGTTAACGAATTATGACTAAAAGTCCTTATGGATTGTGTATAATGGAGTTAATCTAAATGGGGAAGTGTTATTATGCTAATTTGGATTCATTTATTAACGTGGTTGGTTCTTTTTATTGTGGTTTGTATCGCTCTTTTTTCGAACTGGCATTTTAAAGCCATGACGATGATTGCCAGACTCTGTTATGTGATTTTAATTATTTCGGGAATTTTTCTGATCCCATTTGCATGGGGACGTGATCCAATCTTGACGATTATCAAGGTTGTTTGCGCGTTACTATTGATTGGTCTGATTGAGATGGCGTTTGCCTTTAAATCACAACAGAAACTTTCAGGATGGTTTTTGTGGATGACCGTGATTGCAATTATAGTGGTGGCAATTCTTGGGTTGTTACTGGCTGGCGGTCGACCGTTTATTCATTTTATGTAAAAAAAGAAGCACTACCAATTTGATTGGTAGTGCTTTGGTTTTAAAATGAGTCAACTTTTACTTTTTTCTTATCTTCTGAAAAATCGGTATTAGGATATTTCTTTTCAAGGGCATGAAACATCATTCGCTTTGCTAGGTTTCCGTTTCGAGCTAGGATGGGTCCATGAAAATAGGTACAAACGGTGTTTTTATAGATGGCACCCTCGGTCCCATCTTTCCCGTTATTTCCATGTCCCTTAATGACCTTACCAAGTGCTCGCTCGCTTGGACCCAGGTATGTGACCCCGGCGTGGTTCTCAAAGCCATGGTATCTTTCCTTGGTTTGTTCGTTTTGAATTTCAATGTTTCCAATGAAACGATTGTCCTTCATTGCATCCGTGTAGTGATCAAGGGCACCAATGCCAGGAAGCTTTTCGCCATTAGCTGCAACGTAGTAGTTTCCAAGTAACTGGAAGCCACCACAAATTGCAATAACAGGCTTGCCTTGTTCAATGAAACGTTTAATTTCGTCCTTTTTGGTTTGAATGTCTTTTGAAACAATGGTTTGTTCAAAGTCTTGTCCACCACCGAAAACCATGAAATCATAATCGTCTGCGTTGAACCCTTCTTCTAAACTAACAACATTTGAGGTGACCTCAACGCCAATCTGTTTAGCGTAATATCGTAACGACAAAATGTTACCGATATCACCGTAAGTATTCATTAAGTCACCATATAAGTGAGCCACTCGAATGGTTTTTGTCATTAGTCCATTCCTCCTTTAATGAATCCCTTTTGTGCTAGTAAGTGTCTGAATTGAAGCATAGCCGTGTAAGTGGCCAGAACGTAAACCTTTTTAGTGGGAAGCTGCTTAATTTGTTCCAAGACTTTTTCAATGTTTGGTTCAATGATGTGATTGTCGTCATGAACCCCAGCAACCTTAAGGCGGAAGGTAATGTCTTTGTATCGTTCACCACCGGAAATGAATTTTTTAATGTTCATCTTTGGCAGACGTTCAAAGTCGCCATCCCAGATCCAACTCGTGTCAATTCCGTCAGCATAGTTAGCATTTTCAAGAAAGACAAACGAAAATGGTTCCCTTTCATGAGAAATCATGTCAATGACTTGATTAAGTCCCACTGGATTTTTAACTAACACAATGGTTACTTCTTTATTACCAACTTTGATTTCTTCCTGTCTTCCAAAGAGTCGCTTGTTGGTTTCAAAAGCGTGTTTAATTTGATCAGGACGAACTCCCATTTGTCGACCCGCCGCATAAGCTGCGAGAGCATTGTAAATATTGTATGTTCCACCAACATCAATTGAATACTGGTTTCCATCAATGTCAAAGGTTGAACTAGTTGGGGTTTCGTCCACCACTTTAGTGACTTTGTAATCTAGTTCTGGACGATGGAAACCACAGTTAGGACAGAAGTAATCACCTAAATTTCCGTAAGTGATGTAATGGTAGTGCATAATGTGCGAACAAACGGGACAAAGGACCCCATCCGTGTTAGGGGCTGCCTTGATGTCTTTATCAGCTGGTTGATCTTGAAAGCCATAGAACACTTGTTGATTTGGCATTTTTTTAGAGTTAAAAATGGCGGAATCACCGTTTGCAACCACTAAGGCATCTGGAGCTAGTAAGATCCCATTTAAGATTTTTTGGTAGGTAGTGTAAATCTCACCATAACGATCCAGTTGGTCACGGAAGATATTAGTCAAAACAAACATCTTTGGTTTGATGGCCTTAACAACCGGTTTTACGTTGGCTTCGTCAACTTCTAAGACTGCAATTGGATTTTCACCATATTTGGGATGTTTGGCTTGTAAAAAGGTTGAGACAATTCCCTGAGTCATGTTAGATCCAGTTGGATTAGTCAGAATTTGATCATATTCTTCCTTTAGGACTTGAACGATCAGTGCGGTAGTCAAAGTTTTACCGTTCGTTCCTGACACAATAATCACATCGTAATTTTTACCCAGCGTCTTTAAAATATTGGGATCAATTGCAGTGGTTATTTTTCCTGGTAATGAGCTACCACGGTGCAAAAAATTATGCAGGAACCAGTAAGATGACTTACCAGCCATGGTGGCAATTCTACTCTGAAATGACATAATGAGTTCTCCCTTAGAAATGATTAGTTTTGCACAATTAAAATAATTCTATCATAAAACTACGCTTATAAGTAAGAATAGTGACTAATTTAAGAAAAAGCAATTATTCAAATGGTAGAACAAATTTTGAATTTGGATGCGAAAAAGTGGTAAATTCGATATAATGAAAAAGTTAGTGAAAATAGAGAAAAGGTGATAACTTGGCACAATTATTCTTTCGTTACGGAGCCATGAATAGCGGAAAATCAATCGAAATTATCAAAGTCGCTCATAACTATGAGGAACAGGGTAAATCAGTTATTTTGATGACAAGTGGCCTTGATACCAGGGAAAAGAAGGGAACCATCGCTTCTCGGATTGGGTTGACTCGTAAAGCCCTTTCAATTAATTCCGATTCAAACGCATTTAAAATGGTAAAAGATGAAATTGAAAAACGCGATGAACCCATTAGTTGTGTGTTAGTTGATGAAGCCCAGTTTTTAAATAAGCATCACATCTTCGAATTAACCGAAGTGGTTGATCAATTACATATTCCGGTCATGGCATTTGGACTTAAAAATGATTTTCAAAATAAATTGTTTGAGGGATCGAAGTATTTACTATTGTATGCGGATAAGATTGAAGAAATGAAAACGATTTGTTGGTTTTGTGAAAAGAAAGCAATTATGAACTTAAGAGTCCATGATGGAAAGCCCGTTTACGAGGGCGAGCAGATCTTTATGGGTGGTAACGAGTCATATTATCCTGTTTGTCGTTATCATTATTTCAATCCTCCGATTGAAGCACAAAAGAATAAGGAGTAATAAGAATGGCTGAAGCCGATATGGATAAAATTTTTGATAAATTACAATCCGTTTCTGACAGATATGATGAATTAAACGAACTAATCAGTGATCCAGAAGTGATTGCTGACACCCAAAAATTCATGAAACTCTCAAAAGAAGAGGGCAGTCTCAGAGAAACGGTTGAAACTTACAATAAGTATAAAAAGATTAGTAAACAATTAGATGATGATGAGACCATGTTAAGAGAAAAACTTGATAGCGAAATGGAAGACATGGTCAAATCCGAGATTAGTGATTTAAAGGATCAGAAAACGCAACTTGAAGATCAAATGAAGTTGTTGTTGATTCCAAAGGATCCTAATGACGAGAAAAATATTATCATGGAAATTCGTGGAGCAGCTGGTGGAGATGAAGCCAGTTTGTTTGCGGCTGACTTATATAACATGTACACCAAGTATGCCGAACGTCAGGGATGGAAGATTGAAGTGATCGATGAAACTGATACTGAAGTTGGTGGTTTTAAAGAGATTGTTTTAATGATCACTGGTGATAAAGTCTATTCCAAGTTAAAGTACGAAAATGGTGCTCACCGAGTACAACGAATTCCTTCGACAGAATCGGCTGGACGAGTTCACACTTCCACAGCTACCGTTGGTGTAATGCCTGAGGAAGAAGATGTGGACATTGACATTGATCCAGGCGATATTCGAACGGATGTCTATCGCTCCTCTGGTGCTGGTGGTCAACATATTAACAAAACTTCATCAGCCGTCCGAATGACCCACCTCCCAACTGGGATTGTGGTTGCAATGCAAGATGAGCGTTCTCAACAACAAAACCGTGCTAAGGCAATGCGAGTTTTGAAAGCGCGTGTCTATGACTACTACAAACAAAAAGAACAGAATGAGTACGATGAGAAACGGAAAGATGCCATTGGAACGGGTGATCGTTCTGAACGAATCCGGACTTACAACTACCCCCAAAATCGAGTTACCGACCATCGCATTGGTTTGACCTTGAACAAGTTAGACAAAATCATGGATGGTGATTTAGATGATATTATTGATGCATTAATTGTTTCTGATCAAGCTAAAAAGCTGGAGAAATTGAATGACTCAGAAGCTTAAAAATAACGCAACTGTTTTTGAAGCCCTTAAATGGGCTTCTTTGCGTCTGGAGCAAGAAAGTTTGGATCCTGATCAAGGACGCCAGGTGATGAGGTCTTTGATGGGATGGAATTTGACGGATTTGCTGATGAATTATCGGTTTAATTTGTCTGATGATCAGGAAGCTAAATTTATTGAAATGATAGAACGGGTTCTAAATCATGAGCCACTGCAATATGTAATTGGAACTGCTAATTTTTATGGATACACGTTTCAAGTTAATCCCAGTGTTTTGATTCCAAGGCCTGAAACGGAAGAATTAGTGGAATGGATCTTAAATGATTACGATGATCATCCTATTAACGTATTGGATGTTGGAACTGGTAGTGGTGCCATTGCGGTTTCATTAAAAAAGCAACGCCCAAGTTGGAAAGTAACTGGTTCTGATATTTCACTTAATGCATTAAAAATTGCTCAAAAAAATGCAACGTCAAATCACACCGAAATTAATTTTGTTCAGAGTGACCTATTTGGCGCTTTTAGTGAACAAAAATTTGACCTGATTGTCTCTAATCCACCATATGTGGGTCAAAATGAGATTAAGTATATGGATGAAAGTGTCTTAAAATATGAACCACGTCAGGCTTTATTTGCTGATAATAATGGACTTTCAATCTATCAGAGAATTTCGCGTGATGTTGATGCTCATTTAGAGGGGGATGGCTCTCTTTATTTAGAAATTGGCTTTAGACAGGGAGATCCGGTTCAAAAGATTTTGATGAATGATAATAAAAGACGGTCGGTTCGTCTCCGAAAGGACATGGCAATGCGTGATCGAATGATTAAAATGAAATAAAGGAGAATTTTTAAAATGGATACAAAGATATTTACGCCGGATCAGATTGATGCGGCCGCAGAAGAACTTAAGAAGGGGAACCTCGTTTCTTTTCCCACCGAAACAGTTTACGGACTAGGGGCCGATGCTACTAATGTCTCAGCGGTTAAAAAGGTTTATAAAGCTAAGGGACGTCCAAGTGATAACCCATTAATCGTTCACGTTGCTGATGTTGAGACGGTTGAGAAGTATGCTCAACCGTTAGACGAAGAAGTAAAAAGATTAATGAAAACGTTTTGGCCAGGTCCATTGACAATCATCTTAAAGTTAAAAAGGGGTGCACTTGCTAAAGAAGTTACTGGTGGACTTGATACCGCTGCTTTTCGAAATCCTGATAAACAGTCAACTCTAAATTTAATTAAGGCCGCTGGTGTTCCGCTAGTAGGTCCATCAGCAAATACGTCTGGCAAACCCAGTCCGACCCTTGCAAAGCACGTTTATCATGATTTAAATGGTAAAATTGCGGGGATTTTAGACGACGGTGCTACTGACTTTGGGGTTGAATCGACAGTTATTGATATGTCAACGGGGAAGCCAGCAATCTTGCGTCCTGGTGCAGTTACCGTTGACCAGATTGAAAAGGTCGTAGGCCCAGTTGACGATGCCGTTCACCATGTTAGTGCGGATCAGGTTCCAAAGGCTCCTGGAATGAAGTATCGTCATTATGCCCCAGATGCTCAGGTTCAAATTGTTGACCATAAAGATGACTGGAAGCGAGCGGCTGATTGGATTAAAAAACAAGATGGGACTGTGGGAGTTATGGCAACTGACGATGTAATTGATGCAGTTGACTGGCCAAGCAATGCAGAAATTTACAGTCTTGGAAGTGATATTAATACTGCCAGTCATTTACTATTTGCCGGACTTCGTCAATTTGATTTAGAAGATGGCGTTGATAATATCTTGGCACAGGGATTTACCCCAACTGAATTAGGGGAGGCTTACATGAACCGCTTAAACAAATCCGCAGGACAAAAGCACTTTGAATAGTATACTTAATTCAAATAGTGAAATGAGGTAGATATCATGTCAGACAAAGAGTATGAAAAGATGGATCCTGAACTTTGGGACGCCATTTACGGTGAAAAAAAGCGTCAAGAGGACACAATTGAGTTGATTGCATCCGAGAACATTGCCTCAAAGGGTGTCCGAGCCGCCCAGGGCTCCGTTTTAACCAATAAATATGCGGAAGGCTATCCTGGTCATCGTTATTACGGTGGCTGTGAGTATGTTGATAAAGTGGAGACGCTGGCCATTGAACGAGCAAAAAAGTTATTTGGTGCTGAGTATGTAAACGTGCAACCTCATTCTGGTTCTCAAGCTAATCAAGCAGCATATGCCGCTTTCTTAAAGCCAGGAGATAAGATCCTTGGGATGGACCTAAATTCCGGTGGACACTTGTCACATGGTGCTAAGGTCAACTTTTCTGGTAAGATTTATCAGTCGTTTACTTATGGAGTTAATCCAGAGACTGAACAACTTGATTACGATCATATTCAAACAATTGCAGAGGAAGTAAAACCGCAAATTATCGTAGCTGGTGCATCTGCCTATAGTCGAATTATTGATTGGCAGAAATTTAGAGAGATTGCTGATAGTGTGGGAGCCTACTTAATGGTAGATATGGCTCACATTGCTGGTCTGGTTGCAACCGGATTACATCCTAGTCCAGTAGGAATTGCCGATGTAGTGACAACTACGACTCATAAAACCTTGCGTGGCCCTCGTGGTGGAATGATTTTAAGCCAAGATAAGTACGCCAAAAAGATTAAATCGGCTGTTTTTCCTGGGACCCAAGGTGGTCCTTTAGAACAAGTAATTGCTGCTAAGGCGGTTGTCTTTCATGAAGATTTACAACCCGATTTTGTTACTTATTCCAAGCAAATTCTTAAAAATGCGAATGCCATGGCTGACGAGTTCAATAATTCCGAACATTTACGAGTAGTTTCTGGTGGAACTGATAATCATTTAATGACCGTTGATCTGACTGATACCGGTTTAAATGGTAAACAAGTTCAAGACATGCTGGATTCATTAATGATTACCACTAACAAGGAAGCAATTCCAAATGAAAAGTTGAAACCAACTTTAACTAGTGGACTACGAATTGGGACTCCCGCGATCACTTCAAGAGGGTTTGATGAGAATGATTCAAAGAAAGTTGCTGATTTAATTATTAAAGCCATTGACAATTACGATCAACCCGATGTTTTGGCTCAAATCAAGAGTGACGTATCCAAATTGTGTAAAGAAAACCCAATTACACGATAAGGAGCTAGAAATTTTTTGGTATTCCTTGTGTTATAATAGGTATAAATATAATACAAAGAGGAGAGTGCGTTATGGGCGAGTTTCACGTAATGGATCATCCGTTGATCCAACATAAATTAAGCATTATTAGAGATAAGAATTGTGGGACACGTGAGTTTAGAGAAGTCGTTAATGAAATTGCTAGTTTGATGGTTTTTGAAGTTGCTCGTGATATGCCACTTAAAGACGTTGAAGTTGAGACACCTGAAGGAACTGCGCACGCTAAGAAATTAGCTGGTAAAAAAGTTGCTGTTGTTCCAATTCTGAGGGCTGGAATTGGAATGGTAGATGGGGTACTTGATCTAATTCCTACAGCCAAAGTTGGTCATATCGGGATGTATCGTGATGAAAAAACCTTTCAGCCTCACGAATACTTTTTAAAGTTGCCAAGTGATATTGGTGAGAGGCAGATCTTCGTTGTTGATCCAATGCTTGCTACGGGTGGATCTGCAATCATGGCGCTCGATGCATTAAAGAAACACGGCGCTAATCCCAAAAACATTAAGTTTGTTTGTCTAGTTGCCGCTCCTGAGGGAGTTAAAGCGGTGCAAAAAGCTGAACCAGAAGTTGACATTTATGCCGCTGCACTTGACGATCATCTTGATCATGGTTACATCGTTCCTGGGTTGGGAGATGCTGGTGACCGTTTGTTTGGAACAAAATAAAAATAATAATTTTAAGTGAGAGTTAATGAACTCCCACTTTTTTGTTAGATTGCTTTACGTAAAGGCCGGGTTTAAGTTTTGCCAATTTCGATTGTGAAGTAATTGTTATAAAGACTATAAAATTAGAATTTTTGGTGCTTTATAGCTTTGAAATTTGCCTGAAATGGTGGTATTATTTCATCAGATTTGAATAAGTGAGCTTTTGACTTGTTTGAATATAGAATCGCAATTATTCAACTACTTTTTATGGCACGTTTTTTATTGCGAGTGATAATAGTTGCGAAAAGAGGTGATATCTGTGGAGCCAACTCGTACTTTTCAATTTTTAGGTCTTACTTTCAACGTCAGCAATATGATTTCTGGTGTGATTGTGGCTGTTGTTTTGTTCGCTTTTATATTCGTCTGCTCGAGAAACCTGCAGTTGAAACCAAAGGGGAAACAGAATTTATTGGAGTACATGATTGATTTTACAAATGGAATTATAAAGTCAACGATTGGTAATGATGCGCCTAAGAATTATGGACTATGGGCATTTACGCTATTCTATTTCATCTTAATAGCTAACTTACTTGGTTTGTTCTTGCATATTCAGGTAGGTAATATTGTCTATGTCAAGAGTCCTACGGCCGATCCAATCGTCGCTTTGACGTTCTCATTAATGTCTCTGACATTTGCTATGTATTGTGGTGTTGAGAAACTAGGTTATAAGGGACACTTTAAGGGATTCTTACAACCTGTCTTCTTGTTCCTACCAATCAACCTACTTGAGGAGCTTACGAACTTCTTAACACTTGGAATTCGTGTTTATGGGAATATCTTTGCTGGTGAATTGTTGGCCGGGATAATTGCTAATTTAGCATTTTCAAATGGATTGTGGCTGATTCCAGTCGCTGCCCCACTTGAGTTAGCATGGCAAGGATTCTCAGTGTTTATTGGCTGTATTCAAGCCTATGTATTTGTAACATTATCATCTGTATATGTTTCTCAAAAATTATCAATTGAGGAATAAGAAAATAGGAGGATTATATTATGGGAGCTATTGCTGCTGGAATCGCAATGTGTGGTGCCGCTATTGGTGCCGGAATTGGTGACGGTTTAATTATTTCCAAGATGCTTGAAGGTATGGCACGCCAACCAGAATTATCAGGAACACTTAGAACTAATATGTTCATTGGTGTTGCCTTAGTTGAAGTTATGCCCATCTTGGCCTTTGTTGTTGCCTTCTTGGTTATGAACAAATAGAGAAAACATTTTCTTAGTTTAGAAAAAGGAGGTGTCAATAGATGTATACACATTTAGTTATTGCGGCTGGATTCAATGTTGGTGATATGCTGTTTTATGCCATCTTGTTCTTACTCTTGATGTGGATTGTTAAGATTTTCGCATGGAAACCCGTCACAAAGATGATGCAAGATCGTGCAACTAAAATTGCCAACGATATTGATTCTGCTGAACAATCACGTAACGATGCTGCTAAGTTAGCCAAAGAACGTGCCGATGCATTACAAAACTCGCATGACGAAGCAACCAAAATCGTTAGTGATGCTGAACAAGCTGGTCAAAAACGTCGCGACACAATTATTTCCGATGCTCAAGATGATGCTAAAACCTTAAAGGATAAAGCTCATAAAGATATCGAACAAGAACGTGAAGACGCTTTAGCAAGTACTAAAGATGATGTGGCAGATTTATCTATTGAGATTGCTTCCAAAATCATTAAAAAGAACTTAAATGCTGATGATCAAAAAGCATTAATCGATTCTTATATTGAAGGGCTAGGTAATCCAAATGAGTCTAGATAAGGTTACGCTTGCCAAAAGATATTCTAATGCGCTCTTTCAAGTACTAGAAGAACATGATGAGTTAGAAACTGGGAACGCTGATTTAATGGCGATTAAAGACATTTTTCAAAGTGACCCTGGTTTATCTATCGCATTAGCAGGGCCAGTACTTGATCTTAAGCAAAAAGATTCGATCATTAATTCTTTGATTGATGGCGCAACTTCTCAGTACGTCAAGAATTTTGTAAAGATGGTCTATGACTATGGGCGTATTAATGATATGGTCGCGATTATTGATGAATTTGGCAAATTATATGATAAGAAGCAAGGAATCGTGCGTGCTAGCGTAGTTACAGCAGTTCCAATGAATGACGAAGAGAAAGACAAGTTAACCAAGACATTTGCCAAAAGGGTTGGTGCTAAAACAGTTGACTTATCTGCGAAAGTAGACAGTAGTATTATTGGCGGTGCGATTTTGTCGTCAGATAACGTTGTTTACGACGGAAGTGTTCGTACTAAAATTAAAGAAGTACGGAATTTGCTCTCTTAGTCGATAAGATATCTATATTGAAGAGGTGAAACTTTTATGAGCATTAAGGCTGAAGAAATTAGTGCCCTAATTAAAAAACAATTAGATGGCTACAAAGACGAACTTAACGTCGACGAGACTGGTGTCGTTACCTATGTTGGTGACGGTGTTGCTCGTGCATATGGTCTAGATAATGCTTTATCCGGTGAATTACTGGAGTTCCAAAATGGTGTTTATGGAATGGTGCAAAACCTCGAAAGCAACGAAGTTGGTATCGTTGTTTTAGGTGACTTTACAGGTATTCGTGAAGGTGACAGTGTTAAAAGAACCGGAAGAATCATGGAAGTTCCTGTTGGAGATAATATGGTTGGACGAGTTGTGAACTCATTAGGCCAACCAATTGATGGTAAAGGTGAGATCAAGACCGATCAAACTGCTCCAATTGAGAAAAAAGCACCTGGAATCATGCAACGTCAAAGTGTTAAACAACCACTACAAACTGGGATCAAGTCAATTGATGCCTTGGTTCCAATTGGTAGAGGCCAACGTGAGTTGATCATTGGTGATCGAAAAACTGGTAAGACTTCAATTGCGATTGATACAATCTTGAACCAAAAAGATCAAGATATGATTTGTATCTACGTTTCAATTGGACAAAAAGATTCAACTGTTAGACAACAAGTAAACACCCTCCAAAAGTACGGTGCGATGGATTACACAATCGTCATGTCAGCTGGTCCATCTGAACCTGCTCCCTTGCTTTACATTGCACCATATGCTGGTGCAACCATGGGTGAGTATTTCATGGACAAGGGTAAAGATGTTTTGATTGTTTTCGATGACTTAACGAAACAAGCTAATGCTTATCGTGAACTTTCCTTAATTTTGAGACGTCCACCTGGCCGTGAAGCTTATCCTGGTGATATTTTCTACACCCACTCACGTTTACTTGAACGTGCTGCTAAGTTGAGTGACAAGATGGGTGGCGGTTCGATGACCGCTCTTCCAATTGTTGAGACGCAAGCAGGGGATGTTTCCGCTTATATTCCAACCAACGTAATTTCAATTACTGATGGTCAGATCTTCTTAAACTCTGACATGTTCTATTCTGGAGACCGTCCAGCCGTTGATGCTGGTACTTCAGTTTCTCGTGTTGGTGGAGATGCCCAAATTAAGGCAATGAAAAAGGTTGCTGGTACATTACGTTTGGATCTTGCTTCATATCATGAACTTGAATCGTTTGCTCAATTCGGTTCTGATCTTGATGAAGCTACTAAAGCTAAGCTGGATCGTGGATCTAGAACGGTGGAAGTCTTAAAGCAACCACTTCATTCGCCACTACCAGTTGAAAAACAAGTTTTGATCTTGTATTGCTTAACTCATGGCTACCTAGATAAAATTGCCGTTGATGATGTTTTAAGATTCCAGGATGAGATCTTCAAATTCTTTGATACAAATTATCCTGACCTACTTGAAAGCATTAAGAAAACTGGTGATCTTCCAGATGAAAAGAAGCTAAACAGTGCAATCCAAGAGTTTGCAAGCACCTTTAAGCCTTCAGCTAAGGGTGACAGTATAGTTAATAGTAATTAACTTGAAGGGAGGATAACAACTAATGGCTGAATCGATGAATGATGTAAAGCACAGAATCGCATCGACCAAGAGTACACGTCAGATTACCGAGGCGATGCAGATGGTTTCAACGGTTAAGTTGAACAGAATTCAGGCACATACAGAGAACTATAATCAGTATGTATCTAAGGTTAAGTCTGTAATCGCTCATCTGGCTCAGTCCGATTTGTTAGAGGATAATAAACCTTCAAGTCAAGATTCAAAAAATGCTAAGAAAAAGACCGCCTATATTGTAATTTCATCTGATCGTGGAATGGTTGGAAGCTACAATAGTAATGTAATCAGAGGTACCAATGAGTTTATTGAAAAGCACACTCCAAATACTGATGATTATATGATTTTAGCAATTGGTGGTAATGGTGCAGACTTCTATAAGAAGCGTGGAGCAAACGTTGCATACGAAAATCGTACCGTTTCAGATGTTCCCACTTATACCGAAGTTCAAGGGATCGTTAAGGCCATTACCTCCATGTATAATGATGGAATTTATACTGATTTGTACATTTGTTATAATCACTTCGTTAACCGAATTTCCTCTGATTTTAGGGCTGAAAAGCTTCTTCCCATGGATAAGGAGTCAATTCAATCATCTATGGATGATAAAAATAGTGGTCAAGCTGGATCTGATGTCAAAGTTAAAAACTTGATTGAAGATTATGATATTGAGCCATCCGCTAAGGCTGTGCTTGGTGTTGTAATTCCTCAATATGCTGAAAGTTTAATGTATGGAGCAATCTTGGATGCCAAGACAGCTGAACATGCTTCCAGTTCAACCGCAATGAAATCAGCCACTGATAATGCCGATGATTTGATTTCATCACTTGAACTCAAGTATAACCGGGCACGACAGGCAGCTATCACTACTGAAATTACAGAAATTACTGGTGGTCAAGAAGCATTGAACCATTAATAGATGGGAGGAATTAAAGCATAATGAATACTACTGGTAAAGTACAACAAGTTATCGGGCCAGTTGTTGATGTTAAATTTCCCCTAGACGGTGATTTACCAGAAATTAATACTGCTTTGAACGTTAAAAAGGGTGACAACAAGCAATTAGTTGTTGAAGTTGCTCTTGAGTTAGGTGACGGAGTGGTACGTACCATCGCTATGGACGGAACCGATGGTTTACGTCGTGGGATGGATGTTGAAAATACTGGTGCTCCAATTGAAGTGCCAGTAGGTAATGATACTCTAGGTCGAGTATTTAATGTTTTAGGTCAGCCAATTGATGGTGGACCAGAATTTGGTCCTGATCAAACGAGATGGGCCATTCACAGACAACCACCTAAGTACGATGAGTTAAACCCATCGACTGAAGTTCTTGAAACTGGAATTAAAGTTATTGATTTATTAGCTCCATATATTCGTGGAGGTAAAGTTGGATTATTCGGTGGTGCCGGTGTTGGTAAGACCGTTTTGATTCAAGAATTAATTCATAACATTGCTCAGGGTCATAACGGTATTTCCGTTTTCACTGGTGTTGGTGAAAGAACCCGTGAAGGTAATGATATGTACTTTGAAATGAAAGGATCGGGTGTGTTAAAGCATACTGCCATGGTGTATGGTCAGATGAATGAGCCACCTGGTGCTCGTATGCGTGTGGCATTGACGGGTCTTACACTTGCTGAGTACTTTAGAGATGCTGAAGGTGATGATGTTCTTTTATTCATTGATAACATCTTTAGATTTACCCAAGCTGGTACGGAAGTTTCAGCTCTGTTAGGACGTATTCCATCAGCCGTAGGTTATCAGCCTACTCTAGCTACTGAAATGGGACAACTTCAAGAACGAATCACATCAACTAAAAAGGGTGCGATCACTTCAATTCAAGCTGTTTACGTTCCAGCCGATGATTATACCGATCCTGCTCCTGCAACAACGTTTGCCCATTTGGATGCTACCACTAACCTTGAGCGTTCATTAACGCAACAAGGTATTTATCCTGCCGTTGATCCATTGGCATCAACATCATCTGCCCTTTCTCCAGAAATCGTTGGACAAGAACACTTTGACGTTGCAAGTCAAGTTCAACACGTTCTTCAGCGATATCGTGAATTACAAGATATCATTTCAATTCTAGGAATGGATGAATTATCCGACGAAGAAAAGACGATTGTTGGTCGTGCTCGTCGTATTCAATTCTTCTTATCACAAAGTTTCACCGTTGCCGAACAGTTTACGGGTCTTCCAGGTAAGTATGTATCCGTTAAGGATACTATCGCCGGCTTCAAGGGAATTCTTGAAGGTAAGTACGATGATATTCCTGAAGACTGTTTCAGAAACTGTGGTGGAATTGATGATGTCGTTGCAAACTACAACAAACTGAAAGAACAAAAAGCAAGTCAAAGCAAATAGGAGGCTGATCTAATTGGCTGATAATAAATCGTCAGTATTAACCGTTAGTATCGTTACTCCTGATGGCGAGGTTTATTCCAATGATCAAGTCACCATGGCTATCATTGAAACAATGATGGGTGACCTTGGAATTTTAGCTAACCATGTTCCAGTGATTGCTTCTTTAAAAATTGGTGAAACGAGGTTTAAGTTTAACGGAAATGACATGGATACCGTTGCGGTCAATGGTGGATTTGCCGAATTTTCCAATAATACTTTAACCATCGTTGCTGATAGTGCTGAACGTAAAGGTGACATTGATGTATCGAGAGCTACTCATGCCCGAGAGCGTGCAGAACAGAAGATTAAAGATGCTCAATCTAAGAACGATACGGATGCATTGAAACGTGCACAAGTTGCTTTACAAAGAGCTGTTAATAGAATTAATGTTGCACAACATTAATTAAAAAAGAGGAATTTTTTAGTTCCTCTTTTTTGTTACAATTTTTTACATGGACCTCCGATTTACGACAATTGAATGATTTTATGATAGTATATAGTAAGAATGAATATTAGGAGTATCGCGTAATGAATCCATTTGGAGTTGAATCTTTAATAACAATAATTAGTCAGCTATTCTTTATTGCATTAGCTTTTTGGTCTATACAAGGAATTCACTTTGAACGGTTTTTACCAATTCAAGAACGACAGGGGAAGGTCTTGATTGTCCTCCTTTCGATCGTAATTGGTTTTATATGCAGTTCGTTCTTTATGTCATTCATTGATAACTTAAAAAATTTAACAGTACTATTTAAATAATACGTAATAGGAGAGAGTACCATGGAAAAAATTGTTGTGCATGGCGGAAACAAACTTAATGGTCGAGTTCACATTGAGGGTGCAAAAAATGCCGTTTTACCGATTCTAGCTGCTACTATTCTTGCAAGTGATGGCGAGACTGTTTTAACCAACTGTCCCATGTTGTCCGATGTGTTTACTATGAATGAAGTTTTAAAACATTTGGGTATTCAAGTTGATTTTGATAAAAGTAAGAATAAAATTACAGTGGATGCTTCTGGAAAAATTTCACCAGAAGCTCCGTACGAATATGTTTCAAAAATGAGAGCCTCAATTGTTGTGATGGGTCCACTTTTAGCTCGTTTAGGTCAAGCAAAAGTTGCTTTACCAGGAGGATGTGCAATTGGAAGTCGTCCCATTGACTTACATTTGCGTGGCTTTGAAGCCTTAGGTGCTCACATTGAACAACATGATGGTTACGTAGAAGCATCTGCTCCTAACGGACTTACTGGAACCGATATTTATTTCGATTTTCCAAGTGTTGGTGCTACTCAAAATGTAATGATGGCCGCTACCCTTGCAAAGGGAACTACCAAGATTCAAAACGTTGCCCGTGAACCTGAGATTGTTGACTTACAAAAAGTATTGAACAAAATGGGAGCAAAAGTTTCTGGAGCAGGCACTGATACGATTACAATTACCGGAGTACCAAGTGTTCATGGTGCTAGTCATGAAGTGGTTCAAGATCGAATTGAAGCTGGGACTTTTATGGTTGCCGCAGCGCTTACTGAAGGAAATCTTTTAATTGAAAACGGGATTACCGAACATAACTTACCATTAATTTCCAAAATGAAACAGATGGGGGTTAAAGTTGAACAAGAACGCGATGGTGTTCGTGTCATTGGACCCGCAAAATTAAAACCAGTTAACGTTAAGACTGCCCCATATCCAGGCTTTCCTACTGACATGCAGCCTCAAATGACAGTATTGCAGTTAAGGGCCGATGGTGTCAGCAAGCTAACGGAAACTGTTTTTGAAAATCGGTTTATGCACATGGAAGAATTACGCAGAATGGGTGCTAAGTTCGACATTAATGGCGAAACAGTCACCATGTATGGACCAACCCATTTTGAGGGTGCTAAAGTTGCTGCGACTGATCTTAGAGCCGCAGCTGCCTTGATTTTAGCTGGTCTAGTTGCTGATGGTTATACGGAAGTTACTAATCTGAAGTATCTTGATCGTGGCTACTACGAATTTCACAAGAAACTGCAAAAACTTGGCGCAGAAGTTGAGCGAATCCCAATTAAAGAAAGCGACGCAATTGCTAATGACTAACTTGATCGTTAGAAAAATTTAGATAATTTCGTATGTGATAATTCTCTTTTGCTATTCTGGATATGCTATAATTTAGTTAAACGATGTTACGGAAGGAAGTATTTTTATGGCACAAGATATTGGGATTGACTTAGGAACTGCTAACGTTCTTATATACGTTACGGGGAAGGGTATTGTTCTTAATGAACCATCTGTAGTTGCCGTTGATACTAAAACAAATAAGGTATTGGCGGTCGGTTCTGAAGCTTACCAAATGGTAGGTAGAACTCCTGGAAACATTAAAGCCATTAGACCTTTAAAAGACGGAGTTATTTCTGATTTTGACATTACTCAAGAAATGCTTTCGTATTTTATCAGTAAATTAAGCGTTAAGGGCGTTGTTTCTAAACCACAGACGATGATCTGTGCTCCTACAAACATCACTAACATTGAACGAAAAGCAATTATCCAAGCAGCGGAACGCGCAGCTGGTGGCGAAGTTTTCATTGAAGAAGAGCCTAAAGTAGCTGCCGTAGGTGCTGGTATGGATATCTACCAGCCTCATGGTAGCATGGTAATCGATATGGGTGGTGGAACCTCAGACATTGCGGTTCTTTCACTCGGTGATATCGTAGCCAGTAAATCACTTAAAATTGCTGGAGATGTGATGAACGTTGATATCGTTAACTTCTTGAAACAAGAACATAACCTTATTATCGGTGAACACACCGCTGAACGAATTAAAATGCAGATTGGAACGGCAGACGTTTCCACCCAAGATGTTAAAGAGATGGAGGTTAGAGGTCGTGACTCAGTTAGTGGGATGCCTAAATCGGTAACCATTACTAGTCAGGAAGTTGCGAGAGCTATTAGTGGTTCAATTAACTCCATTGTGTCAGGTGCAAAGGCAGTCTTAGAGACAATTCCACCAGAAATTTCAGCTGATATTATTGATCGAGGAGTAATGTTAACCGGTGGTGGTGCACTTCTTAAAGACATTGATACTGTAATTTCAAATGCGTTAACGGTTCCGGTTTATATTTCTGAAGATCCTTTAGACAATGTTGCAAAAGGTGCTGGTGAAATGCTTGAGCATATGAGTAGCAATAAAAAGAGTCGTGGATTTTTCAGTAGAAAATAATTGAGAGAAAAAATTGAAACGAATATTTATATCTTTAATTAAGTTTTACCAGCGTTTTATTTCACCATTGTTTCCGCCTAGTTGTCGGTACTCACCAACCTGTTCGCATTATACGCTCGAAGCGATCAATCGCTTTGGAGCATTGAAAGGGACACTGATGGGGTTTACACGAATTTTGAGGTGTAATCCACTGGTTAAGGGTGGATACGATCCAGTTCCCAAGAAGTTTTCATTGGGAAGAAATAAAAAAGCTGAGGAAGATTATCGTCGCTCAATGAAGCTAAAATAGTTGATTTTATCAACTATTTTTTATTCTAGGAGGTTTTTAAGCGTGGCTCGAAAAGAAAAACGAATCGGTGTTAATATTATTGATGATCCAGAAGAAAACGCGTTGAAATTGGTGCAAATTGGCGGTCATACCGTGGGCACCATTGAAGAAAAGAACGGGAAGTCAATTTGTGTGGTTGGTGACAAAACTTTCCATGAAAACAGCGAAGAAGATGCTGTTGCTGAGGTAATAAGAGAGTATAATTTGCACCAAAGATAAGTATGATTTATGAAAAAAAGGAGTTCTAATCGTGTTTAATAGGTCGGAAAGTACAGACGAGAATCGAATCGATTGGGGAATCATTTTTTGTGTACTGATGCTTGCTTTGGTGGGCATAGGGTCGATCTTTGTAGCTGCCAGTCATGATACAAGTCAAACAAGTGTCGTAAAGGCGGTTGTTTCGCAATTAGTGTGGTACGCAATTGGTGCAATTGCCATCGTTGTGATTATGCAATTTGATTCCGAACAGTTATGGAAATTAGCACCTTATGCGTATTGGTTTGGGATCTTTCTTTTAGTTGCTGTTTTGTTCTTGTATAGTCGTTCCTATGCGGCACAAACTGGTGCTAAAAGTTGGTTTCAGTTAGGGCCACTGACATTTCAACCATCTGAAATCATGAAACCTGCATATATTTTGATGTTGGCTAAAGTCATTGCTTCTCACAATAATGAACATCCAATTCATGAAACTCGAAGTGATTGGGCGTTACTTGGTAAAATGATTCTATGGACGATTCCAATTGTGATTTTACTAAAGTTGCAAAATGACTTTGGAACTACCATTGTGTTCATTGCCATCCTGGCGGGGATGATGATTGTATCCGGTGTTACGTGGAAAATACTGGCGCCAATCTTTGGTGTTACAGGTGGTCTTGGTGCCATTGCACTGACACTTGCCATTACTAAAGAGGGCCGAATGTTACTTGGTCATTTTGGCTTTAAGTCTTATCAATTCGCTCGAATTGATACTTGGTTGCATCCTGAGTCAGATACGAGTAACCAAGGATTTCAACTATGGCAAAGTATGAAAGCAGTTGGATCAGGAGGTCTTACTGGAACGGGATTCAATGTTTCAAAAGTTTACGTTCCTGTTCGTGAGTCTGATATGATCTTTTCCGTGATGGGAGAGAACTTTGGATTCATTGGTGGGGTATTATTGATTCTTCTTTATTTCTTATTGATTTATGAAATGATCAAGGTTACTTTTGAGACTAAAAATGTTTTCTATGCCTATATTTCTAGTGGAGTTATTATGATGATTTTATTCCATGTTTTTGAAAACATTGGAATGAGCATTGGGTTGCTGCCAATGACTGGAATTCCGCTCCCATTTGTGAGCCAGGGAGGTTCTGCCTTAATTGGTAACATGATAGGGATTGGGTTGATAATGTCAATGCAATACCATAACAAGAGTTCAATGTTTAGTACAGATAAGAATTTCTCATAAAGCATGAAAGCATGTTCATTCATGCTTTTTTATTTGGGATTATTTACCGGTTAATTTTTGTGTTATAATTAAGTTTCTATTATAAACGACAGAGGTGCGAATATGACTAAAAATAAGAAGCACGTCGCGTTATTATTTGGTGGTAATTCATCAGAACACGACGTCTCAAAAAGATCCGCGCATAATATTTATGATGCGATGGACAAGGATAAGTATGAAGTCAGCTTATTCCTAATTACTAAGGATGGAATCGTCTTGAGCGATGATGCTTCACATCGTGTATTTGATGGTGAAGATGAAACGGATGTGGAAAAAGATGAGATTTTAAATCTCGACATGAATAATCCGCTAGCTCCCATTATTAATTTCGATAGCGCTAAAGATATTGACGTTTTCTTTCCCATTATTCACGGAAACTTAGGGGAAGATGGAACCATTCAAGGGCTATTACGTCTAATGAATAAGCCCTACGTTGGAAGTGGAATCTTAGCTTCTGCAATGTCTTATGATAAGGATATTACTAAGAAAATCCTAGATGAAGCAGGCATTAACAATACCAAATACGTCTTATTGACTCCAGATAATCGTAAAGATTGGAATTATGCTAAATTATCTAAAAAGCTCGGTTCATTAATGTTTATCAAACCAGCCAATCAAGGTTCTTCCATCGGTATTCATCAGGTGCATAATCAAGAGGAATTGGATAGCGGACTAGAAGAGGCTTTTCGTTATGACAACAAAATTTTGATTGAGGAAGCAATTGAGGGACCAGAAGAAGTCGAAATTTCTATTTTAGGAAATGAAAATCCCATGGCATCAAAACTAGGGGCAATTAAAGTTCCAGCAGATGACAAATTCTATACCTATGACAACAAGTTCGTGGATGCCAGTCAGGTCCAATTTACCATTCCAGTTGAATTGCCAGATGGTGTCGATGATCAAATCACGAACATGGCATTAGACGCTTATAAGGCCCTTGGATTAAAGGGAATGGCACGAATTGATTTTCTTGTTTCAAAGGATTTTAAGCCGTATTTGAGTGAAGTTAACACATTACCGGGCTTTACCAATATTTCTTTGTATCCGCAACTTTGGGAAGCTTCTGGAATTAGTTATACCGAATTAATCGATAAATTGATTGAACTAGCTTATGCTGAATTTGACCGTCAATCTAAAATTTTGCATGACTTTAAGCCGCTTCAAAAGGGCGATCAGAAAAAAGTATATAAGGATAAATAATAAAAAAAGATTATGACATAGTCATAATCTTTTTTTATTTGAAGATTGTTCTTCGTATATACTTATAAGAGGTGATAATAATGGAAAGATGTAACTGGGCAACTAGGAGTCCACGATTAATGAATTACCATGATACGGTGTGGGATGTTCCAGATTATGACGAAAAAGCATTATTTAGAGAACTGTCACTAGAAATAATGCAGGCAGGACTTCAGTGGAATTTAATTTTGAAGAAGTTAGACGGACTGGATAGCATTTATCATAATTTTGATTTTAACTATTTGTCTACTCATGCAGAAACCATCAAAGACACTGCAATGAGTGACAAACGTGGAATTAGAAATCGATCGAAACTTGATGCCATTTTAATCAATGCCAAGATTGTTTTTGAGTTAGAGGGAAAGGGGATTCATTTTTTTGACCAATTATGGCAGCAGGTGAATTATACCCCCGTTGATCATTTAATTATTGATGATCAAATCGATATTTCGGAAATGAGACCAATGATTAAAAAATTTAATCAGGTTTTTCAAATGTATCATTTTAAAAGAGTTGGGCCCACAACACTCTATTCGTTTTTACAAGCTTCAGGGATCATTAATGATCATAACGTTAATTGTTTTAGACACGATGAAATTTTGAATCGTCAAGGGAGATGACGTGCAATTGGAAGTCATAATGCCCTCAAAAGCGCTATTGAAAAAGATTGGAGCGAGAATTAAAAAACGCCGAATTGATATTCATATGACGCAGTCGGAGCTTGCCAAAGGACTATGTACTCAGTCAACCATCAGTGCGCTTGAAAATGATGGGTGTTTTAATCAATGGGTGATTATTCCAGAAATTGTGTCCCGATTGGGATTGAACTTAGACGAAGTTTGTTCTGATGAAAAGTATTGCTATGCTAAAAAAATACTGAAGAAAGTTGAATGCATTCTACTTCATTATCATTTCAAGAAAGCTAATACGATTATTGAAACAATTAAAGTTGAGAATATTGATTCAAGAGAAATCAAAGGAAGATATTATTGTGAACGTGGTTTTGCGGAACTATTTTGTGGTTTTTCTTTAGATGAAGTAATCCTATGCTTTCATACTATGATTGACTCGTGTTCCGTCAAAACAAATTTTATTTGTACTGCATGGAGTTATTTGGGCATTGCAATCTCATATCGGAGATTGGGATGTCAAAAATTGGCTCGTAAGTATTTGGATGATGCTTTGGTGAGGATGGGGCAATTGCTACATCGAAGAGAAATGAATACAATTGATCGATATGTTGTCATTAAGTTAGGACTTGCCATTGTCACTTTCGCATTTGTAGCTAACGATAATCAACTAGTGATTTCTGAATCCAATGTTATGATATCTTACCTAAAACGCAAGTATTCCTTCTATTGTTTGAAATCATTTTATAGTTTGAAATATTTGAGTTATAAACGAGAAAAACTGTTTGAAAAGGCAGAAAGCACCCAAATTAAAATCAATCTTTTGAAAGGAGTAAGAGATAGCGGGCGGATTGATAAATTATTAAAAATTGCTAAAACAAAAAATCATTCGAAATAATCATCGAATGATTTTTTGTTTTACTTAGAAACTTTTTGTTTTCCTTTTTTAGGATCAACTTTTTGATTATTTAGATTTGTTCTTACAACTAATACATCACAGACCGCCATCCTAGTGACATATTCAGTTACTGAACCAATTAGTAACCGTTCAACACCATTTAACCCGGTTGCACCGATCATGATTAAATCAATATCGAGTTTGTCTGGAATTTCCTTTGAGATGATTGTTTTCGGTGCGCCATATTCGATTGAATAATCAACTTTGTTAACGCCATCATCCTTAGCTTCTCTGGCGTACTGTTCGAGTGTTTTTTTAGCGTTTTGAGTTACTTCTTCAACTACTGATGTATCAAAACTAGAGATATTTTGAAATGCTCGTGTGTCTACAACGTGGACAATGTGTAAATGAGCATCATTACGTTTGGCAACGGCAACGGCCTTTTTAAAAGCCAACTCGGATTCGTATGAACCATCAACGGGAACTAAAATATTATTGTATTCTTGTAGCATAAAAACCACCTCGATGTTTTATTTAACTTAATTCTAGTATTTTTTAATTGAAAAGTCAGATATAAAGGTTATTTATCCATGTATTGAATGATGAATAGTTCTGGAATCACAGCACACAAACACCCCGCACATAAGACTAGCAGAGTAAAAACAGTGTTATCGAAAAATATTGAAATAATTCCTAAAATTGCTACCACAATTAGAATGACACCACTAATGAGTAAGATGATGCTTAATGAGGTAAACTTTTCGGGATGAAACAGTAGGAAACTTTTATGAGCATGGGTTAAAAAATAAATTCCGTTAATAATTAAAATTACGGAGAAAAATAACATTAAAACTTTGATGAGCATCGACAATTATTCCTTTCCGACATGCTTTTCAGCCTCGTTGATTTTTTCATATTGATCAGCTAGAGCTCTTTCGTATTTACCGTTCAGCTTTGGTTGGTAGTACTTGGCATTCTTAATTTTGTCAGGAAGATACTGTTGTTTAACCCAATCATTGGGATAATTATGTGGGTATTTATAACCGACGTGTCCTAGTTTTTTGGCACCCTTGAAGTGGGCATCTTTTAAGTGCTCAGGAATGTCTCCGTAATTGCCAGTTTTTACGTCAGATAAAGCCTTATCAATCGCTGTAATTCCTGAATTTGATTTTGGTGAAAGACAAAGATCAATGATGGCATCAGACAGTGGAATTCGTCCTTCAGGGAGACCGAGTTTATCAGCAGCTTGCACTGCCGATACTGTTCTGGAAGCAGCAGCCGGATTAGCTAACCCAATGTCTTCATACGCAATTACCATTAATCTTCTGGTTAGGGAGTTTAAATCCCCTGATTCAATTAACCTCGAGGCATAGTGTAGGGCTGCGTTAACATCGGAGCCACGAATTGATTTTTGAAGTGCTGACATCACGTTGTAGTGAGCGTCGCCATTTTTATCTTGACTCAGTGCTTTCTTTTGTAAACAAGCTTCAATATCAGCCAGAGTAATGTGAATGATGCCATCTTGGTCAGGTGTGGTGGACTTGGCAGATAATTCTAGAGCATTTAAAGCGCTTCTTAAATCGCCATTGGTGCTGTGAACTAAAAAGCTCATGGCGTTATGGTCAAGTTTGATCTTTAGATTACCTAAGCCATTTTGCTTGTCCGCTAGTGCCCGCTTAACGGCTTTGGTTATGTCATCACTGGTTAATGGATGAACTTGAAAAATTTCTGTTCTAGAACGAATGGCCGGACTGATATTGATATAGGGATTTTCTGTCGTTGCACCAATTAAGATAATTTGCCCACTTTCTAGTAGTGGTAACAAAAAATCTTGCTTGGTCTTATCTAACCGATGGATTTCATCTAGTAATAACACTACCGTTCCACTCATTTTAGCTTCTTCAGCTACCGCCTGGAGGTCCTTTTTGGTATCAGTTGCTGCATTTAACATCCGAAAAGCATATTTAGTCGAACCCGCAATTGCACTTGCAATGCTGGTTTTTCCGGTACCAGGTGGCCCATATAAAATCATTGATGAAAGCATTTTAGCTTTTACCATGCGATCAATAATCTTGCCCTTGCCAACCAAATCCTGTTGGCCAACAATATCTTCAATTTTAGTGGGCCTCATTCTGTAGGCGAGGGGCTTTTGCATTCTATAGCTTCTTTCTACTTAAATAACCGTGAAAACCATGATTGATGTTTTTTAGGTTGATCGTTGTCATGTTTGGCGTTAACCTTACTAGGATCAAAATCAATATGGTCTTTATTAATTGCCTCTGGAGCGACTAAGACTACCGCATATTGATCGGGCATCGTACCATAAGCGCTGTTGTTTTTTAAAGTAAAGTTGGTGTTATTTTGACTGGCTAACTTCATGTACGGTTGTTGCTGTTCTTCAGCTATATTGCCGTTAATGAAGAGTTGATAAGTGGGGTGTTGTTTCATTTCTTTACTTAACTGATCGATTGCATCCTGGTTTTTATCTTCAGAAACCGTAATGGCGAAGTCGACCCGTTCTCGAAAAGTTCCCAAGTATTTTCGTTGCTCATCTGGGTTAATTTGAGGGGAGTTTCCACTCATTGCTTGATCAAGTCGATTTTGAACTGATCCTTTGTCATCTGTCATAATATTTGCTCCTTATTGAGTATTTACTACATTTTAACATTAAAGAAATTGGAGATACAAAAAGGCGGTCTCAATCGAGATCGCCTTTTCTTTAACAGACACAATATTTTAACGGTTGTAGTATTCAACAACTAATGAAGTATCGATGTCTGCATTTAATTCATCTGGTTGTGGATATCTAGTCAATGAACCCTCAAGCTTATCAGCATCAAATGATACATAAGCAGGGCGGCTCACAACTGATTCGACAGCTTCTTTGATGATGCCCATGTCCTTATCCTTTTCACGAACACCGATCACTTGACCGGGCTTTACTTCGTAAGAAGGGATATCAACCCGCTTGCCATCAACGGTAATATGACCGTGGTTAACTAATTGTCTAGCTTGTCGTCTAGTGGTAGCTAAGCCTAAACGGTAAACCATATTATCTAAACGGCTTTCAAGCATAATTTCAAAGTTATCACCATGCTTACCCTCACGGATTTTACCAGAGCGGTTAAACAATGAGTAAAATTGACGTTCAGTTAAACCATACATGTAACGTAATTTTTGCTTTTCACGTAATTGAACACCATATTCTGAAAGTTTTTGACGACGACCTTGGCCGTGAACACCTGGAGCATATGGACGACGTTGTAATTCCTTACCAGTACCTGATAAAGAAACTCCAAGACGACGAGAAATTCTCCAACTTGGACCTGTATATCTTGACATAAATGAATCCTCCAATAAAATATTTGGAGTAAAATAACGATGTACGCTTAGTATTCGTGCATATCCCTCTGAACTTTCGCCTCAGCAGCCAGTGGGTTACTAATTAAACTACAAGTAGCAAGGACATGTTGACGAGCTTACCGCATACTGCTGCATTATTTTACACAAACTCAATTATATGAAATTAGCACTTAAAAGTCAATGCAACGTTGCAGTCGATGATCTTAAAAACTCAGAATGCTATCATAAATTTTTTCCATTTATGATATAATTACTTTAATAACGAGGAAAAGTTTATACATAATTAATTTGTTGAAGGACGGGTATTTAATGGTTAACGTCATTATTGGAATTTTAGTTGTAGTAGCTGTAATTTATTGTGCCGTGGTCATGTATCAGCACCATTTATTAAAAATTGCTGAAACAATTGAAAAACGCGTTAAGCGCCTAAATGATTTGAATCTGCAAGATGAGATTAATAAGGTGAAAGATATCGGCCTCACCGGTGATTCATTAAGTAGCGTTAATAGTGCTCAAGCTGATTTTGATAACGTTACTAATAACTTACTTCCTTCCGTCAAAAATAACGTTGAAGCGGTAAAAAGTGACGCAAAGGGAATTAACTTTGTTAAGACACGGGAAGTTTGCTTAGATGCGGAACAACAAATTAAAACCTCAGAAGATGATGTAAGGGTAATTCGTCAGTTTTTAGCTAAAATGAATCAGCTGAATTCTGAACATAAGAAGGCCATTACTGATTTAGAAGGTCGTTATAAAGAACTTCGAAAAGAATTGCTTACTAAGAATGCTTCCTTTGGGCCCGCAATTGATGCGCTTGAAAATCAGTTGTCGACGATTGAAGGGACCTTTGATGATTTTTCTAATCTATCAAAAAATGGTGATCACGAAAAGGCTGATAAAATTCTTGGTGATTTAAATAAGTCAACTAATCAGTTAGAAGCTGATGTGCAACAAATTCCTCATTTATATGCTACTAATAATGTAGAATTTAAAAATCAAATTGATGAGATTAGCTCAACTCATTCTAAAATGAATGCAAGTGGGTATGAATTTGCTGATGATGAATTTGACGTCTCTTTAGAGGAATTAAGAACAGCCGTTTCCGATAACCTTGAAAATATTGCTCACCTTGATTTAAAATTGGCCAAGGATTCTGATAGTGAGATTGAGACCAAGATTGATCGTCTTTACGATTTAATGGAAAAGCAATTAATTGCTAAGAAAAAAGTTGATAAAGGATTTAAGATCACCGGAGAATATATCCAACACGCCAAAAAACAAAATCAGGTTTTAATCGATGAATTAGATCGACTCAGTCATAATTACTCACTAGAACATGGTGAGATTGATAAGGCCAATGCTTTAGGAAAACAAATTGATGAAATTGAAGCTACCTATAAAAAAGATCGTGAGGCAATTGACAACAAGAAAGCCATTTATACTCACATCCTTGACAACGTTACTAGTAGCGATAGTCAATTAACGGAGATTGAAAAGAAACAACGGGCCATTAATGATTCGGTTGCTGACTTTAAGGATGAAGAGCAGAAGGCCCATCAGGTCTTAGATGATCTTGATTTGGAACTTCATGGGATTCAGCGTAAGATTGATGAGCTGAATTTACCGGGTATATCACAGGATTACATTGACTACTTTGGCATTGTGGCTGACGAGATTAAGGATCTTAATCGGACGATGGATAAGGTCAAGATTAGTATGGATGATGTTCAAAAACAGTTAAGCGTGATTAAATCAGATCGGGATACTCTTGAAGAGAAGACTGATGATTTGATTGATAGCTCATCGCTTGCTGAGCAAGTGATGCAATATGCCAATCGTTATCGAAATTCTGATCCAGAGATTAACAGAGCACTGGTAAAAGCTAAGCATCTGTTTGACGATGAATATAAGTATCCTGAAAGCTTAGAAACGATTGCCACTGCGATTGATAAAGCCAATCCTGGATCCTACAAGCGAATTGAAAATACTTATTACAAAAATAAGCAAGATTCACAAAATCAAAAGTAAGCACGAACAAGCTGAATTAGAGTTGGAACAATTCAGCTTGTTTTTATTATGTTTCAATGCTGGTATAATAAATCTTGTTGTAATTTGGACGAATTAGAAAGAGAGGGTACCAAATGATTTACTTTGATAATAGTGCGACGACTAAAGTAGATAGTCAGGTTTTGGATACCTATAATCAGGTAAGTGAAAAGATCTGGGGAAATCCTTCCAGTCTTCATAACTTTGGTCAACAATCGTTTAATCTATTGAATCAATCAAGAAATCAAATTGCGAGAATTTTAGGAGTAGAACCTAACGAAATCTACTTTACTAGTGGAGGAACTGAAGGTGACAATTGGGTTATAAAGGGAACCGCCAAAGAGAAACATCAATTTGGTAAGCATATCATCACTTCTTCTGTTGAACATGCAGCGGTGAAAAATTCAATGCACGCTTTAGAAGATTTGGGATTTGACGTTACTTATTTACCCGTTGATAAAGAGGGACGAGTTTCAGCAAAAGATTTAGAATCCGCTATTAGACCGGATACTATCTTGGTGTCAATCATGGCGGTTAATAATGAGATGGGCGCCATTGAACCCATCAATGAAATTAATGATGTCTTAAAACAATATCCCAAAATTCATTTTCATGTTGACGCCGTCCAGGCTGTTGGGAAAGGTCTACACGATTTGGTTTTCAATGATCGAGTTGATTTTGTCACATTCTCTGGGCATAAATTTCATGCTCCCAGAGGAATTGGTTTGATATATGGGAAAAACGGTCGTAAGATTGCTCCATTAATGGATGGTGGTGGCCAAGAACGAGGGCAACGGAGTGGGACTGAGAATCTGCCTGCGATAGTAGGGATGGCTAAAGCACTCAGAATCATTTCGGATCATGAATCTGAAAGCATTGCACGTGAACAAAAGATCAGAGAACGAATTTATGCTCATATTACTAAGTTCAACAAGGTTCATCCTTTCTCCGGTTTATCAGACCACTTTGCTCCACACATTCTTTGCTTTGCAATTGAAGGAGTGAAAGGTGAAACGATCGTGCATGCCTTTGAAGAACATGGGATTTACATTTCTACTACGAGCGCTTGTTCATCCAAAAAAGAGGAAACGGCAGGAACTTTAGATGCTATGGGAGTAGACCCAAGCATCGCTCGCAGTGCCGTTCGAATCTCCTTAGGAGACAAAAATACTTTAGATGAAGCTGATAAGTTTAATCAAATATTTGATGAATTGTACGAAGAATTCAAAAAGTTAAGTTAGATAATCATTAAAGAATAGTAAAGGAGTGAGGGTGTGAAGTATAGTGAGATTATGGTTCGTTACGGCGAACTGTCCACAAAGGGAAAAAATCGCAGGGTCTTTATTGGGCAGCTGGGACATAACATTAGGCAAGTTTTAAAACAGTTTGATGGAGTCACCGTTGACGCCCAACGGGATCGGTTACATGTTAGTTTGCATGGTCAAGATGCAGCTCCAGTGATGGCAGCCTTAAAAAAAGTCTTTGGAATTGAGACTTTTTCACCAGTTGTTAAGTTGGAAAAAAATACCCCAATTGAAGACATTCAGAAAAAGGCACTCGCAATGATTTCGAATCAATTCCAGAGTGGTCAAACATTTAAGATCTCAACTAACCGTCAAAATAAAGATTATCCACTAAACACTTATCAAGTGAATGATGAGGTTGGCGGGTATGTCTTAGATCATTTAGATGGAATTAAAGCTCAAATGAAAAGACCTGACATCAACTTACAGATTGATGTCAGAATGTCTGGCATCTATTTATCAAGTGAGACGATTCAGGGAGCATTAGGACTACCAGTTGGAACTGGAGGACGTGGTACCATGATGCTTTCAGGAGGCATTGATTCACCCGTTGCGGCTTACATGGCCATGAAGCGTGGGGTAAAGTTAGATATGATTCATTTCTACAGTCCTCCATACACTAGTGAACAAGCGCTAGCAAAAGCTAAGGATTTGACGGCTAAACTTTCGGCATTAGGTGGAACCGTTGATTTTATCCAGGTCCCATTTGCTAAGATTCAAGAAGAGATTAAAGAAAAAGTTCCAGAGGGTTACTTGATGACGGTTCAGCGCCGGATGATGTTGAGAATTGCCGCAGCAATTACCATTGCACGTCATTGTGATGGAGTATTTACCGGTGAGTCGTTAGGACAAGTTGCTTCACAGACGTTAGAAAGTATGCGCGCCATTAATGATGTGACTAATTTGCCAGTTCTACGTCCGTTGCTTTCTTTGGATAAGACTGAGATTATTAAGATTGCTGAACGAATTGACACCTATGATTTATCAATTCTTCCTTATGAGGACTGCTGTACGATCTTTACTCCACCAGCACCGAAAACAAAGCCGGACGTGGAGAAAGCCAGAAAGTTTGAAAAAAACATTGACGTGGATGGTTTAATGAAAGAAGCCATTGAGGGTATTACGATCAGTAAGATTCACCCAAATGATGATTATTTGAACGCTAATGAAGATGTTTTTTCAGAATTACTTTAATGTGATTGACTAAAGATTGTAAATTGAGTAATATTTATTATGTTAAATGCTTTGATCAAGAGGTTGGTTGTTATGACGCACAGAGAGTGGACATGTGCTGGAAAGTCCATGCGTTCAAACGATCATTGTTGCTTGTGAGCAGTTATGTTGAATGAATTAAGATGTAATCGGTACTAGCCGTTATCTAGTTAAGTTGGAATTAGCAATAATTCAATTTAGGTGGTACCGCGAGCATTCGTCCTATTCTGGACGGATGCTTTTTATTTTAAATGAGGTGAAGAAATGGCAAAAGAAGTAGATATGTCAACGAAATATGATCCCAACTCAGTTGAAGCAGGGATGTATAAGAAATGGCTTGATGAGGATGTTTTCAAGCCAAATGGGGATAAAAAGGCAAAACCATATTCAATTGTTTTACCTCCGCCAAATGTGACCGGTAAGCTTCACTTGGGTCACGCCTGGAATACTACTCTTCAAGACATGTTAATTAGACAGAAACGGATGCAAGGTTATGATACCGTTTGGATTCCTGGGATGGATCATGCGGGAATTGCAACTCAAGCAAAAGTTGAAGCCATGCTTAACGAGAAGGGGATCTCGCGGTACGATTTAGGTCGTGAAAAATTTGTCGATAAGGTTTGGGAATGGAAAGACGACTTTGCTGATACGATCCATAAACAGTGGGCCAAACTGGGGTTATCACTTGATTACAGTCGTGAACGCTTTACGTTGGATGATGGTTTGTCAAAAGCCGTCAGGAAAGTATTTGTTGACTTGTATAATCAAGGGTTAATTTACCGTGGTGAATACATTATTAATTGGGATCCAAAGGCTCGGACTGCTTTATCTGATATTGAAGTTATTCACAAAGATGATAAAGGCGCTTTCTATCACGTTAAGTATCCGTTTGCTGATGATACTAAATTTAATGGAAAGAATTACATTGAAATCGCTACAACTCGTCCTGAGACTATGATGGGTGATACTGCTATCGCAGTGAACCCAAGTGATGATCGTTATAAAGATTTAGTAGGTAAAGAGGTCGTTGTTCCACTCGTAAATCGGACGATTCCGATTATTGCCGATCAGTACGTTGATCCTGAATTTGGGACTGGAATGGTTAAGATTACCCCAGCCCACGATCCTAATGATTTTAAAGTTGGGAACAGACATGATTTAAAACGGATTAATACCATGAACGAAGACGCTACGATGAACGAAAATGCTGGGAAGTATGAAGGCATGGATCGTTTTGATGCTCGAAAGGCAATGGTCAAGGACCTTGAAGATCAAGGCTTGATGATTAAAATTGATCCCATTGTTCACTCAGTTGGTCATTCTGAAAGAACCGGAGTTCAGGTTGAAGCTCGTCTTTCGACTCAATGGTTTGTAAAAATGAAACCATTGGCCAAAAAGGCAATGGAGAATCAAAAGACCAATGATGCGGTTAGTTTCATTCCAGAACGATTTGAGCATACCTTTATGCAATGGATGGAAAACGTTCATGATTGGGTTATTTCAAGGCAACTATGGTGGGGACATCGGATTCCTGCCTGGTACAATAATGAGACTGGCAAGATTTACGTTGGCGAAAACGCTCCTAAGGATCCCGAAAACTGGACGCAAGATCCAGACGTGTTGGATACCTGGTTTTCATCAGCTTTATGGCCATTTACAACCCTTGGTTGGCCTGATACTGACTCAAAAGATTATCAACGCTATTTTCCTACCAACACGCTTGTAACTGGTTATGATCTGGTATTCTTCTGGATCTCAAGAATGATTTTTCAAAGTTTACATTTTACCGGTAAGCGTCCATTTAAAAACGTGCTGTTACATGGTTTAATCCGTGATGAACATGGGGTTAAGATGAGTAAGTCTTTAGGTAACGGGATTGATCCAATGGATGTTATTGATCAGTACGGAGCCGATGCCTTGAGATGGTGCCTTTCAACTGGAACAACGCCTGGACAGGACATGAAGTTTAGTTATAGTAAGGTCGAATCAGCCTGGAATTTTGTCAATAAGATTTGGAATGCCAGTCGTTATGTCATCATGAATTTAGGTGACATGTCTAAACCAGAGTTACCAGCTCAATCAGAATGGAATTTATCCGATCGATGGATTCTTTCGAAATTAAACTCTGTTGTTAAGCATGTTACCGAAGAATATGACAAGTTTAACTTTGGTGAAGCCAACCGTTCACTTTATGATTTTATTTGGAATGATTTTTGTGATTGGTACATTGAAATGAGTAAGGAAATTTTGACTGGCTCAGATGAAAAAGCCAAACAAAACACGCGAAATATCCTAGCGTACGTTTTGGATCAAATCTTGCGATTACTCCAACCAGTTATGCCATTTGTTACTGAAAAGATTTGGCTTTCAATGCCGCACGTTGGTGAATCATTGGTGGTAGCTGCGTATCCAGTAACTCATGATGAATTTGATGATAAAAAAGCAGAATCAAATATGAATCATCTGATTGATGTTATTAAAGCAGTCAGAAATATCCGTTCGGAGGTTAATGCACCCCTATCTAGTCCAGTTGACATTCTAGTTAAAACTAAGAATTCCGATTTGAAAAAGGTACTAGAAGATAACAGTGACTACATTGAACGATTTGGTCACCCTGATAAGTTAGAGATTGGTTCTGACATTAATATTCCTAAATTGGCTATGACATCGATAATTACTGATGCTGAGATCAGCATCCCACTGGATGAACTGGTTGACCTCAATGATGAAAAAGAACGGCTACAAAAAGAAGTCCAAAAATTTGAATCGGAAGTCAAACGAGCACAGAAAAAACTAGCTAATAAAAAGTTTGTAGACAATGCTCCAGAGACAGTTGTCAATGAGCAAAAAGAAAAGCAAACCGACAATGAGGCTAAACTTAAAGCCGTTAAAATCCGACTTAAAGATGTAATCGATGCTTTAAATAAGTAAAATACGAGGCTCAGCTAAACAGCTGAGCCTTCTTTTTAGAGGAGTTGCAATGGTGATTGATAGTTACAGTGCAGCATTAAAGTATATCCATGGTAGACCACGAATTAAAAAAGAACCACCTAAAAAGCGGATGGCTCACTTTATGAAGAAATTGGATTTTCCAGAAAAAACGCTAAACTGCATTCACGTAGCGGGAACTAATGGAAAGGGCTCATGTGTTGCCTATTTGAGTAACATGTTAATGGCTTCTGGACTCTCAGTTGGAACCTTTACTTCACCATTTATGATTAAGTTCAACGAGCGGATCAGTGTGAATAATCAACCAATTTCAGATGATGAAATTTTAGAGTTGGTGCGTGAAATTAAGCCGATTGTCGATGAAATTGATAAGAATGATCCTGATTTAGGTCCCTCTGAATTTGAAATCATTTGCGCTATGATGTTCATCTATTTCCGTGATCATCCCGTTGACGTTGTGATTGTGGAGGCCGGAATTGGAGGAAGATCCGATTCAACCAACGTGGTTAATTCGGAAATGTCAATTATTACTACCATTGGGATGGATCACATGGCACTGCTTGGTGATTCGGAAGAAAAAATTGCGGATAATAAGGCTGGAATTATTCGCCAAAACCGTCCATGTGTGATTGGAGGAATCAAAGAAGGTCCGAGAAAGGTGATTGAACGAGCAGCTATAAAATTAGATAGTCCAATTTGGGAATTAAAGCGTGATTATCAATTCGTGCCGGTAAATCAAAATCATTTTAATTTTTCAAGTGCTCATTTGAACATTGATAACATTTCAATGAAACAAATTGGAAGCTTTGAAATGGAAGATGCTGCAATTGCGATTGAAGCTTTCTTGGTTTATGCGTTTAATTATTTAAACATGACAGAACCATCCATGATTTCTTCGGTCAAAGCGGGAATTAGTTCAACAAAATGGATTGGAAGGATGGAAGTAATTAATAATGATCCCACGATTATGATTGATGGGGCACATAATGTCCCAGCAATTCGGAGCCTTTTGTCGTCGCTTCGTTTTAGAAGTAGTAAGTGGAGAAATTCTCATCTTACAATTGTGATGGGGGTTTTCGCTGACAAACAGTATCCAGAAATGCTAAAAATTGTTAAGTCTTTGTCTAATAGTGACGTTATTTTGACACGGTTTTCTGCGGGAGAAAAGCGAGCAAGTGCTGACTTTTCTAAACTTGATATCAATAACTTTCCCAATGTTTCATTAGTTAGCGATTGGCATAAAGCACTGAACAAATCGGTAAAAAAGGTCCGTGACAGTAAAAATGATAATCAGTTAATTTTGGTTACTGGATCGCTGTTATTTATCTCGGAAGTTAGAAAATATATTAAAGAAAATGAAGAAAAACTTAAGTAACTAATTTTGGCCTTATATTTCTGACTGATATAAATGCAGTATGATATACTAGTCTTATCAAAGTAATTACTTAAAAATTAAAACTTAAAATTGAAGGGATGAATAAATTGTTCGGATTAGGTACAAAAAACATCGGAATCGATTTAGGAACCGCTAATACCATTGTTTATGTTGATGGAAAAGGAATCGTTTTACGAGAACCCTCTGTGGTTGCTAAAAATACAAAAACTGGCGAGATTGTTGCTGTTGGTCAACAAGCCGAATCTATGATTGGTAGAACGCCTGCCAGCATTGAAGCTATTCGTCCAATGAAAGACGGTGTAATTGCTGATTATGATACTACTGTGACCATGATGAAATATTATATCGATAAAGCATTGGGAAGCCACGGTGGTAAGCCTTACGTAATGGTTTGTGTTCCAAGTGGTATCACTGCTGTGGAAAAGCGTGCCGTAATTGATGCTACTCGAGTTGCTGGAGCAAAGGATGCTTATGTAATCGAAGAACCATTTGCTGCTGCAATTGGTGCCGGTCTACCAGTTATGGATCCAACTGGAAGCATGGTTGTTGATATTGGTGGTGGAACTACCGACGTCGCTACTATTTCTCTTGGTGGGATCGTATCATCACGTTCGGTGAGAATGGCTGGTGATAAGTTGAACGAAGTGATCGTTACCTTTATCAGAAAAAATTATAATGTGCTAATTGGTGAGCCAACTGCAGAACATTTGAAATGCACCATTGGTTCTGCATCAATTGGTGCCGCAAAGGACATGAATGATGAAACCGTTCGTGGAAGAGACTTACTGACCGGCCTTCCTAAGTCAGTTGAAGTAACTGCGGAGGATGTGGCTTCTGCAATGCACGAAGACATTCTTGAGATTATCACTACGATTAAAGAAACTCTAGAAGAGACATCTCCTGAAATTTCTGCTGATGTGATTGATCATGGAATTGTTCTTACCGGTGGCGGTGCTCTACTCAAAAATCTCCCAGAAGTAGTATCAGATGCCACTCAAGTTCCTGTGACAATTGCCAAAGATCCGATGGATTGTGTAGCAATTGGAACCGGTGAATCGCTTAAAAGTATTGAGGCAATGAATAGAAAATAAATTGGATAAGCGGGGATGAATTCCCGCTTATTTATTTTAAGCACGTACGGAGGATTATTATGCACAAGTTTTTTTCAAGTCGAAAGCTAGTAATCATTGTCGTTTGCTTAATTATTGGCTTAGGTTTGATTAGTGGGTCAGTGGCAGTGCGAAAAAATCGTGCTACTCCTCCATTGATTCAACAAGTTGGAAATGATGTTGTTGGATTTGGCGATCGAATTGTTAGTATTCCTGCCAATGGCGTTGGCTCATTGTTTGGTGCCACTGATAATTTGTTAAATACTTATCAGGAAAATAATCATTTAAAGGGTCAGGTTGAACAATTAGCTCAAACTCAAGTTAAAAATCAAGCACTGGAAAATGAAAATGAAAAATTAAGACAACAGTTAAATATCAAGGGGACTCCCACGGACTACAAGGCGATTAATGCTAGCGTAATTACTAGGACGCCATCTTCATGGCAAAATCAACTGATCATTAATAAGGGATCGGCTGCAGGAGTTCAAAAGAACATGTCTGTAATTGTTAATTCTGGATTAGTTGGTCGGGTTGCTGAAGTTAATAAGACCAACAGTAAAGTCGAACTAATCACCGACAAAAGTGATACTGCTAGTCGTTTTGCGGTTCAGGTTCAAGGAGAAAAGAAAGTCGTTAATGGATTAATTGACGGTTATAATCGTGATACTAATGAGTTGGTAATGGGAAGTGTTACTAATCAAGACAAGATCAAGACTGGGACGAAAGTTATGACTAATGGTCTTGGTGGCGTGACTCCTAAGGGACTTTATGTCGGAAAAGTTGCTGGAACTAAACAAAATAGTGATGGTATTTCTGAAAAAGTCAACATTAAACCAGCTGCAAACATGGATGATATTGAGGCGGTGACCGTAATTGGCAAGAAGGATTAGAAGAGGAAGTCCAATGAGACGTCCTTCCCGGTTAAAGTTCTTATATCCAATTGGGTTGGTCATTTCATTTCTACTGGAAGGAACGATTTCTAAACTTTTTTCACCAGTACTTTTTGGCAAATTTTCAATGGTACCTTACTTAACCTTATTGTGGTTGGTAATGGCCACTCTTTTTGCGCGCCATGAAAAATTACACATGGGCTGGTGGGCCTTAGGAATTGGAATCGTTTATGATATTTATTACGTTGGAATTATTGGGATCTTTACGTTTGCATTTCCGCTGGTGGTTTATATTAATCGAATGGTTTTAAAATTTGTGCGTGAAAACATGGTCACTTCATCTCTACTTTATGTTGGGGATGTTTTGGTGGTATTTATTTTGAGCTACTTAGGTGACCGAATTGCACATATTGCCTCTCTTAGTGGTGTACAGTTATTGATTTATACTTTAGGGCCAACGTTAGTGTTGAACCTGATCTTATTTGTAATTCTGTATCTCCCAATCAGGGCACTTTTCAATTATTTTAGTTAAACTAGGAGCATTGACTGTATGGAAAATGTAGTTTTAAAGGGTACTCAAAATGGTTATGAAATTAATATTTCTGATACCAGTAGTTTTGATAGTGACATTAATGAATTCAAGAACTTGATGGAACAACTTAGTAGTGGAAAAGAGTTAGGGAATGCTAAACAATTTTCTTTTGATGTTTTTACCGGGAATCGGATTCTCACTGGAGCGCAAAAGCAAACATTAAGGGAGATTGTTTCTAAATATCCAAGGATGAGTATCAGGCGATTTATGGCTGATGTGGTTACTACATCAGAAGCATACCGAATCCGGGACTTAAATAAGGTTTCCGTCATTGGGAGAACCATCAGAAATGGTGAAGAGATTACAGCCAAGGGCGACGTCCTTTTTTTTGGTGCCATTCATGAGGGAGGTAAATTACTTGCGGGCGGTAACGTTTATAATTTAGGATATGTGAGAGGAATTGTGCACGCTGGATTTCCGAACGATGAAGAGGCCATTGTAATTGGCAACTTAAACGATGCCCAGCAGGTTCGGATCGGAGAACAGTTTGATATCGTCAGCGATAATAAGAATAGAATTTCTGAAAACAGCCGTACTGTTATTTACATTAATGACTTACATACTATCGAGTATGGCAATTTAGATCAGATTAAAGACATTAGTCCGAAGTTTTATAATCGAATAGGAGGAACCGAATAATGGGAAAAGCAATCGTTATTACCTCTGGAAAGGGTGGAGTTGGTAAGACAACTACTTCAGCTAACATCGGGACTGCTTTAGCCTTAATGGGGAAGCGCGTCTGTTTGATGGATTTGGATATCGGCCTTAGAAACCTTGACGTGGTTCTTGGACTAGATAATCGAATTATGTATGACATCGTTGACGTTGCCAATGGACGGGTTCCACTGCAAAAAGCATTGGTAAAGGATAAACGCTTTGACGATAATTTATACTTATTACCAGCCGCTCAAAATACAGATAAATCGGCCTTAAAAGAGGACCAAGTTAAAGATATTGTTGATGAATTAAAGCCACAGTTTGATTTCGTGTTGATTGATTGTCCGGCAGGAATTGAACAAGGGTTTCTTAATTCTGTTGCTGGGGCAGATAGTGCCATTGTGGTTACCACACCGGAAATTTCTGCAGTTCGAGATGCAGATCGAATTGTAGGGCTATTAGGGAAGCATCCTTTAAAAGAAGCTCCAAGGTTGGTTATTAATCGAGTTCGACCAAGTATGATGGACAATGGCGATGTAATGGATGTTGACGAAATTACTCATCACCTGGGAATTAGTTTACTTGGAGTTGTAGTTGATGATGATAAGGTGATTACTACTTCAAATCATGGCGAACCAGTAGTTTTAGACACTGATGATCCTGCATCAACGGCTTATCGTAACATCGCACGACGCTTGCTTGGAGAAACCGTTCCATTGATGAAAATTAAGCCACAGAAAAAAGGTTTTTGGTCTAAATTCAAACACGTATTTACAAAGAATTAGTTATACTAATTGATAAAGTTCTCTTAGAATTCTTTCTATGGGAACTTTTTATTTTGGAGGAATTAGTTTGAAAAAAACAATCACAGATGGGGTTCATTTAAATGTTCATGAGAGTAATAAATTCAAAACAACATCGATCACAATTGACTTTGTTGCCCCGTTAAACTATGCAGATTATTCTGCTAGAACCATGGTTTCTGAAATGATGGAAAATTATAGTCACAAGTACGATTCAAAATTAAAGTTGGCTAGAAGACTTTCCGAACTATTTGGTGCCAGCTTTGGAACAAATGTGTTTAAAGTTGGCAATCGTAGTGTGTTGAGAGTGGTTATGAGCTTTGTTAATGATGAATTTACGCTGGATAATTCTGACGTTTTTGACGATGCGTTGACTTTTCTTTCAGAAGTTATTTTTCATCCCAACCTTGATGGTGAACATTACGTCAAGGAACAATTTGAAATTCAACGAAAAAATTTAATTCAATATTTAGATTCTCTTAATGATGACCATCGTTATTATGCAGCGAAGAGAGTTCGAGAGCTTTACTTTTCCGACCAACCCAATTATGCCAATTCAATCATTGGAAATCAGGAGCAAATTAAAAACTTAGAAAATGTAGCTGTTGTAAGAGAGTGGGAAAACCTTCTTAAAAACGACGATATTTATATTTCGATTTTAGGCGATCTTTCGGAGAAACAAACTCAGATGATTGAGACGCATCTACCGTTTTTACCCAGAAGGAAATTTAATGAGCCAATGAATCGCAATTTTAGCTCCTTACCGATCAGGACTCAGGTTGAAAAAATTAATGGAGAACAATCCAAGTTTGATTTAGCTTTTGATTTTCCTATTTTCGTAAATGATAATGACTATTACGCGGCAATTGTTTTTAATGCTTTACTTGGGGGAGCCCAACAATCATTAATGTTTCATAATATTCGTGAAAAACATAGCTTAGCATATTACATTTCGAGTAATTATAATTCTACTTTGGGGTATGTGTTAATTGAAAGTGGCATTAACTCGGGAGATGTGGATCAAGTTAACCAGTTAATTGATGAGCAAGTTAGTTTAATTCAGAAACAAGAGTATTCGGATCAGCGATTTTTAGACATTAAATCAGCATTGATTGATGGATATTATTCTAAATTTGATAGCCAACGCCGAACGCTTAATGGTGATTTTATTAATGAACTATATGGGATCGATTTGAGCCCCAGTCAATGGATTAATAGAGTTAGAGGGGTTACCAGTGACGATGTAAGTCAAGTAGCTTCGAAGTTTAAATTGCGGGCTAAATTTTTATTGGAAGGAATTAATAATGGTTGAAATTAAGTATGACAAGCTAAATGAAACGGTTTACCGCTATCAATTAGATAACGGAATGAAAGTATTTATTGACTCTAAGCCAGGCTTTCATTCGACCTACGGCATTTTAAACGTTCATTTTGGTGCAATTAATAATTTGATTTTGGAAAATAAACGATCCCGAAAGATGCCGCTCGGAATTGCTCATTTTTTGGAACATAAAATGTTTGATAAACAAAATTATGATTCAAGTGATCAGTTTGGCAAATTTGGATCGGATTCAAATGCGTTTACGAGTTTTGATCAAACCAGTTATCTTTTCAATACAACTAATCATGTTGGTGATAATTTAGATGTTTTAGTTGATTTGGTTCAGCATCCGTATTTTGACGAAAAAAAAGTTCAAAAAGAGCAGGGCATCATTGGACAGGAAATTATGATGTATCAAGATGATCCCGGTTCTAGAATTTATTTTGATACGATCGGAAATATGTATCATAACTCTCCACTTGATCATGATATTGCGGGCACAATTGATTCAATTGCCAAAATTACGACAGAAGACTTGTATGCAATGTATAACCAGTATTATGTTCCAAACAATATGGATTTAATGCTCGTTGGAAATGTCAACGAGAGTGATGCGATTGAAAGGATTGAAAGACTTGAAAGAACCATTCCCTCAATTAGTCAATCTGAGATTTTAACCCTGAAGCGGCAAACGAACGATGCCATTAAGAAAAGCTCGATTATATCAGATGAGCACACTACTATGAATTTGACAAGAGGGAAAGTTGCGGTTGGATTTAGAGGACCTGACGAGATTAGTAGTGGGGTCCAATTCACTAAAAACGAATTATCACTGGGATTGTTTTTGTCGATGATTTTTTCTGAAGATGCTGAGCCATATCAAAAACTCTATTCCAAGGAGATCATAAATGATTCGTTTGGTTATGACTTTGATCTAGAAGATGGTTATCAATTTGTGATCTTTGTAGAGGATTCAAATCGTCCAGAAGAGTTTCAAAAAGCCGTTGAACGTGAAATTGAGAATGGATTAAATGACGACGCAAAATTGTCTAAGATTTTTAACCTAATTAAACGAGAAGAGATTGGACAGTATATTTCACTTATGAATTCCAACTCGGCTATTGCGAATCAAATGGGAGATCCACTAAATGGATATACCAATCTTTTTGATGAAATTCAAATCTTAAACCAACTTTCCGTTCATGAGGTAATTGATTTTGCTAGTAAATTCTTTGACTTTAATAAAACAACTTTGAAGGTTATTTCCTAATGTATATCTTTTTTTAAGGTAACGCGTTGTGATATACTGACAATGAAATCTAAAACGATGGGGTTTTACATATGGATAAAGAAGAAAAAAATCAAAAAAGTGTAAACATTGGTCAATTATTGCGTAAGGCTAGAGTTGACTCAGGAATTTCAATTGATGACGTTCAAAAGAAAACTAAAATTCAAAAACGTTATTTAGAAGCAATTGAACAAGATGACTTTAAGGCACTGCCTGGTGATTTTTACGTTCGTGCTTTTGTTAAACAGTTTGCAGATGCAGTTGGTTTAAACGGAAGCGAGTTTATTCAAAAATATGACTCCGAGCTTCCTGGTGGAGAAAAGTTTGGCTCTTCTGAGGACGATAACGGTGAGGGTCAAAATAACATTAAGGAAAATCCTCAACCAGTTCAGTCTGAGATGCCCAAACAACGTTCTGTTAGACATCACTCAACGAGTCCAGAATCAGGCCCTTCAGGATCTGGTGTGAAGAAACTAATTCCGATTGTTGGAATTGTGGTCATTGTGATTATTATCATTGGCGTCATCTGGGTTGGAGCCGGAAAGTTAGCTCATCACAATTCAGATACTACTTCAAGTACAACGTCTGTTTCCGTATCTTCGGATAGTTCAAGTTCGATGGCCAGCTCGCGTTCGAAGAAGGCCGCTCAGGATAAGGCCAAAGAGGCCAAAACAAAGAATCAGAATAACCAAGGAACCCAGATTGCTAAGGGTGCTAATGAGAACGAGTACAATGTTAAAACCAATGAAAAAGAAACAAAGGTCACTTTAAAGGGAAATGCTAAGTCTTGGTCAGCTGTTTCGGTTAATGGATCACAGGTTTGGCAGGGAACTTTAAATCCCAACCAGACTCATGATGTCACCATTCCTGCTAACACGAAAGAATTTAACGTTAACCTCGGCAATGCCCCCGCTACTGACATCACGATTAACGGTCAAAAAGCTAATTTAGAGAAGCCCGCTAACAATGGGAATGCTCAAGTTAGAAATGTCACTTTTAAAATTACAAATAAACTTTAACCCAAACCTAAATAACGATCTGTTAAAGATAGCAGGTCGTTATTTTAGCGTTTAACCTCAGGAGGATAAACTTTTGAACTTACCAAATAAATTAACTTTATTTAGAATAATTTTAATACCAATATTTTTAATTTTACTGGTTGTGCCAATGGATCTTGGCAGCGTGATGATCGTGGGAACCATGATTCCAGTTACACAGGTTTTAGCTACCGTGGTATTCATTGTGGCAGCGTTAACGGACTTTTTGGATGGTCAAATTGCGAGAAGACAACACCTAGTGACTAATTTTGGGAAATTCGCTGACCCGTTAGCGGATAAGATGTTGGTAATGTGTGCCTTCATTGTCTTAGTTGGTCTTGGCAGTGTTGCTAGTTGGATTGCGGCTATCATTGTTTGTCGTGAATTAGCCGTGACTGGTTTACGTTTAATTGTTGTTGAAAATGATGGTGAAGTTGTTGCGGCTGCGTGGCCAGGCAAGATTAAAACCTTTTTCCAGATGATTGCGATTATTATTCTGTTATTAAATAATGCATTATTTAATAACATTAATCTTCCGATGGGCCAAATCTGTTTATACATCTGCTTATTCTTTACCATTTACTCTGGTATTGAGTACTTTTACAAGAACCGAAAAGTTTTTTCTGATTCATTTTAATTAATACAGTTAGGAGTGGTTTGATGAATGCTGAAATAATATCAGTTGGGACGGAAATTCTCCTTGGTGAAATTACTGACACCAGTGCGCCCTTTATTGCGCGTCATCTGGCAAATTTAGGAATTGATGTTTACTTTCAAGACACCGTTGGAGATAATTACAAACGGTTAGAAGCTGTTATAAAGCTTGCTGAAAGTCGAAGTAACTTAGTGGTTTTGACAGGCGGGTTAGGTCCTACCGAAGATGACATTACTAAGATTGTGCTAGCTAAGCGTTTGGGTCTTGGGTTAGATACTAATCAAAAAGCACTGGAAAAAATTAATCATTTTCATAAAAATTATCCAATGGAAAAGCCTCAAAATGCTGATATTCAAGCTGAATATATCCACGGTTCGACTGTATTACCAAATGATAATGGTTTTGCTGTTGGTATGTTTCTTACGACTAAGAACTGTGATTACTTGGTTTTACCGGGACCACCAGTTGAGATGCAACACATGTTTACTAAATATGCACTTCCAATTTTGACTAAATTAGCTAGTGGTAATCCCGTTATTGCTTCCAAAGTAATGCGTTTCTTTGGAATTGGTGAAACAGAACTTGAGGACCAATTAAAGCACTTGATTTCTCATCAAACGAATCCAACTTTAGCAACGTACGCCAAGCGAAATGAAGTTACCCTAAGAATTACTGCGAGTGGAAAGAAAAAATCAGATGTCGATCATTTAATTGATGAAATGATCTTTAAAGTAAACTCAGTTGTAGGGAAATATTTCTATGGTTTTGGTGATGATAACTCATTGGCTAAAGTAGCTGTTAATATCCTTAAAAAGAAAGCATTGTCGATCACTGCGGCAGAATCACTTACTGCTGGGATGTTTCAGAGTCGGCTTGGTGATGTCTCAGGTGTCTCTGAGGTTTTCCCAGGTGGATTTGTGACTTATTCGGTTAAAGTGAAAGAGGATGTCTTGCACATTCCAAGCGAAGTGATTGATAAGCATGGAGTGGTTTCATCTGAGACGGCTGTTTGGATGGCTAAAAATTCGAAAGCAATTCTCAATACTGACGTTTCGGTTTCTTTTACTGGAGTTGCTGGACCTGATGAATTGGAAGGACATCCTGCTGGGAATTTCTGGGTAGGAATTTCATTACCTGATGGTGAGGTTAAGACCCGTGAATTTAATTTTGGCAAGGATCGAAATGAAATTCGTGATTACGCTACAAAATGCGGTCTTAAAATGATTTATGATAATTTAAAGTGAAAATAGGAGGATATTGGTTCTCCTATTTTGTACATACTAGTTGACACTAATTTTTCTAAACTTTAGAATTAAGAAGTGAATAACGTTTATGCTAGTTATTTAAATAAATTTTTTATTAGTGATACGGAGGCATATGTAAATGATAGTTACAGTTGTTTCCGCTGTTATCGCTGTCGTTGTTGGTTTTTTGATTGGTCAGTTCACCTATAAGCAGGTATCTGAGAAGAAGTTAGATGCTGCTCATGAAAGTGCAAAAGATATCCTTTCTGATGCTGAAAAGCAAGCTGAGAACTCGCTTAAAGAAGCTAGTTTAGAGGCAAAAGAGAAGGGGAATGCTTATCGACTTCAAGTAGAAAAAGAGTTGAAAAAGCGTCGTCTTGAAGTTCAAAAACAAGAAGATCGTTTGTTGAAACGTGAAGAAACGCTTGATCGAAAGGATAGTGCGTTTGAGAAACGTGATAATTCTTTGGAACGGCAAGAAGAAAAACTTGAAAAAGAAAAGCAAGAACTGACAAAGAAACAACAAAAAGCAGATTCACTTATTGAAAAACGGCAACAGGAAGTTGCCAGAGTTTCTAATTTAACTAAAGAGGAAGCTCGTACGATGGTAATTGATGAGACTAAGCAAGAATTGGCTGATACCCGTGCTCAAATGATTAAAGAGAGTTACGATGCTGCTAAAGAAGCTTCTGCTAAGGATGCTAAAAACTTGATTGTTGAAGCACTTCAACAGAGTTCTGCTGATATTGTCTCAGAGACTACTGTGTCTGTAGTAACTTTACCCAATGATGATATGAAAGGTAGAATCATTGGACGTGAGGGTCGAAACATTAGAACCTTTGAATCATTGACTGGGATTGATCTAATTATTGATGATACTCCCAATGCGGTGGTTTTAAGTGGTTTTAATCCAGTTCGACGTGAAGTCGCCAAAATGGCACTTGAAAAGTTGATTAAAGACGGAAGGATTCATCCAGCACGTATTGAAGAAATGGTTGAGAAGAGTAAAAAAGAACTCGATGCTCAAATTCAAGAGACTGGGGAAAACGTTGTCTTTGATTTAGGGATTCATTCAATGAACCCTGATTTGATTAAATTAATTGGTCAATTGAAATATAAAATTTCATATGGACAAAATGTTTTATCACGCTCCATTCAAGTAGCAAAATTGGCGGGAGTGTTTGCTGCTGAGTTAGGTGAAGATGTTACATTAGCGAAAAGAGCGGGATTGTTGCGTGAGGTTGGTCTGTCGTCAAATAGTGGAACTGATGTTTCATATGTTGATGCTGGGATTGATATTGCAAAGAAATATGGTGAGAGCCCAGAAGTAATTGATACAATTCAATTAGGTGGTCAAAAAAGTGAGCCACATTATATGATTTCAGAATTAGTTGATGTTGCCGATAAGATTTCAATGGCACGACCTGGTGCAAAGAGTGATTCACTTGAAAGCTTCGTTCATCGTTTAGATAAACTTGAAAAAATTAGTAATAGTTTTGACGAGGTTTCCAAGAGTTACGCTGTTCAGGCGGGTCGCGAAATTAGAGTGATTGCCAAACCCGAAAAGATTTCTGACACAGAAGCAATTGTACTTGCCAGAGATATTAAAGATAAGATTGAAAAGGAAATGAATCATCCTGGTCATGTCAAGGTAGATGTGATTCGGGAAGTCCGCTCAGTTGAATATGCCAAGTAAAAGATCAGAGATTATCCTGGTCTTTTTTATTTTGATTTATCAGTGTAAAATAAGGGTATTACAGTAGAAGATGGAGAGCGGATATGCGATTTTTATTTTTAGGTGACACGGTTGGCAATATTGGGGTGGCAACGGTAGAAAAATATCTACCCTTGCTAAAACATGACTTAAAACCACAGGTAACCATTGTGAATGGCGAAAATGCAACAAAGGTGGGACGTGGGATTAATCATGACCTTTATTTAAAAATTATGCATGCCGGAGCAGACGTGATTACTTTGGGGAATCATGCCTGGAATAATCCAGAAATTTTTGATTTTATTAATCAAACCCAAAATTTAATTCGTCCCCTTAACTATCCTGGAAAAGATGTCCCAGGAAAGGGCTACATAGAAATGAACGTTAATGGTAGTAAGGTAGCTGTGATTAATCTTCAAGGTCGCGTGTTTATGGATGAAATTGATGATCCATTTAGTAAAGTGGATGCGCTTCTTGATAAGCTACATACCAATGGGTTTAATATCATCTTTGTGGATTTTCATGCCGAAACTACTAGTGAAAAGAAGGCCATGGCGCTTCATTTGGATGGGAAAATCTCCGCATTAGTGGGTACCCATACCCACGTGCAGACTAGTGATGGGCAAATCTTACCAAGTGGGACGGCCTTTTTAACTGATGCAGGGATGACTGGACCAGATGATGGAGTGATTGGGATGAAGTTTGAACCCGTTATTAATAAGTTTATGACGGCACGTCCTAATCGGTTTGAGGTTCAAGAGACTGGCGCAGCAGTGTTGTCAGGTTGCTACATTGATGTCGATAACCAGTCTGGCAAAGCTAAAAAAATTAAGAATATTTTAATCAACAAGGATCACCCATATCAAGAATTTTAAAGAGGAGCGATGTTAATGGCAAAATCAAAACAAACTACGCCAATGATGCAACAATATCAAAAAGTTAAGGATCAATATCCTGATGCTTTTTTGTTTTATCGAATTGGCGATTTTTATGAATTGTTTAACGAGGATGCTATTAAGGGTGCGCAATTGTTGGAGTTAACTTTAACCAAACGAAGTAGGAAGTCAGATAATCCCATTCCGATGTGTGGCGTTCCTCATCAATCCGTTCAAAATTACATTGATACCTTAGTAGATAAGGGATACAAGGTAGCAATTTGTGAACAGATGGAAGACCCTCGGACTGCTAAGGGAATGGTAGATCGGGATGTTATTCAGCTAATTACGCCTGGAACTCAAACTGATGCCAATGCCGAAAATGCCAAGGTCAACAACTACTTAACCGCGGTTACTTATAATAAAGATGAGCATTCTTTTGGATTTTCTTACATTGATCTTTCTACAGGTGAGTTAAAGGTTAGCTTGTTAGCAAGCGATGAAGCTGTCTTAAACGAAGTGATTAATCTTAATTCAAAAGAGATTGTAGTTAACAACTCGATCGATGATAATTTGATTCATCAACTAAAGGAAATCGGTGTTCTTATTTCAAAAGAGAATCAAACTTCTGAGGTGGGGTCAAATGTCATTACTAATATTGATGATCCAACGCTAATTGACTCCCTTAAAATGTTATTAACTTATATTTCGGACACACAAAAGCGTAGTTTATCTCATATTCAACCAGCAGTTAGATATGAGCCAAGTTCTTTTTTGAAAATTGATCATAATTCGCAATATAATCTGGAACTAACTAAAAACATTAGGACCGGCAAAAAGAGTGGCACGTTGCTATGGATCGTTGACGATACTAAAACGGCAATGGGTGGTAGAAAACTTAAGCAATGGTTAGAGCGGCCGCTAATTAATCGGAAAGAGATTGAGCAACGCCAGAATCTAGTTGGGACGCTCTTAGATAATTATTATGAGCGGAGTGAGCTTTCCGACAATTTGATTAAAGTTTATGATTTAGAGCGACTTTCTGGACGAATTTCATTTGGCGGAGTAAACGGTAGAGACTTGATTCAGCTGGAGACTTCACTTGAACAAATTCCCAAAATTAAGCATGTTTTAAATGACCTAGATACTCCAGAGTTTGATGAAATTTATCAAAAACTCGATGATGTTAATGATGTGTATGAATTAATAAAAGACGCCATCGTTTCAGAACCCCCAATTTCTGTCACGGATGGTGGAGTCATTAGAAATGGTTATAATAAACAACTTGATCGGTATCGGGATGCCATGAAAAATGGTAAAAAATGGTTAGCTGATATGGAAGCTAAAGAGCGTCAGGAAACTGGGATCCATAACCTCAAGATTGGTTATAATCGAGTATTTGGCTACTATATTGAGGTATCGAAAGGTAATCTTGGTAAACTTGATGATAGTAGGTATGAACGTCTTCAGACACTTACCAATGCGGAACGTTTTTCAACACCGGAACTAAAAGAAAAAGAATCGATTATTTTAGAAGCAGAAGAGAAATCTAAAAGTTTAGAATATGAAATTTTTACACAGGTCAGAGATAAGATTAAAAAGCAGATTCCGCGAATTCAGAAGTTAGCGAGTGGGATTTCACGTTTAGACGTTTTGCAGAGCTTTGCGACTATTTCTGAGAAGTATCAATTTGTAAAGCCCAAGTTTAATAATGGTCATGATTTGAACATTAAAGCAGGACGTCATCCCGTTGTGGAGCGTGTGATGGGGGCTCAAAGTTATGTTCCAAATGATGTGATAATGAATCCAGATATTTCTGAATTATTAATTACTGGTCCGAACATGTCCGGTAAAAGCACATACATGAGACAGCTAGCTCTAATTGTAATCCTGGCACAAATGGGGTGTTTTGTTCCAGCTGATGCAGCCGAGATGCCCATATTCGATCAAATTTTCACTCGAATTGGTGCTGCCGATGACCTTATTTCGGGTAAAAGTACGTTTATGGTGGAGATGAGGGAAGCCAATGAAGCCTTGAAACATGCTTCCGCTAATTCATTGATTTTGTTTGACGAAATTGGACGAGGAACTTCCACATATGATGGCATGGCACTTGCACAATCTATCATTGAGTATATTCATGATAATATTGGTGCTAAAACACTATTTTCGACTCATTACCATGAATTAACCGAATTAGATCAAGAGTTAAAACATTTAAAGAACGTTCACGTTGGGGCAGTCGAAAAAGATGGCAACCTGGTTTTTCTTCATAAAATTATGAATGGACCAGCCGATCGTTCCTATGGGATTAATGTTGCTAAGTTAGCTGGCCTTCCTGATCAGTTGTTGAAGCGTGCTAGCACGGTTCTTTTAAAGCTAGAAGATGATGAGCAACAAAAAAGTAATGATAATCATGCTACTCAAGCTCAAAGTCCCGTTCATAAGGATAACCCAGCATCTACCACGCCATCTAGTTCAATTGATTTAAATGATTCAGAACAAATGGCATTGTTTAAAGTGGATGATCCCAAAAGTGATAAGTCATTAGATAAAAATAAAAGTAAGATTATTGAGGACATTGAGAATACTGATCTTATGAGTAAGACTCCAATTCAGATTATGAATTTGGTGTATAAATGGAAAACTAAGTTAGAAAATTAAGGTGGTGATATTGTGTCCGACATTCATCAATTACCGACAATTCTTTCCGATCAAATTTCGGCTGGAGAAGTTGTTGAGAGGCCAGCATCGGTAGTTAAAGAACTAGTTGAAAATTCAATTGATGCCAATAGTAGTAAAATTGACATTGAAGTGGTTGATTATGGCCTTAAAAAGATTAAGGTGATTGATAATGGATCTGGAATTGCTCCTGATCAAGTTGAGTTGGCGTTTCGACGTTTTGCTACGAGTAAAATTAATAATAAACGTGATTTGTTTCGAGTTAAATCATTAGGATTTCGTGGCGAAGCGTTGCCTAGTATTGCCTCTGTCTCTGATGTGGAAATGAGGACTTCGGATGGTAGAGAACAGGGGTCTGAAATTAAAATTCATGGTGGCAAGGTTGTAAAGGTGGAGCCATCACAGGCACGAAGAGGAACATCGGTCGTCGTTTCTGATCTGTTCTTTAATACCCCTAACCGGCTAAAATATTTAAAGGCACCATCTACGGAACTATCTAAGATATCTGATATTGTCAATCGATTGGCTCTTAGCCATCCTGAAATTGCTTTTTCTTTGACTCATAATGGTCGCGAACTCCTACGGACTTCGGGTCGAAACAACATGCAACAAGTCATTGCTGGAATCTATGGCAATCGAAGTATGAAGCAAATGATTCCGATTAGTGCTGAAAATCCGGACTTTAAATTAAGTGGGTACGTCAGCTTGCCAGAATTAACTAGAGCAAGCCGTAAATATACATCTGTGATCGTTAATGGGCGATTTATTCGTGACTTTGGCATTGATCACGCGATTATTGATGGATACGGATCAAAACTGATGGTTGGAAGATATCCGATTGTCGTTTTAAGTATCGAGATGGATCCAACTTTAGTTGATGTTAATGTACATCCTTCAAAAGAGGAAATCAGAATCTCCAAAAAGAAGGAATTAAGTTCATTCGTCTCACAAACAATTTATGATGCTTTAGCCAAACAAAATCTGATTCCGGATGCTATGAATAACCAGACTTTAAAAAATGGGGTTGCACGTCATAACTCTACGGAAATTTCACTTAATTTAAATCAACTCTATGAAGATCAAAATACACAAAAAAGTTCGATTCCACAGGTTAGTAAGTCAGACTCGATGAAGTCAGTGGCTAATCACAATGCTTATCCAGCTCATCATCAGCCGATTATGATTTATCGAAAAAATGATTTAGATTCGAATTCCGCTCGTAAATTTAAAGCAAAGTACGAAAATGAAGTGGTCGACTTACCGTTTGGTGATAATCAGCAAAGTCCAAATTCGTCTCATGATTTTCCACAATTACGGTATGTTGGTCAAGTTCATGGTACGTACCTAATTGCTGAAAGTTCAGATGGGATGTATGTTGTTGATCAGCACGCTGCTCAAGAACGGATTAATTATGAATACTATCGAAGACAAGTTGGCAATGTGAGTGAAGACGAGCAGAAATTATTGGTTCCAATTGTTCTTGATTACACTTCCAGTGATGCTTTAATTATTTCAAATCATTTGGATCTTTTAGAGAAGAATGGAATCCATTTAGAGTCATTTGGGAAAAATAGTTTTGTCATTAGGCAGCATCCGGTTTGGTTTAAAGCTGGTCAGGAAGAAGATACCATTAAAGAAATGATTGACTGGGTTTTGAGTAATCAACAGCTTTCGATTGCACAGTTTAGAGAAAAAGCTGCCATTATGATGAGTTGTAAACGAGCAATTAAAGCTAATCATCATCTGGATAAGCGCCAGGCTCAGGCCTTGTTAGATAAATTACCACAGTGTGAGAATCCCTTTAATTGTCCCCATGGCCGTCCTGTTTTAGTTCATTTTTCTAATTCAGATCTGGAGACCATGTTTAAGCGAATTCAGGACCCGCATCAAAGTAGAGATGTGAATTTTTAATCCAATAGGAAATGAGTTGATTGTATGTATGAATACTTGTATGGGATGATTACGGATGTGACCCCCAAGTACATTGTTTTAGATGTTGATGGAGTTGGTTACTTAGTTTATGTAGCTAATCCCTATCACTATAGTACTGACCAACAGGTGCGAGTTTATATCCACCAGTCGGTTTCAGACAATGGGATTGCATTATATGGATTTATTTCTTTAGCGGATAAACAACTTTTTGAACAATTACTGAATGTTTCAGGGATTGGATCAAAAAGTGCCTTGGCAATTATGGCTGGTAATGACAGTAATGGTTTAATTAGTGCCATTAATGCTGGAAACATTAAGTATTTAACTAAATTTCCCGGAATTGGGAAAAAGACTGCCCAACAAATTGTGTTGGACCTAAAGGATAAGATTACATCTAATGACGTATTTGTTGGTAGTGTTTCGGTAAATGACGTTGAAGACACTGGAAATAAGCAATTAGATGATGCACTGAGTGCATTACAAGCTCTTGGCTTTAAGCAACGCGAGGTTGATAAAGTTAAAACAAAACTACAGAAAATAGAAGCAGACTATACAACTGATCAATATATTAGTTCAGGTCTCAAACTATTGACTAAGTAGATTAGGAGGAAGTTAATGGCAGATGATCGAATAGTTTCTGGATCAAGTGATGATGAAACCGATGATTCTTTTGAAATGTCACTTCGGCCCCAAAGTTTTGACCAGTATATTGGTCAAGATGATTTAAAAAAGAAACTTAAGATTTACATTCAAGCCGCTAGGCAGCGAGAAGAATCGCTTGATCATGTCTTATTGTATGGACCACCTGGTCTTGGAAAGACCACACTAGCAAACGTGATTGCAAATGAGATGGGTGTTAATATGAAGACAACCACCGGTCCCGCCATTGAAAAAAAAGGTGACTTGGTGGCTCTTTTAAACGAATTAAAACCCGGTGATATTCTTTTTATTGATGAAATTCATCGTTTACCTAAAGAAGTTGAAGAGATGTTATATTCCGCGATGGAAGACTACTATGTTGACATTATCATTGGAAATGACGATTCAACCAAGCATCCCGTTCACTTTGAATTACCACCGTTTACGCTGATCGGAGCTACCACAAGGGCTGGGTTGCTTGATTCACCATTTAGAGATCGGTTTGGTATTGTTGAACGGATGAATTACTATAATGATCGTGATTTAGAAAAGATTGTGAAACGTTCAGCTAAAATCTTTCATAGTAAGATTAAAGAAGATGGTGCTCACGAAATTGCGCTGCGCTCCAGAGGAACTCCCAGAGTTGCTAATCGATTGTTAAAACGAGTGCGAGATTTTGCACAGGTGGCTAATCATGATGAGATTGATGTTGATAACGTTGACACCGCACTTAATGCCTTAGGCGTTGATAAGAACGGATTAGATCGAACTGATCTCAATTTGCTTTCAACGATGATCGACTTTTACGAAGGTGGTCCAGTTGGATTAAACACTTTGGCTGCTAATATCGGTGAAGAATCGGAAACAATTTCTGAGATGTATGAACCATATTTGTTACAGATTGGATATCTCAAGCGGACTGCTCGGGGGCGGATGGTAACAAGAGCTGGTTACAAACACTTGGGTCGAAAATATCCTGAAGCTAATTAAATTAATTGGAAATTTTATCGACAATTTGGTAAGCTATTGTTAAATAAAGAATGAGGTGAAAACATGCAGAACATATCACAATATGCTGGAATTATTGTATTAATTCTTTTGTTCGTTTTAATGTATTTTATGATGATCAGACCACAAAAGAAGCAACAACAAAAGCATCAAAACACTTTGAAGAACTTGCGCAAGGGTGATCATGTGGTTACCATTGGCAGACTTCATGGAATTGTTGATCAAATTAATAATGAAAAGCGAACGGTTACTTTAGACTGTGATGGTCTTTATTTAGTATTTGACCTCAACGCGATTGCAAGTGCAAGTCGTCCAGGAGAAGATAGTGCTTCAGATGATTCAAAAAAGAGGGATACTTCCAAAAAGGACGAATCAGAAAAAGCATCTGATGTAAGTAATAATTCAAATGATGACAACGCTTAATAAGAGGGTCGGATGAGTCCGATCTTTTTTATTGGATGAACAAGAACGTACGTTTGGGACAGAAGGTGAACTTTTGGAAGAATCAATTCAAATCAATCATTCACGTCGGATTTTACATGTTGATATGGATGCTTTTTTTGCCTCAATTGAGCAACGTGAGCATCCTGAATTTGTTGATCAACCACTCATTATTTCTAAAGATCCAAGGACAACTGGTGGTCGTGGAGTAGTGACCACTGCTAATTACCCAGCGAGAAAGTTTGGCGTTCATTCAGCAATGCCTGCTAGTAAAGCACTTGAACTTTGTCCTAAGGGAATTTTTAAGGCACCCGAATTTGAATTGTATCGAAGCGTCTCGCATCAAATTCATGCGATTTTTCATGAATATACCGACCGAATTGAAACCGTTGCGCTTGATGAGGCTTACCTTGACATCTCAGATAACAAAAAGGGAATTGATAATCCGGTACTGATTGCTCATTTGATTCAAAGTGAAATATGGGAAAAGACTCATCTAACTTCTTCCACCGGGATTTCTTACAATAAGTTTTTGGCCAAGGAGGCTTCTGATTACCGGAAACCTGCTGGAGTTTCTGTGATCGATGTGGAAGATAGTCACGAATTTTTGATGAAACTTCCCATTGAATGTTATCGGGGTGTTGGAAAAAAGACGCTTCAAAAAATGCAACGATTAAACATCCAAAATGGTTATGATTTATACCAACAATCAGAGATGGATCTTATCAAGAATTTTGGTAAGTTTGGTTATTTTTTGTATCGTCGAGTTCGCGGATCCGATGATCGACCGGTTGAGTATCAAAGAGAGCGCAAATCAATTGGAAAAGAAAGAACTTATGGTCCTAAGTTAAAAAGCCGACAGGAAGTGGAATCACAACTCCATAAGATTTCTGAGATGGTGGAGCAGTCATTAAATCAGCATGAGAAACATGGAAAAGTTTTAGTCTTAAAGGTCAGGTACAGTGACTTTACTACGTTAACCAAAAGAGTTTCGTGGAATGATTTTATGGAAAACGATGCCCGTCTTTTTTATGATTTGGCAATGGAGCTTTTTGATTTGCTTCCTGATGCCACTAATGGCGTTAGATTGTTGGGAATAACACTTACTAGTCTTTCAGGCTTAGGGTTTCAAAACGTTAAGCTTCCCTTGTATTCAGATCCTCACTTTGAATTATAGTGTTTGTGGGTTATACTTAACTGTTAAATAATTAAGATTATTAGAGGCTATTTTAATGAATACAAAGCAGCAAATTAACGAAAAAATCAAGGAATATCCGACGATTATTATTCACAGACATCAGAGTCCTGATCCAGATGCGGTTGGTTCTCAAATTGGGTTGGCTAGCATTATTAAAGCATCTTATCCGAATAAAAAGGTTTTGACCGTTGGAAAACAGTATCCAGGCTTTGATTGGTTAGGAAAAGTTACGAAAGCAAGTGACGATGATTACAAGAATGCCTTAGTGATTGTGGTTGATACTGCTAACCAGCCGCGAATTGATGATGATCGTTATACAAAGGGAAAATATTTAATTAAAATTGATCATCATCCAAATGACGATCAATTTGGGGATTTGATGTGGGTTGAACCAGAAGCATCAAGCACTTCCGAATTAATTTATGATTTATTTGCTGCTAATGATGATTTAAAGATGACAGATGATGCAGCTCGTTTATTGTATGCTGGAATCATCGGAGATACTGGTAGATTTAAGTATTCATCGACTTCATCGCATACGTTTGAAGTGGCAGGCAAATTAGACCAGTACGATTTTTCGATTACCGATGTGGCCCAAATTGAAGATGAAATTGATACTGCCCAAGCCCGTTTGGCTGCTTATGTATACAATAATTTGAAAATTGACGACAATGGGGCTGCATATGTAGTTTTGACTAATGAAGTAATTAAGGACCTCAACTTAGGTGATGATAGTACGTCATCAGTGGTTCCGTTGCCCGGTAATATTGGCACTGTGGTTTCTTGGGCGATTTTTGTCCAACAAAAAGAAGGAAATTATCGCATTCGATTGCGTTCTAAAGGACCATCCATTAACGAATTGGCTAAAGAACACAACGGTGGTGGTCATGCGCTTGCAAGTGGAGCTAAAGCTGCTGATGAGGATGAGATTAAACAAGTTGTTAAGCAGCTAGGAGAAATTGTGAAACAGTACAAAAAGGAGAACAATTAATGGGAGCTTCATTTAAAGATTATCATTTTCAACCCTTCATTAGTGATGCCATTCAGGACCTGGGATTTCATAATCCTACTCCAATTCAAACTAAAGTAATTCCAACCATTAAACATGGAAAAAGTGTGATTGGTAAGTCTGCTACTGGTAGTGGAAAAACTCATGCCTTTCTTTTGCCCATTTTTGATGGTTTAGATCTTAATAAAGAAGATGTTCAGGTTGTCATTACAACCCCCAGTAGGGAATTAGCATATCAAATTTATGACAATGCAAAACAAATTGCTAAATTCTCTGATAAAACCATTCACATTGGAAATTATGTCGGAGGAACTGATAAGGAACGCCAAGTTTCAAAGCTTGAGCATGAACAACCACAGGTAGTGATTGGTACTCCAGGTCGCATCTGGGATCTTGTTAAAAATGGTGATCTTGAAATCCATCGTGCTCGACAACTAGTAATTGATGAAGCCGATATGACTCTAGACTTGGGTTTTTTAGATACAATTGACAAGATTGCTTCTAAAATGGCCGCGGATTTACAAATGATGGTATTTTCTGCTACTGTTCCACCGAAGTTAAGGCCATTTCTAAAAAAGTACATGAAGAATCCGGTCATGGATGATATTCCCACCAAAACGGTTATCAATCAGGATGTTTCTAACTGGTTGATTTCGACTAAGGGAAAAGATAAAAATGATTTAATTTATCAGCTGATCACGATGGGTGAGCCGTATTTGGTACTTATTTTTGCGAATACGCGTGAGCGGGTAGATGAGATCTATGATTATCTAAAACAACGTGGATTAAAAGTTGCTGAAATCCATGGAGGAATGCAACCGCGAGTTAGAAAGCGGGTTATGAAGCAGATTCAAAACCTTGATTATCAATTCGTGGTGGCGTCTGATCTAGCGGCCCGTGGAATTGATATTTCAGGAGTTTCTCATGTTATTAATGATGATATTCCAACTGATCTAGAATATTTTATTCACCGAGTTGGAAGAACCGGTCGAAATGGGATGAAAGGGACTGCCATCACTCTATATGCACCAGGTGAAGAACAAAAGATCTCTGAATTGGAGAAAATGGGGATTAAATTTACTCCTAAAGAAATTAAACATGGAGAAGTAGTTGATACTTATGATAGAAGACGGCGAGCTAAACGTCGTGAGCCCCAAAATAAATTGGATCCTACTATGATTGGTTTGATTAAGAAAAAGAAGAAAAACGTTAAACCTGGATACAAAAAGAAGATTCGCCGTGCTATTAAGCAAAAAAGTGATGAAGATCGTAAAATTGAGATCAGAAATCAAATTCGAGCCCGCAAGAAGCAAAAAAAGCGTAGCTCGCAGCGTTATCAGTAAGAGTCTAATTGACAGTAGTTTATTTTCTGGATATAATTTAAATTAGTTGGATATGTCAAATTAGTGAAGTACTACAGGAAGGTTTGAAAAATGAAAACAGACCGTACTTAGTTATTTTGATGCTACCAAACAGTAGATCGTTTCCCACGTTATAGGGACTAAAGAGGTAATGACAACATCGTTGCAAGTAAAGTGGTACCGCGTCCCGGCGTCTTTGCTAGCAAGGGTGTTTTTTATTTTTTATTATTATGGAGGATATCATGAAAAAGCTCAGCAGTAGTCAAGTTCGTCAAATGTTTCTTGATTTTTTCAAAGAGAAGGGTCATACCGTGGAACCAAGTGCCTCACTAGTCCCAAAGGATGATCCCACTTTACTTTGGATTAATTCTGGGGTTGCCACCATGAAAAAGTATTTTGATGGTTCAGAAGTTCCAAGTAATCCACGATTAACTAGTTCACAGAAGAGTATTAGAACTAATGATATTGAGAACGTTGGTAAAACGGCAAGACACCAAACTCTGTTTGAGATGCTTGGTAATTTTTCGGTTGGTGATTATTTTAAAAAAGAAGTCATTCCGTGGGCATACGAGTTATTGACTAGCCCGAAGTGGTTTGGATGGGATCCAAATAATTTATACGTCACCGTTTATCCTGATGACAAAGAAACAAAGGAATTATGGGAAAAGGCCGGGATTGCGCCTGATCATATTGTTGAAGCAAAGGACAATTTTTGGGACATTGGTCAAGGTCCCTCAGGTCCTGATTCGGAAATTTTTTATGATCGGGGTGAAAAGTACGATAACTTGGCACCTGATGATCCCGAAAATTATCCTGGCGGTGAAAACGAGCGATATTTGGAAGTTTGGAATATTGTGTTTTCTCAGTTTAATCACACGCCTGAAGGAACCTATGAGCCACTTCCAAGAAAAAACATTGATACTGGAATGGGACTTGAACGGGTTGTATCAATTTTCCAAGATGCACCAACTAACTTTGAAACCGATTTATTTATGCCAATTATCAAGAAAACTGAGGAATTAAGTGATGGTAAGAAGTATGATGGTAATCGGAAAGATGACATCCCCTTTAAGGTCATTGCCGATCACATTCGGGCAATTACCTTTGCCATTGGTGATGGGGCCCTTCCCTCAAATGAAGGACGAGGTTATGTCATTAGACGCCTGATTAGACGGGCAACTGTTAATGGACACGAATTAGGTATTAATGATGCCTTTTTGTATAAACTAGTTCCCGTTGTTGGTCAAATCATGCAATCTTATTACCCCGATGTTCTTGAACAGAGTGGTTATATTAAAAAGATCGTTAAAAATGAGGAAGAGCGTTTTAACACCACGCTAAGCGATGGCTTGCAACTGCTTAATAACCTTATTTCTGAGACTAAGACCAATTCTAAAAAAGAAATTTCTGGTAAAGATGCCTTTAAACTCTACGATACTTATGGTTTTCCCCTTGAACTTACCGAGGAATATGCTGGTAATGAAGGGGTTAAAGTGGATGAAACTGGTTTTGATGTTGAAATGCAAAAGCAACAAGACCGGGCTAGAAACGCTCGTGGGTCGAAGAAATCGATGAAAGTTCAACGAGATTTGTTACTTGATATTAAAACTCCTAGTGAATACGTGGGATACGATCGACTAACCGTTGATGCTGCTAAACTTAATGATATTATTTTTGATGAAAAGCTGACAAATCAGATCACGCCGGACCAAAAAGAAGCTGAATTAATTTTCGATAAAACACCATTCTATGCTGAAATGGGTGGTCAAGTAGCCGATAGTGGTAAGATTTATAACCAAAATGGTGACGAAGTGGCTGAAGTTGAGGATGTCCAAAAAGCTCCAAATGGTCAAAATCTTCATACTGTTAAAATTACCGGTGATATGAAGAAAGGTGAGAAGTACAAGTTAGTTGTTGACCGCAATTTCCATGATCGGGTTGAGAATAACCATACGGCAACTCATCTATTAGATCAGTCACTAAGAAATGTTCTTGGTGGTCATACGCAACAAGCTGGCTCACTAGTTCGTCCTGATTATCTTCGTTTTGACTTTACCCATTTTGGTCAAGTCACTGACGCTGAACTGCAAAAAGTTGAGAACATGGTTAATCAAAAGATTTTTGCTGCCATTCCCGTTCAAACCGTTGTGACCGACCAAAAAACCGGAAAAGAAATGGGCGCTATTGCACTTTTTGACGCAAAGTATGGCGATGAAGTTCGAGTAGTAAAGATTGATGATTTTTCAATTGAGTTTTGCGGTGGCGATCATGTTAAAAATACCAGCCAGTTGGGATTATTTAAGATTGTCTCTGAGACCGGAGTTGGATCTGGAGTCAGAAGAATTGAAGCTGTTACCTCTAAAGATGCTTTTAATCTTTTAAATGATGAGGAACGAATGTTAAAGGAAATTGGAAAGACAGTTAAGTCGCCAACAACCGATGAAATTCCCGGCCGTGTTAAACAATTACAAGGTCAAATTAAGGATTTGGAAAGTCGACAAGAATCACTTGAAACTAAGCTAGCTAACCAGGAAGCCGCAGACATTTTTGATGATGTTCAAGACGTTAACGGAGTCACTTTGATTGCAGGACACTTAAAAAATGCTAATATGAGTCAACTAAGAGAATTAGCTGATACCTGGAGAGATAAAAACGCTTCAGACGTTCTTGTTCTTGGGACTGGTACTGATGACAAAGCTAATTTATTAGTTGCAGTTAGTGAGGATCAAGTGAAGGCTGGAATTAAAGCTGGTGATTTAATTAAATCAATTTCTAAAAATATCAACGGTGGTGGAGGGGGTCGTCCTAACATGGCCCAAGCTGGTGGTAAAAATCCAGCTGGTATTGATGATGCTTTAAAAGCTGCCAAGACCTGGATTAAGGAACATAAGTAATAGTTGTTATTTGAAAATTAGTCGTGTATTATCTTTTTTGTAGGGGAGGGATCTATGATGGAGCACAAACAAGAAAACATTTCATTATTTAAAGACAAGTCGAATCTAGATATTCATAAGACGCTGGCGACTGTTTACCAAGCCTTAATTGAAAAGGGATATGATCCTTATGTTCAATTAGTTGGTTATTTAACATCTGGCGATCCAGCATATCTTCCAAAATTGAATAATGCGCGGACGCTAATGTGTCATTACGATCGAGAAGAAATAATTGATGTGCTTTTACATTCATATTTGAAGGGTAGAACACCATCAATGGATGGGACGTCAGATTAGTGAGGTTAATGGGATTAGATGTTGGATCGAGAACCGTTGGTGTAGCCATGAGCGATGCTTTAGGGTGGACATCTCAAGGAATCGAAATCGTTAAAATCAACGAAGATGAAAAAGAGTTTGGGTTAAAACGAATGAAGGAATTAATCCAGAAATATGATGTCAAAGGCGTTGTCATTGGACTACCTAAGAATATGAATAATACTTCTGGTCCAAGAGTAGAAGCTTCGAAAAATTATGGGGATTTGATAAAGAAAAATTTTAATCTGCCAGTTGATTTTGAAGATGAACGACTCACCACTGTTGAAGCTGAACGAATGCTGATTGAACAAGCTGATGTTTCAAGAGCAAAACGAAAAAAAGTTATTGATAAGGTTGCGGCTGAATTGATTTTACAGAGTTACCTTGATCGTAAAGGTAAGTTATGTAATTTCTAATTAGAAAAGAGGAACTAATATGAGTAAAGAAAACGAGAACAACCAACAAGAACAAGTTACGCTTGTCGATGAAGATGGAAAAGAAAGTTTGTATAATATTTTATTTACCTTCTCATCTGATGATTACAATCGTTCCTATATTTTTATTTATCCAGCAACAGATGATGATAACGATGAAGTAGATATTGAGGCTTATGCATTGCCAAAGGATGATGATCCTGCTAATCCAAGTGGTGGAGAATTAGAACCAATTGAAGATGACAATGAGTGGGAAATGGTTCAAGAAATGCTTGATACATTCCTGCAATCAGGACAAGATCAAAAATAATTAAATAATTAAGTGATGCTGGAAATCCAGCATCCTTTTTTTAATTAATTTAAAGGATTTTCATGATAAAATGGAAGCATTGCGGGAGGTTTTACTTTGGCTGGTAAAAATAGATTTAAAACTAAAATTGGTGGGAAGGAATATACTTTTATTGGGGATGCTTCAGATGAACACATGGAGACAACTGCGCGTATCTTAAACAATCAGTTGGCACAGTTAAAAAACATCTCCAAGGGTGTAAGTGATGAAGATGCTGCCATTTTAATTGCGTTTAATGCAATTTCTGATCAATTAAAAAAACAATTAGAACTTGATAAGATTAACAATAAAGCGAAGGATGACGAAGACTAATGTTATTTACAATTATCATCATAATTATACTAATCTTTTCGATTGTCCATGGTTATCATCGTGGCCTGGTAAATGAGTTATTCAGCTTTATTAGTTATTTGATTGCTGCAATAATTGCGTTTGTTTATGTGATTCCGGTTGCTGATTTTTTAAGAACCGTCTCTAACATGATTTTAGCGACCCATGCCTACAGCAATACTGGCTTCTGGCGGGGACTATCATTTTTGGTAACTTTTGTAGTAGTGGCGGTTATTTTAAGATGGGTTTCACATCTATTGAATCGAATTGTTTCTTTGCCAGTGTTAAGACAACTGAATTCACTCTTGGGTGCGGTTGTTGGCGTAATCATTAGTTTGTTAGTGATAATGTTAATACTTGATGGATTATTATTGACTAACAATAATTGGGTAAATACTGAATATCAAAATTCAACCGTCTCACAGATGATCACGATGAATTCTCCACACTTATTTAATCAAATGATAAATCGGTAAAATGGGATGAAAAAATGAACGAAAAAGTACTTGATACATTAGAATATAACAGAGTGAAGCAGTTGCTGGATCAGTTTCTAACCACTGAAAATGGATCAAGAGAATTAAAACAATTAAGGCCCAGTAGTGATTATGATGTAGTCTCTCACTCATTGGATGAATCAGATGACGGATCACATATTTATCGCCTAAACAAAATGATCCCAGTTCCCAGGTTAAATGACATTACTCCATACGTGAAACGATTAGCGGTTAATGCCGATTTAAACGGTACTGAGTTGGCTCAAGTTAGTGCGGTTTTACTTGCAAGTGTGCGGGTTAAAACTTTCTTTGATAATTTAGCGGATGATAAAATTGATTTGAATGTTTTGTACGATGAAGCCAAGAACTTTAATGATCTTCCGGAAGTTTCAAAACGACTTGAGACGTCAATTGACGAAGATGGACGAGTGTTAGATTCGGCATCTAATCAGTTGCGTTCCATTAGAAGAGAAATCGCGCGCTTAGAAGCTAATATTAAAACTACCATGAATAAGTTTATCCATGGCAAACAATCGAAATATTTGAGTGAGCCAATCATCACGGTTCGAGATGGTCGTTATGTTATTCCAGTTAAGGCAGAAGACAAACAAAAATTTGGTGGAATCGTTCATGATCAAAGTACAAGTGGATTGACTTTGTACATTGAACCTCAAAGTGTAGTCTCATCTAATAACGATCTGAGAAGATCACAACTAGATGAGCGCAAAGAGATTCATAAAATTTTGGGTGAATTATCCGACATGATTAGACCTTATCAAGAGGAACTCATGGAAAATGCTTCTAAATTAGGCCATTTTGACTTGATCAATGCTAAAGCCAAGTTTGCAGATCAGATGAATGCAACTAAGCCAAGTGTTTCAAGGGATAATCATGTTAATTTAAAAAATGTCAGGCATCCGTTAATTGACCAGCAAAAGGTTGTTGGAAATGATATTTCAATTGGATCTGATTTTCGACAAATTATTATTACTGGTCCGAACACGGGTGGTAAGACGATTACCATCAAAACGCTTGGGATAAATCAGTTAATGGCCCAATCTGGAATTTTTGTAATGGCAAATGAAGGTAGTCAAATTGGTGTTTTTGATAATGTGTTTGCTGACATTGGGGATGAACAGTCGATTGAGGCTAATCTTAGTACCTTCTCGTCTCATATGGATAATTTGATTGACATTTTAAAACACATTACTAAGAGAAGCTTAATTTTAATTGATGAACTAGGTGCTGGAACGGATCCTAAAGAAGGAGCGGCATTAGCTATGTCGATTCTAGATAAAATCGGTGAATCAGGTAGTGAAGTGTTGGCCACCACTCATTACCCAGAACTGAAAGTTTATGGCTACAATCGGCCCGAAACGATCAACGCCTCAATGGAATTTGATGAGAAGACCCTTGAGCCAACCTATCGACTATTGATGGGGGTTCCAGGACAAAGTAATGCTTTAAACATTGCTAAGCGACTGGGATTGGATGAGTCGATCATTTCTGAAGCTAGTTCACTAATGGATTCTAATAGTCAAGATATTAATAAAATGATTAAGCAACTAACAAAACAGACTAAAGCTGCCGATGAACGTGCCCGTAAGCTCAAGGTGGAACTGGCAGATAATGAACAATTGCACGCTAGGTTAGACGAGCAACTCACTAAGTTTAATAATAATAAAGATACGATGGTTAATGATGCCAAGCGTCAGGCCAATCAAATTGTTTCAAAAACAAGACGAGAAGCTAACGAAATTATTAATCATCTTCATCACCTTCAACGTCAAAGTAAACAATCAGTCAAAGAAAATGAATTAATTGATGCTAAGGGAAAGATCAATTCTCTTGAACAGCATCCAGAACTTAAACATAATCGTGTTTTGAAACGAGAAAAAGCAAAGCATAACTTTAAAGAGGGTGATGACGTACTGGTTAAGTCTTATGGGCAAAGGGGTGTTCTGCTTAATAAGATTGGTAGAGATAATTGGGAAGTGCAACTTGGAATTTTAAAGATGAAAGTTTCCGAGTCTGACCTTGAAAAGGTTCAAAAAGAGACTTCAAAGCCGAAAAAGCACACGCCTAGTGTGCGGCGAACGCGTTCAAGTGGGATTTCACCAACCCTTGATTTACGTGGTGAAAGATATGAATCAGCCATGCAACAACTAGATCGTTACATTGATTCCGCTCTTTTGGCTGGTTATCCATCCGTTACCATTATTCATGGGAAAGGAACCGGAGCTCTACGTAAGGGAGTCATAAATTATCTAAAACGCAATCGCCGCGTTAAGGAATTTGGTTTTTCACCAGCAAATGCTGGTGGGGACGGCTCAACTGTCGTCAAGTTTAAGTAGATTGTATGCAACTTAGTTGCATTTGAATCAATACGTGTTTATACTTACTCATAGTAAGAAGTTAAGGAGGCAAATGTTATGGTTAATGAAACTAATGATGCAAACTTTAAAGAAGACACTGCCGATGGGATTTCAGTTGTTGATTTTTGGGCACCATGGTGTGGCCCATGTAAGATGCAATCACCAGTAGTTGAAGACTTGTCTGAGGATCCTGAGGTAGCAGATAAGGTTAAATTCTTTAAAATGAATGTTGATGATAATCCAAACACTTCACGTGAATTTGGGATTATGAGTATTCCAACTTTGATGGTGCTTAAGGATGGCAAGGTTATCGACCAAATTGTCGGCTTTCATTCAAAGGATCAGTTAAAGAAATTGTTGTCTGCATATACAGCATAAAAAAAGAGCCAAATGGCTCTTTTTTATTTTGCGATGATAATTGGTTTAAAATCACTAGGATTGTTGACCGGAGCATTGGGATCAGAAACAACTATAAAGTTCACACTGTTTAATTTAATGGTTGCTTCGCATTCGGTTGCGATTTGATCGATCTGCTGTTTCGTTTGTGCTAAAAAGCCAGCTTCAAGCATAAAATCGGGATCCTTGTTCAGCTTTAATCTGGTTTCGACTTCTGGTCCAGCTAATTTCCAGTTGATTTTTTTGAGACTTTCCTTTTTAAGTTCTAGATTACCAAACTGACTTTGTTTAAAGAATACTTGAAGATCATCATTTGATGCTAGTGGGAACTTAGTGGCAAGATCCTTGCCAGCCCAGTATAAGATGTCGTGAATATCTTGATCCAACAAATCTGGTAAAAGACTATCTCTTAAAAGTTCGATTCCCCAAAAGGGTGAATCAGAATGTTCTTTGCGAAACTTTTCGTATTTATTCATATCAGAGTCCTCTTCCAAAAAGATACTTTACAAATAACATTTTATCATAGAACACCGTGAAATAAAGGAGAAAGGCAACTTGAACTAAATTTAAAAAAACGCCATAATTAGATTTGAAGTTAATAGGAGGGATAATATGAAATCATCACCAGTAGCTTATATGGATTCTGGAATTGGTGGAATGACAGTTGCAAAAGTGGCACTTTCAAAATTACCACATGAAAACATGATTTATCTTGGAGACGAAGCACGACTTCCTTACGGCGAAAAAACCGCAGATGAGGTTCGCAAGTACTCAGCTGAGATCGGGAGTTTTTTTGTTGATCAAGGCGCTAAGATGATGGTGATTGCTTGTAATACTGCCACGGCAGCAGCTCTTTCGTATTTAAGAAAGATCCTTCCAATTCCCGTGATTGGAGTTATTGAACCGGGAAGCTTAGCTGCAGTTAAAAAAACTAAAAATCAAAAAATTGGTGTGATTGCAACCAAGGGCACGGTTACTAGTCACTCTTATCGAGATACCATTAAAGGCATTGATTCTAATATCACTGTGAAAGAAGTGGCGTGTCCAGATTTTATTCCACTTGTTGAGAGTGGTGATTATCAAAGTTCGACTGCTAAGAAAACGATTATTGACGGTTTGAAACCGTTTAAGGATAGTGGCATTGATACATTAGTGTTAGGTTGTACTCACTTTCCAATTATTGCGGACTTAATTGCGGATGTGATGGGTCCCGATGTTACTTTGGTTAATCCTGGGTATGAAACGGTTAATGCTGTTAAAAATGAATTAAAACAAAAGGGTGAACTAGCAAACGTGGAATCGCCTAGTGATTGTTTTTACACCACTGCCGATGTTGAAAGATTTGATAAAGTGGGTAAAAACTGGTTGCATACTGATATTGATGCTAAGTTGATTCCTGTTAAACAATTGGAGAAATACTGATGAAAAATAATCAAATTGTTCTTGCCTCAAAAAATCCTGGTAAAATCAATGAGTTTTCGGAGATGCTTTCAAAATTAGGCTTAACCGTGAAATCAATTAATGATTTTGAAGATGTTCCACCGATTGATGAGAATGGTTCAACCTTTGAAGAGAATGCAAGTATTAAAGCCAGGGTCGTCTCTGACTACTTAAATTTGCCGGTGTTAGCTGATGATTCAGGTTTGGTGGTTAATGCTTTAGGTGGAGCGCCCGGAGTTCACTCAGCGCGTTATGCTGGCGATCATAATGATGAGGCTAATAAAGCTAAATTGTTAAAGAACATGGCGGGTCAAAAGGATCGTTCCGCCCATTTTAATACAACACTGATTGTGAGAAGACCGGATGGTAAACAACTAGTGGTTGTGGGAAGAGTTAACGGTCAGATTGTAGAAACTCCAAAAGGGACAAATGGATTTGGTTATGATCCTCTCTTTTATCTTCCTGACGTTGGTAAAACTTTGGCGGAGTTAACGGACGCCCAAAAGAATCACTACAGTGCTCGTGGCAATGCTTTGCGTAAGTTAACTAGTGTAATTGAAGATTGGTGGTAAAAAAGAGCCTATCACGATTAGTGATAGGCTCTTTTTTAGTTTGTGCTTTGTGGTGGTTCTGGCACCACTAAAGGTGAAAGTGGAAGATTAATTCCGGCCTTATTAATAGCAGTCAGGTATGCTCCTAGATATTCAGCGTTAACGTCGAATTCACGTTCATTCTTAGTGTGTAAGAAAACGGAGATTGCAAGCGAGCCATCTTGTAAGAAGTTAGTCCCGAAGATGACTGGTTTACCAACAATGTCAGGGTCATTGGGACACTTTTCTTCGTTAACTTTAGCAATGATATCTTCGACCTTGTGGATTGGGGTTTCAGGAGTAATTCGAATATTGATGATGGTCATCATTTCTCCACGGGAAAGGTTGGAAACGGTGGTGATACTACGATTAGGGATGAAATTTAAAGTTCCATTGATACTTGTGATTTGAGTCGTGCGAAGCCCAACGGCTTTAACGTACCCCTCAATATTGTTAATAATAACGCGTTCCCCCACGTCGATTTGATGTTCAGCTAGGATAAAAAAGCCACTAACAATATCACTGACGAATCCTTGTGCTCCAAGTCCAATTGCTAAACTGAAGATTCCGGCTCCTGCGAGTAACGTTCCAACTGGGATTCCAATCATTGACAATAGTGAATATAACCAGAAGAAAACGACGGTGTAGTAGTAAATGTTGGTGGTAAGGGTGTACATCGTTTTATTTCGTCTGGCAGCAATGGGTTCTGACGTTCCGGTTATTTTGGGCAATTTATCCTGTTTTTGCGAGATATCATTTTGACGTTTGTTAAAATAGTGTTTAATAAATCTTCTTCCAACTCTTATTATAATTAAGAATAAAATTGAAACTAAGATAATGCTGATAATCTTGGTAGTAAGATTAGAGAATATTTTAGCCCAGTCAAAACTTCTAAAATACTTAGTTAAAAACGATGGATTTGCTACGTTTTCAACGGATCCTGATTTAAGGGCTGATGAAGCGTTAGCTCCGTTAGCCACTAATTGGATAAATATGTTCATAATGTCCTCCGCTCCTAATTTTTCGATTATCAACATTTTAACAGAGACGAGACCCAAATAAAATTAAGCTTTTTAAATTGTCATATGGGTTAGATAATGCTATTCTAAATGGAGAAGAAGCCATTAGGAGGATAATTAAATGGGGATTGGTGAGTTAGCAGCGCTAATTGCTGCAATTGCTTTTTTAGTATTAGTTGTATTTTTATGCTTGTTTTTGGTCCGTTTATCAAAAACGGTTAAAGACTTAAGTGAAAATGTTGATAGTCTTACTAATGATGCAAATCATATTAGCAAAGAGTGTGAGCAGATTATGGTGATTTCAAATACATTGTTAAATAACGTTAACTCAAAGTTGGATCAAGTTGACCCAGTTTTTCAGGCGGCTGCTGATTTAGGTGTTAGTGTTTCAGACTTAAATGAAGCAACCAGAACTGCAACTGAAAAAGTTAGATCAAAGAGTGGTTTGTTAGCCAAGACTTCGGCTTTGACTTTTGCTGGTAAAATGATTGGTAGATTATTCTCCAAACGCGACAAAAATTCTGAAGGAACAAATTAAGGGGTGGATTGGTTATGAATTTTAAAAAGGGAATGCTTTTAGGATCAGTAATCGGCGGAACTGCTGCATTTGTAGCATACAAACTATTAGATGAATCGAGAAAGCGTGAGATCAAAGACTTTCTTCTTGATACCACTGAAGATGTTAAAGATCGTGCACTAGATTACGTTTATTACGCAAATGACACTGCTGAAGACCTTAAGGATCTTGCTTCAGATAAGATGGATGATGCTAAAGACTCAGTGCAAAAAGTAAATGAATCACTGGGGGATAAGTTATCTGATTTGCAAGAGGCTGTTAATTCATTAAGGGCGAACGTTGATGAACATCCTGCTCCTAGAAATGAATTAGATGATCTTGCTAAAGAAAAAGAATCTGATGACATTGTGATTGATCCTGATGATGCCTTTAGTGATCAAGATCGAGCAGAAACAATTTATCCAATTCACGAACATCACGAAAAGTAATTTATTTACCCAAATCGGACGGTAGTCCGGTTTTTTTTGCCTCAAAATGTAACCGATTTCACTTGAATGAGTTCTTTTACTTTGATATATTTATAATAATTAATGGTCTAGTAGTACATAATAGGAGAAACCAAATTTGAAAAAACAAAATGTGACAATTTATGATGTAGCTCGTGAAGCCAATGTTTCAATGGCAACTGTCTCAAGGGTAGTAAATGGGAATCAGAATGTGAAAGATGCTACCAAACAAAAGGTTTTGAGTGTCATTGATAAACTTGACTATCGACCTAACGCAGTTGCTAGGGGACTAGCAAGCAAAAAGTCAACGACGGTTGGAGTTATTATCCCCAACGTTACCAATACCTATTTTGCTTCGCTTGCACGCGGGATTGACGATATAGCAACGATGTATAAGTACAATATTATCTTGACTAATTCGGATGGGAACAATCAGCGTGAACTCACTTCAATGAATACATTGCAAGCCAAGCAAGTTGATGGAATTGTATTTATGGGAAATGAAATTTCTGATGAACTTCGGACTGAATTTAAAAAGTCACACGCCCCAGTTGTTTTGGCAGGTTCAGTTGATGCTAGTGGTAAGATTCCTAGTGTGAACATTGATTATCGCCAAGCCGTGTATTCCGAGGTTACCCATTTGATTAGTAACGGGAACGATCGTATTGCTTTTATCTCCGGACCCTTAAACCGATCGATTAATAAAGATTTCAGGTTAAAAGGGTATAAAGACGCGCTTTCAGATGCTGGAATTCCGTTTGAGAAAGCATTATTATTTGAGACCGATGTAAGCTATTCTGGTGGATATGCTTTAAGAGAGCAACTAAAAAAGAATGAAGTAACTGCGGCAATTGTTACCGATGATGATATGGCTGCTGGGGTGATGAACTCAATGACCGATGACGGTGTCAGTGTTCCCGGGGAATTTGAACTGGCCACTAGTAATGATACTAAACTGACTGAGATGACTAGACCAACTATGTCAACTATTACTCAGCCGCTTTATGATGTTGGAGCTGTTGCCATGCGACTCTTAACCAAGTTGATGAATAATGAAGAAATTGATGAAAACAAGGTCTTTTTACCCTTTGGATTAAAGAAGCGTGAATCGACCAAATAGAACTATGCTTGATACTAAGGCCACAAATTGATATAATTGTAGAGTTAATATGTTTAAAGAGAGAGGAGTTGTGATCATGTCAGGACATTCAAAGTGGCATAACATTCAAGGACGAAAGAACGCCCAAGATGCTAAGCGTGGAAAGATTTTCCAGAAGATCTCACGTAACTTATATCAAGCTGCAAAAGCTGGTGGAAGTGATCCCGAAGGAAATCCTCAATTAAGACTAGAAATGGAAAAAGCTCGTGAAGCAAACATGCCAAAAGATAACGTTCAACGAGCAATTGACAAGGCTTCAGGAGTTGGTGGAGCTAAATTTGAAGAAGTAACATATGAAGGTTATGGACCTGGTGGGACTGCCGTTATGGTTTCTGCTTTAACCGATAATAAAAACCGAACCGCTGCTGCTATTCGTTCAGCTTTCACTCATCATGGTGGTTCTCTTGGAACTGACGGATCGGTCTCATATATGTTTGACCGAAAGGGTCTTATTACGATTTCAAAGTCAGATACTGATGACGACGAGGATAGTATGTTGATGGCAGCGTTGGATGCTGGTGCTGATGATATGAAATCAACGGATGATGAGTATCAAATTCTTACTGATCCTGCTAGCATGGCTAATGTTCGTGATGCATTACAAGATGCAGGATACAAATTGGATGCCGAAGTTAAGTTGATTCCACAGAATACGACAGAAGTTCCTTCAGATAAAGTTGAACAGTACAGTGGTCTAATTGATGAATTAGAAGATAACGATGATGTTCAAGATGTTTATGAAGCTGCTGTATTACCTAATCAAGCTAAATAATTAAATTAGTTTATAAAAGATGCAATCTTTAATTAGATTGCATCTTTTTTTCGTATTTAGTTATGAAGGATGTGATTAAAGTGAAAGTGACACAATGGTTGAACAATATTATGGAATTTGCAGTTCAACGACAAGCTTCGGATGTTTTTATTTTACCTAAGGAAAAAGACTATTGTATCAAGGTTCATACGGCCGTTCGGACGATTCAAATTACGGATTTGAGCAAAGACATGGCTAAAAAAGTCATTTCATATTGTAAATATCAAAGTGGGATGTCGGTTACGGATAATCGCAGGCCCCAATTAGGATCGATGGACTATGTAATCAAAGGTCAAAAATTACGTTTACGATTATCATCGGTGGGTAATTTCAGTCAAGATGAATCAATGGTAATTAGGATTATCTATGACAGTAATCATGTCGATAGTGGCTTTTTTTATGCTGATCAAATTCAAAAGATCGAGTCCTCTTGTAAAAAACGTGGTTTACTTTTGTTTGCTGGTCCTACTGGTTCTGGTAAGACGACCACGATTTATCGAATCGTTAGAAGCATTAGTAAAAATCAGATCGTGATGACAATTGAAGATCCAGTTGAAATTTATGAAGAAAATTTTTTACAACTTGAGGTTAATGATCGGGCCCAAATGACTTACGCTGATTTACTTAAAGTGGGATTAAGACAACGTCCTGATGTTTTTATAATTGGTGAGATTCGTGATCATCAAACGGCCGAAGTGGCAATCTCGGCGGCTCTATCGGGACATTTAGTGCTAAGCACAGTTCATGCAAGGTCTCCTGAAGGAACAATTCAAAGATTGCTAGAGCTCGGGGTTGATTATGAAAGAATCAAATCAGCTTTGAATTTAGTGGTGTATCAACGATTAATACCAACCGTTTCAAAGAAGACTAAGACTCTTATGACTATTAAAGATAAATTTGGTGATCATGCGCTATTAAAAGACGATATGAATGATTGGAAGAATCGAATTGATGAGCTTTCGAGGAAAGGAATAATTAGTGAAAAAGTTAAAGATGAATACTATTACGGGTAAATGTGTTTCCCTTAAACAACAGTCATTCTTGTTCTCAACCTTGGGAGACCTTTTATTGATGGGATTTTCTATCCAACAAAGCTTGAAGTTTATTAAAGTGGTGTCAACAAAAAATCAGAAAATAGTTACTAGGATCATGCAAAGTTTGGAGGACGGGAATTCGCTGCCAGAATCGATGAGATTCTTTTTGAGTGAATCAATTTATTACCAATTAGAAATTGCCGATAAACATGGAGATTTGATTAATGAGATGAAAGAGGTCGGGGAGTTCTTAAAGTTAAGAATTGCTCAAAATGAAAAGATTAAGGGAGTTGTAATTTATCCAGCATTTTTGTTTGTGGTCTTGTTTAGTATTATTTTTGCAGTTAGGTTTGTGATCATGCCCCAAACTGCTGATTTAACCGGTAAATCAGCTTCTAATGGAAGTCATTTTATTCAATATGTCGTTTATGGATTAATATTCATGGCGCTTGTGGCGGGAATTTTTGGTTATCAAAGTTTTAAAAATAAAAAGTGTATTGATCGAATTAATTTGTTGGTAAAGATCCCATTACTTGGTTCATTGTTTAAGTCATATTACCAATATTTTGTGACCTCCAACTTTGCGCTAATGATCAAAGGAGGATTGGACTTAAAACAAGTTGTTTTTAGTTTATTAAAATTTGATCATCAGAGTCTTCTATATGATGTTGGGAAGACCATGCAAGATGGTTTTAACAATGGACTTAGTTTTGGAGCAAGTTTAGCTCATTATTCCTTTGTTTCTGAGGAAATGATTGTGTTTCTATCAAATGGAAGTACTCAGTCTGAATTAGCCCAAAATTTAAAAGCTTTAAGTCAGCTCAGCTTTAAAGACATGATCAAAAAGTCGAATTTACTGATTAAGTTAATCCAGCCGATTTCATTTGCGGTGATCGGCATCCTAATTGTGGGTGCTTACTTGCAGATGTTACTGCCAATGTATAACTCAATGAAAGGAATTTACTAATGAAGAGAAAAGGATTCACACTAATTGAAATGACAATTGTCTTATTCATTATCTCGCTACTGGTTCTAATTATTATTCCGAACTTAAGCAATCAAAAGGATCACGCCAAAAAAATTCATGGATCGGCGATGGTGTCGGTTATTCAAACTCAAATCGATGCTTATGAAGACGAAAAGCATGACGGAAATGTAACCATTAACAAGTTAGTTAGAAGCCATTATTTAACGAGTAAGCAGGCTAAACAAGCTCAAGTGGAAAGAGTGGTCGTAGTAAAAAATCATGCTGTTCAAAGATAATCAAGTGGGTTTTACGTTAGTGGAAAGTCTCCTCGTTTTGTTTTTAACATCCCTTATTTTAGGGATCACCTTGGTTGCCGGAAACTATTTGGGATTTTTTGAGGGTAAAGAGGAACGCTTTTTTCAAACTTTAGACTCAGGGTGGAACGACGCGTTACTAGAGTCACAGAATAGTCATCATTCAACGGACGTATTGTTTTATCCAGATGATGAAGTGGTGTTTGCTAAGTGCGGCAAATCGAAACAAAAAGATAAGATAATTAGGATGCCAAAGGGATTAAGCGTTAAAAGTTATCATGATATTGAGATCAAAAGTGATGGATACGTTAAACCGCAAACAATTCGATGGTATTCGCAAAACCAAAAGAAAACGATTTTACAAAAAATTCAACTTGGATGGGGTGCATATCATCTTGAGACTATTAAATAAAATTAGACTTGGATTTACGTTGATTGACTCTTTAGTTGGTCTAATTCTGATTTGTAGTGGTGTGATCTTTTATTTAAACGTTAATGATTTTGAATATCATTGCTTAAGAAAAAGTCAGTATGAAACACATCAGGTTAGGATGAATTATGAACGTGAATTACTTAAAAAATATAAATGATCGAGCCGGCTTTTCGTTGATTGAGTCCATTTGTTCACTTTTGTTGGTCTCGTTAGCATTTAGCTTGATTATGATTACTAGTCAATTAATTCAAAAGGAAAAGTGGAGTGATAATCAGGGAACCTTTTATCGTTATCTTGATGTGATTGAGTCACCTGATTATCAGTTTAAGATGATTAAAGTCACTAAAGATGCCATTAAATTAAAGAGTAAGAAGGAAAATAAGGAATATATAATGGAACATTATCATGACATGGTTCGATTGCGTGGAGTAAATGGTGGACATATTCCAATCATATTAAACGTTAGTAAGGCATCTTGGTCATTACATCATCATATATTAACTAGTCAAATTAGAATTAATGGGGTCAATTATGAAGCCAAAAGTCACCTGTAAGAGAAGCGGGAGTTTAACGTTAGTTGCAATTTTGTTTTTAACTTTTTTGTCTGGAATAGTTGTTTATCGTTACCAAAAGATTAATTTTCAAATTCAAAATAATCATATTCGAACCGCAAAATATCAAAGACTAACGAAAGAATTGAATAATTCTAATAGATAAATGAGAAATCTTGAATAATATGCGTGAATTCTGGTAATATTAACCCTAGATATATAAGAAGAGGGGTTGATATTCTGTCTGAGAAAGAATCAATATCATTGTTTCAAGTTTTTGATCAATCCAGTAAAGTCTTGAGTCAGGCGTTAGGTACTTCGTATCTAGACGCTTTCATCGAAACCGCCGATAATATGATTGATAACAATATCGTTCGGGTCGAGGATGGTATTCCGAAATCCAACGTTGTTGATGAACTGACTAAGTTGTATCAAACGGTTGACTATAAAAAGATGGATAATGAATCGATTAGACGTGCTATTCAAATGGTTATGATCAAAGCTACTAAAGAAGATAAGATTCAGGCAAATCATCAAATAACTCCTGATACAATCGCTTACATCATGGGATACATAGTTACGCGGATTTATGAACACAAGTCTAGCGTGAGCATCCTTGATCCAGCAGTTGGAACTGGGAATTTACTTACAGCGGTCATGAATCAGCTACACGATTCACTTCATGATACTGTTAAGGGATATGGAATCGATAATGATGATTCAATGATTTCAATTGCTAGTATTAGTTCTGAAATGCAAGATTTAGATGTTGAACTAATTCAGCAGGATAGTATTGAACATCTGTTGGTTCCTAAGGTTGATTTAGTTGTCTCTGATCTCCCAGTTGGTTATTATCCAATTGATGAAAAGACAAAAAGTTATGCGACGCGGTCACAATCTGGTCATTCATATGTTCATCATTTATTGATTGAGCAGTCAATGAATTACTTAAAGCCTGCTGGATTTGGAGTGTTCCTAGTTCCAAGCAATCTTTTTGAAACGAGTGAAGCAAAGGGACTTTTGAAGTGGTTTCAAGATTCGGTTTATTTACAGGGAGTACTGAATTTACCCCAAGAGTTGTTTGGGGATAAAAGTGCTCAAAAAGCCATTTTAATTTTGCAGAATCGTGGTGGAGATAGTCACCAAGTTCAAAAAGTGATGTTAGGAGAGTTTCCTTCGTTTAAGGATACGACTGCCTTTCAAAAGTTCATGGCTGAGATTGTTGATTGGGAAGAAAACGATTTATTGAAGAAATAGTTGAAATTAAGGAGATTACTCATGGGTAAGATTATTGCAATTAATGCTGGTAGTTCGACTTTAAAGTTTAAGTTGTTTAAAATGCCAGAAGAAGAAGTTCTTGGAGAAGGTTTAATTGAAAGGATTGGCTTACCAAAATCACATGTTGAAATTAAATATGATGATGGGAAGAAATTTGAGGAAACATTAGATGTTAAGGATCATGAACAAGCAATCCAAATTTTGTTAGATCAATTACTCGATCTTGATATTATCAACGACTATAACGAAATTACCGGAGTTGGACATCGAGTCGTTGCCGGGGGAGAATATTTTGATCAATCGGTAATCATTACTCCTGAAGTTCTCAAAAAGATCGAAAGTTTGGATGAATTGGCACCCCTGCATGAGCCAGCCAACGTTCTAGGAATTAAGGCATTTGAAAAGGTGCTTCCAAATGTGACTAGCGTTGCCGTCTTTGATACATCATTTCATCAAACCATCCCCGAGAAAAATTATCTGTACAGTCTTCCTTATGAGTACTACGAAAAATATACGGCTCGTAAATATGGATTCCACGGGATTAGTTATCGCTATGTCTCTCAAAGAGCAGCTGAGTTAATGGGTAAACCCGTAGAAGATTTAAAGATGATTATCATGCATTTAGGTGCGGGGGCTTCAATTTGTGCCGTTAAGAACGGTAAGTCCTATGACACATCGATGGGATTTACCCCAGTTACTGGTTTAACCATGGCTACGCGTTCAGGTGATGTTGATCCTTCTCTTTTGGCCTACGTTATGGAAAAAGAAGGAATGACAGATATCAACGATATGATTAAAGTCTTAAACACTAAGTCTGGATTACTTGGTATTTCGGGTGTCTCTGCTGATATGCGTGAGGTTGAGGCTGCTCAAAAGACTAATCATCGTGCTAGAATTGCCCGTCAAATCTATGTTAATCGAATTGTTAGATACATTGGATCCTACCTAGCTGAACTTGGTGGTGCTGATGCAATTGTGTTCACTGCTGGAGTTGGTGAAAATAGTATTACCGTTAGACAAGAAGTTACTGATCAATTGTCATACTTCGGGATTGGCGTTGATAAAGAAAAGAACAATGTGCGTGGGGTGGTTAGAGATTTGAGTGCTGATGGCTCAAAGATTAAAACCCTTTTGGTACCAACCAACGAAGAATTGATGATTGCCCTTGATGTTCAGCGACTTGAAAAGGAAAAGAATGCAAGTAAATAACCTAAAAGAAATCTTGGTAAATCCAAGATTTCTTTTTTATGTCATTGATTTAACCTTTTTTGAAATTTTGGTAGTTTTTCTTACAAAATATCTGTATAATTTCCATAAAAAGTAGCAAACAGCTTCACGTATCCGTGTATAATGTAGGCATACGTAAAGAAAGGATGTTTTTGTTGGAAAAAAATACAAATAATGAAAACCAAATGTCACGTGGACTTAAAAGTCGTCACGTTCAATTAATGGCACTAGGCGGGACCATTGGAACCGGATTGTTTTTAGGAGCTGGTCAATCAATTCATTTGGCTGGTCCATCCATTATCATTGCATATATAATTGCTGGAGTTGCTTGCTTTTTCTTAATGAGAGCACTTGGTGAATTACTACTTTCAAATACGAATAGTGTTTCGTTCATTGAATTTATTAATAAGTACCTAGGAGAAAGAACTGGTTTTGTGGCAGGCTGGACCTACTGGTTTTGCTGGATTGCCATTGCAATGGCAGAAGTAACCGCTGCTGGTCTATACATGAAGTTTTGGTTTCCTGACCTGCCACAGTGGGTAACTGCTGCCTTCTTAATTTTGATTTTATTCTTGTTGAACTCAATCACCGTGTCTGCTTTTGGTGAAACCGAATTCTGGTTTGCATTGATTAAAGTGGTGGCCATTGTGGCGTTAATCATTATTGGAATTGTTTTGGTTTTAATGCATTACAAGACAAGTGTTGGTTATGCACAGGTGTCTAATTTGTATTCTGATGGCTTTTTTGCCCATGGTGCATCGGGATTTGTCCTTTCTTTTCAAATGGTTCTTTTTAGTTTTGCAGGAATTGAAATGATTGGGATGACTGCTTCAGAGACCCAAGATCCTCAGAGAATCATTCCTAAATGTATTAATGAAGTCCCAACTAGAATCATTATTTTTTATGTTGGTTCGTTATTGGCTCTAATGTGTATTTTTCCTTGGCAGTACATTTCAGCAAATTCGAGTCCTTTTGTCCAAGTGTTTTCAAACATTGGAGTTAAGTCAGCAGCTGCTATTATTAATTTCGTGGTCTTGACCGCTGCAGCCTCTTCTTGTAATAGTGCTATTTTTACTACCGGTAGAATGTTATTTTCTCTAACCGACAAGAGCCAAAATAAATTTGCAAAGAAGCTTGGAACGCTTTCAAAAAGGCACATTCCTGCAAATGCAATTTTGTTTTCAACGATTGTGATTGCTATTTCAGTGTTGTTAAACATTTTGATGCCAGACGGTGTTTTTGAATTAGTTTCAAGTATCGCTACCACTTGTTTCTTGTTTGTTTGGTCTTTAATTGTTATTACACACTATGAATATCGCAAGTCACTTAACCAAGAACAGACAAACAAACTTACCTTCAAGATGCCATTTTTCCCATATTCTGACTTTTTCGTTGTTGGATTTATGGTCTTCGTTGCTTTTGTTTTAATTTTCAAAATGCAAACATTGATCGCATTAATTGGATCGGTTGTTTGGCTTCTTGTTCTATATGGATTTAAAGTTTTAAATGATAAAAGAAGAGAAAACAAAGAAGTCGATGATTAAAGTCATCGACTTTTTGATTATAGTTATTGATGGATGTTAAAATAGAAATTAGCGATAGTTACAGAAAACATTTTGAGGAAGTAATTTTATGGATGATAAAGTAGCAATTCTGCATACCAATGATCTTCATTCTCATTTTGAAAATTGGCCCAAGATCAGAAGGTTTATGAAACTAAGAACAAAACAATTGGAAAAGCAGGGTTATCGAGTGTTTAAAGTTGATGACGGTGACGCCATTGACCGATCAAACGCGCTGACTGATGCTACTTCTGGTAAGGCCAACATTGAATTGATGAATTCAGTTGGTTATGATGCTGCCACAATTGGAAATAATGAAGCACTAACAATGTCACATGACGAACTGGCGCATCTTTATGATGATGCCAATTTTCCCGTTGTTTTGGATAATGTGATTGATGAAAGAACTGGTCAACTTCCAAAATGGGCGATCCCGTATCGTGATTTTAAGCTAAAAAATGATGTTCGGGTCCGTTTTATGGGCTTAACGGCACCTTATCCCACGTACCAATACATGGATTGGAATTCACTTCCAATTAAAAGTACCATTGAGCGTTGTTTGAATGATTGGAAGGGGCAATATGACGTTCTGATTTTGCTTTCTCACTTAGGGATTAGCAATGATCGAAGAATTGCGAAAGCATTTCCTGACATCAATATTATCGTTGGGGGTCACACTCATCATTTGTTAGTTAATGGTGAAATGGTTAATCAAACCATGTTAACTGCAGCTGAGAAATGGGGCCACTACGTCGGTGAAATTACTTTTGACGTTAACGCTGAAAAAAGAGTAGAGAACGTTAAGGCACGTGTATATAAAACATCTGAAATGGAAACCGATGTGCAAGATGCAGAAGAGATTGAGCGTCTTGAAGATCGCGGTGAGAGAATTTTAGCAAGTAGTAAGGTTGCTGACATTCCTCATACAATGACAACGTCACTAACTGATGATAATGAACTGGTTGACTTGGGACTAAAGGCCATTGAAGCTAAAGCTGGGACGACTGCTGCCGTTTTGAACACGGGTTTGTTTTTAGGTGATTTAAAAAAGGGAATTGTTGACAAAAACGAACTCCATAAATTATTACCACATTCAATTCACGTTATGAAAAGTCAATTTTATGGTTATAACTTGTGGGAAATGATTATGGAAATGGAAAAGAACAAGGACTTTTTAGTTCGTTTTGAGCAAAAAGGAATGGGTTTTCGGGGAAAATATTTTGGAAGGCTCATTTATGATGGGATTCGATACGACACTAATAAAAAGCAGTTATTCTATCATAATCAACTAGTAGAACCCGATAAAAAATACACGATTGCTTTGATTGATCATTATAGTTTTATTCCGTTTTTCCCGGCGATTAGCATTGTGGGTAAAAATAACATTTTTTATGGTGAAACTTTGCGGGATGTTTTTGGTGATTATCTAGCAAAGAAGTTTCCGATCGAGGGGAAGTAAAATGGATCACAACGAAATTGAGAGTTTGATTGAAACAAGGAATGATGAGAGAGATTCCTTGGCTACTATTAAGCAGGTTGATGAAACAACTTTAAGCATTAATGGCCACGTGTACGTTCTTGAAGCTAATATTAGAAATGCTTTTGATTTAGGTGAATTTGCCAATAAATTTAATCCCATTTTGACACGTTTTGATTACATTGTTGGTGACTGGGGATATAATCAGTTACGGCTAAAAGGTTTTTATGCTGACTTTAGAAATGTTAGTAAAGGTTTACGTCATGCGGCAATTCCAGATTATATTATTGAGGATGCCAATTTTGGTTCTAATTACTTTGTCTTACACAATTTGGAAGCCGAAAAGGAAAAGAATCAAAGCCATAAAACTAGTAGAAAAAGACAACGTGCTGGTGGAAAAAATAGAAAAGCAGGAACTGCAAGCAAGCATAATGCTAATCAGACGTCAAATAATAATTTTAAATCAAAACATTTTAGAGATGGCAAGCGTGGCTTTACCATTAGACAGAAATAGGTGAAATCTTGATGAAGAGTTACAAGGGATATTTAATTGATTTGGATGGAACCGTTTATCAAGGAAAAAAGCGAATCCCAGCGGCTAAGCGTTTTATTGAGAGACTCCAGAAAAATTACATTCCTTTTTTATTTGTTACGAATAATTCAACCAAGACTCCAAGTGAGGTGGTCCATAATTTGGCACTTAATCACGATATTCATGTTACAAATGACAACGTTTATACTTCTGGGATGGCTACAGCTGCTTTTGTTAGTGAGGATGCGAAGTCGCATGATGATAAAGCCAGAACGGCATACGTTATTGGAGAAAATGGATTAAAGGAATCCATGGAGAAAATGGGTTTCAATATTTTTACAGATAATCCAGAGTATGTAGTGGTTGGTCTTGATCGTGACTTGACGTATGAAAAATTAGCACGAGCAGTGCTGGGGATTGCCCACGGAGCTAAATTTGTTGGAACTAATCCAGATGCGAGAATTCCAAGCGAATATGGGATGCTGCCAAGTGCTGGTTCAATTATCGACTCAGTTCGGTATGCTTCAGGGGTTGAGCCGGTAATGATTGGCAAACCCAAGACCTTAATTGTTAGAAAAGCTTTAGATCAATTGAATTTAAGCCAAGCAGACGTAATCATGGTAGGCGATAATTATGACACTGATATTATGGCCGGCATTAACGATGGAGTAGATACTTTGCTGACTTATACTGGTGTGTCTACCAGAGAACAGGTAAAAAAGAAAGAAGTTCAACCTACTTATGAGGTAAATAGCTTAGATGAATGGAATACTTTATAGTTTGAAAGATTTAGTAGTATTTGTTTTAATACTACTTTTTTTAATAACATTTGCTGTTTTTTTTGTTATCAATGCTAGTTGGCTTTATTATGTTGCATTTTCCGTGTTGAATTTAACTAATCAATTTCATGTTTCAAGTGGATTATTAATGAGTAATTTTTATAAAATGATTGGTTTCATTCAGAATCCATTTGCGCCTAAATTAAGCTTGGACCAGTTTCCAATTTCGGCAAATGGAATGGTACATTTTAACAATGTAAGAGCGTTGGTATTAACTAATAATTTGGTATTGTTAATTGTATCCATGGTTTTACTTGTCATTATGATTCGTTTCCTTTACTTTAAGAAGTTATGGAAGTTTCAGTTGCTTTCAGAGATGACGATTTTATTTATAATTTTTTTTGGAGTCTTTTGTGTTTTGGATTTTCAAGATGTTTTTATTTATTTCCATGATGTTCTTTTTAGAAATCGGGATTGGGTTTTTACGTCAAAGAAAGATCCAATCATTAACGTATTGCCGAATCAGTATTTTTTAATGTGCTTTTTGTTGTTTTTTTTAATTATTCTTTTGGGATTATCTTTGATAATTTGGATTGGTAAAAGACAACTAAAAAAAGAGTCTGTCTAGAAGATTAAGATCTAATAGACAGGCTCTTTTTGTTTGAAACCTACTTCGATGTAGAAATCTTGCTTTTTAGATATCCAATTAAAGCTGGAATTAGTGAAATTACGATAATCAAAATGATTACTAGTGAAAAGTGTTCCTGAACGAACGGAATATTTCCGAAGAAATACCCAGCTCCACAACAAATCAGTACCCAACTGATACAAGCAATGAGGTTGTATTTAAGGAATTTTTTATAGCTGAAATCTGTGCCAGCGGCTACAAATGGGGCAAAGGTTCTGATAATTGGCATGAATCTAGCCAAAAAGATGGCAATTGCACCGTATTTATCGAAGAATTCACGTGCACGAGTTAGATCTTCTTCCTTGATAAATTTACCAAAAAAGTGGTGTTCAGTTAGTGCGTTTCCAACTTTTCTTCCAATAAAGAAGTTAAGGGAGTCTCCACCGGCAGATGCTAAGAAGAAGATAATGATGAATATCCAGATACTAAGATGATAATTGGAGTTAGCAGATAGGGCAGCGGCTGCAAATAAAAGTGAATCTCCAGGAAGGAAAGGTAAAATGACCGCTCCAGTTTCAATAAATATGATTGCAAATAAGATTAAGTATGTCCAATCGCCAAACATGTTTACGATCGTGATTAAGTGATGATCAATGTGTAATATAAAGTCAATTAAAAATTTAAAAAAATCCATGTTTTTCCTCTTTTTATATAAGTCATTAACTATTTAAGTGTATCAATAAAATGAGGATTTTTGAATTTAATTTTTTCTTATTTAAATTAATTTGGGTTTATTTAAAAAAAGTATTGACGTTAACTGTGATAGATAGTATAGTATTAGTTGTCGTCAAGTGCGGCATATCAATTTGGTTAAAATTAGTCAAACTTTTCTATTGACAATAAATTAACCACATGGTATATTATTATATGCGGCGTTGAGGTACAATAAGACGACGTTGCGTCAGAGTAGATCTTTGAAAACTGAACAAGATTTTGATTACAAGTGTAAGGTAATTTTAAGTTGTAGAACTTAAAATTAAACATTTGCGAAGTCAATTCGCTTTTTAATTCTTTTGAAAAAGAATAACAAC
>NZ_JBWXVF010000004.1:0-194550 GCF_059901065.1 Fructilactobacillus sp. X7R7C1
CGAACACAGAAGTTAAGCTTCAGCACGCCAAGAGTAGTTGGGGGATCGCCCCCTGCAAGGGTAGGACGTTGCCACGCAACCTAGAGTTTTTAACCATTTGGTTAGGAACTCTTTTTTTGTGCCGTAAATTAGGTGTATAATTACCAACAATTAAGTCATAGGGGTAGTGATTTTATGAAAAAACAACGCTGGTACCGTTTTTCACTTGGTTGGCAAATTGTATTTGGCTTGTTCTTAGGGATTATCTTAGGTGTTATTTTTTATCAGAATAAAGATGCCATTAATGTAATGCAAAACATTGGGACTATGTTTATTAGCCTAATTCAAATGATTGTTTTACCAATTGTGGTTTCTTGTTTAACGGTTGGGATTGCCGGAATGGGTGACATCAAAAAGGTCGGACGAATTGGGGTAAAGACGCTGGTTTACTTCGAATTAATGACCACGGTTGCTATTATTTTGGGTCTCTTAGTCGCTAACATCGCTCATCCCGGAACTTACATTAATGTTCATCAGATGCATGGATCGACGGACATTAGTCAATACATAGCGACTGCCAAGCAGTCCAAAAATACAGGAATCTGGTCCATGATCATGAACTTAATTCCTACTAACATCTTTGCGTCATTAAGCAAGGGTGATATGATGCCCATCATTGTTTTTTCGGTCTTCTTTGGTTTAGGAACCGCAGCCATCGGTGAAAAGGGACAAATCATTATTAACTTCATGAGTGCGGTCTCAGAAGTTATGTTTAAAATTACAAATTGGGTCATGCACCTAGCTCCAATTGGAGTTTGTGCCCTAATTGGGGTCACCTTGGCCGAGCTAGGAATTAAGGCCCTGTTACCGTTAGGCTATTTTGTTTTCTTAGTTTACCTCACTATGCTTGTCTTCGTTTTGGTAGTAATGGGAGTGGTGGCTCGCCTCTGTCATTTCAAACTCTCGGACCTTTTGGCGGTTATTAAGAATGAAATTGTTTTAGCCTTTTCGACTGCCAGCTCTGAGGCGGTTCTACCTAAGATGATTCAAAAAATGGATCACTTTGGCGTTAATCCATCAATCGTTTCGTTTGTTATCCCAACCGGATACACCTTTAATCTTGACGGTTCAGCCATTTACCAGTCACTGGCGGCTCTTTTTCTTGCCCAAGCTTATAACATTCACTTATCGATTGGACAGCAGGTTACCTTACTGATTGTATTGATGATCACTTCAAAGGGAATGGCCGGAGTTCCAGGGGCCTCCTTTGTTGTGCTGCTTGCCACTATTTCAACGATTGGCGTTCCCATGTCTGGTTTGACCTTCATCGCTGGCATCGATCGGTTCATTGATATGGGTCGGACGGCAGTCAACGTGGTCGGCAATTCACTTGCGACGGTGGTAATTGGAAGTTCTGAACATGAATTTAACCGGAAGCAAGCGAATAGTTATGTCAAACAAGTTAAATCAAAAAAAGCATAATCGTTAAAGCTGAAGTTGGACATTTAAGCTGGCTTCAGTTTTTATTTTGTCGTTTGTTAAGAAATTGATAAAAAAGCATTGACAGGATTGGTCGTTTCAATTTACAATCAGTGAAACTAATGAAAGGAAGTTTTAGCGATGACGGCACCCGTAGTTTCCATGATTAGCATTTTATTATTCATTTTAGTCACAGTGATGATTAAAAATTGTGTGGATAATAAGATGCCTTTAAGTCAGAGCTAACTTCTTCTTTAAGTCCTCACAGTTTTGTTGGTAACTGCGGGGGTAAGTAGGTAATGTCCTCCAGTTACGTGAACTGGGGGATTTTTTTATTTTCAAGAAGTTAACTTTAATAAATAGTTTAAGGAGGGTTTGAAATGACAAATAAAGAAACGCTGGCTCACGAACAGCGGGCTTATTCAAAGGCGGCACGAATTAAATATTTTGATATTGTAATTAAATCAGGGGCCGGAGCCATTTTAACGGACGAAGATGGACGCAGTTACATTGACCTCTTATCCAGTGCTTCATCAACTAATACCGGACATTGTCATCAGAAAGTTGTCAAAGCCATTTCAGATCAAGCTAGCCGGTTGATTCAATACACTCCAGCCTATTTTGCGACTTCTGAAGAAGCTAAGTTAGCGCCACGATTAGCTGAATTGGCTCCAATTGACGGGCCAACTAAAGTGGCTTTTGGTAATTCTGGGTCTGACGCGAACGATGCGATTATTAAATTTGCGAGAGCATTCACGGGCCGTCAATACATTGTGAGTTTTACCGGTGCTTATCATGGTTCAACCTATGGATCGATTAGTACTTCGGCAGTTAGTCTCAACATGTCACGTAAAATTGGACCACTCTTACCTGGAGTGGTGAAGGTTCCCTATCCAAGTCCATTGAATCGTCTAAAGGGTGAAAATGATGATGAGTTCAGTGATCGGATGTTTGAGGCCTTTAAGTTGCCATTTGAGACTTATTTACCAGCTGAAGAGACGGCTGTCATTGAGATCGAAGCCATTCAAGGTGATGGTGGTTTTATTAAAGCACCAGAACGGTTTTTAAATCGGGTGTATCGATTCGCCAAGGATCACGGGATTCTATTTGCCGTAGATGAGGTTAATCAGGGCCTTGGACGAAGTGGGAAGATGTGGTCAATTGATTACTTTAAGAATGTGCATCCAGATCTAGTTGCGATTGGAAAGTCAATTGCATCCGGATTGCCGCTCAGTGCTGTTGCGGGTCGAAAAGAAATTATGGATGCCTTGGATGCACCTGGGAATACCTTTACGACGGCTGGTAATCCAGTGTCGGCGGCCGCTGCTAACGCTACGTTAGACGTCATTGAAAACGAACACTTGGTAGAACGAAGCGCAAGATTAGGCAAACAGGCCAACCAATTCTTTAAGCGAATGCAAAACCGGTTTCCCTTTATTGGTGATGTTCGGATGTATGGATTAAATGGTGGAATTGACATTGTTGACCCGCAGACCAAGAAACCAGACGGTGATGCCGCTAACAAACTAATTTATCGGATATTTGAGTTGGGCGCAATCATGATTACCGTCCGTGGCAATGTTTTACGTTTCCAACCACCGTTGGTAATTAAAGAAACCGATTTACAAAAAGCCTTTTCAATGATTGAGCAGGCAATGCAAGAATTAAACGACGGAAAATTAACTAAATCACCCGCAAACATGGGTTGGTAATCAAAAGGAGTTTGAAGCATGAAAAATATTTGGCACAAGATGAATGAAAAAGTTGATTTTCATTTCTATATATCTAAAGATAAACACTTGGAAAAAACCATGACCGTCAAGGACTTCCTCGCGCTCGGCCTTGGAACCATCCTTTCAACGTCAATTTTCACCTTACCTGGGATTGTAGCAGCCAAGTACACCGGACCGGCCGTTGTCATTTCGTTCATCTTGGCAGCACTAGTAGCTGGCCTCGTAGCAATGAATTACGCTGAAATGGCTTCCGTCTTGCCCTTTGCCGGCTCTGCTTATTCGTGGATCTCAGTCCTGTTCGGTAAGTTTTGGGGCTGGATCGTTGGCTGGGCGCTACTAGCGGAATACCTAATCGCCGTGGCCTTTGTTGCCGCTGGACTCTCATCAAACGTTCAGGGACTAATCTCGCCGCTTGGAATTACGCTACCAAAGGCAATTTCTTCCCCACTTGGTACTAACGGAGGGGTAATTGATATTATTGCCGTTTTAGTGTTGGCACTTGTCACTTACATCTTGATGCGTGGTGACCGACAAACAACTCGAATTTCAAACGTGTTGGTAGTGTTGAAATTGCTAGCAATCGTTGCCTTTATCGTGGTTGGTGCGACCGCCATCAAGGCTCAAAACTACGTTCCGTTCTTCCCGAAAAGTCACCCGAATCCTGATGGCACGGTCTTCGGTGGCTGGCAAGGGATCTACGCTGGGATTTCAACGATTTTTCTCTCCTATATTGGGTTTGATTCCATTGCCTCTAACTCTGGTGAAGCTAAGAATCCCCAAAAAACCATGCCACGTGGCATCATCGGTTCGTTAGTAATCGCTACGATTTTCTTTATTTGTGTTTCACTAGTGTTGGTAGGGATGTTTAAGTACACCATGTATACTAACAACGCCGAACCAGTTGGCTGGGCGCTTCGACAAAGTGGTCACACTATTGTTGCCACCGTCGTGCAGGCCGTGGCGGTTGCCGGGATGTTAGTGGCTTTAATTGGAATGATGATGGCTGGTTCCCGTTTAATCTATTCCTTTGGCCGTGACAAAATGTTGCCCAAGGCCGTTGGCAAACTGAATCAAAAAAAGATTCCAAGTAATGCGCTCTGGATCATCACCATCATTGGAATCATTCTGGGGGCCATTTTTCCGTTTACCTTCCTCGCCCAATTGATTTCAGCTGGGACGTTAATTGCCTTCATGGCGGTCTCACTGGCCATGTATCCACTCAGAAGACGCGAAGGGAAAACCCTCCCCAAGGCGGCTTACCGGATTCCTTTTTATCCAATCTTACCCGCATTAGGCTTTTTGGGTTCCCTCGCTGTCTTTATGGGACTCGATATTCAGGCTAAAATTTATGCGGTCGTTTGGTTCCTGTTGGGTGTCATTATTTACTTCGTTTATGGCATGCGTCACGCCGACTCCAAGATTCCCGACAGTGATGATCAAGAGATTGACGAGAACCTTTAAGTGTTGAATATGTGACTTTTATCCCAAAGGTGGTTGAAAAATCAATATTCGCGTAGTACTCTTAGAACAATCTTAAAAGAAAAGGGTGAATTAGTAATGTCAGATAAAAGGAAGAAAGTTGTTCTAGCATATTCTGGTGGTCTTGATACTTCAGTTGCGATCGCTTGGTTGACTGATAAAGGTTATGACGTCATTGCAACCTGCATCAACGTTGGCGAAAACAAGGACCCAGAATTCATTAAAAATAAAGCGCTAAAGGTGGGTGCCGTCCGCTCATACGTCATTGACGCTCAAGATGAATTCGCTGATGAGTATGCTTCAGTCGACTTACAGGCCAACGCCATGTACGAAGGATCGTATCCGCTTGTTTCTGCTTTATCAAGACCTTTGATTGTAAAGAAATTGGTTGAGGTCGCAAAGAACGAAGGCGCCGATGCGATCGCTCATGGTTGTACTGGAAAAGGAAACGATCAGGTCCGATTTGAAGTTGCTATTCATGCCCTTGCTCCCGACATAGACGTGTTAAGTCCAGTTCGTGACTGGCACTGGTCTAGAGAAGACGAGATTGAGTACGCTAAGGATCACAATATTGATATCCCAATTGATTTAGACTCACCATATTCAATTGACAGTAATATCTGGGGTCGTGCTAACGAAGCCGGGGTCTTAGAAGATCCATGGGTTAGCGCTCCAGAGGATGCCTTTGATATGACCAAACCGGTTGAAGAAACGCCCGATGAACCAACCGAACTAGAAATTACGTTTAAAAAAGGTCTTCCAGTTGCGTTGAACGGCAAGCCCATGAAATTCGCTGATATCATCAAAGAGTTAAATACGATTGCCGGTGAAAATGGAATCGGTCGAATTGACCACATTGAGAATCGGTTAGTTGGAATCAAATCCAGAGAAGTCTATGAGACTCCTGGAGCAACGGTGCTCCTTAAAGCTCACAAGGAACTTGAAGATTTGACCTTTGAAAGAGGATTGGCACACTTCAAGCCCATTGTTGAAAACGAAATCAGTGAGGTCATCTACGACGGACTCTGGTTCTCACCACTAATGGAGTCCCTTCAGGCCTTTTTGAAGGATTCGCAGAAACACGTCAGTGGGGTGGTTAGAGTTAAGTTATTTAAGGGTAACGTCACCGTCCTTGGCAGAAAGTCAGAGAACTCGCTGTATGATAAGGATCTTGCTACCTACACCTCATCGGATTCATTCGACCAGGTAGCTTCCAAGGGCTTTATCAAATTGTGGGGTCTTCCAACCAAGGTGAACTCCCAGGTTCAGATTAAAAATCAAAAGCAAAAGGACAAAAGTAAATGAGCGATAAACTATGGGGTGGCCGCTTTACCGAGCAACCTGATGAATCGGTTGATAATTTTGGTTCGTCAATCTCTTTTGACCAATTAATGGCTGACGAGGATATTGAGGGATCGCTGGCTCACGTAAAAATGCTAGAAAAGACTGGCATTCTTCCCGCTGGCGACGTTAAACAGATTGTTAGTGGCTTAGAGGGCATTCAAACCGATTTGCACGCTGGTAAAATTAAGTTCTCCAAAGCAAATGAAGATATTCATATGAATATTGAAAAGATCCTCACCGATCGGATTGGTCCTGTAGCCGGAAAACTTCACACGGCGCGTTCCAGAAACGATCAGGTGGCAACGGATTTTCATTTATACCTAAAAAAGCGGCTTCCCAAAATCATTGACGAGATTACGATTTTACAGAAGACGTTGGTGAAGATGGCGGATGAAAACGTGGAAACCATCATGCCGGGTTATACGCACCTTCAGCATGCCCAGCCCATCTCGTACGGCCACTACTTGATGGCGTACTACCAGATGTTGAAGCGGGACAAGGAACGTTTTGAGTTTAATGAGAAGCACACGGACATGCTGCCACTGGGAGCGGCGGCTCTTGCTGGGACCACGTTTCCCATTGACCGGCAGTTTACTGCCCAAGAACTTGGCTTTGATGAGGTCTATGCCAATTCGTTAGACGCTGTTTCTGACCGTGACTTTGCCCTGGAATTTCTGAGTAACTGTTCCATCTTGATGATGCATCTGTCCCGTTTCTGTGAAGAGATTAGTATGTGGGTTAGTTATGAGTTTCAGTACTTAGAAATCAGTGACGAGTATTCGACTGGTAGTTCAATCATGCCGCAGAAGAAAAATCCAGACATGGCCGAACTGATTCGGGGAAAGACCGGGCGCGTGTATGGTGACTTGATGGGACTTCTGTCAACCATGAAATCACTGCCATTGGCCTATAATAAAGACTTACAGGAAGATAAAGAAGGGGTCTTTGATGCGGTTAAGACCGTCTTGCCGGCACTCAAGGTGTTCAACGGGATGCTCTCCACCCTAAAGATCAATAAGGACAAGATGCGTGATAGTACCAAGCATGATTTATCAAACGCAACCGAGCTGGCCGACTACTTGGCGGCCAAGGGGGTTCCGTTTCGTGAGGCCCACGGAATTGTTGGTAAATTAGTCTTAAACTGCATTCAGACGCACCGTGACTTACAGGACATGAGTTTAAAAGAGTTACAGAAAGCCTCATCTGTAATCCAGGACGATGTCTATCATGAACTTGATCCAGAAGTGGCCGTAAAGCGCCGTAACTCCGAAGGTGGAACCGGGTTTAAGCAGGTCAGAGCGCAGATTGACAAGGCTAAAGCTGAATTAAAATAAAAAAAGCAAAAAAGACTGAAACCGCATGGCTTCAGTCTTTTTGTGTTCTCTGGTAGCAAATTTTCTTAAATTAGATTTGCTTTTCATTTCACAGGTGGTACACTTTGAAAAATTAATTAAGAAATTGTTAAGGAGATGAAGTTCAATGAGTAAGTCGAAGTTAAAGACTGTCATGCAGTTGTTGTTGGTCGTTGTCATTGTTGGAATGGGTACCTTGTTAACACGACGACCAGCACACGCGGATGACCAATCGTTGAACCGAGTCAAGCAATCAGGAACACTGACGGTCGGAACCGCTCCGGATTATCCACCGTTTGAGTTTCAGGTTAATAAGAATGGGAAACAGGACGATGTCGGACTTGATATTGACATTGCCAAACAGATTGCGAAAAATTTACACGTTAAGTTAAAGATTAAGAATATGAGTTTTGATTCCCTGCTGGTAGCCGTTCAGTCGGGCAAGATTGACATGGCAATTGGCGGAATTAATCCGACTCCCGAACGGAAGCAGAATGCTGATTTCTCCAAGATTTACTATAGCGGTGGGCAGGATTTTCTCATCAACAAAAATGATGCCGGCAAAATTAAAAACAAAAATAGTTTAAAGGGGCAAAAGGTTGGAACTCAGACCGGAACCCTGCAACAAAGTTTAGCTAAAAAGTATATTCCCAACGCGCACGTAGTTGGGATGGACAAGACACCAGATTTAGTTCTGGCACTTAAGACCCACAAGGTTGCTGCCGTCGGGGTTGAAAAGCCGGTGGCCCAAGCCTATGTCGCAAACGATCATGCCCTAAAGGCCGTTGATTCGGGTTACAAATTAAATAAAAACGACGTTGGGACTGCCATTGCGTTTAAGAAGGGGAACACGTCCCTTGTAGGCGCAGTCAATCAAAGTATTGATCAGATTCACCAAAAGAACCTGATTCCACAATACCTAAAGGACGCCGGGAAGCACATGAAGGTTAATACCCACAACACGTCAATGTGGCACTACTGGAAATACTTCGCTACTGGGGTTGAGTATACTTTAATTATTTCAGTCGTTTCCGTCTTCTTCGGCATCATTCTTGGCATCATCTTGGTACTGATGAGACTCTCGAAATACAAGTTCTTGAGCTGGCCGTCAGTCGCCTACACCGAGTTTGTCAGAGGAACACCTATGATGGTACAGGTCCTGTTCGTTTACTTCGGTTTAGGTGTTCTGGTCAACATTCCCGCGTTAACCGCCGGCATTATTGCCGTTTCCTTAAATAGTGGTGCTTATGTCAGTGAGATTATCAGAGGTGGGATTAACGCCGTTGACAAGGGGCAGTCAGAAGCATCGAGAAGTCTGGGGCTTTCTAAAAAAGACATGATGGCATCGGTTATTTTGCCCCAGGCTTTTAAGAACATTTGGCCCGCCCTTGGAAATGAATTTATCACCATTATCAAGGACAGTTCCATCGTTTCAATCATTGGAGTAACAGAAATCGTGTACGAACTAAACATCGTTCGGGCTGACACTTACAGAGGAGTGGCACCAATTGCCGTCGCAATGATTCTCTACTTTATCCTCTCGTTCTCGTTGTCAAGGGTGCTTAACTACTTTGAAAGAAGGATGAACCATGACTAAAACTGATAATGAAGCGTTGATTCAAGTCAACGATTTAAAGAAAGATTTTGGAGCAAATAAGGTCTTAAAGGGCATCGACGGAACCATTAAAACGGGCCAGGTCATCTGTGTGATTGGTCCCTCTGGTTCTGGTAAGAGTACCTTTTTGCGGTGTCTGAACATGTTGGAAGAACCCACCAGTGGACAAATTATCTTTGATGGAAAGGATCTTACCAGGTTCAACCACAAAGAGGTTGCTACTTTGGGTGAACGGATTGGGATGGTGTTTCAAAGCTTTAATCTTTTTCCTAACATGACCGTCTTAGAAAATTTAAAGCTGGCTCCTAAAAAAGTGAAACACGTCAGAGATCAGGAGGCCGCTTCAATTGGACTGAGATTACTAGACCGAGTGGGATTAAAGGGGAAGGCCAATGTTTATCCGTCCAGTCTCTCTGGTGGACAGGCCCAAAGGGTTGCCATGGCTAGAGCACTTGCCATGAATCCGCAAGTTATGTTATTTGATGAACCGACAAGTGCACTTGATCCTGAAATGGTCGGTGAAGTGCTTCATGTCATGCAAGGACTGGCTAATGAGGGCATGACGATGATAGTGGTGACCCATGAGATGGGGTTTGCGAAAAAGGTAGCCGATGAAGTCTGGTTTATGGCGAACGGTTACATCCAGGAAAAGAATACACCGGATCAGCTCTTTGACCATCCCCAAAATCAACGAACTAAAGAATTTATCGATAAAATTATTAATGAAGATGAGTAGACTAAAAGAGCTTCCAAACGGAAGCTCTTTTTATTTTCTGACCGTTAAATTATTCGGGATGGTGGCGACATAGGGGTCGTGTCTTTTTAGATACTGCACAATTAAGTCGGAGGCACTGTCTGGACTTTCGTTGATTACCTTCTGGGCGTTAAACATGTCATAGTCGCCACCACCAATGGCCCGATAGTTATTTAACGCAACCTTTAATTCCTGATTGTAAGCGACCGGCTGATCGTGATAGTTGAGTTTAACCACCCGGTTTCCAACCGGTTTGGAGATGTCAAATTCGTAGTCAATTCCACTGTAGATATCGTAGTTGAATAGTTGCATTTTGGGGGTAATGAATTTGGGGTCAATGACAATCTTACCGTTTTGAATGGCGAAAAATTCGGCACATTTTTCGAGGGCCCGCTTTAAATCCGCTCCGGTAATTTTTTCGGCCATAATGGTGTTGGGGTAACTGTAACCGTTGATGATTTCACGCATTGAAATGTCATGATGAAAGCCCTTAATATCATCGTTGAAGAGGGCGGTTCCGGCGATGTCAACGTTCATCGCATCCATCTCCACCCGATTGATAAAGTCGATGTAGGGATGATTGTTCATTCGGACCTTCATGGGATCGTCAATCAGCATGCTTTCTCCCGTTGTTTGGCCGACTGGTTGATCCAGCCAGTCTTCCACCTCGCTTTCGATTTGATGATCGGGAATTAAGTCATAGTCTGGTTGGGTGTGAGCCGTTGAAATGAGATGACTGGAACTTCTAACAAGCTGTTTGTTAGAAGTTAAATCCAGGTCAATTTCACCGACATCACTGCCATGAACTCCAGGCTGAGTGAAGGGAACGCCATTAATTTTTCCCGCCAGCTGACGGTGCTGATGACCCGTAATGAGGGCATCAATTCCAGGGACTTCCGTCGCAATGCGGTAGCCTTCGTTTTCTGATGTGTCCTTTTCGGTTGGCTGACCAGTTTTGGGATCGGCTTCAATCCCACCATGGTAGGCGACAATGACCACGTCAGCCCTTTGACGTAATTCGGGAACATACTGCTTAGCCGTTGCTAGTGCTGAATTAAATTTTAATCCTTGAATATTATTGGGACGCTCCCAATTGGGAATAAAGGCGGTCGTTAGTCCTAGAATGGCAAACTTGACGCCTTTTTTCTCAATAATTACGTACGGTTGATCGGCAATCTTGTTAGAAATGGCACCCTCAATGTTGGCGTTCAAAATGGGGTAGTTCCGTTTACTCTCAGTGTCCCTAATGTACTGTTGGCCGTAGTTGAACTCGTGATTTCCCAGGGTGGCAGCATCATATCCAACGTCAGCCGTTATTTGACTGAGAAGACGACGTTTGTCTACGCCCTGTTCTGACAAAAAGGTTGAAAATGGTGATCCCTGAATCCAGTCACCATTTTCAATTGCTACGACAATTTCGTCGTCTTTTTCGTCCTGTTGAGCCTTCTTGATGATGGCACCCGCCTGAAGCATGCCAAGTGAAGCGTGGTTATTGCGGGTTGTATAGTTAGTGGGGTACACGTATCCATGCACGTCACTGGTTGATAAAATTCGGACTTTCAAATTATTATGCCACCTTTTCCGTGTTTTCTGATGTAGTGATTTGCGCCTTGTTTTCGTGTTTTAATTCCTTGATTGACAGCATGATTACGAAGCTAACGAGGTAAATTCCGCTCAAAAAGAGGATCACAGCCATGAGGTTAAAGCGATCCATCAAGAATCCAATCAGGACGGTGGAAAAGCTGCCGACACTTTTGGCAATACTCATGATGGTGTTGTTGGCCGTTGCCCGAATCTCGGTGGGATAGAGCTTGCTGACGATGGTTCCATAACCACTATACATCCCGTCGGAACAGAAACCAACGATTCCACCACCGATTAAAAATTCCAACTTATTTGAAGCGATAATCAGCAAAAAGACCGAGGCAGCGGCGGCTAGTAGCCAGATGCCGTATGCTAGGCGACTGCCGAGGTGATCTTGAACGATTCCAAAACACATGATTCCCAGCGACATGCCGACGATGGTCGCAATCATCCAGAGAGAGGAACCGGCCACTGAGATGTGCATTCTTTCTTGAGCAATTGAGGGAAGCCAACTAATGAGACCGTTATATCCGGCGATGTGGATCATGAACATAATCATGATTCTGACCGTTAGAAAGCATTCTTTCGGGGTGGCGAATAATTCGGTCCAGTGGCTGAAATCACGGTTAGGATCTTTTTCAATGGCGTTTCGGTTCTCGGTAAATTCTTTACTCTCGGGTAAGTGAAATCTGATAAACCAAGCTAAGATAACGGGAACGATCCCAATGAAGAAGAGGACGTGCCAACCAAAGTGGGGAAGAATAAAGGCAGATAGGAGGGAGGCAATAATTGAACCAATCTGACCGCAGACTCCAGCAGCGGCCGACAAGCGACCGAGATATTTCTTGGAGAAGGCCTCACTTAGCATGGTAATCGCAATCCCATACTCACCAGAATTACCGACCCCGATGATGATGCGAAAGAGACATAGCATCCAGAACGAGTTGGTAAGTCCCATTCCGGCGGTTCCAATGGCATAGATAATGATGGTCCAGCAGAGAGTTTTGACCCTTCCATAACGGTCGGCGATTGCGCCAAAGCCAATCCCACCGAAAATGGATCCGATGGCGGTAATGGCTGGCAGTAAGCCACCCTGAGCCTTTGAGATGTTTAAGCTAATGATGATTGAAGCCAGCGCCAGTGACATGAACATGGCGTCCATTCGTTCCAGGATGAACCCAATCCCAGTTGACCACGTGATGCGCTTTTGATACTTTGTCAATTTTGGCATAAAAAAATTGTCCTCCCATTTAATTCTGCAGGGTCCAGATTCACCGCACAGAATAGCATGAGAACACAATCGTTCAATCATTATATGGATAACATGTTATGCTTGTGGCTTCTCTGAACCATTTAAAGCTCTATATTGTAATTAATATTATCATAAAGTTGATAAAATGCAACGGAGCCAGTTTGTAATTATTAGATGATAATTGGATGAATTTGCATCATGATGCTTGTTTTTAACATTAATAAATTACATAAATAATTTTACCCACAAAAAAACAGCTGCATCACTGCAGCTGTTTTCCAATCTTTAATTAACACATGTGGATTCCCATCTTTTTGTATGAATTCATAGCTGGGATATCTAAGTCCTTCACTGGGATGCCCTCTTCTTTTGAAAGAGCGTTCAAAAGGGTATCCATGTTCATTAACTTGTACTTCTTGTGTGGATCATTCTTGTCATAAGCCTGGATCTGAAGCATCATGCCACCGTCTTCGTGTTCCGTAATGTGACAGTGATACATGTAAACGCCAGGGAAGTCAAACTTAACTTGCAAGCGAACGACTTCGCCGGGGTTAACCCCAATGGTGTCCTTCCAACCGTGTTCGTTTGGATAAGGGTCACCACCGTTTCTGGAAAGTACTCGGAATTGAGTTCCGTGCATGTGGTAAGGATGAACCATCCCACCATCCATTTCGTTTGAATTAGATACTTCCCAAATTCGTTCTTTACCGACTTCTTGGCGATCATCGATTCGTTGCATATCGAACTTTTTACCGTTGATTTCAACGGATTCGTCCATTCCAGACATAGCTGCCTTATGAACGGGAGCATCCTTGTCAATTTTGGCAAATGGTGGCATGTCAACGAGGTGATCTGGGAGCTTGGTGTTGTCTGGTGCAAACTCATGAATCTTAAACGTCATGATGGGAACGTCGTCGGAGTAGAGTTGAACTTCATCACCGGGTTTATAACCACTGAAATCAACGATGACCTCATCACGTTCGGCACAAACCATCATGAGGTGAGTGAACTCGACTGGTTCAGAGAGAATTCCGCCATCAGAACCAATCTGAGTGAACTTCAGATCGTCATCAAAGTGAAGGCGCCATTCACGACGGTTGGAGCCGTCCAGGAATCTGAGTCGTACTCGTTGGGTAGTAACGTCAAAGTAGGGGTTCACGGTACCATTAATCATGGCAGTTGGACCTTGAACACCGTCTGGATCGTAGTCTTCTTTGTAGTTTAGTTGGTTACCCTTGTGGAAATGACGGTCTTGTAGGACAACGGGAATGTCATCGACCCCGTAATTTCTTGGGAAGGGTAACTTGGATTCAATGTCGTCTTGAACAACCACTGGGGTTGCAAGACCCTTGTAGACTTGTTCAGAAGTTTCTGGACATGGATGAGCGTGCAACCACAATGTGGCAGCAGGCTGATCCACCGTAAACTCAATTTCACTGCTTTCACCAGGGTAAACTGGTGCGTGACAACCACCGTCAACGTATGGACCGGAAACATTTAGTCCGTGCCAATGAAAGGTGGTTAAAACTGGTAAGTCATTTTTTAAGGTCACATGCATGTGTTTACCCTCTTTTAAAATGATGGTCTTACCTAAAATACTAGCGTTGTAACCCCAAGTCTTTGTTTTTTCACCGGGTAAAATCTGAGTTTCACCTGGTTGAGCATCCACCGTGTACCACATGTCGGTATCGGTTTCTTTATCGGGCTTTAAAATTTCGGGGATGTTTAATTTGTGTTCTGGAACATCAGGCACCTTGAGTGGAATGTATCCACCGTCATGGGTGTTAAAAGCTGGTTCATCATAGAAATAATCATTGTATACTTTTCGTTCGGACATTGTCTTGTTCCTCCCTAATTGTTTAACTATCTACTACACCATCATAATACAGCTTTTTAGACTATAATGCTTGTTTGTTAGCTAAAAACATAGAAAAAGATCGACTATTAAAGTCGATCTTTTTAAAACGTTTGTTTTATTGTTCTTTGTACCATGGGTAATGGAAGTTACCTGGACGGTCAGTACGTTCGTAAGTGTGAGCACCGAAGTAATCACGTTGTGCTTGAAGCAAGTTAGCTGGAAGTACTTGAGCTCTGTATGAGTCGAAGTATGAAACGGCAGCTGACAATGATGGAACAGGAATACCTGCTTCAGTAGCTAACGAAACGATTTCTCTAGCTGAGTCTTGGTACTTGTTAGCGATGTCTGAGAAGTATGGGTCCATTAACAAGTTAGTTAACTTAGGATCCTTATCAAAGGCATCAGTGATGTTTTGAAGGAATTGGGCACGGATAATGCATCCAGCACGCCAAATCTTAGCTAATTGGTCGTACTTCAAGTCCCAACCGTAGTGTTCTGAGGCCATCCGCATTTGTTCGAAGCCTTGAGCATAACTCATGATTTTACCGAAGTATAATGCTTGGCGAGCCTTTTCAACGATTTCGTCGCTGTTAAACTTAGGTTCTTTGGCAGGACCATGAAGAACCTTTGAAGCGGCCATTCGTTCTTTTTTCATCATTGAGATGAAACGAGCGTAAACTGATTCGGTGATAACTGATTGAGGAGCACCAATGTCTAAAGCATCGATTGAACTCCACTTACCAGTACCCTTGTTAGCACCACGGTCTAAGATTGCGTCAACAATTGGCTTGTTCTTGTCGTCTCCTAAGTCATCTTTTCTAGTCAAGATGTCAGCGGTGATTTCGATCAAGTATGAGTTTAACTCACCCTTGTTCCAATCTTTGAAGATTTTAGCAAGGTCATCAACTGAGTAACCAGCAGCATTTCTCAAAAGGTTGAAGGTTTCATCGATTAATTCTTCGTCACCGTATTCGATACCGTTGTGGACCATCTTTACATAGTGACCAGCACCGTTAGGGCCAATGTAAGCAACACATGGTTCGCCATCTTCGGCCTTAGCAGCAATCTTTTCAAGGATTGGAGCAACACGGTCGTAGGCTTCTTTTTGACCACCGGGCATTAGTGAAGGGCCTTTAAGGGCTCCCAGTTCACCACCAGAAACACCCATTCCGATAAAGTTAATACCTGACTTAGCAAGTTTTTCACTTCGAGCCATAGTATCGTGGAAGTTAGTGTTACCACCGTCAATAAGAGTGTCACCCTTATCAAGTAATGGTAATAGTTCAGCAATAACGGCATCAGTTGGCTTTCCAGCCTTAACCATCAATAAGATCGTACGAGGTTTTTGAATTGATTCAACGAAATCCTTAACGTTGTAACTTGGAATCAAGTGTTTGTCACCGTGATCCTTCATTACTTGTTCAGTCTTACTTGCAGTACGGTTATAAATTGCAACTGTGTAACCGCGACTTTCAATGTTGAGGGCAAGGTTCTTACCCATAACAGCCATACCAACAACACCAATGTTTGCTTTTTTATCAGCCATAATATACCTTCCTTTTCGAATATATATGTTAATTCATTACACTAGTAGTTTACCATTTCACATTAGAATTGTGAAATAGAAACTTCAAATTTTGTAAGCACTTTCTTTACTTTTCAGCAGGGAAGTACCAACTGTGACCATCTCGAGCTAATAACTCGTCTGCTGCCTTTGGTCCCATTGAACCTGGTTCGTAGTTAGGAAAATCAGGTTTGGTTTCGTCCCAGTACTTCTGAATGGGGTCAACATACTTCCAAGCGGCGGCAACTTCTGGCCAGCTTGCAAAGTTGGTGTGATCACCATTTAAGATGTCATGGAAAAGACGCTCGTATGGTTGAGGAACTTCTGAAGCCCGAGCATCATTTTGTAGGTAACTAAGGTCGATGGTTTCGGTATGGAAACCTTGTTTGGAGTCCTTGACGTTGACCCTCAGTGTAATTCCACCACGAGGGTCAATTAAAATTGAGAGGACGTTGGTTTTAAGAGTATCTGGCAAACCGGCTTTACTGAAGATGTTGTTAATGTCTTTTTTGAAGATAATATCAACTCTAGTGGCTTTGGTTTTTAACTTCTTACCAGTTCGAACGTAGAAAGGAGTGCCCTCCCATCTAGAAAGATTGTAAGTTACTTTTCCAGCAACAAAGGTATCATTATTAGAATCGTGTGGAACGTCTGGCTCGTCACGGTAGGCGGCTGAACCACTACCAGCTCCATATTGACCACGAACAAAGTTCTTTTTGACACCCTCAGTATCATAGAAGTTCATACTTTCAAGGGTTTTGACCTTGGTAGCACGAACGTCAGTATCAACAAATGATTCTGGCTTATCCATTGCAAGGAGGGTCATGATTTGCATGGTATGGTTTTGAATCATATCACGTAAAGCACCAGCTGTGTCGTAATATCCGGCACGGTCTTCTACACCAAGTTTTTCGGATAGGGTGATCTGGACATTATCGATGTAGTTGTGGTTCCAAACGGCATCGATGATGGGGTTACCGAATCGAATAACTGGGATACTTTGAACCATTTCTTTGCCTAAATAATGATCGATGCGAAAGATTTGGTCTTCCTTAAATGCAGCGGTTAATTCATCATTTAATTTTTCAGCAGATTCATAGTCTCGACCGAATGGTTTTTCAATTACCAAGCGGTTAAAGCCACCATTGTCTGAAAGAACGTGTTGTTCTTTCAGATTTTTAGCAACGATTCCAAAGAATCTTGGGGCCATTGAAACATAAAAGATCCGATTACCATTAAGTTCGTATTTCTTGTCAAGTTCGTCGGCTAATTTACTCAGGGCCTGATAATGTTCCACGTTGGTAACATCATGAGATCTGAAGTAAAAATGACTAGCAAACTCTTCAGCTTGTTCTTGATTATCTGCTTCTGACGAGATGGAATCCAAAACCATTTTTTGAAATTCCTCATCGGTGTGGGGTCGTCTAGCTAACCCAAGCAGTGCAAAATGATTGTCAATACTGCCCTTTTTGTAAAGTTCAAATAAGGCTGGATATAACTTTCGCAAAGCAAGGTCACCAGTGCCACCGAAAAGCATGAATAATGCACGGTTAGCAGTTGCCATTAATACTCACTCCTTTTAATAATTATAGTTATTCGTATACAAGACCAATTATATAACACTACTGCTACCAAAAAAAGTGGTTTATTCCTTATTGTTCCACATATGAAAGCGCTATCTAAAGTATCCCTAACTTGACGCATTTCTTCATTATAAATAGGCCAAAATAATTTTTTGATTGCCAAATTGGTACAGGTCATAAAGTGGCTGGCCGTAAAAAAAGGACTGATAATTTAAACGACATAAAAAAGTTTTCTACCATAATAACAAAGAATTGATGGTTAAAAATAAAATGGTAGTGGAAAATTCAAAGCGGGAAACAGTGATGATGTGAATCTAATGATCGTTAGATTAATATAGTAGAAACAGGTCAAAAAAGGAAAAATTAGGTTGAATTGACCTAAAAATATGGTTGTCAACCTTTTTTTGAAGTGATTTTGAAGAAATTGAAGGGAATATATGGCAAAAAAACGAGTAAAAATTACAAAATGATACAGGAAACACTTAATAATCCGGTGATTTTTAGGGTTATGTTGCAAAACATGTTACTTATGTTACAAAATAACAAAAATCGGCGATTTTTTTAAACACTGTGTTATTTGTGTGTAATGTTTTCCGTTTAGTATATACATTGTTGATTGATACAGGAGATCAACGAATTTAAAAAACAGAAAACCGGAAAACGAAAATTAGTTAAGAAATTTAGATTAGGAGTGATTATTATTATGAAGTCAAAAAGTATCAAGGCCGTAGTTTTATCAAGTGCCGCAGCATTAGGTTTATTAGCAGTAGGTGCTAACACCACCCACGCTTCAACAAACGTTACAGTTAAATCAGGTGACACTGTTTCAGAAATTGCTCAACAATACAAAGTTTCTACTAACCAAATCGCTAAAGCTAACCATTTACAAAATGTTGACCAAATCTCAGTTGGACAAAGATTAGTAATCCCAACTGGTGTTACTGTTCCAAATGCTGTATCACAACCAGCACAAACTACTGGTTACCAAGCACCAAAGACTACTCCAGCTGTTAAAGCTCCAGTTGCTAAGGTTGCACAACCTGTACAACAACCAGTTGCTGCTCAACCAGCACCAAAGGCTCAAGTACAAGCCCCAGCCCCAGCAGCACCAAAAGCTCAAGCTCCCGTACAACAAGCTCCAGCTGCACAACAACAAGCTAATACTCAACCAACCCAATCACCAAAGGCTAATGTACAAGCATCAGCTCAAAAGAGTACTCCAGCTCCAGCAGCACCACGAACTAACCAAAGAACTTACACTGTACAAACTAACACTGTTAAACCATCTAACGTTAACTACTCAAGCAACGGTGGTGATGATGCAGCCAAAGCTTGGATCACTGCACGTGAATCAGGTGGTTCATACACTGCTTCAAATGGTAACTACTACGGTAAGTACCAATTATCTAAGTCATACTTAAATGGTGACTACTCAGCTGCTAACCAAGATCGAGTTGCTAACCAATACGTAACTTCACGTTATGGTTCATGGTCAGGCGCCCAATCATTCTGGCAATCACACGGTTGGTACTAAGATAAATTTATACTAACTAATTAATAAGAATTAATTGAAGTCACGGTGATCAAATTGGTCACCGTGACTTTTTTAGCTTGAAAAATAATCCATTTATAAGTTATACTAATAGTAGACTTTTGCATGAAGCCAGGATTCTATTAGGATATTGTGAAAAGAAGTGGGTGTTGTGAAATTTTTCCTATTTTTATTGCACAAGGATTTTATTCTATGGTATAATGTCTTTGTGAAAGATGTTATTAGATTGCGTGTCTGTGGTGCTTTATCACCATTACAAACATACAATTTATTAGCAATAAAATAATATATTTTTTGGAGGTAGTTTTTTATGGAAGCAAATATTGGTAAGAAATTAGTTTTAGGTGTGGCATCATTAGCAGCCGTTTTAGGTTTGTCAATGGCCATTGAGAACATTAATGTAAACGCTGCTCCTGTTCATCTTCCAGCAGACACTAGTGCAACTCCTAATGACACTACTGGTTCAGTACAAGGACAATCAAAAGCTCACGTTCAAGTAAGAACCGGATACTTAACTTTACAAGAAGTTCCAGATTTAAACTTCGGTGAAGCAGCCAACAACAGTAACCCACAATTTGGGATTCCGTTGCATGATAACCAAACCGGTAATGGTAAACCACAATTAGTTGTTGTTGATGGTCGTACCGTCAAAGATCAACCAAATGGTGCTGGTTGGACTGTTTCAGCTGCTTTAGGTCAATTCAATGATCAACCAGGTAATGGTTGGGGTGTTCAATTGAACCAAACCGCTGTTAAAAACAGTATTGGAAGTGCCGCTCAAGTAAATACTCCATTGTTGAATGCTGGAGCTGACAATTCTTCCCAAGTTCTTTCAGCTAATGCTGGTCAAGGTTTAGGAACGACTTCAGTTGACTACTCAAAGAGTACTGACGCTAGTTTGAACATGCCAGCTAACGTTACTCCAGCTGATTACAACGCACCAATTATTTGGACTCTTAACGCACAAGGCCCACAAAACCCAACTAACTAATAGTTCTCTTTACGGGTGTGTATTGTATAACCAAGAAGACAGACCACGTACGGTTTGTCTTCTTTTTAGTAAATTAGAAAATTAATTAAGTAGGACGTGATTGTAATTTTATCAAGGTTGAAGAAATTCTGGTTACCGTTTTTACTTGCCGTTGCAACCATTCTTTTGATGATTCCGATACTTGGAACCTTAAAAACAAATGCAGCCCAAGGTCCATCAATTGCGGTTAAACCGAATTACACTAAGAATCAAATTAAGCAAGATGGAGTGATCTTTGTTCAAACCAAGCCGGGTCAAACCCAACAAATTAGTTTGAGCATCGTTAATTTATCCAAGTCACCCCAGTCCTTTAGCATTGAACCAACAACTGCTTTTACTTCCGGTGGTGGTGCCATTGCGCTCAATCCGACTAATAAGTTTCCGACTGATAAAACTTTGAAGTATAAATTCAAGGATTTAGTCCAAGGAGACAAGAAGCAGACGATTAACTTAGCTCCTAACAAGGGAACCAACGTTAACTTTAACGTAAAAGCTCCTGACAAGACTTATCAAGGTGTCATCATGGGTGGACTGTACGTTAGTCCACAATTGCCACCTTCTGCAGCTAAGTTAAGGGGAGTCAGCGTTAATAATAAGTTTGCTTTAGCAATGCCCGTCTATCTTCGTGACAACACTAATCAAACCATTAAACCAAAGCTTACGGCTCAAGGTATTAAACCGGGGAAGGTATCTAATGAACCGGTGATTTATACTAAGTTAGCGAACGAAAAGCCCACGACGGTTAGTCAAATGCATTTAAAAGACAAGATTTACCGAAAGAGTAATCCAAAGAAAGTCTTGAGTAAGGCCAACCAGAGTGGCTTAAGTATGGCGCCTAATTCCAACTTTAATTTTATGAATAATTTTGGCAAAAACGCGTTGTTACCCGGTAATTATCATTTGAGTTTGCAGGCTTCAGACATTAACGGAAACAAGTGGGATATTGAAAAAGATTTCCATATTTCAATTGCTCAGGCAGCAATTAATAATGCTAATAAAAACTGGTGGTGGATCATCCTATTGATTATCTTGTTAATCTTAATCTTGATCTTATGCTACGTTTTGTACCGTCAACACAAAAAACAAAAGGATTTGATTGCCACACAGCAAGCAGAACTTGATAAAAGAAACGATCAATCTAAATAACTAGGTTGGGAGATGTACAAATGCGAATACAATGTTCTAAGTTTTTAAGGATGGTACTGTTAACTGGATTAACTATTTTAATAGCCGTTGGGTTAGAAGCGAATGCAGCTTCGTTTGCGAAGAGTGAATCTAATTCAAATACCACAATTCGAATTGGTAGAAACGTAACTCCAGCACCCAATGGACAGGGTGGTCAACCTGAAGATATGTCTAATAAAACCCCAGGTCCCTCTGAATCAGAAGGCACTAAAATTCCGCCAACCATTGCTGTTAGTGGGGAGCAACAAGGTACGTTACCTCAAACAGGACAAATGCTTAAATGGGGCACAATGGTAGCCGGAGTGATTTTTCTCTTTATCGCTTTTCTGATTATATTAAACCGTCATTTCATTAAAAAATTAGAATTGAAGAATTCGAAATAAAATTCAAATGCGAAAACTAATTAAAATTATAATTTTAGTTGGAGTTTTGTTGATTGAACTGTTTGTGCCAATGACTTCCCAGGCCAATTCGGATGATTATCCGTCATTTTCTGCCACGCCGGTTTTGGGTGGACTTCCGCTTCAAAAGGGAAAGGAGTATTTTGCGATTCAAGCTAAACCGAATCGGGAATACCAGCTCCCGCTTCTTTTGAAAAATCACGGAGACCGTCCCATTAAAATTAGGTTAACGCTGAATAATGCAACGACCACGTCGAGTGGCAGTATTTCATACGCTAATCCAAGCGTGCTTAAAAATGATCAGAATTCGGTTTCTAGACAAGTTGTTGGAAAACTTAAAAGAGAAGTGAATTTGGCTCCGGATGCAAGTAAGGTAGTCAATTACCAAATCAGGACAAATTCACGAGTTATGGGAACAGAACTTGCTGGCATTACTGCTACTGGAGTGGTTCCTTCCGTTTCAAACGAGAAGGTTAACAGTTTAGCCAGTTACGTTATTGGAGTTTCGTTAAGTGGACAGGATGGATTGAAATTAGATCGTTTAAAAATTTCAAACATCGAGAGTGGAAATTATGATGGATTAAATGCGTTTAAAGTTACGATTAAGAATAATTACCCACAGCTGATTCAACATGCGAGGGTGCGAGTCAAAGTTTTTCATAACGAAAAATTGGATACGATAAAGGAATATTCGGATGTCAGTATTGCCCCGAATACTCCTTTGGTGTGGACAATTCCCTATCAAAAATTGCAGCCTGGTAGGTATCGGATGGATGTTATGATCCATTCTGACAAGCAAACGGTTCGATTGCACAAGACGTTTACCCCACTAAAGTTATCAAACCAAGTAGAGTCATACGTACCGGTTTTAATTGCGGTATTTTTGACCATCGAAATTTGGATTATTTTTTGGATTTGTCGGATGTTCTATCACAAAAAGAAAAATAAAAAGAATTGAGAAAAAATGAGAATAAAAAGAGAAGTACTTTATAAGCTATTAATAGGAGTGGTTTGTACTGCTGTATTTATGATTTGTGGCGCAATGATGAGTGTTAGGGCGGATCCAGATAATCCGTATAACATTCCTGCACCACCAGAATCAGGTCCGTCAATGGATGAATTTATGTTTGCTGGGATTCAACCGAATGAAAGCGTTCAAAAAAGATATCCCAACGTTCAGGTGGTAACTGATAATACTGGTGATGATCATTCTGCTCAAACCATGTGGTGGAAGAACCAAGTTGATTTACAAAAACCGTTTACAATTAAGTTTTACGTTTATATGAAAAACCCGAAAAAAGTTAAAACATTAGCTGATGGACTGACCTTTACCCTGCAAAATGACAATCCAAATGCCATCGGATCATCGGGTGAATCACTCGGTTCATATGGAAATGTCCGAACCGCTTCAAAGGCAATTGACAATGATCATGTTAATCCTAAAAAGGCATATTTGAGGACCCAATTTATTCACAATGCTTTATCGTTTGAGTTTGATCCATACTACAACGGAGATTATAGTGACCATAAATTGCCGCGAAAGATTCCGCATACGGCGTTCATTTATCCAAATGAATTCACTGGTCCATTTGACTGGCACGATAAAGATCATATTGGAATCAATCACCATGATTATAGTCAGACGCCATCTTTAACGGCTAATCAGGGAACATGGATCCCGGTGACTTACAAGTGGATGCCTAATGACTGGCAACCAGATAGTAACGCCAGGTCGGATCATGCCACCGCAACGGTTACTTATAATGATCCCAAGTCTAGTCACTCAATTGACGGAATTGATCAGCATACCACTACTGAAAATGTTCCTTTGAGCCAATTTCAAGGTGACTACGCATGGTGGGGATTTACTGGTGCAACTGGTGCATTGAACATGGTCAGTGCCATTGCCAATACCGAAATTCCTCAGATTCCTGGGGTTAAAAAATTAGTTTGTGATTTAAGTGCGCTTCAACGTGAGGGGAAGTATAAGGATATTAATCCCTATGATAGTGATACCGGTGCCGCAAATGACATGATTAAGGAAATCGATCCAAGTGAATTTAAGGACCTTGTCACTAACGCTAAGGTTGGAGACGTGATGCTTTATAAGGTCGATACCTACAACTACAAAGATAATGGTTTAGGAAATACCTGGGATAACGTTAAGGTTACGGATGACATGACCAATCTAGGGATGCGTGGTCTGGACGATAACGATCAAATCGTGGCGGAATACCCCAACGGAATTGAACCCATCGACGATGATGGGAAACCTGACTCAGTTGGATTTCGAACGATTATTACTGATCCAGATCCTAATATTAAGCAGAATACGGTAACCGCTAAGGGAAGTAACTTTACGGCACCGGATGACGGAGTGGTTAAGTCAAGTCAGGCGACCGTCGAAATGTCGAATAACCCGTACGACAACGTTAAACCACGGGTTATTTTACAAAACCAGATGTCAAATGACGGTGGTAATACTTGGACCAATAATCTGACCGACGTCAAAGACGGAAGTGAGGTTCAGTACAAGATTTCCCTTCATAACATGATTGAAGGCACGCAGTTTAAAGATGGTTCGTATTCATTTGTGGTTCCAAGTATTAAAGACATCAAGAACATTGATGTTAACGGAGAACCAATTAGTAATAGTGATTATACGGTAAGTGACACCACCGATTATGAGATTAGTGGGAAAGACTCCAACTCTAACTTTAAGAACGCTAAGAAGATTACGATTAAGAATCTTCCAGACATGAATGGTCGAGAGGTAACTAATATTACCGCTGACCTTCAGCTTGGGGACAATAATCCTGATAATATGAGTTCAATCCCTGAATTGACGGGAACCGATCGCAACCAGGATTCACTTAAGTTTCAAGGACGAAAAGAGACCTATAATTTCTACAATGGATCGGTTGTTTTGAGTCAACCGCAGGATTTAGACTACGGCTTTCAAAATGACTACTTCTTTAAGGATCAGTACATGCAACCAAGAAACCTTGGCAAGAAAAAGACCCCGATTGACATCAACAAAGGGTACGAGGTTGCTAGTTTAACCGATGATCGTCGTGTTAAGAGTCCGTACAGTGTCTGGCTCTCTCAGGAGAATACTCCTGAAAATCCACATGAGATTGGGAGGCCCGGGTCACCATTTTCACTGGCTTACTTTGCCTTAAACAGCAAACAACCAACCATTTTGAACCCAGGAACTGGCAACGTCCAGGTTTACAACTATCCTGGGAAAAAGGAAGATGGTAAGATTACGACTCCAATTAAATGGAATGCTAATCAAGGACTTGATTTAAGGATGAACCAGAGTGGAAGTGCCGTCGGTAGTACCGGGGGATATGACGCTACGCTTAACTGGAGCATCAAGTATGGTTCAAAAGATAGTGGAACACCATAAAGACGGTTAATCAGTGATCGCGGTTATGATATGTTTTGCCAAATGAAAGGCTATCAAGGACTTGATAGCCTTTTTGGTTGTAGATAAATTTAATCATGAAGTTGGTAATTGTGAAACGCTTTTTTGATGTGTTTAAAATCTCCATAATGGCGTGCTATAATTAGCGTAAATCTATCAAAGTGAGGAAACGTTATGGGTGAAATCAAGAAAAAAATGAAAGATCGACTTGATGCCTTCAGTGACGCCATCATTGCCATCATTATTACCGTGATGGTGTTGGAACTGCCGATTGAGAAAATGGGTGGAAACGTTGAGTATCTGGTTCTATTTCGTGCCATTGGAATTTATGCCGTTAGTTTTTGTTTTGTTGGGAACTTGTGGTACCAGCATGCACAAGTATTCAATGATACCGAAAAAGTCGCCAACAAGACGGTTGTCATGGACCTGGTGTTCCTCTTTTTCATGTCGTTAATTCCAACTTTTACAAAGCTTATGACCGACGATACATCGCAAATCACGGTGATGCTTTATGGCACTCTTTCACTAATTTTATTGGTGGTCTTTCGCATCATTGTGTCGCAAATTGCTGAAGTCAAGTACCGAAAGCATTCCAAGCAACACGAAGTTTTCAACTATATATTTGCCAGAAACTTTAACTATTCAATCGCGGCGTACGTCATTTTGATTATTTTGGCGTTTTTCTTTCCTAGAATTGCTTTGACTTTATTTATCATTATCCCAATTTGGTCGTTTATTGAAAACAGCCACGAGCACGGGACCTTGAACTTGGCTAATCAAGGAATGGAAGAGGGCCAGGTTAATTTAACTGAGTCGGTTAAAAATTTGACAGCTGATCAGAAAAAATCCTTAAAAGCCAAGTTAGCTTCGACGATTAAGGCGTCAAAGGGTACTGATGATGAGAAAGAAAAGCATGAGATTTGGACCCAGTTTGCCAAGTGGGCCGCTGATCAGAGGTAAAACTTAAAGCATTGCTATAAAATATTTTTAGGGATTGACGTCAATGAACAAACGATGTCAGTCCCTTTTTCTTTAACATTTTCTTTCAAAGTTAAATATATGTTAAAATTTATCTAAAGGTAGGTGTTAAATATGAAGAAAAACGCATTTACTAGTCGTATCAGTTTACTGTGGACGGCCATGGCCATGATTTTATTTGGCACTAGTGTGGTTGAAGGCATCCAAGAGATCATCTATGGTTTTCCCATTGGTTTCATTGACTGGATTTTGATTATTTTAAGTGCCCTCTGTATCATTATTTGGGCGGTCACTTTATTTATTAAGAATCCAGCAATGGAGATTGCGGGTGAAATTACTCCAAAGCAACGTATTTGGGGTGGGATTGTGACCCTGATTGTGTTTCTTTTGGTAATAATTGGAATTTCTCATCTTTCCGTCATGTGGACTGATTTAATCCTGATTCTAGGGTTTATTGGCTTTTTACTTAACGAAGTATGGACGTTTAAAGATTAAAATTTTTGACAATTAAATCTGAAAAAAAATCCATTCCAATGTTGAATTGGGATGGATTTTTTGTTTACCTATAATTATTTGAATATGAAGATGGAGATAATGAGAAAAAAGAGATAAGCGGCTGCTGGAATGGCAGTCTTCCGCATTACCGTCCCCTCCTGTCCTTTCAATCCAACTACTCCACTCACTGAAACAATGTTGTAGACACAAATCATGTTCCCAACCGCAGCACCGATGACTTGACCGGCGAGGATGAGAAATTTATCTAAACCAGCGTCCACGGCGACATCAGCCTGAATTGATGAAAAAGTCAGGGTGGAGACGGTCGTGCTCCCGGTGACAAATGAGCCAACCGCGCCTAAAATTGGCGCGATTGCTAACCAGACGCCGTGCAGGTGAGTAGCCATAAACGATGCCAAGTAACCGGGCATGCTGTCTAGTTTGGCGCCGTTAAAATTGGTGTTAGTAAAGACTTGGACCATGATTAAAGTCACAATTAAGGTCAGAAGCGTGGTCTTCATTGATTTCACCACGTCCCACGCTTCGTGTGAAAACGAACGAAATGATTCTTCACGAAGCAGGACCGTTAGTAGGGCAACAATCAAGAGGACGGTTCCCGGTGAAGCTAAAAGGAGCCAGCTCGAGTCAATGTCCTTAAAGCCAAGAATGTTGGTTAATGATAGGTTGACGTGGCTGTTTAACCAGTTGTGAACTGGTTTGACGAGTTTGGGAATCACTAACAAAACGACTACGAGGACGTAGGGTAACCATGCCCTTACGAGTGAAATATCGGTTCGGGCTTCTTTGATGGTTACTTTTTCGGACTGTTTCCATGGATTTTTCTTGATATCTTTTGGTAGTAAAATGTTGAACTTAATACTTAAGATGGCAAAGATCAGCGCAATAATGGGGCTGATAACGGATGTTAGTTCGTACCCCAGTAATAATTGACTGATAATGGTTGAAGTCGAGTAGATTAACCCAATGGCAAGACACCATGGAGTAACCTGTAAAACTGATTTGAAGCGGTGCTTGGTGTATTGATTGGGAAGCAAAAAGACCAGCATAACGATGAGGATCAGCGGAACCAGGGTCCCACTGATTAACTCGAGGTTAGCAATCTTTAACCCGACTTTTCCCATCTCAGCTTTACTAACGGTGTTACTTAGACCAACCGTTAGTGGGGTCCCAACGGCTCCAAACGAGGCGGCAGTTGAGTCGGCTACAAGGGCTAAAACGATTGAAGAGAGCGGTTTAAATCCCAGAGCAATTAGCAGTGGCGCGGTGACCATGGCTGGAGCACCGAAGCCCGAGACTCCCTCAATTAGGGACCCAAACAGAAAGACAATCAGGACGGCTTGCAGGCGCATGTCGGTGGTTAAATTGGTGAAGCCAGCGTTAATCCGGTCAACTGATCCGGTGTATTCCAGTGCTCTTAGTAATAACAGTGCCCCAAGGAGAATCCAAGCAATCGTCAGACTTTTGTGGACTCCCTGAATGGCTGAGGCTGCCAGAGCTTTCATTGGCATCTTCCAAACCAATAAACTAGCTAAAATAACAAGTATTGCCGTTACACTCATTCCCTTTAAAGCTGGCATGTTTAAAAAACCCAGCAGAATTATTGGGACTAGTATCGGAAACATTGAAACTAATAATTCCATATAATGTTTTCTCCTCTTAGTGCTTTGCGGTAAAGATGTCTTATAACTATTATACATGAGTTAGAAGCTTCAAGCGAAGTGGGTTATTTTCAAGGAGTTTTGGAAATAAAAAAGCTAATCTTTAGTGATTAGCCTTTTATGGCACAAATTAATTATTTGATTATTGTTTTACAACAACCTTCCCCATCATTTGATGGGACTCCACCATACTGGTTGCTTTACGAAGATTTTTGGCAGAAATGGGACTAATTGTTTTAGTGAGGGTACTTTTAATTTTTCCCTCATCAAGTAGTTTTCCAATTTTATCCAAGATTATGTGTTGTGTAATCATGTTGGGAGTTTGGTACCATGATTTTTCATACATCCATTCCCAACCAAATCTTACCATCCGTGATTTTAATGGACTAAAGTTTAAATTTCGACCGGATCCAGTGGTGGATGCAATGTTTCCGTTTGGACCAATTAATTTTGTGATGGTTGACCAATAAGCATCAAGATTTGCTAATTCCAAAATATAATCAACGTGCTTAAACCCTAAATCATGAACCTGGTCAACAATGCTATCGTGATAGTCAACAACATGATCAGTTCCATGCTGTAATTCCCATTTCTTAGTCGTTTCGTTTCCTGCAGTTGCAATCACGGTCAAATTGGCCAGATGGGCTAATTGGGTTGCTACCGAACCAACGCCACCAGATCCATTAATGACTAAAATAGATTTTGACGAGTTACCTTCGGTATCATTAATATCGATATCCATTTGTTCAAACATTGCTTCCCATGCCGTTATACTGGTTAGTGGCATCGCAGCAATTTCTTCAATACTTAGTTTTTTGGGTGCATGCCCCACTATTCTTTCGTCGACTAATTGATACTCACTGTCACTTCCAGGTCGTTTATACGATCCAGCATAAAAAACTTTATCACCAGTTTTAAAAATGCTCGTCTCTGCTCCAGTTGTAACGACAGTTCCGTAGGCGTCCCATCCCATTATCTTAGGATGAACAAGTTGCTTTCGTTGGGCGCGTCTAGTATAAACATCAACAGGATTTACCGATACAGCCTCTACTTTAACCAATAAATCGTGAGGTTTAGGGGTAGGGACTTCTGTACTAAATTCAAATAGACTGTCTGGATTTTTAATTGATAAATATTTAGTAAAGCCAATTGCCTTCATGTTCTTTTTCATCATCTATCTAATCTCCTTATTTAAGTTACTGTTAATTTTAAGGAGAAAATGATGCTTTACAATAATGTAATTTTTGTTACTAGGTTACAAGAGTTTCACTAGATAATTTAGATTACTGTGATTGAAGCTTTTATCTCTGATCGTCGTTGATTGAATTATACAGTTTTCCCCATTTTTCCATTTCATCAATAACCGGTTTTAGTGATTCACCAAATTTAGTGATTTTGTATTCTGTTTTTGGTGGAACGACTGGGTAGACCTTCTTTTCAATGATATTATCGTTTTCTAGTTCCTTTAATTGTAGCGCCAGCATACGTTTTGAGCAGCCGTTGATCTGCTTATTTAAATAATTAAATCTAACTACTTTACTTTTAAATAAGTGATACAAAATAACACTTTTCCATTTGCCAGAGATTATTTGCAATGTACTTTCAACTGGGCAGCCTTCTTGACAATTATATAAATGTCTATTGCTCATGACTTTTACTTCTCCCTTTATTTTGATCAAAATATCATTGAAGTTGTCTACATACCTAGTATACGCTATATCTTTGGATAACTTTGTGTTCTTATTGAATGTAATGAATTTAAATTAAAGTATTATTTACTAATAAAAAATGAGACGCCTTCACCAAAGGGACGTCTCATTTTTGCTTATTTACTTAGATATTTCTTTTCGTAGTGGTGGTACAAAAGATAACCCACAATACCAAACAGTACTGGTCCTACGACCATCCAGATACTGCTTACGTAGTTGCCACTCAAAGCGGGAGCGATAATCGTAAAAATAATGGCAAAACCGACCGTTAGCATTACGACACAGACCGCTAATTTAGCGACCAGTGAATTCTTGTAGAAGACAAAGGGCTTCTTGATTTTCTGGTTGGCTTTAAACCCAATGAACGAGAAGGCAATGAACAGGTACGGAATTACCATTGCCACGTTGGTCATCTGAACCAAGATGTTGAAGAAGGCTTTGGCACTTTGTCCCCCAAACGAGATTACGAGGATGAACAAGATGACTAAGAGTCCCTGAATCATCATGGCGTTACCTGGTACGTTGTGTCGGTTGATTTTGGTAAAGAACCTCGGCCAAATTTCCTTGGGAGTGCCCTCCACAATCGTCTTGATTGGCGAAATGACGAGTGTGATGAAGGCCCCACTCAGTGCTAGAAAAATGGAAACCCCGACGTAACGACTGACCCACATCCCGATTTGAACGGAGACGCCATGAGGAAAGTTCAGGGCGGTCCCCAGTTGATAACCAAAGTTATTCATGATAACGAAAGGGATGTTGACTAGGTTAATGTTGTGTTTTGAACCCAAGACCTGGTTCCAGTTCGTAAAAGCTCCGACCATGAAAATCCCAATCGAATAGACGACGGAAATGGTGATGGCCGAGATGGTGATTCCTTTAGGAAAAGTCTTTTCGGGAGTCTTGGTTTGATCAACGAGCCCCCCAATGGTTTCTAGTCCACCGTAGGCAAAGATTGCGTATACGATAAATCCGAGGACATTAATTAATGAATCGTATTGCGGATTAGGCGACACCAAGACGGCTTTCCAGGAGAGCGGCTGAAAGGTGTGTCCGTTAATTAAAAGGATGATGGCACCACCAACAATGAGGATTACGTTGGTTAACATGGCCGCAAACCCACCGATGGAAGTGACCTTTTGAATTTGACCGATTCCACGGGTAGCGATGAACGTAATTACGACCATTAAAAGGACGGCTAAAAGGCCGATGGTTTCAACGCTTGAAAGTCCAAAGAGATGAGCATCTGACGTTTTATCAACGCCGAAGATTGCATTTGAAAGTGGGACCCAGATGGCGGAACTGGTGTTGACCATCCAGATGATGGCGGAAGCATACCACATGGAGATTCCCGTGAAGGCGAATTTAGGATTAACTGATTCGCTCATCCAAGTGTAGATGCCACCGTGCTTTTCTGAAAAAGCCGCACCAAACTCCGCAATCATGAACGCGAACGGGATGAAGAAGCAGAGCGCTGCCAGGATGTACCAGATGATTGAGGCATACCCCATTAGATAGAACGCTCTGGAAATGTTCGCTGATCCGAAGACGGATGTAAAGATCATTAAGACTAACGCAAATAATGATAACTTTTTATTGTCCATCAAATGTAACCTCCAATTTCTTAAATAATTCTTAAAGTATAACAGGAAAATCCTGATTTGTGACACAAAAAAAGAATTCATTGCTGAATTCCTTATTTTTTGAATTGAATTTTAACGTATTCGCGGTACTTGGGCAAAGTCTTGATTAACTCTTCGTGAGTTCCGTGTCCACTGATTTCACCGTGGTCAACAAAGTAAATGTCGTCTGAATCAACGATGGTACTCAATCGGTGAGCAATAATGAGGGTAGTACGACCCTTCATGAGTTGATGAAGCGCCTTTTGAACCATGGCCTCTGATTGTGAATCAAGACTGGCCGTGGCTTCGTCAAGCATCAAGATTTTTGGATCTCGCAAAAAGGCCCGAGCGATCGCGAGTCGTTGCCTTTGGCCACCACTGACCTTGATTCCTCGTTCACCAACTTGAGTGGAAAGTCCGTCGGGCATCTCTTTCACAAAGCCCTCCGCGTACGCCAGGCTTAGGACGTGCCAGAGTTGGTCATCGGTAAACTGCTCGTCTAGTCCATAGGTCAAATTATGGCGAATCGTCCCCGCCATGATGGCTGAATCCTGACTAACCAGTCCGATTTGATGCCGCCAGTTGGAGAGGTTAATGTCCTCAATGTTTTCCTTGCCAATTGTAAGGGTGCCAGACGTTGGTTGGTAGTAACGTTCGATCAAACTGAAGATGGTTGATTTTCCACTTCCAGAAGGTCCAACGAAGGCCGTAGTTTGATTGGGCTTGGCAGCGACGTTGACTTTTTTTAAGACCGGTTCATCGGGGTCGTAGGCAAAACTAACGTCATTGAGGCGCAACGTTTTACCGCCAATATCATCCGAGAAGCCTGACGCAAAGTCTTCTTCGGGTTCAATGAGGAGTTCTCGGACGTGTTCAGTAGAACCATTGGCTTTAGAGAGGTCAGTGACAAAACGACCCAGCATGCTAACGGGACCAATGATTTGAAACAGGTACATTAGAAAGGCAAACATGGTTCCGATGGTCATAGCTCCAATGGCAACCCGATGAGCGCCATATGCCAAGATTCCAACAATCATAGCCATCATGACCGTGTTCAGAATTGGTCCCGCAATGGAGTCATAGACCGACTCTTTGAGGCCGATTCGATACAGATTGTGAATCAAGTTAGAACCAGCGTTGGTTTCGTACGGTTCGGCATTTGATGATTTAACTAAGCGAATTTCGTTTAAAGTTTCCTGCGCCTTTCCGCTGAAATCAGCCATTTGGTCCTGACGCGATTTCCCAATCTGACTCGACTTGTGAATGATTGGTCGCATCACGGTCATGACGATGGGAATGGCAATAAACATGATTAAGGCCATTCGCCAATCCATGATGAGCATGATGATTAAAGCCCCGATTAGTTGAAAGATCGACGTAATCGTGTTGGGAAATGAAACTGACAGTAAGTCTTTAATCTGATCTGTGTCACTCACGAGCCGCGAGGTCATTTTTCCGGTCTTCACGCTATCAAAATAGTGAACGTTTAACTTCACCATTTTCTCCCATAGTAGTTCTCGAAGGTTAGCCACGACGTCTTCACCGAAGAACCCCAGGAGCGTTCCTGAGCCCGCGTTAATTAGGGCACTCAAGACAAATAAAATAACCATAGCAAAAATCAGGACTAGACTCACGCCCTTGGCAAAATCGTTTACCATGACCTGGGCAATCTTTGGGACCGTTAGTTGGGCTCCAGTAGCGACTAGACCCAGGATTAGTCCAACCATTAGTTGCCAGTAGTGTGGTTTAGTTTGTCGAATTAAATGAAAGAATCCCCGAAAGTTGAAGGATCCGTTATTTTTTTGGTTTTTCTTTTTCACGTTATCACTCCTTAAATCGTAACTACTATCCTATCACAAATCGACTTGCTTGAAACGAATATTCATTCCGCTTATCCTAATCGTAGAAACACATTGAGAGGAGTTCTCATCATGGAATATGAGTATTATACGTTAAATAACGGAATGCAGGTTCCAAAGATTGGATTTGGGACCTATCTTTTAAAGGGCTTTGAAGGTGCAATGGCGATCACTTCTGCCATTCATAAGGGTTACCGGTTAATCGACACTGCCTATAACTACGAAAACGAAGGGGCCGTTGGTCGTGGAATTGAAAATTCGAACGTGCGCCGTTCTGATTTGCTGGTAACTTCAAAGTTGCCAGGCCGTTACTACGACCGAAAGAGCGCCATTAATGCCATTCAAGAGTCACTTTATCGGGCTGGTCTAGACTACTTCGATATTTATTTATTGCACTGGCCTAATCCCAAAGAGGGGAACTACGTCGAAGCATGGCAAGCATTGATTGATGCTCAACAGTATGGTCTGATTCGGACAATTGGTGTCTGCAACTTCTTACCCGATTATCTTGACAAGTTAGTTGATGAAACTGGTGTGATGCCATCAATCAACCAGATTGAACTCCATCCCTACTTTAATCAAGCTGATATGCGACATTATGATGAAGAACACGGCATTTTAACCGAAGACTGGAGCCCACTTGGTCGTGCAAGTGAGATGTTGAAGAATCCAGTATTAGTTGATATGGCCGCTAAGTACCATAAAAACGTTGGTCAATTGATTTTACGCTGGGAGATTCAGTTAGGGACGCTGCCAATTCCTAAGTCAGCTCATCCTGGTAGACAGAGTGGTAACCTGAACGTCTTTGACTTTGAGATTACTCCTGAAGATATGGAAACGATTGATTCGTTAACCAAACCAGATGGTCGAACCCACAACCAAGATCCAGCCACTTACGAAGAATTTTAGATTAATTAATGATTGAAATCAATTAATAAAGGAGACCCACTTCTGGGTCTCCTTTTTGTACGGATTAATTAATAAATAATTTCAAGAACTTTTTGAAGCCGATGAAGTAATTTTTCGGAATCACTGGGAGATTCCATTGCTTCTTTAATCGTCTGGTGGCACAGAACGGTAATGGCCCACCGTTTGGATGGCAGCTTAATGATTGCCGAATCATCAATGTTTTTCTGATTATGCAGGATGTCCATCTGAATAAATTCAAAGTATTCACTTTCAGCACTATCTTCTAGAAAGGAACGGGCGGCATCAACGTAGTCGCTCGGTTTTAGTTCATCAAGCTTTTTATTTGTGAAAGGCCGGTGAAGGGTTGATAAAACCAGTCTGCGCGTGTAATCATAGCCACCCTTTAAAGTAATGAAGTATTTGTAGTAGGCTCCACGTGAGATTTTGGCATCCTTGATGATCCTGGCAACCTGGGCGTCAGCGAAGGGATGAGCGGAAAATTCATTTAAAAGGGCTGTGTTAATGCGGTCCTTTTTTGCCTGGGGGAGGTTTAAAAAAGTTGATGATGGCATAAAAAATCCTTCCTTCTATGTAATAATTTAATTATACCCACATGTTGACACGGTGTTAACCGCTAATTTATCATAATTGGCTCATTAAAAGTCCGAATAAACAAGCGATGATTCCATGATTTCCTCTTTTCATAATAAAAGACCGAACATAAATGTCCGATCTTAATTGTTAGGATTAAGTTATGCGAAGATGTAGCCAAATCCACCGGGACCAACGTGCGTCATAACGATGGGACTTGTCAGACGGCAAGTGACGTCGATGTCAGGTCTAGCTTCCTTGATCTTAGCGGCAATTTTCTTTGGGGCCGTTCCGTCATCAACGTATGAAAGACCAACTTCGGAAATATCCTTATTATTAATGATTTCATCGGTGACCTGATTGGCAATCTTGGTCATTTTCTTGATGCCACGGCACTTGTACTTCAGTTTTAAAGTTCCCTCAGTCAGTTGAATTACGGGCTTTAGTTGAATTAGTGAGGAAATAAAGCCAACCGCCCGGCTAGCACGCCCACCCTTGACCATGTAATCAAAACTGTTGATGAAAACGTAGGTCATGATGGTTGGTACAAAAGCCTTTAAATTGTCCATAATTTCGTTAACAGACTTGCCTTGATCGGCCAATTTTTTAGCGCGTATGACGGCAAAAGTAAGACCACTATCAGTGGAATCACTGTCTAGGACTGAGATGTCTCCGCCCACTTGTTTGGCAGCGGTCCTAGCCGTCTCAACCGTTCCGCTTAAAACCTTGGTTAAATGAATGGAGATGATTGAAGCGTCTGGATCTTCTTTTTGAATTTTTTCGTAGGCTTGAATGAATTGACCCAGAGAAGGTTGACTGGTCTTCGGAAATTCTTTGTCGTTTGCAAGATGATCGGAGAATTCTTTTCTGGTAATGTCAACACCATCTTCATAAGTTTTACCATCAATGGTAACCTGAAGTGGTACGACCGTGAGATTATTTTTTTGAATTTCATCTGGGGTTAATTGAGCAGTTGAATCAGTAACAATATGAATCATGTGTTTCTCCCTCCAATTAACGTTTCGTTAATTTGCCTTATGGACTTTAATTATAGTAGAAGGATCGGTTTTTTCCCAGTTAAAATTGGATTTAATTTTAGTAGAGAGTTTGGTTAAGCGTGGGACAGGTAACTTCATCTTTGAAAGTGCGGTTACATAGTGTGAATGGTGTAACCGGTTGGCAATCACATTATAAAAATTATAAATTAGAGAAAGAAGTAGCTTTTTTGTTGCAAACAAGATATAACTATATTAGGGAGAAAAGCAGGGAGTTTCATCATGAAAAATAAAATGAAAATCCTGTTAACCAGTGTTGTTTCGGTGCTGGTAGCGGGTTCGATGGTAGCCGGATTGGTTGCCAAAAAGCGTGATAACGAAAAGAAGCATGCGACAAAAAAGTAAGCATTGCTGATTATTAGGGGGATTTCAACTACGGTTGAGTTTCCCCTTTTATTATGGTCGATCGTGTAAGCGTTGAAATTAAAGAAAAAATTAAAATGAATAATGAAGTGAGGCAAGCAAATGGTAAAAGGAAGAAAAAAAGAATTAAGGTTGAGTACCGTTTTAATCTATTCGTTACTATTAAATACCGGGTCATCCTTTATGTGGCCGCTAACCACGGTCTACATGCATAATTACCTTCATGAATCTCTGACAACGGCCGGCATCGTGCTGTTTGCCATGTCAATGTTCATGATTATTGGGAACTATCTGGGTGGTTATCTTTTCGATCGCTGGTCACCATATAAGACTGCCATCATCAGTGTTCTAATTACGATGACTTCGATTGTGACTTTGATCTTCTTTCACGGCTGGCCCATCTTTGGAATTATGTTACTGCTGTACGGACTGGGTAACGGGTCCAGCATGACGCTCTTAAATTCGTACGCATCGATGATCACCTCTAAAAGTACGCGATACGTTTTTAATTCGTTGTACGTGGGGCTTAATCTGGGGGTCGTTGTCGGAACCGCGTTGGTTGGTTTCTTGATGAAGTACGGGATTTCGATTGTTTTCATCGTGGCAACTGGTTTTTACATTGTGTTGTTACTAATGACGATTTTTGAATTTAACATTAAATTACATCGACCAGAACCGACGGCCGTTAAGCGTTCACAAGATGACGACGATGTTTCTGAGAAAAAGAGTCGCGGTTTAAAACTGATTTGGCTAATCTGCATCATGGTTTTTTGTATTTATATGAGTTATACGCTCTGGGAAAGTGTCATGTCAGTCCACATGACTCAACTAGGGATCTCATTTGAAAATTACAGTTTCTTGTGGACGATTAATGGGTTATTGATTGTTTTCATTCAACCGATTATTAATAAAATCGGGGCTCGGTTTAAGATGAGTCGTCAGATTGCCTTTGGGGTAGTCATTTTCGCGCTAAGCTTCTTTATGTTAATATTTGCTAGACAGTACGCCGTTTTCGTAATTATCATGGTTATTTTGACCTTTGGTGAGATGAACGGATTGCCGGGAATTCCGGCGTGGATTGATACGTTAGCGGACCCCAGACAAAAAGGAAAGTTTCAGGGACTATTTAATATTTTTATGTCACTTGGAAGGGCTGTGGGCCCACTCTTTGGTGGATTAATGGTTGAATTTTTCAACTATCCCGCTTTATTTATCGTATCCGGCGGACTGATTTTATTCGCATTGTTCTGTGTGATGAGCGAATCAAGAAAGTTAAGTAAAACACGTCAAGATTAGTGAGGTAAACCATGGTCGACACTTATTATAAAGATTCAATTGATGTGTCTGACGCACACCAAAATAATTTAAAGCACGTTAACGTCAAACTCCCTAAACACGAAATCACCGTTTTTGTCGGTGAGTCCGGATCGGGGAAATCGTCGTTAGTATTCGACACGATTGCGGCCATGTCACGTCGTGAACTAAACGAAACGTTTCCTAGTTTTTCACAACAGTATCTCCCAAAGTACGGGCAGCCGCACGTTGGTGACATCAAAAATTTGCCAGTTGCCATTGCAATTGAACAGAAACAACTAACCGGCAACGCCCGGTCGACGCTTGCCACCTATACGGGAATCTACTCGTTATTACGGCTCCTGTTCTCACGGGTTGGAAAGCCGTTTGTGGGATACTCGGAGGTCTTTTCGTTTAACCTGCCGCAGGGGATGTGTCCGTACTGTCAGGGATTAGGTTATGTCGATGAAGTTGATGAGTCAAAGTTAATTGATCCAGAAAAGTCACTTAATGACGGAGCGATTACCTTCGTTAGTTTTGGACCCGGAACCTGGCGTTGGCGGGGATACGGTTACAGTGGTTTATTTGATAATGACAAACCAATTAAAGATTATACTCCCGAAGAGTATGACTTGTTGATGCACGCGCCACAACAAAAACTGTCCAATGCGCCCGCTTACTACAAAACGAGCCAGTACGAGGGTGTGGTTCCTAGAATCAAACGTTCAATCATCAACAGTCGTGAGGGTAAGCACCACAAAGAAGCCATTAGTGAGATTGTGACCCGTGAAGTTTGCCCGGTATGTAAGGGAGCTCGACTTAACCCCAGATCATTGAGCGTTAAGATTAACGGATATAACATTAACGACGTCTCTGGGATGGATTTGGTGCAGTTCTTAGACTTTTTGGAGTCCATTAAAGATAACCTTGGAGATGAAATCATCCGGGGCTTAGAGTCCAAAATTAAGCCGTTAATTGACATTGGATTAGGGTACTTGACTCTCGATCGAACCACCAGCACGTTATCAGGTGGTGAGGTTCAACGAATTAAGATTGCTAAACACCTAACCAATTCATTATCAGATATTCTGTACGTTTTTGACGAACCAAGTGTGGGTCTTCATCCTCACGACATCGCTTTGATTAAAAAAGCTATGATTAATCTAAAGAAGAAGGGTAACACCATCTTTATCGTTGACCACAATCCTGAGATCATGTCGATTGCCGATCACGTGGTCGAAGTTGGCCCGAAATCTGGGGCTGATGGTGGAAAGATTACCTTTACCGGGAGCTATCCAGAAGTGTTGGATTCTGACACTCTGACCGGAAAATGGTTAAGGGCACCTCATCACTTCGCCAAACCACTTCAACCTAAGGGATTTGTAGACTTGGAGCATGTTCACATGCATAATATTGATGATGTGAGTGTCAAGGTACCAACCGGGATTATGACCGTTCTATCGGGAGTTGCCGGGTCAGGTAAGAGTTCACTGGCTGAAGCCATGAAGGACCATTTAAATGGCGATTACGTTGATCTAACGCAAAAGCAAGCCGGCATCAGTATTCGTTCCACTCCCGTGACCTATCTCAACATTTTAAACCCAATTCGAAGGCTTTTTGCGAAGGCCAACAACGTTTCAACCCAGCTCTTTAGTTACAACGGCAAGGGTGCTTGTCCGCGTTGTAAGGGGAAAGGGGTCACAATTACCAACATGGCTTTCATGGATCCGGTCGTTCAGACCTGTGAGTTGTGTCACGGAAAACGCTACAGTCAGGAAGCCTTGGGATATAAGTATCACGAACAAGACATCGCTGACGTTTTGTCAATGTCGGTTGCTCACGCGGCTGAGTTCTTCAAGGATGTCCCTGAAATCGCCAATCCGTTGAAACAGATGAGCGAAGTCGGATTGGATTATTTAGCGTTAAATCAGGCTTTGACCACGCTATCTGGTGGTGAACTGCAACGACTACGATTAGCCCAGATGCTAGAAGAGAAGGGCAAGATTTACTTTCTTGATGAACCCACGGCCGGTCTCCACATGAATGATACGCAACGATTGCTGAAGTTATTTAAACGAATGGTTGCTGATGGCGATTCTCTTATTATCGTTGAACACAACCTTGATGTAATCAGTCAGGCTGATTGGTTGATTGACATGGGACCTGGAGCCGGAACGTACGGTGGAAACGTCCTGTACAGTGGAATTCCTGAGGGATCGGAAAAAGTTCCCCAATCATTTACCGGAAAAGCCCTTAAAAAGTACATGTTGCCTTATAAAGAAAGATAAACAAAAAGAGATCATCACTGATATCAGTGATGATCTCTTTTTGAATTAGAATCCGATGAAAGACTCAATGTTGGCTTTTATCATATTGATACCATCTTGGATGGTCATGATAATTTGTTGAAGAGCATTATTATCCCGTTCACTAGCATTTTGTTCGATTTCTTGTTTGGCTTTTTCAATGACATCTTGAGTTTTTTGGTTAGCTGCATTACTGCCATTGTTGCCACCATTATCAGCGTTGTTCTGGGGTTTATTGTTATAATTTTTAACCACCACGGGCGGATTTTGTTTAACCTGTTGCTGGGCACTCTTTCCTGAACGGTATAAGCCAAAGATTCCCAACAAAATGATAATTAGGAAAATAATGACGATCCAGCGGAACCAGTGGTGTGTCTTCTTTTTAGGAGCACTTTGGTACTGCGTTTGATTGGGTGCTGTTCTATCAACACCCGGGGAAACCACCTGTGCACTTGGTGCGTACACCAAGTTGTAAGTGAGCGTTCCTCTTGCAAAAGTTCCGTTGATATTCTCGTTCGGATTGACGGCCACAACCCGACCCATGTTTGCCGGATAATCAACGTTTCGTTTAAAGGTGACGTTAGTGAGGTAACTGACGGCATTCTGATCACCACTAAGTCCCTGAACGACGTATCCCTTTAGGTCAGGGACTTCGATTGAAAATGCTTCCCCGGGAGTTTGCGAATATTTTAATGGGTTAGTCAAATTTTGAGCGTTTTTATCAACAACGTTAATAACTACGTTTCCGACATTGCGGTCCATTCGACTACCAACTGTTTCATTGTTCATTGATTGAGTGCTCCTTTAATCAGTTTATATGCATTATCTTACCATTATTTCTCAATCTCACAAAAAGAATCCAACCCAATTTCCCGCACCTTAATGGGAGATCAGGTGTCGATTAGTCGCTTTAAATGTGATATCATGATTACTGTAAGTGATAGTCATTAACTATCAGACTGAATATTGAGAGGAAGAATGACATGAGCGAAAAAAAGATTATTGAAAAACTCGATGACATTAAAGATTACGAAGACAAAATGGCTGATTTAGTATCAGCAATCTTGACCGACCAACCTTGGGAACAAACTGATGAAGTTCGAAACGTTTACTTCTTGGATGTAACTGATTTTGGGAAAGACCTTCAAGATGTTTTAGATCAAATGAACGTTTTGCGTGACCAATACGATGAAACATTACACTCATACTTGGGTGTTCCATTCATCCCTTACGTTCCACTATCAAAATTAACTGATACCGCTTTTCAAACTTTAGTTGACGTTGACCCAACGGACAACATCACTAAGACTAAGAAGAACAGTGTCTTTGTTGATTCACGTGTTATTGATAGTAAAGATGGTAAGCACATTAGCTTGGACTTACAATTTAACGAACAATAAGATTAAGTGTAAAGAGAGTTGACACCTCGGTGTTAGCTCTCTTTTTTATGGCGTTTTTGAAATAAATATTTTAAAAATGATTGACAGAAAGTGATTTGAGTTGTTTAATTAGTGGCAATTAAAGAAGAGGAGGAATATTCCATGAATAATCATATTGATCATCAAAACGACCTTTATACTTACTTTACTTGGTACAAGTGCGTATCTAAGTAAGGTTGTTTTGAGGGCCTAATTAGATACCGTAAGGATACTAACTAGGCTAATTACAGATTATCGTTGGATATTTCTAATAACGAATGTGTTTTTAATCCCAGTTAGCATCGAATGTTAACTGGGATTTTTTTGTCTATCGAAAGGAGAATTAGAATGTCAAAAGCATTAATAAGTAAAATGAATCAAGAAATGCTGCAGCTATCACCATCGTCGATTTTAAAATTTAATGATGAGGTGAGCCAGATTCCTGATATTATTCCGTTAACGTTAGGAGAACCAGACTTTAATACTCCCGAACACGTTAAGGACGCGGCAATTAAAAGTATTCAACAAAATGAGAGTCACTACGCTCCTACCAAGGGAACCAAACAACTGCGGGATGCAGCTGCGCACTTTTTACAAAGTAAATACGGTTTAAACTACGATCCCGACACGGAGATTATTATGACCGCTGGTGCGACGGGCGGAATTTATACGGCATTAACATCGGTTTTAAATCCTGGGGATGAAGTTTTAATTCCAACGCCGATTTTTCCACTCTACTTTCCAATTATTAAACTGCGGGGAGCCACCCCAATTTTTATGGACACATCTAAAACTGACTTTGTCCTCACTCCAGAACAATTAGAACAAAATTTAAGGGATCACCCCAAAACCAAGGCGATTGTCTTGAACTTTCCCACTAATCCCACTGGCAAAACTTATCATCCTGACGAACTTCAAAAACTGGCCGATGTGATTAAAAAGCATGATATTTTTGTAATTTCTGACGAAATTTACAGCGAACTGACTTATGATGGCAAACACGCCTCAATCGCTAAATATCTTCCCGAACAAACCATTTTATTGAATGGGGTTTCAAAGTCACACGCGATGACCGGATGGAGAATTGGGATCATGGCGGCGCCTAAAGACATCACTAGTCAACTTGAAAAAATCGATCAATTTACGATCACTTCAACCACCACAAACGCACAAGCTGCGGCCGCCGAAGCACTTGGAAACGGAATGAATGATACTGATGCCATGAAAAAGGAGTACCGAAAGCGACGTGATTTTGTTTACGAAAAATTGAGTGCGATGGGCTTTAAGATGGCCAATCCCGATGGCGCTTTTTACATTTTCGCTAAAATCCCTGATGGTTTAATTCAAAATAGTATGGACTTTAGTTATGACTTAGCCCGTAAAGCTAAAGTAGCCGTCATTCCCGGAAGTTCATTTGGGCCAGGCGGCGAGGGTTACGTCCGCATTAGTTATGCTACTTCAATGGAAAATTTAAAAGAAGCAATGGACCGAATTAGTCAATATGTCAAAAAAGAAGGAGAAAAATAGTTGCGACACCAAAGCCCTTAACTACTTACGATAGTTAAGGGCTCTTTTGCGGTGTATTTTATTTTACTTACAATTACTTGTTTTTGGCTTCTTTTTCCTGAGCCGCTTGACCCAAGATGTTGAGGTAGTTAAACGGACGGTCAAAGTTTGGTTGAAACAGCATGTCAACCATAGCTAGGTCGTCGATGGTGTTTTCGTTTTGAATGGCAACCGAAAGCACGTTAGCGGATTGAGAAATGTCGTAGAGACTGGTCAATGCGCCACCCAAGATTTTACGGGTGTCAGGACTGTAAACCAGTGACATCAGAACGGGAGTCGTGGTAGGCATGAATTCAGGACGATAGTTGTCTTCAACAATTACTTGATGAGCGTTAATGCCCTGAGCCTTAGCGGCACTCATGGTTAAGCCGGTTGAGGCGAGGTTTCGGTCGTACAACTTCAGACCAGATGAGGATTGCGTTCCCATGTATTTTTCGGTGTCGTTTTCGATGTTTTTTCCAACCAAGATTCCTTGACGAACCGCATTGGTTGCCAGCGGAATGTAGGCGTTTTTGTGGGTTGGATTGTAGTGAACGGCGGCACTGTCACCAGCGGCGAAGATGTCCTTGTTAGAAGCATGCATGTAATCATCGGTGATGATTGCACCGTTTTCAAGCATGTCAACTTGACCCTTGAGTAGACTCGTGTTGGGTTTGAAACCAATGCACAAAATAGCTAGGTCAGCCGTAAATTCGTCACTGCTGGTCTTAATTGAGACCGTATCACCGTTATCAGTGAACTTTTGCACCATTTGGTTTCCTTCAAACTTAACGCCATGGTCCTTGTAGTCTTTTTCAACGATGTCAGTAAACTTAGGGTCATAGTATTTACTTAAAACCCGGTCAACTCCATCAATCAAAGTGACCTCATGGCCAGTCTTGGAATAGGCTTCGGCTAGTTCGGCCCCGATGTATCCAGCTCCAATGACAGCGATTCGTTTAGCGTCCTTGGCGTCATCGAAAAGTACCTGAGCGTCGGTCCAGTTCTTACAAAGCTTGACGTGATCGCTATGAACGCCCTCGATTGGAGGAACAACCGGAAGGGAACCACTGGTCATTACGAGCTTGTCGTAATGTTCGGTCTTGCTTTCACTGGATTCTAAATCCTTAACGGTGATTTCTTTGTTATTTGAGTCGATGTTAGTGACTTCGTGCTTCATTTGCACGTCGGCGCCTAGTTCCTTTAATTCCTTTGGATCGGAATAAAACAGGCCCTTTGGATCTTTAACTTCGCCACCTAAATAAAGGGCGATTCCACATGATAGAAATGAGATATTGTCATTTTTTTCATAGACAGTTAAGTCATAATCGGGATGCTCTTTTAAGATTTGTTTAACCGCAAAAGTTCCCGCGTGGGTACAACCAACAACAATAATTTTCATGATGCAACTTACCTCCTAGTGTGAAACAATATTCATGAATTATAGGTTATCCTACCAGATAAAATTGTGAAATGCTAATCAATACACTCATAAAATGGTTCTTATTTGTTATTTTTTGAAAGCGACTTCATTACTATATTCTCTGGATCTTTCACACATGGTTTGATAAATGCGAACGACATCACGATCAGTCCCGCGTAATTCGTATTCTGCAATTTCAGGGACGTTAAAACGTTCCGCATATCTTCTGGCCGTGAGACAAAATTGGACGTTAAAATTGCGATTACCACTGCCGACGATTCCCATGCAGTAGTTAGCGTTATGGTCGTAAGCAACGTATTCGCCCATGGTGTTGGTCATGAGTTCTTTAACTCCGTTATCGATTCCGTTTCCACCATCAAGATAGGTCGGCACGAAAACAAAGTACGGTGATGTTTCGTCAGCAAAGTCACTTTGATCTGAGATTTCGGTTGGTTCAATTAGTGGGTTACTGGCATCTTTTTGATGCTGGGCTTCCGCGTAGTCCTCTAAATTTTGCACGAAATTGCGAGTGTTGCCAGCAATTGAGATGTATAAAATGCGAATGGATTTGATGATTACTACCTCCTTAAATATGAAAAATAGTCACTATTAGTGTAACCTCTAACAAGTTTAAATGCACAGAATCTTAGAAGTCAAAGCAGCCAAAAAACGCACGGAATTAGTTATCCGTACGTTTTTAATTTAATTTCGTTTCTTTACGATCCAGATGACGATTCCACTGATAGCGAGGATTAAAATTCCGAAGGCACTAGCGATTGATCCAAGTAGCAGTCCGGGAGTTTGGTATTTCAGTTCAATCTGGTGTTTACCAGCCTGAATGGGTGCTCCGACAAATCCTGTGTTGACCCGGGTAGTTGGTACCTGTTTGCCGTCGACGAAGAGTTTCCATCCCGTTGAATAGGGAATGGAAGTGGTTAAGACGGACTTCTTCGGGTTATTACTGATTCCTTTGACTTCGTTCTTTTTAACCTGAAGGTTTTGGAGACGGTTACGTTGAAGTTTTTGAATCCGTTGTCCATACGAATTGCCAAACGGAACGGCAATAATCTTGGCGTGTTTAAAATTAATCTGGTGGACACCATCAAACGTCAATTTAATTTGATTGCGGCGTTTGGTGGAATACCCTAGGTTAATTAAAGCGTTTTTCTTTTGCGTGTAGTTTGAGAGATTGTCGCGTCCATACTGTGAGTAACCGTTCTTCATTCCTTTCGTTGCAGCATTTAAGGAGTACTGACCGACAAACGGAGTGTGAAGGTTCTTTCGTTTCTCGTTTAGTTTCATCATCTTCGTGTACGGTTGATTTTTGATAGCGTGCTGTCTTTTGGTCATGCTTTCCTTTGAAGCCGACGAGTAATCGTGACTCTGAATACCCTCTAATTGTAAGTAAATTTCGGCATTTTTGGTGCGGTTAGGTTGCTTAATCTTAAGGAAATATGGGACTGATTTACCAAGCGCATCCTTAGTTACCACGTGGAGACCGTCTTGATTTTGCTTCTTGGTGTCATTTTCTAATTGGACGTTTTCGGAAAGGATCTTTAAGGCGGTCTTCTGAGACGTGTGATTAATGGTTGGTTCGTTGTACTCAATACTCTTAGAATTGTTAGTGAATGCCGTTAATTTATCGTAGTTATCAAGGGTCTTTTCGTAGTCCGGTTGCACCTCATAACTAAGTTGTTTTTGGTTCTGTTTTAGCTTGGCTGATTTGATGCCCTTAATTGGCGAATCAACGTGGACCCCACTGATCATTGCTTGTTCACGTGCGGTTGGGGATAGTTTTTGGTACTGCCGGTTTGAGATCGTTTGATCCTGGGTGTAAGCAATTGGAAGTGCGTTCTTGTTTTTTAAAACGTAGGTTCCATCGGGGTCCTTTTGGTTCACGAGCGGGTTGTCAGACGCAAACAGGAGCGGCTTTTTGTCCTTACCCTTGACCATCTTGAAGCCAAAGGGTTGTGATTTGTTTTGTTGGCCCGTGCGAATAAAGAGGTACTTGACGCCCATTAGATTATCAAGGGTGGTGCGGTAGTCATTTTGAGCGACCGGAGCGTTAAAGGTCCGTTGGTTATTTTGAACAGAATTTTCAAGTTGGCCAATGGCCCCATTTTCCACCGTCAGATATGATGAAATGTCACGGGTCGAAAATAACATTGGGATGTTGGTATTGATGTTAGAGTAGTTCGACAAGTTGACGTCATTTTTCCCAGCATAGTGGTATCGGTTGCCAAGTGAGGTCCGATATCCACCTAACCGTGGTTCAACGTACTGATCGGCTCCGTCGTAGAAATTATTGATGAAGTTAGTGGCAACGTGTTTATTAAGCATGCCCTTTGAAAAGCCGGCAACGTTGGGACTGTAGTAGCCAATGCCAAGTGAGATAAGGTTAACGATTAAAACCGCGGTCACACTTCCAATGGTTGTCACTGGCTTTAAATGAAAGAGCTGACTACATAGGATGACTCCCATTAAAATCAGCAGGAGGACAATTTCACCGTAGTCATGCGCACTTAGCTTCATGATGAAGCCGCGAGAAGCCCAAATAAGCACAATGAGAGCGATGATTGCGACAATCATGACTTCCACGTCACGTTTAGTTAACGTGGTGAGATGATCTGAAAGAATCGTGGCAGCCATCCCAATTGGAAGTAATCCTAAACACATCCACCGGTTTGATGGGGTCGATATGGCGTTAAAGACGGCTCCAAAAGCCGGAATCAGGGCACCAATGAAAACCACCAACAGGCCGATGTTTAGGTAAAGGTATTTTTTGAAGTGAGTCATCGTGTAAACAATGCCCAAAAATCCGAGTCCACTAATCCCAACAATGAGCCAGAAACTAATGGTCAGGTAGCCATTTCCGAGAATTTTACTTGGAATGGAAAGGTAATAGTAGAGGGGATAGAAAAGATAGCCGTTCGCAAAGGTCGAAGTGGTCCTCGTGGAACTCAGGGCAAATAAGAGGGTTGGAACGAAAATGACGGCACTAATCAAAATTCCCGCTAGAATGGCCGCAACCATTTTGACCAGTGAACTCACAAAATGAAAATCAGGATTTTTACGAATGCTGAAATACCTAATGATGACGTAGATAATACTGCCAAGCCCAATGATGTAGGCAAAGTAGAAGTTACTTAAAAAAGTTAAGGAAACGGCCAGCATCAGTGGAATGAAGGAATGGTTAGAAATGATGCGTTCGACGCCGTAGCAAATCAGTGGGAAGAAAATCATCGGTAGAATAAAAAAGGGGTGGTGCATCCCCGAATAAAGGGCGTAACCCGCAAACGTGTAAGTTAAAGTTCCGAGTACGACACTGTATTTTTTAAAATGAAATTGTTTGATGAATAGTAAAAAGGCCAATCCAGCAACGTACAGGCGCAGAATTACCAGGAGTCCGTAACCCAGTTCCAGTAAGTGGTCTGGAAATAAAACGATCAGGTAGTTGAAGAGATCACCGACAACGTAGTACGAAAAACTGGTTAACTGATCAGCACCGAGGCCAATGTTAAACGACCAGTTGGTAAAGCCGTGACTGGGATGGGCAAGAAATTCAGTTAGCATGTGTTTAAAGTTTACGAGGATGGGGTAGTGTTGGGCAATTCCGTCCATTCCCCAGATTAGTGAGTTACCGGTTAAGTAAAACGTCCAGATGTAGGCCATGATAATAATCAGAAAAATTAGACTGTAAAAAAGCCAATCCGGACATTTTTTTAAAACTGTTTTCATTGTTTCTATTACCCCTATGTATTAGTAAAGCCGAGGGACAGCCTCGGCTTTATTGATATTAGTTATTTGTCTTTTTGGTCGTCATCTGCGTCTGATTCATCATCAGTTGGTTCCAGTTTATTGACCTCTAGCCAGTTAATGAACGAGTTCTTGTAGTCAAGAACCTTAAACTGAAAGCCATCAATTGTAACAACGTCACCCACTTTAATGTGAGGATTTTGTTCGATGATGAAACCAGCAATTGTGACGATGTCAGAGTCGTCAAAAGCAGGCATCTCAACGTCGAAGTACTTTTCAAAGTCATACGTGTTTAATTTTCCGTTCACCTGGAAAGTGCCATTGGGCTGTTTAAAGATGTATTCGTTAACCTGTGGGTCAATCTCGTCTCGAACGGTTCCAAACAACTCTTCGTAGATATCCTTATCGGTAATTAAACCAGACGTTCCACCGTATTCATCGATTACGACAACAATTGGTTGATGCATCTTAATCATTTGTTGAAGTACCATCGTAATGGGCGTGGTTTCAGGAGTCGTACTAATCTTTCGGATTAACTTTCCGACCTTGACGTTTGAATCGACCTGCGATTGTCTGACCAAATCGTAACTGTAGACATAGCCAAGGATGTTATCCTTATCGTTGTCTTTAACAACGGGAATTCGACTGAATTTCTTTTGAATGTAAACGTTGATGGCGTCTTGGACCGTATCGTTGATGTCGATCGTTACCAATTGGGTCCGGTCAATCATGATGTCCCTGGCCACTTTGTCGTTTAATTCAAACGAACGCTGCATGTACAAGTAGTCGTTTCGCTCTAGATCACCATTTTTAACGGCATCCTTTGAAAGACTCAAAATTTCTGATTGTGAGAAGGCCTCGTCGTTTTCGTTTGCCACGGGGATTCCCAGTAACTTAACTACGCCAGTTGCTGACACATTTAGTAACCACACAAATGGATAGAATAAAATGTGAAAGAAGTGAAGCGGACCAGCAATCACGCTCAAAACTTTTAGTGGCATGTCAATACTAATATTTTTAGGTACAATTTCGGTAAAGACCACTTCTAAATAGGTAAGTAAAAGGACCCCAACAATCGCACCAACACTGTGAGCGGTAGCAGGATTAACACTAAAATCCTTTAATTCCATGATGGAAACCAGGATTTCAATCACGAATGATTCACCAATCCAACCAAGAATGATTCCCGCAAGTGAAACACCTACTTGGGTTGTCGAAAGATACTCGTTAAGGTTGGTTACCATTTTCATTTCACGATTAACTTTTTTCTTCTTTTTGTCACTGATATCTTCATCATCCAGTTTTTCTTGGAGGGCACTTGGCCTTGATTGGACCAGTGAGAACTCACACGCGACAAAGAATGCAGCAAAGAAGAACGTTATTAAAATAATTATTAGATCAAGTATTATCTGACCGGTATTCAAATTTCATTCCTCATTTCAAAATTTTAAACAATAAATATATTATAACGTACTTATCCATTTTTTTAAGTATTTAAGATGAGCGGCATAATTAATTGATTTTATCATAAAGCCGCTTGAATGGAAGCAATTTATTAAAATAAATTCCTTATTATGTTACGAAAAATGTTTGATTTTACGGTTTCGAGGAAAAATTAACGGTTAATACGAAAGTTATTTTGTAAGTAGCACTTTTTACCCCAATTATGAGCTAATTTCTTGTGTGAAAGGGACGATCCATCCTAGTATAGAGGGTGCTAAGAGATTAGCAAATAAAATAATAAAAAGGGGTTTTAGTTATGGCAAACGATTTAAGAAAAGCTAGTTATGATCCAATGGATGACTTTTTTGGCGACTTTGGCAAGAGTTTATTAAACTCAGTTGCTGGAAGCAACAGAATGAAAACTGATGTTTTAGACCAAGGCGATGACTACGTCGTAAAGGCAGAATTACCTGGCTTTAGAAAAAATGATATTGACATTAGTTATGATAACGATACCCTATCAATTCATGCTGTTCATGACATTGACAAGGAAAATAAGGGTGACAATGGTCGGATCTTAAGTAGAGAACGTTCATCAAGTGACGTTAACCGTTCGTTTTACATCCCTGATGTTGATGAGACCAAGATTTCAGCTGATTACGATGGCGGTGTTTTGACCATTACTTTGCCAAAATCACAAGATGATGAAACCCAAAACCATCACGTTGAAATTGACTAATTTAATTTAGACTAAGTGTTAAGAGATGATCCGGTTGGACCATCTCTTTTTTTAACTATTTTTAAAGCTTTGCGCTTTTCTTTCATTAGTGGTGCAAAATTTAATTCCTTCTTATACAATATTAATTAGAAATGAATTAATTACATAAGGAGGTGTAACTGTGGCAAGTGACCAGATCGATATTAATAACGTGAATCCGAGTGAGGGACTAACGAGTACGGAAGTTAAACAACAGGTGGCAGACGGTTATAAGAATACGGCGCCTAAACCACTAACGAAGTCTGTGAAACAGATCTTGGTGGAAAACATCTTTACGCTGTTTAACGTAATCAACGTAGTTCTTGGTGCGCTAGTATTCTATACTGGTAGCTATATCAACATGTTGTTCTTGGTGATTGCCATAGCGAACACTACCATCGGAATCTTTCAGGAGATTCGTTCTAAGCGCCAGGTTGACAAAATGGCGTTGTTGTCTCAGAGCAAGATCAAAGTTAGACGGAACAGAAAAATTGAACTTATTCAACCGGACCAGATTGTTTTAGGAGACATCGTTGAACTGGATCGTGGGGACCAGGTACCGGTTGACGGAGTCGTAAAACAAACCAAGGGGATTGAGGTTGATGAGTCTCAAATCACCGGTGAATCCAATCCAATTGAGAAAACCACCGGCGATGAACTGACGTCTGGTAGTTTTCTGGTTAGTGGAAAAGCCTTCATGCTTTCAACTAAAGTTGGCGATGAGACCTTTGTTAACACGATTACAAACCAGGCTAAGACCGACAAGAGTAAGAACAGTGTCTTAATATCACTGATTAAAAAAATCATCAAAATTCTGACGTTTATTATCATTCCGCTTGGAGTAGCACTTTTTGTTTCCCGTTTGATGCACGGGGTGAGCGTTAATAATGCCATTCTGGGAACCGTGGCGGCCATGATTGGGATGATTCCTGAAGGATTGGTTCTTTTGACGTCAGTGACCCTCGCAATTTCTGCCTATCACCTGGCCAAAAAACGGGTCTTAGTCAGAGACCTTTCTTCCATTGAAACTCTGGCACGGGTGAACACGATCTGTCTGGATAAAACCGGGACGATTACCAGTGGCGAATTGAAATTTAAACAGATGGTGAAAGAAGCCCCTAATTACACTGATCAACAAATTGCCGAAATCATGGGCTCTTTGGTCCATGAAATTGATGACAACAATGAGACCGCTTCAGCGCTTAAAAATGAGTTCAAGCAACACCCATACGCCGCTAGTATGATCGTGCCGTTCTCTTCAGCGAGAAAGTGGAGTGGGGCTGAGTTAGACGACAAGGGAAAATACGTCTTCGGAGCACCTCAGTTCATTTTGGATCTAACTGACAAGCAACAACAAGAAGTTAAGCATTACGCCGAACAGGGTTTTCGGGTCATTGCGCTCGCAAAAGTGGACCAATTAAACGAGGATAGTATCGCTGGTAGTGAACTGATTGCCTTAATCTTGATTACAGACGTCATTCGACCGAACGCTTCTGAAACCCTGCAGTTTTTCTATAACCAGGGGGTGGACTTAAAGGTCATCTCTGGCGATGATCCGGTGACGGTAGCAAGTATTGCCAAACGAGTTGGCATTCATAATGCCTACGATTACGTTGACATGACGACGATTGAAGACGACGCCGACTACCGTGATTTGGTCAAGCAGTACGTGGTGTTTGGACGGGTCAAACCCGACCAGAAACAACTGCTAATTAAGGCGCTACAAGAAAACGGTCGGACGGTTGCCATGACTGGTGATGGGGTCAACGACTTACTGGCCTTAAAGCAGTCAGACTGTGGAATCGCAATGGCATCAGGATCTGAAAGTGTCAAGAGTATTGCCGATTTTGTGATTATTGATTCCAACTTCGACGCCCTTATTAAAGTGTTAAACGAAGGTCGGAGGGTTATTAACAACATTGATAGCATCGCCTGCCTGTACCTGATTAAGACCATGTTCTCGGTCATGCTCAGCGTGCTCTTTCTGTTTTTTGCCAGAAACTATCCGTTTCAACCAATTCAACTCACTCCGATTAATGACTTAATGGTCGGAATCCCATCGTTTCTCTTGGCGCTTGAACCGAATTATCGAGCTTTAAAGGACCGCTTTGCTTCTAACATTTATGAAATTTCACTTCCAGCCGCACTAAGTGTCGTTTTCTACATTTTAGTGATTGGTGTGATTGGCGATATTTTTGGACTATTCACCTCAATTACTTCATCACTGAGTGTTTTGATTACTGGGGTCATTTGTTGGTTGGCTTTGACAATGGTTTGTCGACCATTTAACCGCTACAAACTAACCATCGTCGTTTTGAGTATCACACTCTTTTTGGCGGTGTTCATCTTTCTTGGTAAAATTTTCTCGTTGGTCACGATCTTTACGTGGTCAGTCGGAGGAATTGGATTATTATTAGCTCTTACAACTGATTTCACATTTGTTGGGGTGCAAAAGTGTGTCAGATTAGTTAGACATAAACTTTTTAACAAATAAGGATTTAGACAGATAGCGTCATGAGGGCGTTATTTGTCTTTTTAATTAACAGTTAGTGCATTATTTAACAATAGCATTCGTCAAATTAATTAATTATTTTTTAAGAGTTTAATAACCGTCAGAATAATAAGTGATAAAAATAACAATGAACCATTGCTTTTTGAAAAAGATGATGATATGATATTAGTTGTGAAGAAAATAACAAGAAAATATTGGAGGCTGGAAGTATGACAGATGCAAAGCAACAACCCAATGTTGAAGAGATCGATAAGAATATTGATGCCAAAGTTCAAAAAGCACGCATTGCCGTAGATGAGATGAGTAATTTCGACCAGGATAAGGTTGATAAGATTACCCACGCCATGGTACTTGCTGGGGTTAACGCCCACCAAAAATTAGCTAAGATGGCTTATGAAGAAACCGGACGTGGTGTTGAAGAAGACAAGGCCATTAAGAACTTGTTTGCCACCGAAGAAATTTGGCACGATATTCGTAATGATAAAACCGTTGGGATCATCTCAGAAGATTCTGAAAATGACCTGATTAAAGTTGCTGAACCACTCGGTGTTATTGCTGGAATCACTCCAGTTACTAACCCAACCTCAACTACTTTATTCAAGGCAATTATTTCAATGAAGACTAGAAACGCCATCATCTTTAGTTTGCACCCACAAGCCCTTCAATCGTCAATTGAAGCTGCTCGAATCGTGCGTGATGCTGCGGTTAAAGCTGGTGCACCTAAGGACGCCATTCAATGGATTGAAAAGCCTAGTCGAGAAGCTACGAACGCTTTGATTCAGAACCCTGGCGTTGACATTACCCTTGCAACTGGTGGTCCTGGATTAGTTAAGGCCGCATACTCCGCTGGGAAACCAGCTTTAGGAGTTGGTCCTGGTAATGGTCCCGTTTACGTTGAAAAAACCGCCAACATCCCACGTGCCGTTAACGATATCGTTTTATCAAAGACCTTTGATAACGGGATGATCTGTGCCACTGAAAATAGTGCGGTAATCGATGCCGATATCTATAAAGATGTAAAAGAACAACTCGAATTAAACCGGGTTTACTTTGTTCCAGAAAAAGAAAAACAAAAATTAACTGACGCCATGTTTGACAGCAAGCGTCTTAGTGTTAAGGGTCCAATTGCTGGTGCCACTGCGCAACAAATTGCTGACATGGCTAAGATCAAGATCCCAGAAGACACTCAAGTGCTTGCCGTTGAGATGACCGGAATTGGTCCTAAGTACCCAATGTCAGGGGAAAAATTATCACCAGTTCTTTCGGTCTACAAGTCAAAAGACCACAAGGATGCTTTCAGAATTTGTGCTGAGCTTCTAAACTACGGTGGATTAGGCCATACCGCAGCAATTCAAACCTCAGATGATCAATTGGCCGTTGACTTTGGGGTGGCCGTTAAGGCTTCGAGAGTGATCGTTAACTCACCATCTGGTCTTGCTGGAGTTGGTAACTTGTACAACAACATGACCCCATCACTTACGCTTGGAACTGGATCGTGGGGTAAAAACTCAATCTCCCATAACGTTACTGATTATGACTTGTTGAACATTAAAACTATCGCAAAGAGAAGAAATAATATGCAATGGATTAAACTACCTCGAATCTACTTCGAAAAGAACTCAGTTCGCTACCTCCACGACATGCCTGGTATTAAGAAGGCCTTTATTGTTACTAGTCCTTCTATGGTTAAATATCACTACGTTGACAAAGTCTTAGATGAATTGAACCGAAGAGAAGATGACGTTCAGTACTACATCTTCGATGACATTCATGGTGAACCAACAACTGACATGGTGAATGCTGGGGTTACCCAAATGAACGCCTTTAAGCCAGACACCATCATCGCCCTTGGTGGAGGATCACCACTTGATGCCGCTAAGATGATGTGGTTAATTTACGAAAACCCTGAGACTGACTTCTTTGGTGCTAAACAGAAGTTCTTGGATATCAGAAAACGTGCTTACAGGTACAACAAACCAGAAAAATCACAAATGGTTGCCATTCCAAGTACTTCTGGAACTGGTTCAGAAGTAACACCATTCTCAGTTATTACTGATTCAAAGCTTCACGTTAAGTATCCATTAGCTGACTACGCTTTGACACCTGACGTTGCCATTGTTGATCCACAGTTTGTTAAGACGGTACCAAAGGGCACCATTGCTGCCTCAGGACTTGATGCCTTAACTCACGCGATTGAGTCATACGTTTCAACCATGGCTTCAGATTACACTCGTCCAATGTCACTTCAGGCCATCAAGATGATTTTTGATAACCTGACTGACTCGTACAACGGTAACATGGAAGCTCGAGACAAGATGCATACCGCCTCAACGATCGCCGGAATGGCATTTGCGAACGCTTTCCTTGGAATTACCCACTCAATTGCTCATAAGATTGGTGGACAATTCGGGATCACCCACGGGCTTGCCATCGCCATTACTTTGCCACACGTTATCAGATATAACTTCAAGAAACCAAAGAAGATTGCCACATGGCCAAAGTACGAATCATTTAGAGCCGACGACGATTACGCTAACATCGCTCGCTACCTTGGTCTTCCTGGAAACTCCAATGAAGAATTGAAGGAAGCCTTGGTTCACCGCTTCATCGAATTAGCTCACTCGGTTGGAGTTGAACTTGATCTGAAGTCACAGGGTGTAAGCAAACAAGAGTTAGAAGCAGCTGCCGATCATCTTGCCGAACTGGCATATGCTGATCAATGTACAACTGCTAACCCGAAAGAACCACTGATCGCAGATCTCAAGAAGATGATTCTTGACGAATACGAAGGTGTTGGGGTTGAAACGCAAACTGATAAAGAAGTTTAGTTTCTAAGTTATTAAGAACTAAAAAGTAGGAATTCCAAACGGAATTCCTACTTTTTTTGTGCAATTGATTTGGTTAAAACGTTGATTAATTCTTGCTCTTCGGGTGAAAGAACGTGACTTTTACGAAAGGCCACCGAAACATAAAACGGGGGTAAATCTTCATCGTCAATTGGGATGGGGACAAGGTTGTCGGAAGGTTTAATGGCCTTACTAACCAAAAAGGTGATCCCCACGTCTTCAGAGACTAATTGTTTGGCTAGCTCAATGTCAGACGTACGATACTTAATTTTGGGGTGAATGGCGTGAAGCTTAGACAGATCCGAAAAAACCTGAGTGTGAACGAAGTCACTGGAGAGGCCCACAAACTCTTCGTTTTTGAGGTCAGCAAATTTAACGGAGTGAGCGTCTGCCAGTGGTGACTGTCGATTCACGACCAGCATGAAGTGGTCTTTGGTTAAAACCGTCGCGTCGATCTCACTACTTTCAAGCGGTTTGGATGATCCTAAAAGTGCTAAGTCGATTCGACCGTCTTTTAATTCCCCTAAAAGCTTTTTGGAACCACTCTCTGAGTTATCAAGATCATTTAGGATCCCAAGTGAAAATAGTTTAGACGCCAGCTTGGGAAAATAATAGTTGCCAATGATTGGTGGAAGACCAAATCGAATGACATGGTCATTGATGCTGCCCATTTCGTTGTTAATTTTGTCTACTTCCTTCATAATTACCTGGACGTGTTTTTCAAGGTCGACGCCGGCCTTAGTGAGTTTAATTTGGTGGTGGGCTTGATTTCGATTAATTAATTCGACGTTGAAGTTATCCTCTAAACGCTTAATGGCCATGGTAATCGTGGGCTGTTTAACGTGATAATACTTGGAAACGTCGGTGTAATTTTTAAGCTCGGTTAACTTGTTGAAGTACATTAAATCTTTTAGCTTCATGATGACCTCATATAAATTAAATTTATGAATAAATCGTGTTTGACTATCTTTTTGATAGTGAATTAGTATTTAAAAGAATCAATTACAGACTATTTTACTACAAAAAGGAGTCTTAAAATATGGCTAAAGGTGAAGAAATATTGAACAATCCCTTTATCAATAAGGGGACTGCATTTACTGATGATGAAAGAAAAACATTAGGACTGGTGGGGATGCTTCCACCGAACGTTCAAACTTTGGACGAACAGGTTGAAAACGTTTATGACGAATACCAACACAAGGGTAGTGACCTTGAAAAACGCATCTACTTGATGAGTATTTTCAACGAAAACCGGGTTCTATTCTATGCAACCTTCGCTAAACATGTCACTGAATTCATGCCAGTCGTTTACGACCCAACGATCGCTGACTCAATTGAAAATTACTCCAGACTGTACGTTAACCCACAAAACGCGGCGTTTTTATCAATCAATCACGATGACCCTGAAACGATCCGTGAAAGTTTAAAAAACACTGCTTCCGGACGCAACATCAAGTTGATCGTTGTAACCGATGGCGAAGGAATCCTTGGAATTGGTGACTGGGGAACTCAAGGAATTGACATCCCAGTTGGTAAGTTGATGGTTTACAGTGCCGCTGCTGGCATTGACCCATCGGAAGTCCTACCAGTGGTCTTAGACGTTGGAACTACTAACAAGAGTTTACTCGACAACCCACTCTACCTTGGTAATCACCAGGACCGCGACTACGGACAAAAGTACTACGACTTCGTTGACAAGTTTGTAAAAGAAGCAGAAGACTTGTTCCCTAATTTATACTTGCACTTTGAAGACTTTGGGCGTGCCAACGCTTCAAACATCCTTGATAAGTACAAGGATGACTACTTGGTCTTTAACGATGACATCCAGGGAACTGGAATTATCGTCCTTGCTGGTGTCTTAGGTGGCCTTAAGATTTCTGGTGAAAAGATGACCGATCAGAAGTACCTGTGCTTTGGTGCCGGAACTGCCGGCGTCGGAATTGCCGAACGGGTTTGTGAAGAGATGGTGCAAGCTGGCTTATCCGAGGAAGAAGCTAAGAAGCATTTCTACATGGTTGATAAGCAAGGCCTCTTGTTTGACGACATGTCCGATTTAACTCCTGGTCAAAAAGAATTTGCGAGAAGCCGTTCCGAATTTTCTGACTCAGAAAACCTGACCGACTTACTCTCAATTGTGAAGGCTGTTCATCCATCAATCATGGTTGGAACTTCTACTCAACACGGCGCATTTACTGAAGATGTTATTAAGGAAATGGCCGCTCATACTGACCGTCCAATCATCATGCCAATCTCAAACCCAACTAAGTTGGCTGAAGCAACTGCTTCCGATTTGATCAAATGGACTGATGGTCGTGCCTTAGTCGCTACTGGTGTTCCAAGTGCACCCGTTGAATACAACGGAGTTAAGTACGAGATTGGACAGGCTAACAACGCCTTAGTCTACCCAGGAATTGGTTTGGGTGCCATTGCAGCTACCGCCACTAAACTTAACGACGACATGATTAGTGCTGCTGCTCACTCTCTTGGTGGCATTGTGGATTCAACGGTTCCTGGGGCTGCCATTTTGCCACCAGTTGACCAGTTAACTGAATTCTCTGAGACCGTTGCGATTGCTGTTGCTCAGAGTGCAGTTGATCAAAACATTACTAGAGAAAAGATTACGGACGTTAAGTCAGCCGTTGATGACGAAAAATGGTATCCAAAATACCCAGATTTAACTAATTTAAACAAATAATTGGAGGAATGTTACATTGGCAGCGTTTATTACTTCACTAGAAAGTGTTGCTGAGATTGTCATTGTCATTGCACTTGGATATTTCTTGAGGAAGTCGGGAAAATTCGCCGACAGTTTCAAGGGAAACATCTCATTCTTAATCATGAATGTGGCTTTGCCTATTTCAATCTTCGTATCAGTATTAGATAATTTGACCCGTGGAAAGTTAGTCGGGCTAGCTGGCGGACTGTTATACACCGTAATTAGTTTTGCGTTAGGTTACGTTGTCGCCATTGCCCTAGTCTACATCCTAAAAATTAGAAAGGGTCGTAGGGGAACTTTCATTAACATGGCAGTGAACGCCAACACCATCTTTATTGGGCTACCTTTGAACTTGGCACTGTTTGGAACTTCTGGGATGACTTACTTCCTGATTTACTATGTAATGAACACCATCTCAACTTGGGCCATCGGAATCTTCTTCATCTCAGGAGACGATCCCACCAAGAAGAAGGGTGAAAGCAAGGGGAACTTTAACTGGAAGAAGTTGCTTCCAGCTCCACTGATTGGTTTCTTGGTTGCGTTAGTTTGGATTCTGATTGTTAACGTTAAGTTGCCAATGTGGATCGACAAGACCTGTAACATGATTGGTGGTCTTGTAACACCATTATCCTTAATCTACATTGGGATTATTTTGGCCGATGCTGGTCTTTCATCAATTCACTTTGATAAAGATTCCATTGCCGCACTACTTGCTCGTTTCGTGATTGCTCCGGCAATTATGATCGGAACCTTACTGGTCTTCATGCACACCGGCGCTGGGATTCCAAACATCGAATTTGGCACCTTAGTAATTCAATCTGCCACCCCTGGTTTGGCTGTGCTTCCAATTCTGGTTAGTCAGTCCCATGGTGACGTTGATTACGCTACTAACTTGGTCGTAACCAGCACGATTCTGTTCGTGATCGTGGTTCCAATCTTGATGGCCATTATCAACTTTATCGTATAGATAAGTAATTAATAAAGAAGTCAGACGTTCAATCTGGCTTCTTTTTGTTTGCACAGGTCACTAACACGGTTTGAAAGTGGTAACGTAGAAGTATGCACAATTTCATTTATTAATTAATTGGAGGGATTAAACAGTGACCGCATTTATTGCCTCACTAGAGAGTGTCGCTGAGATTGTTATTATTATTGCTTTAGGGTATTTTCTTCGTCGTTCCAACAAAATGACGGATGGTTTTAAGGGAAATGTTTCGTTCTTAATTATGAACATTGCCTTACCAGTTTCGATTTTTATTTCCGTTTTGGATAATTTGAATCGGGTAAAATTAGTTGGACTAGTTGGCGGACTACTATACACGTTGATTAGTTTTACCCTGGGTTATGTAATCGCAATCGCATTGGTTTTTGTTTTAAGGATCAGAAGGGGTCGAAGAGGGGCCTTTATCAACATGTCGGTCAACGCCAACACGATTTTTATGGGATTACCCTTAAACATTGCGTTGTTTGGAAACGCCGGGATGACGTATTTCTTGGTCTACTATGTGATGAACACCGTCTCAACCTGGGCGATCGGAATTTTCTTCATTTCAGGAGATGACCCAACGAAACAAAGGGGAAAAAAGAAAAAGAAGGTTACCCTCAAACAGATTTTACCGCCGCCACTGGTTGGATTTATCTTAGGTTTGGCGTGGATTTTGATCGTGAACGTCAAATTGCCAGCTTGGATTGATAAGACCTGCAACATGATTGGTGGATTAGTGACACCGTTGGCATTGATCTACATTGGAATCATTTTAGCCGATGCCGGCTTATCTTCAATTCATTTTGATAAGGATACCATTGCCGGACTGGTAGGAAGATTTGTGATTGCGCCAGCAATCATGATTGGAACCCTCTTAGCGTTTATGCATTTTGGCGTGAACATGGCCTTTCCAGAGTTTGGGACGTTGGTAATTCAGTCGGCAACGCCCGAACTAGCGGTTTTGCCGATTTTAGTTAGTCAATCCCATGGGGACGTGGACTATGCCACTAATTTAGTGGTAACCAGCACCGTGCTGTTCGTTATCGTGGTTCCGATCCTGATGGAAATTATTAATTTTATTATGTAAGTAAAAGAAGCTATTGGATGGCTTCTTTTTTAGTTATATATTTATAATGTGGGAAATTATTTTAGTAGGAGTGAGAGACATGAACGATAAAATTGCAAAGGTAAAAGAGTACGCCAAAGAGAACATGAGTAAGGATAAGAGTGGACACGGATTTGACCACATCCAACGGGTCGCAAACATGGTCTTACAATTGATGGGGACCGAACCAGCTAACGGTGAGATTGCCCTTTCAGCTGCTTACTTACACGACGTTTTTGACGATAAATTGGTGGATGATCCGGACGCTAAAAGAGAGGAAGTCAAAGAGCGGTTAGCAAAATTTGGCTTTAGTCCTGATGAGATTTTGCAGGTGATGGACATTATCAACCACATGTCTTTTAGTGACAACATTGAACACAAACAACCGTTATCAAAAGAGGGTCAAATCGTTCAAGATGCTGATCGATTAGATGCTCTGGGTGCGATTGGAATTGCGCGGGCCTTTCAGTATGGTGGGGCACATCATCGGACCATTTATGATCCGACAATTAAGCCGCGGACTTTAACTACTAAAGCAGATTATCGCAACGCAACTGACGATACCACCATTAATCATTTTTACGAAAAGTTGTTTAAGATTGCTTCCGATTTAAATACCGATGCTGCTAAACAAATTGGAAAGAAGAGAACCCAATACATGCGTGAATTTGTTGCTGAATTCAAAAACGAGTGGGATGGATAAAAAAACGCCGATCCGAACGATCGACGTTTTTAGTTTATTCGGTAATATCAGCAAAGGTTCCGTTGACTAATTGTTTGACGTCTTCAGCATTTACTTTAACAGAACGACCAATCTGACCGGATGACACAATGATGTCACCCTGTTTTTGGGCTTCTTCATCGATGTAGATGGGATAACCCTTTTGTTCATAAATTCCGATGGGGGTATTTGCACCGTGCTCATATCCGGTCGTATTAACTAAGTCTTTTAGGGGAACCATGCCCACTTTTTTGTTGCCAGAAGCTTTGGCTAACTTTTTGTAACTTAAGCGTTCATCTAAAGGAACCACTCCAATGACGGGACCAGTTGTTTTTCCAGTCAGCGCTAACGTTTTGTAGATTAAATGTTGATCAACGTCAGCTTCGTTAGTGGTGATTTGTTGAACGTCTCCCTCTTGATGGGTGGCAAAAATCATCTGTTGAAAAGGAATATTGTGTTTTTCAAGGATTTGTTCGACTAAGGTTTTGTGGACTTGATTCTTTTTTTTCTTTGACAAATGGCTCACCTCTCGGAGGTATTTTATCATATTAATAAAATATAAGTAAAAATTTCATTTACTTTTAATTCTTATTTATGTAGAATCAACGTGGAAGGAGATGCAAAGGAAAATGAGTGAGAAAGATGAAAAAAAAGCACCAAAGAAAAAGCATGCCCTAATTGAGTATGCGAATGGTAAATCCCTCCAAGAAATTAACGGAAGCGTTGATGTCCCTGAAGGATTAGGATTTTGGAAAACATTATTCATGTATTCAGGACCAGGAGCGTTAGTTGCGGTGGGGTACATGGATCCCGGAAATTGGTCAACTTCAATTACCGGTGGTCAGAACTTTGGATACTTGCTGATGTCAATTATCTTGATTTCAAGTTTGATCGCGATGTTACTTCAATACATGGCGGCTAAACTTGGTATCGTGACACAAATGGATTTAGCGCAGGCGATTCGTGCAAGAAGTAGTAAGACATTAGGGGTTATCCTTTGGATAACAACTGAGTTAGCAATTATGGCGACCGATATCGCGGAAGTTATCGGGGCAGCGATTGCGTTGTACTTGCTATTCCATATTCCATTGTTGATTGCCGTTTTAATTACGGTTCTTGATGTTTTGGTACTGTTACTACTTACAAGTATTGGATTTAGAAAGATTGAAGCCATTGTTGTTTGTTTGATTTGTGTCATCTTCTTGGTATTTGCCTACGAAGTAACTCTTTCAAACCCACAGTGGTCAAAGGTTTTCTTAAACTTAGTTCCAAACATCAAAACCGTTCAAACCCATCCATTTGTAGGTGGTCAAACTCCGTTAAGTGGTGCCTTAGGTATCATCGGAGCCACCGTTATGCCGCATAATCTATACTTACATTCTGCCATTTCGCAAACCCGTAAGACTGATAATAACGACGAGGATTCAGTGGCACGCTCAGTTAAATTTTCAGCTTGGGATTCCAACATCCAATTAACAATGGCGTTCTTTGTTAACGCATTGTTATTGATTATGGGGGTTGCGGTCTTCAAGTCTGGTGCCGTTAAAGACCCATCATTCTTTGGTTTGTTTGCTGCCTTAAAGAATCCTGATTTTATGACCAACCCATTACTAGCAAGTGTTGCTAAAACCGGAGTTCTTTCAATCCTGTTTGCCGTGGCTTTGCTTGCTTCTGGTCAAAACTCCACTATCACTGGTACTTTGACTGGTCAGGTTGTTATGGAAGGTTTCATCCATATGAGAATGCCTTTGTGGGCTCGTCGTTTGGTAACCCGTGTCATTTCAATCATCCCAGTTGTTATTTGTGTACTTTTGAGTAGTGGAAAACCAGCCATTGAAGAGCATGAAGCGCTTAATACTCTGATGAACAACTCACAGGTCTTCTTGGCGTTTGCTTTACCATTCTCCATGTTGCCGCTTCTGATCTTTACCGATAGTAAATTTGAAATGCGTGGAAAACGGTTCGTTAATGCCCTTTGGGTTAAAATTGCTGGTTGGGTATCTGTGATTGCTTTGACTTTCTTGAATCTGTATGGTTTGCCAAGTCAGATTGTCAGCTTCTTTGGTGATAATCCAACTCCAGCTCAAACCGATATGGGGAACTGGATTGCCTACATCTTGATTGTTTTAGTTCTGGCCCTCTTGACTTGGGTCGTTTGGGACTTGTACAAGAGTAATAAACGATTCATGGAGGAACATAAGAACGCGAAAAAAGAAGTCGATCAGTACGAATAATTAATTAGAAAAATAGAACTTCGATTTGATCGGAGCTCTATTTTTTTAGCCAAAATTTATTATTTTTAATATGTTAAAATAATGGGTAAGAAACGTCTAATAAGGAGTATTGAATGGCTGATCTAGTTTATAAACGGGTAATGGATGATTTAAAAAAGAAGATTGATTCCAACTATTTCAATAATAATCGTTTACCGGATGAACGGACTTTAAGTTCAAAGTATCACGTCAGTCGGAGCTCGGTTAAGCAAGCTTTAGGTATCCTAGCGGAACAGGGAATTATTTTCAAGAAACGTGGCTCTGGGACCTTTATTAATCCACTTTATTTGAAGAATAAATCTATTTTTAGTTACGAGGGATCTAACCTTGGAATTACCAATAATCTGAAGGTTGAGGGGTACGATCCAAAGATTGATTTACTGGAATTTAAAGTTGTTGCCCCCACCCCTGAGATTTTAGAAGATCTGTTTCTAAATCAAGGTGATGAAGTGTATGAGATTAAACGGCTCCGCTCGGTTGATTCGACACCTATTATTATCGAGTCTGGTTATATTCCGGTTAAAGTGGCGCCCAAGATGAGTAAGCGAGTGGTTAAGGGTTCGATTTTTAACTACTTAGAGGAAAAGCTAAACAAGACGGGAACCAAATCCTACATGTCGATTGAAGCCCAACCGTCCACGATTGATGATCAAAGACTATTGAACTTAAAGCCTGATGAACCAGTCGTGGTCATGGGTGGGATTTTCTTTTTAGACGATGGAACCCCGTTTGAAATTTCCAACATGCGCATTCATTATAAGTACTTTAATTACAACACGTTTGTTGATTTGAATAACTAGAATCGACTTTTACTCAATTTTTTGAGTTAGTTTAAAAGTGATATAATGGAATTGTTGTAAGCACGTACATTGGTTCGGAATTAACGTAATGTAAGAATGTACGAAGAGATTTAAAAGAGTGCCAATGCTGGCAAAAAAGGAAGTATTAAGATGGCGAAAAAGAACGTTAGAGTTAGATATGCACCAAGCCCAACTGGTTTTTTACACATCGGAAATGCACAGTCTGCTTTATTTAATTATCTGTTTGCAAAACATTTCGGCGGAACGATGGTTCTTCGAATCGAAGATACTGATTTAAAGCGTAACGTTGACAGTGGTGAAAAAAGCCAGATGGACAACTTACGCTGGTTAGGGATTGACTGGGATGAAGGCCCTGATAAGCCTAATCCGAAGTATGCTCCCTATCATCAAACGGAGCGAAGAGCTTTGTATGATAAATACATCAGTGAATTAATGGACAAGGGTCTGGCATACAAGGACTTTGCCACTGAAGACGAACTAAAAGAGATGCGGGAAAAGCAACGGGCAAATAAAGAGGCTCCACATTACGATGGACGTTGGTATGGTGCTTCTGAAGCTGATATTCAAGCCGCTGAAGATAAGGGATTACCTTACACAATTCGTTTACATTTACCAAAGGATCATACCTACGAATGGGACGACATTGTGAGAGGTAAGGTTGAATTTAATTCTGACAATTTAGGTGGCGATTTTATCATTCAAAAGAGTGATGGATTACCAACCTATAACTTTGCTGTGGTGGTCGATGACCATTTAATGGACATTACTGATGTTTTAAGAGGTGACGATCACATTGCTAACACCCCTAAGCAAATGGCCGTTTATGATGCATTAGGATGGCAGCACCCTAACTTTGGGCACATCTCATTGATTTATAATCCGAAGACCGGTAAGAAGTTAAGCAAGCGTGACAAGGATACTTTGCAGTTCATCAGTGAGTATAAGCGTGAGGGATACTTACGTGAAGCAATCTTTAACTTCATTGCCTTTCTTGGGTGGTCACCGGTTGGTGAAAAGGAAATCTTTTCAAAGGACGAACTGATTAAGGCGTATGATCCAAAGCGAATGTCAAAATCGCCAGCTTTCTTTGACCAACACAAATTAGACTGGATTAACTCGCAATACGTAAAGAGCATGCCATCAAGTGAACTTGCCGATCGAGTGGTCGAACTCGTTGACGAAGGGCAGACTGACATTGCCAAGAAAATTCAAGAAGATGACATTCCCAACCTGCACGATTACGCTGAACAGGTGATTGATATTTACAAACACAGTGTGTTTAAGTTGACTGAAATCATGGAATACATGGATTTCTATTACAATATTTTGGGTCAAAACATTGATTACTCAAAACTCAGCGACTTTTCACACGATGATTTGGAAAAGTTATTCAATGCTTTAGAAGACAAGATTCATGAGGCCAGTGAAAACGGTCAAAATAAGGGACTTGATTATGGTCCAATTGTTAATGAGGTTGGCAAAGAAACGGGGATGAAGGGTAAACAGCTTTACTTCCCACTAAACGTCATCTTTACTGGTGACACATCTGCTCCCCAAGTTGCGCAGATTATGGGACTATTTTCACCGTCAGTTATCAGTGCATTAATTAATAAAGCACTTCGTGGAATTGAATAAAATATTTTAAGTCTCCAATTGAAAAATTGGAGACTTTTTTAGTGCTTAAAATTGCTTGAAATTAGGGTTTTTAAGGGCTTAAAATTGGTTCGTATCAATTGTCGAAATGGTTGACATTTCACCAAAAGTCTTTATCATAGTTGTTGTAGGTAAGCCAATAAGTTTGGCGCTTTCAAAAACAGATTAGATCCAGCTCGAAAACGAGCTGCCGATTATTTAAAAGGAGTGTTATAGCATGGCAGTAGATTATGATTCCAAATCATATTTTGAAAAAATGCAACAATACTGGAATACTGCGAATTACTTGTCAGTAGGTCAGCTATTTTTACGTGCTAATCCTTTGCTTAAGAAGCCTTTGACTTCTGAAGATGTAAAGGTTAAGCCAATTGGACATTGGGGAACAATTGCCTCACAAAACTTTGTTTACACCCATTTGAACCGTGTCATCAACAAGTATGACCTTAATATGTTCTATATTGAAGGTTCAGGTCACGGTGGCCAAGTTATGGTTTCAAATTCTTACATGGATGGAAGCTACTCAGAAATCTATCCTAAGATTTCTCAAGATGAAGCCGGAATGGCTCGCCTGTTCAAGCAATTTTCATTCCCTGGTGGAATTGCATCACATGCTGCACCTGAAACTCCAGGTTCAATTCATGAAGGTGGAGAATTAGGTTATTCACTTTCACATGGTGTTGGTGCAATCTTTGATAATCCTGACGTTATCGCTGCCGTTGAAATCGGTGACGGTGAATCAGAAACTGGTCCTTTGGCTGGTTCATGGATGTCAAGTAAGTTCATCAACCCTGTTACTGATGGTGCTGTTTTACCAATCATTAACTTAAACGGATACAAAATTGCTAACCCAACTGTCTTAGCTCGTATGACTGACGAAGACATTACTAAATACTTTGAAGGTATGGGCTGGAAGCCTCGTTTCGTTGAAACCAACATGCCTTACGGTACCGACCAAATGGAAACTCACGAAAAGCTTGCTAAAGTTATGGATGCTTCAATTGAAGAAATTAAAGCCATTCAAAAGAACGCTCGTGAGAACCAAACTGCAGAAACTGCTACAGAACCAAAATGGCCAATGATCATCTTCCGTTCACCTAAGGGTTGGACTGGCCCTAAGAAGAACGCTGAAGGTCTTCCAATTGAAGGATCATTTAGAGCTCACCAAGTTCCAATTCCACTATCAGCAGATGACATGGGTACTGCTGATGAATTCGTAGAATGGATGAAGAGTTACAAACCTGAAGAATCATTTGATGAAAATGGTACTTTAAAGCCATACCTTAGAGAATTAGCTCCTAAGGGTGACAAACGGATGTCAACGAACCCAATCACTAACGGTGGTATCGATCCTAAGCCATTAGACTTACCTGACTACCGTGATTACGCTCTTGATATCAAGACTCCAGGTGCTACTGAAAACGAAGACATGGTTGTTTGGTCCGAATGGCTACGTGACGTTACTAAGAGAAATCCTAATAACTTCCGTGGATTCGGCCCTGATGAAACATGGTCTAACAGATTATGGCACTTATTCGATGTTACTCGTCGTCAATGGTTGCCAAATATCAACCCACCATATGATGAGTACATGGCTCACTATGGTCGTTTGATTGATTCACAACTATCAGAACACCAAGACGAAGGTTGGCTTGAAGGATACACCCTTACTGGTCGTCATGGATTCTTCGCAACTTACGAAGCCTTCGGTCGAGTTGTAGATTCAATGCTTACTCAATACTTCAAGTGGTTGAGAAAAGCTTCTGAACTCGAATGGAGAAACAAGTATCCTGCATTGAACTTCATCGATTCATCAACTGTATTCCAACAAGATCACAATGGTTACACTCACCAAGATCCAGGTATGATTACCCACTTGTCTGAAAAGAAACCTGAGTTTATCCGTGAATACTTCCCAGCTGATGCAAACACATTATTGGCTGTAGGTAACGAAGCATTTGATAGTTACGAAAGAATTAACTTGATTACTACTTCAAAGCACCCACGTCCACAATGGTTTAACATTGACGAAGCTTCAAACCTTGTTAAGAACGGTCTTGGCTACATTGACTGGGCTTCAACTGACAATGGTGAAGAACCTGACGTTGTTATGGCATCTGCTGGTGTTGAATCAACTCTTGAAACCCTTGCTGCAATTTCAATCTTGCACAAGCGTTTCCCTGAAATGAAGATTAGATACATCAACGTTGTTGATTTGCTTAAGTTACGTAACCCAGAACTAGACCCTCGTGGTATTAGTGACAAGGAATTCGATCAACTCTTTACTAAGGACAAACCGGTTGTATTCGCATTCCACGGTTTCGAAGATATTATCAGAACCATCTTCTTTGATCGTCACAATAAGAACGTTCACGTTCATGGATACCGTGAAAATGGTGACATTACTACACCATTTGACATGCGTGTCTTGAACCAATTAGACCGATTCAATTTGTCTAAGGAAGTTGTTTCTGATATTCCAGAATACGCCCTTAAGGGTACTGGATTTATCCAAGAAATGAACAACATGCTCGACAAGCACGACCATTACATTAGAGAGTACGGTACTGACTTGCCAGAAGTTGAAAACTGGAAATGGGAACCACTTAAAAAACCAGCTAAGAAATAATTAATGTAACTAATTAATTAGAAAAGAGTGAACTCATATGAGTTCACTCTTTTTGTTTACATATTGAATTCAGGCGGTAGTGGGACAGTAACTCCAAGTGGTTGATGGTAAAACGGTGTCATCATTTGGACCCGCCAAGAATGAAGCAGCATGGGATGATTAGGATGACCGTTCGGGTCGTATAAGGGATCGTCAATGATCGGATGACCAGTGGAAGCCAAGTGCACCCTGATTTGATGGGTTCGACCGGTCTGAAGTTGAAGGGCCACGAGGGTTTTGTCTGGATCCGTTTTTATGACCTTGTAATTTGTGATCGCTGATTTAGAATTTGGTCCGTTAATTTTGCGTTTACGCTGGTCGTAAGGATCAAAACCAATTGGCTGATTGATTACTCCCAATTGATTTTTAAAATGACCATGAACCCAGGCCAAGTAAGTTCGCTTGACTGCTTTAGTTTCAATCATTTTGACTAAGATGGGGACCACGGATGGATTCTTGCCGATGATAAGTGCACCACTGGTTTGTTGATCTAAGCGATGAACCATGTAAGCGTCGTTTTGGGGTTGAAGGTAGTTGGCAGCAAAATTAAGGGTGGATCCCATTTCGTGAGGTTGATTGGCATGGGTCTTGTCACCGCGATTCTTGTTAACAATTAAAAAGTCAGAGTTTTCGTAGACAACGTTTAGTGGTTTCGATGAATCTGATGGAACGTGTGGGAATGGGGCTTTAAAATCGGCAGCAATAAACTCGAGTGAGACACGATCATTTTGCTTAATCAGAAAGTTCATGGGCAGGTACTGACCGTTAATTAACACGCGGTGATTTTTTCTTAGTGAAAAAATCAAATGCTTGGGAATTAAAAGATATTCGTGCAGATACTCTCGAACGGTTTGTTGATCAAATGATTTTGGGACGGTTAATTCATATTTCCATTTCTTCATAAAATTCCTCAAAATAAAAAACCCACTCAATAAGTGGGTAGAGATTTTGTGACTATTTGACTACTAAGACGTCTTGAGTAGCAGCACGTGTGACGTAGCTAGTGACCGAGCCAACCATCAAACGTTCAACGGCTGAAAGACCAGTAGCACCGATGATGATTAGGTCATCGTGGTGATCGCTTGGAAATTCCTTGGCAATAACTTTCTTGGGATTACCAAAACGCATATGAATTGATACGTCGGTTACCCCAGCGTCAATTGCTTGTTGTTTCAAAGTTTCAAGAATCTTCTTTGTCTTGTCAGTTAACTGGTAAACAGCGTCGGCGGTAATTGCATCCCCGTAACTACGGTTGAATTGGTTAACTTCAATTACATTTAAAATATCTAAGTGACTGTCATTTTGTTTAGCCATTGTGATTGCACGACTCATAACAGGCATTGTATCTTCAGCACCATCCACCGGTGCTAAAATCCTCTTGTAATTCTTGGCCATTTAGCTCACCTCATTTGTTTTCTTATACACTAACTATACCATGTTTTAAGAATTTACGTAACGAATTTAGCTAAAACAAAAATTGTTGGTATCAAATTGAGAAGTTCGTTATACTGAAGCTAAAAGGATGAGTAAAATGAAAAGAAAACAGATGTTAACGTGGGCGTTTATTTCACTGATATTGTTCTGGATTGTAAACTTTGTTATGACGATGCCAATCATGAAATTAACGGTCAAGTCGAGTGTCAGTGGCCTAGTTCGCACGTCAGCTATTGCAGCCATTATGTATTTGATTCCGATGATTCTGGTTGCGTTTAAAAGTCGTTTAGGATATTATTTGTTGGCAGCCGTTCAGGTTATTTACACGATTGGGTTAATCGCAGCGATTATTGCGATGATTACAATTAGTCATGCAACATGGCCACTTCGAATTGCCGTCATTGTGCTGGTAATTGGTTCCATTGGTGTAAATATTTACTGGTTCACGATTGCTTATCAGGTCCGAAAGGCAACGACGAAAGAACGTGTGGCTCATTATATGAAGTTTAGAAAATAAAGTTAGGTGAATGAAATGAAAATTGATGAAAAAGAGTTTGTTGAAGTGGCTGGAAATGATGATTTTCAGAAACAGGTGTCGGAAATGTCCCTTAAAAAGTTGCAATCTGACTTAAAGGGAAACTTGAAGAAGATGACTGATTTTATCGCAAGTAATCTGAAAGAAGACAGGATTGCCAGCGCGGAAATCACCGTTTCTGATCATGACATTCAGCTGAAACTGCAGACCTCGGTCATTAATTTACCGCTAGACTACGCTAAAAACATTGCTAAAATAACGGTGGGAGACGGGATAAAATCAGTCAATGTGTACATGATCATTGCTTCTCCCAACGTCAACCGTTCTAAAATGCGAATTGATGAGTTGGCGGATTCAACTAGTTTTGAAAAGGAGCCCGATGGAACTTATTTGGCGCATTTCGTTGATTGGACTCAGGATAAATTAGATCAGATTGCGGCTAATGAACAGGATGATGCAAGTTCCAAATAGCTTTTAATTGCAAATTATGATACAATACAAAGATGCGACGAGCCGAGCAGACTTTTTAGTCTGATTGTGGGAACCATGTTTATCTGCCGGATTGCAGATGGTTTGATTAGCAGGTGATGTGAACACCTAGTTAGTCCGTCTGACTTGTTCAGATGCCAAAAAGAGCTTCCAACAAAAGTTGGAAGCTCTTTTATTTTGCTAAATAAACGTGATCTTGGATTAAATCGAAGTTTGAATAGTGTTGATTCAGGTTCTTAATGCCCTCGTCATCGTAAAGTTGTGCGTTTTGCCAGAACTCTTTGGAGTCGGTGGCCCCGTTTCTCTCACCAATGACGATTAATTTGATATCACGATTTGACTTTCTGATTGCTTCAAGAAGTTCATTATCGATTGGAATGCCATCTGGAGACCACGACATAATTACGTAGTCAATCTGGTCCTGATACCTGTGAAATGCGTCGAGAGCTGATAACTTTTCCACGTTAGTGACGGGATGTCTGCCAGTTTCGTTCTCGTTTTGCCAATCTAAACTGTCAGTTGCGATGACGTTTGCGTGGTTATCACGGAGTCCCTTTGAGATGTAGCCGTTACCCGCCATTACTTCAAGGGCAGCATTACCATCTAAGTATTTTGCAAGATGGTAGGTAAACGATGAGGAGATGTATGCCCACATCCCGTATTGATTTTCGAGATAATCACGAAAGTCACGCAAGTGCTTGTCAAGGTCAGAAAGATCGCCTGAAAGCCGGTTCCATTCGGAATCACCGCTACGATCATTCATGGCGTACTTGGAATTGATTTTTTGATAAATCTGGTCCTGAATGTCATCAGGAAGAATCAGCTTGGGCAAATCCTGCGGAAGTCTACCAGCCGTAAGTAATTGATTGGCTGCTAAGACGTTGTTAATTAAGTATTTAATCTCAGGATACTCCCGATACTCGTCACGATACTGTTCCATTTGATGAATGTAAGGTGGAGTCGCCTGTTTCAACTGATGACGTTTTTTGAGTTTTTTTCTGAGTTTACGTTTATCCATTTGGTGTCCTTAGTAGTGTAAATCAAGCGATTCTTGGTGATTTTTGTGGTCATCGTCTCTGTTTTGTTTACCGTGAAGGTAACCGTTGATAAGTTGAAAAATCTCGTACCGATCGTTGTTATTAATGGCTTCGCCGTTAAAGAAGAGTTGCTTTCCAGAGATAAATAACTTGGAAAGATCGGATTCTTCATGGTCAACACGGCCACTCAAATAATCCATTGACACGCCAAAAAATTCAGCTAATTTTTTGACTTCAATGTAAGAAGGATTACGGATTCCACGTTCCCAGTTGCCGATCTGTGAGGCGGTATTCTCATGCTCTTTGTCAGTGGGAAACATTGTGTTTAATCCGTTTGCAAGGTCAGTCAATGTGATTTTCTGACCGGTTCGTAAAGCTCTGAGTCTTTCAGGAAACATAGAATCACTCCTTAATACCATTATACTTCATGATATCATCAAAAAGCACGAGTGACTTATTTTAAAATAAAGATTTAAATGTTATTATTTAAATAGATTAAAATGAATTGAAAAGAAAGGAAGTGTCAAATTGATAACTTCCATTGCAATTATTATTGCACTCTTACTTGGAGCAGCATGTGGCTACTACGCACGAAAAAAACACGTCTACAAGGGACTGATAGCTGCCAGAACTGCTGCTAGTAAGATTAAAGATAATAATCAAGTTAAGATTAATGATACTAAAAGAAAACTTGAAGATAAAAGTAAAACAGCAGCTGAAAATTATCGTAAAGAAGAAGAAACTGAACTCGATTCCCAAGTTCAAGAGAATGAGAGTCGCAAACTACGAATTGATCATAGAGAAAAAAGCTTGGAGACTTCTGTTGCCCGCTTGGACAAGTCAGAGGCCGCTCTGACAATTAAAAGGAACAGTAATCACCTTCTAGTCGAAAACCTCAAAAAGGCTCGTAATGACGTCTTAGAACTTGAGAAGCAAAGAAAACAAATCATCCACGATCGGGGTGAATTAACTGAAGGGCAGGCCAAACAGCTCGTTTTGGCCACTCTTGAAGCTGATTTAAAACGTGACTTTGATACTACCGTTAAGGAAAATAATGACTTAATGGCATTTAATGCTGCCAAACAGGCCCGTAATCTTATGATTGAGGCAGTTCAAGAGGGGCCAGTTGATGTTCCTCGTGACCACATTGAGCGCTCAGTGATTATTCCGGATGCCGGAATGCGCACCAAGATTGCTGGCAAAGATGACCAACGATTACGATTGATTGAGACCCTTACCGGAGTTGATTTAATTTTTGATCCAGAACACCCGGAAACGTTAATCATTAGTACCAGTGATCCGGTTAGAAGAGAGATTGCGCGCAATTCCATTAACGATCTGCTGGCCATTAAGCAGGTTAATAATGGTGTAATTGAAAATGAAATCAATCAAACCCAACAGGAAGTTTTGGATGAATTAAGAAAGACTGGTGAGATGACCGTTAGTCACTTGCACCTTGGTTGGGTTCATCCGGACCTAATGAAGACGGTGGGACGCTTAAAGTTTCGAACGTCGTATGGTCAAAACGTCTTAGAGCATTCCATTGAAGTTGCCGAACTATCAGCTGTGATGGCTGCTGAACTTGGTTTAGATGTTCGGATGGCTAAACGGACTGGATTATTCCATGATATCGGGAAGGCGATTGACAGAGAAGTTTCCGGAACACACGTTGAACTGGGAGTGAAGTTAGCTGAGGCTTATGGTGAAGATCCAATTGTCATAAACTCGATTGCGTCTCATCATGGGGACGTTGAACCAGATAACCCATACGCTATTTTGGTCGCAGTGGCTGACGGAATGTCAGGAGCTCGACCAGGTGCCAGAAGCGAATCGGTCGAGGAGTACATCAATCGATTAAAGAGTTTGGAAAAAATTGCGAATGAACATCCCGGCGTTAAAGATAGTTACGCCATTCAGGCCGGTCGTGAGATTCGAATCATGGTTGATCCAAAGAAGGTTAACGATACGCAAAGTAGTGAGTTAACCAATGAAGTAAAGGATCAAATTGAAAACGAATTGACCTATCCTGGTAAAATTAAGGTTACTACAATTCGACAGTTACAAGCCGTTCAGTACGTGGGCGGTAAACCGAAAAACAATAAAAAGAAAAAAGCTGGATAAAAAAAGTTCTTCACCATTGGTATTTACGTGGTGAGGAACTTTTTTATTTAATGACTTTGAAGTTTTGTTGGTTGTTAGCGTCGACTACGGGATGATCCTGAAGGTACTTCGCAATCAAATTACTCATGGTAATGGTGTTATAGGAAATAATTTTACTTTCATCGTACATGGGGTAGTGTCCGCCACCAACGGCGCGATACGCGTTTAAAACAATTTTCAAGGGCTGATGGTCCAGAACTGGGCGACCGTGATAGGTTAAGTTAACGATTCTGGAACCAATCGGCCGGGAGACGTCAATAGTGTAATCGATGCCCGCGTACATGTCATAGTTATAATCCCGGTGTTTCGGATAAGTATATACGGGGTTGACGATGATTTTATTATCCTTTAAGGCAAAATAATCAGCAGTTTTTTCAAGGGCAGCTTTTAAGTCCGCTCCAGTAATGTTTAAGACTGCTAACGTGTTTGGATAGACGTAGTTGGTGATGATGTTTCTCATGGTGATTGGATTTTCGAATCCATGGGCTTCGTCGGTAAAGAGCGCGGTTGCCGAAATATCAACCCCCATTGTTTCCATTTGGACCCTTTGAATAAAATTGATAAAGGCCGATCCATGGGTTCGAACTTCGAAGGGATCTTTATATTTGAGATTACCTTTAATCTTTGAGAGTGGTTTTGAGAGCCATTTTTCAACATCTTGGTCGACTGGATCAACGACGTTTTTGGTCGGTTGAAATGGCTTATTTTGAGCCGTTGAGATTAGTTTGGCGTTACTGTTGACCACCGTTTTATCGTTATCATTAATATCAAGGGTAATTTGGCCTACGTAATCACCACGATGTCCGGGTTGAACGTACGGAACGCCAAAGAGATGGTTAGCGAGCTTTCGGTGCTGGTGACCCGTCACTAAAGCGTCAATTCCGGGAACTTCTTTTAAAATTTGATAACTTTCGTTTTCACCAGTGAATTTTTCACTAAGTTTACCTACTTTGTCTCTTTCAAACCCCCCGTGATACAAAATAACCACCACGTCAGCTTTTTGGCGAAGAATTGGGACGTATTTTTTGGCCGTTTCTAAGCCAGATTTAAACTTAAGCCCCTTAACGTTGGCCTTATTCTCCCACTGGTTAATGGCCTGAGTGGTAAGACCTAATACTCCCACCTTTAGATCCCCAAAGTCTTTAATGGCATAGGCCGACCCAAAGGCTGGCTCATCTTTTTCGTTTAGGATGTTGGCGCAGATAAACTGGCGCTTGGTGTTTTTGATGGTATTTTTTAAGTAGCTTTGCCCGTAGTTAAATTCGTGATTACCAAGCGAGCCAAAGTCATAGTCAATCGTATCATATGCTTTATTAATCGCCTGAGCACTCGGAAGTTTTAAAACTTCGGCCGTGTAGTAGGCGAGAGGAGACCCCTCTAAAAAATCACCATTATCTAAAATTAAGGTGTGGTCGAAGCCTTCCTGTTCGTGCTTAATTGTGGTTGCTGCCTTTTCTAAACCAAAGGGCATGTTTTCATTTGGTTTAACGTAATTTGTTGGCGCTAAATAACCGTGAATATCGCTCGTACATAGTATTTTGAGTTTCATAGTTTGGCCTCTCCCTCTTATATAGTACAAATTATAATATTTATTAAGGAAAGTGTAAATAAAAGCTAGAAATCAGGCTTTATTTAAGTTTAAAATAACGTTGACGAAGTAATAATATATGATACAATTTAGTTGTTTAATAAGTACATTCGTACTAATTTAAACAAGTCATGTTAAATGTTAGACATGAGGAGGTTATTACATGTTGAATTTATATGTTGCACCAAGCAGCGCATCAAGTCGTAAAGCCCGTGCTTGGTTGAAAGACCATAATATTCCATTTAAGGAACGAAACATCAATTCAAACCCACTTAACGCTGACGAAGTAAAACAAATTCTTCGTTTAACCGAAAATGGCAGTGAGGATATTATTTCAACAAGATCAAATGTTTTTAAGAAACTGCACTTGAACTTAGATGACTTATCTTTAACCGAGTTAGTTGACTTATTAGTAAAGTACCCTGACCTAATCAAGCGTCCGATCATTTTTGATGACAAACGTCTTGAAGTTGGCTATAACGAAGAAGAAATTAGACGGTTCTTACCGCGAGATGTTCGTGAAGCAGAATTGAGACAATTAGAGTCGAAGTTAACTTCTTAAGATATGAAAACGCCCGGTATGGGCGTTTTTTTATGAATAATTTAAATGATGAGGAATTAATATGATTAAAATGATCGCACTCGATCTTGACAACACACTGCTTACAGGTGATAAGAAGATCAGTAAAGTAAACGAAGACGAGTTAAAAAAGTTACACCGACAGGGTATCAAAGTGGTGCTCTGTACTGGACGACCAATCAATGCCATTTGGAAGTACATTAAGCAACTAGACCTTGATGAGCCAGATGATTATACCATCACCTTTAATGGTGGGCTCGTGGTTCGAAATGCCGATAAGTATGAATTATTTAAGCGTGGGATGAATCGAGATGCGTTCAAATTACTTTATGAATACGCTCAAAGAAACGGCCTCCCGTTAGATATTCTTGATTTTACCCAGGTCTATCCAATCTCCGATTTAAAACCATCGATTTATCAACAAATGTTGAATGCTGACATGCAGTTTGTACCAACTAAGTTTTCTGAGATGCCAGACGAAAGCTACTCTAAGGCGGTTATCGCAGCCGAACCAGACGTTCTTGATAAAGCTGTTAGTGACATGCCCGAAGATGTGAAAAAGCAGTATCACATTGTTCGTTCACAACCCCAAATCCTAGAGTTTTTGGCACCCAGTGTTGATAAAGCTTATGGATTAGGAGCATTGCTTAGTCACTATGGTGATGATTTTTCTAATCTAATGGCATTTGGTGATGCTGAAAACGATGCTGGAATGATTAAGAAAGCCAAGGTTGGTGTTGCAATGGCGAATGCGCAGGAACCAATCAAGAAAATTGCGACGGATGTGACTAAATCGAATGATGATGATGGTGTGGCAGTTTTTTTAAAGCAATATTTTAAAGCTGATCAATAAATATAAACACAACCAAATAAAAATGAGCTAAACAATTATGTTTAGCTCATTTTTATTTGGTTTTTACATGGTCTCAAACGCATTATTCATATTTTTCATAAATTCTTTTAAGTAGCGTTTGGAGTCAACCGCTACAGCCACCTTAACGTTGGTGTTAGGATCATCTAATCGATTCTTATCACCGATTGTTCTAGCATAGTATGCGTCGGGTTTGGTGGTAACGATCATATTCATATCAATGAATTTTACGAAACTGGGGTCGACCGCTACACCAACGGCGAGTGGGTCGTGTAAGGAACAGCCGCCAAGTTCAGGATACATATCAGCGTAGATGTTGATGTAGAAGTCCACGATGTCAGCCATTTTCTTTCCAGCCATTGTCCCAGATTCACGCCACTTTTGGGTTTCTTGCTTGGTCAAAAGGGTTCGTAATGTAACGTCAAGGCCGACCATGTTGATATGGAGGTTACTGGTAAAAACTTCGTTTGCTGAAATGGCATCTTGGTTGATGTTGGCCTCGGCGACGGGGGTGACATTACCCGGAACGGTTAAAGCACCACCCATTAAAGTCACATTGCCAACCTGCTCCATGGCTTTTGGAGCTTGTTTGATTGCTTGGGCTAAGTTAGTAAGAGGACCAGTTGGCACAATCGTTAGATCGTTACCGTACTTTTTAGCGGATTCAATCATGAAGTCGACCCCGTTTTTACTTTGGACCGCCCCGCTTGGTTCGGGAAGGTCAACGTCGCCAATCCCATTTTCACCGTGAATGTCAGCGCTGACTTGCATTCTGACATAATCTTCGCTTAATGGATGAGTTTCACCAATAAAGACCGGAACGTCTGAAGCACCAAGTAAATCTAAAATTTTAAGGGTATTAACGGCTGCCCGTTCGGCTTCGATGTTGCCAAACGAAGCAATGACCCCGATTAAATCAATCTCAGAATTGCCAACCGCGTAGGTTAGTGCCATTGAGTCATCGATTCCAGTATCAAGGTCCAAAATCATTTTTTTGGTACTCATATAAAGTCCTCCTATATAACTTCAGTTACAGTACAACTTTATAATACTTTAATATGTAGGAAATTGCGATAGATATGAAATTGGTTTTTTTATTTTGTCTTTGCATGGTAAACTTTGGTTAAAGATAAAATTAGATAAAGAGTGATAAAAATGGAAAATATGTACGATATAACAATTATTGGCGGCGGTCCCGTTGGGATGTTTGCGGGGTTTTACGCTGGCCTGCGGGATGTTAAAACGCAGATCATTGAGAGCCTTCCTGAACTTGGGGGCCAGGTCAAAGCGCTTTATCCTGAAAAAACCATTTTGGACGTGGCTGGTTTTGCGGGCGTCACGGGTGACGAGCTGATTTCACGGCTGCAAAAACAACTTGACACCGTTGATGTTGACCAAAAGGTCGAGAGTAAGGTAGTCGATGTGATTAAAAAAGATGACTATTTTGAGATTGAAACCAGTAAGGGGACCACTAAGAGTAAAGCCGTCATCATTGCGACCGGAAACGGTGCCTTTAAGCCGCGTGAACTACGGGCTGAAAATGCCGAAGAGCTCACTGGGAAACGTCTTTTTTACAGTATCAATGATTTAAACCAGTTCAAGGGGCGAGACGTTATGGTTGCTGGTGGTGGCGATTCCGCCGTTGACATGGCTTTAATGCTTGAACGTGTTGCAAGTAAGGTGTTTTTATTGCACCGGCGGGACGAATTTCGTGGTCTTGAGTACATGGTTGACCGATTGAAAGAATCATCAGTTGAAGTGGTTACTCCATACTTAATCAAACGACTGGATGAGATTGATAATCGTTTAAGGGTTACCAGTAAAAAGGTTAAGACTGAAGATGACGAGATGGAAATGATGGTGGATGATCTCGTGGTGAACTACGGGTTTATTTCGAATAATCACCAGTTAAAGGAATGGCAGATCCAACCAGCCCTTGATCATCGCTTACTTGAGGTTGATCAATCTTTTGAGACCAGTGTGCCAGGGATCTTTGCGATTGGGGATCAGATTACTTATCCCGGCAAACAAGACTTGATCGCAACCGGATTTGGTGAGGCTCCCACCGCCATTAACGTTTTAATGAAAGAAATTTATCCCGACCGAAGGGGACCCGTTCACAGTACTTCGCTTCACCGCAAGTAGGTTAAAGAAAGGATAAATGTTGTGAAACCATTAACATGATGCTATCATGAAACTAGTTGAAATTTCTTAACTGGAGGATGATGTTCATGACAAATGAAGTATTTCCCTTATTTTTAAAGCCCGTTTTACAGAATAAGATGTGGGGTGGAACCGAACTAAAGCGGTATCACTATCAGTTAAATAGTAATCACGTTGGAGAGGCGTGGATTGCTTCGACTTATGGTGATGACTTGTCAGTGGTTTATAACGGACCCTACGATGAAAAGACTTTAAAAGAAGTTTGGAAGAAACATCCAGCACTATTTGGTGGGCATCCGGCTAACGCCTCCTTTCCACTATTGGTTAAAATTTTGGATGCCAAGGAAAACTTGTCAATCCAGGTTCATCCAAGTGATGAGAACGCGCAAAAGTACTTTAATGAAAAGAATGGAAAAACTGAGTGCTGGTACATTTTAGACACCAAACCAGATTCAAAGGTATATTACGGTCATTCCGCCAAAAGTAAGGATGAAATTCGGCAGGCCATTAAAAACCACCAGTTAGACCAGATTTTAGAAACGAAAACCGTTCAACCAGGTGAGATGGTTTATGTACCAGCGGGGACGCTTCATTCTTTGGGAGCAGGCATTGTCGCTCTTGAGGTGGAACAAAATTCTGACAACACGCTCCGGTTTTATGATTTCGACCGGGTGGATCAAAAGACGGGGAAGAAACGACCACTCCAGGTAGAAGATGCCATTAAAGTAACCAATACTCCGAACGTTCTACCAGACCCCGAGCAAACCCAACTGGTTGTCGATTCAAATAATCCAGCCCGGACACGTCTATTGAAATCAAAGTACTTTAACGTTTATCAAATTGTGGTTCACGGTCAAGCCGAGATTAAAGACATGCAGACTTATTCAGTGAACGTTGTTATTGATGGAACAGGGACACTAATTGTCGATGGCAAATCGTATTCGCTTGAAAAGGGAAGTACCTATGTCTTGCCAGTTCAAGCCAAAACGTATCAGTTAAAGGGAGACCTCCGAATTATTCAGACAACCGCAAACTAAAATATGACAAAAATACCACTACCTCAATGATAGTGGTATTTTAGTATCCAATGACATCCTCTGCCACCGTTTCTAGCGTCTTGGTTTTGATGTCGGCTACGTTAATCCAATACAGGCAATTTTGGCGTGGATAAAACAAGCCTAACTGCTTAACCATTTCAAAATAAGACTTATTTGCTGAATGGAGCCCCATGATGTAGTACATCAGGATCTGGAGGGTGAATTTATTGGTTGGTTTAGCCTTTGATACCTTGAAATCCCACAGCCCATCCTTGGTCAGGTAGTCACCATCGCCGTTTACGACGGTGTCGGTGTACGCACCGGGAAAATCAAAGTCAATTGTAATGGGACCATCTTCTGATGCTTGCTTCAAGAACTGAACGCCCCGGTTAACCATTTGTTTAATGTGCTCAATGGTAACCTCATTCGCTTGGTACTTGGGACGAGGAACGTAGTAACTAGGTCCCATCCGGTAGGCAATGTCATAATTAACGAGTTGAATGGCGCACTGAATGCTGTCATCATCAAGTCCGGAATTGATTTCACTGGTTAATTGTTTAAAACGGTCCATATTACCATCGTAATGGTGCCCAGTCTTTTCGGCCGCTAGTAGGTCAACGTTATGGGCACCAATTTCAGGAATACTGAATGCTGCCACGACGTCTCCGGTGACTTCAAACCGTGTTAGATAGTCGACGACCAGTCCCATAAAGCTGGGCGTGATGTTTTCACTAGCAATCGGCAGAAATTCGTCTGGCGTAAACTGCTTGATGTGAAGGGATGAGACGGGAATGAAACCACCACGGGGCTGTTTATACTGCTTGGCTCTTTTTGTAACTGTATATTTAGTCATAATTTGTAACCTTCCATCCCTAGATTTACCCGTATTATAGCACAGGTAAAAACTAGTACAGTCATACAAAAGAACCCACATCAACTGATGTGGGTTCTTTATAGTTATTCTTTGTTTGAATCAGGGTTGGTAATTTGAATTCGATTAGAGTTAGTTGAACTATGGTAAAGCTCAGGAGCATCGGTATGGTATAAACTATTCGTACTCTTATCATGTCGTTCTGAGTAGAGACTGGTTGAGGCTTTTCCAAGCTTCTTTTCAATGTTTTCTTCATGGTCCAATCCGTTAGCATAATTGTACTTCTGCGGGTTAACTGGTTTAAATCCCTTAGGATGATAGAAACGAAGTAGGTTTTGTTCATTCAGCGTATCGGATAACGAGAGTTCTAGATTGACTTTATCCTGCGTCTTTTCTAACTTCTGTTTCAACTTTTTATCCGGATGGATTACTTTTTGGGTCTTGTTATCATAGACCGTCCCATTAACCGAAGTGTACTCAGGAGAAACCCAGTCCCGATTTCTAAAAGCAACGACCTGATCATGATGCTTGGAGAAGAGGTCCGTCCCAAATTGAATGTACTTCTTGGAACTGATTCCAAGAAGGTGCATCAAGGTTGGAAGTACATCAATTTCACCACCATAGGTATGATCCACGTGACCATTCTTAATGCCCTGCATGTTAATCATGAACGGAACTCGTTGCAATTGGGCGTTATCAAAGTCATTCCAGTCGTTAGGGTCTTTTCCAAGTAGCGGTGCTAAGCTGGTGTTTTCAGAGTTCGATAAGCCATAGTGATCCCCGTATAGGACAATCACGGAGTTCTTTAGTAAACCGGCTTTGTCAAGGTACTCATAGAGTTCCTGAACTGATTGGTCGAGATAGTGGGCCGTTACAAAGTAGTTGTTAACGGCTTCATCATTAGTATCAGGGGCCTTGAAATCAGAATCCTTCTGATCCTCAGCGTCTAGTTGATACGGGAAGTGATTGGTAACGGTGATGTATTTAGCATAGAACGGTTGCTGGAGGTGCTGAAGATAGTTGGTTGAATCTTTAAATAAGAGCTTATCCTTCAGTCCGTATCCGGTTGACTTATCACCCGAGGTATCGTAGTAACTGGCGTCAAAGAAGTAGTCATATCCTAGGTTTTTGTAAGTGTTGTTTCGGTTCCAGAAGCTAGCAACGTTTCCGTGAAAGACGGCGGACGTGTATCCCTTTTGACCAAGGATGGCAGGAGCACCCTGGAAGGTGTTGTCACTGCCAAGTTGAGCAAATAAGGATCCCTGTGGGAGACCATAAGTACTAGTCTCAAGCATGTTTTCTGCATCGGACGTCTTACCTTGGCCGACCTGATGGAAGAAGTTATCAAAGGAATAAGTTGATTTACTGTGATACAACTTATTTAAAAATGGAGTGACTTCCTGGCCATTGATCTTTTTATCAATCACGAACTGTTGGAAGCTTTCCAGATGAATGATAATGACATTTTTACCCTTAGCAATGCCATACATTTTCTTGTTAGGAGCGGCGTAGTGTTCTTTTTTGAATTTAAGAACCCCCGTTAAGTCAGACTTATTGGCATTGGCTCGCATGTTGTTGGTTTGTTGGGACTTAATTCCGTCATAGACGGTAAAAGAATCCAACCCCAGGTATTTAACGATGTAAGTGCGGTCAAAGGTTCTGGTCAATAATTGGGGCCGATCCATGTCGGACAAAGTAATGTTACCAACTAACATGAGGGCTCCAAGTGAGAAAACCGCAAAACCAACTCGGGCCTGTAGTGGCCGTTTGTCAATCTTAATCACTTTAAAAAAAAGTAAGAGAATGACGATCACGATGTCAATCCAGTAAAAAACGTCGTGGGGCGAAGTTAGTGCTAATGAGCTTCCACTTAGTCCCTGGTTGACCTTGGAATAACCGGTCATGGTCGACACCGTCATAAAGTCGGTGAATTCACGAAAGTAAATTACGTTTAAGTATAAAAGAACCGTGTTTAGAAAGTCCAGAAATAAAATTGCTGGATAAAAAAGTTTAGCTGGTTTTAGATAAAGCGCCAAACCTAACATAATAACGGTGGTTGCGATTGGATTAATTAGGAGCAAAAACAGTTGAAAGATACTGTCGACACCCAAATTAAAGTCAGTGAAATATGCGTAAATTGTTTTAGCCCAAAAAAGCACTACTAGTAAGACGAAAAAACCGATTCTAGTATTGCATTTAGACAGAATTTTCTTGATCGTTTTCAAGGTATAAAGTCCCCTTTTTAAGTCCAACCCCTATCTTATCAGATTTATTAAATTTGGGTAGGATTGAGGGAGAATCTTAGAGAAAAGTTAAAGCCCACAAGTGATATACTTAGAGTGTGAATGGAGGAGATACAATGGCAAAATTTACCCTATACGTTGTCCGACACGGACAAACTTATTTCAATATTTTTAACAAATTACAAGGCTGGAGTAATTCACCACTAACCGACAAGGGAATTACTGGTGCCAAAAAGACCGCTAAACGTTTATCTAACATCAAATTTGTTCAAGCTTACTGCAGTGATACTACTCGTGCTGAAGATACCGCCAAGATTATTCTAAACGATAATTTAGTTTCAGATATTAATGAGCCTGTCGTATCTCCCAATTTTCGTGAACAATTTTATGGTTATTTTGAAGGATTAAACATGGATGAAGCGTGGTACGAGGCCGGAGCACCTCATGGAGTACCAACTTTTAAAGACATTGTAAATAAATATGATATCAATACGGCTAAGGACTATATGAAAGAGGCTGATCCTTTCCATATGGCTGAAAATGCAGCTGATTACTGGAAACGACTTGATAAGGGGTTAGATATGATTACTCACGATGCTAAGGTTCAAGACGGCGACAACGTCCTCTTGATTAGTCACGGAAATACCCTGCTTAGTTTAGTAGAACGTTTTTCTGACGGACAGTATGATATGACAAAACGTCCCGAAAATGGCAGTATTACTAAGATGAGTGTTGATGGTAATCAAATCAAGGTCACTGAATACAATAAGTAGTGGAGGCGAGGCGACAAATGCATGAAGCTAATGACAAGATCATCAATTCCTTTAACATGCAGGACTTTATTTTTCGAATTGGTGAAGTTAGTAAGATGACGGGGGTATCACCAAGACAACTCCGATACTGGGAGAAAAAGGGATACGTGAGAAGTACCCGAGTTGAAAAATTAGCGTCACGAGTTTTCAATTTTTCAAATTTTGTACTGATTAAGTTAATGAAAGAATATCTAGATGACGGTTACACCCTGACGTCTGCTTATCAAAAGGCGACGCAGTTTAAATCACGAATTGCTTTTTTGTATTCCTTTTTTAAGCGAGTGGATCATGGTTGTGACGAAGTGAATGGAAAACGAATGGCAGACATGGGATACTTTGATGATGCGCACACGAAGCGTTTGTATGGCTACCTTGATGACGACGGGGAAGTTAAGTACCTCGTAAAAGATAACTAAAATTACTCGAAAAGACACCAAAGCTGATAATTAGTTTTGGCGTTTTTTGACGGAATGACTCATGTACGGTAGCATGTTTATTGGCAGTAGAAAAAGTAGAGTGCTAGGAAGGGTCATTTGATAATGGCATTGCTTGAAAAAGTCATTTTGACAATGCTGGGATTGGTATCAATTTTGATACTAGTTGCTGTTTTGTTAGTATTTTAGAATTTAACCCAGTGGGGGAATCGGCAGAGATGACGATTCCCTTTTTGTTAGGAGCCTTGTTTTTAAGGACCAAAAGTATATACTTTTGAATAATCATTAATTATGTCGGAGGTGTGAACGATGGAAAGCGAATTTCAAGAAATTGGCAGTAAGTTTTCAGCACGGCATGTAACGGTATTTATTCAAAGACAGACTGTTTCCCAAATAGTTGTGAAATGAAGTTGAGTCATAATTTCATTCGATTATTTGGGTGAAACATTCATCCTGAATCAATCATTGAATTTCCTCAACTTCATTAGTAATCGTTAAACTGAAATGAGGGAAATTATGAAAAATATCAGGAAAATGTATACGTACGCATTCTTTTCTAACTTAACCTTTGAATTAGTAATTTGGATGCTTTATTTGAAACATATGGGATGGTCAGTTGGCCAAATTGCATTATTACAACTTGTGATTAACGCAACTCAGGTTATTTGTGAACTACCATCCGGAATCATTGCTGACAAAATTGGCTACAAAACCACTTTGATTTTGGGTCAGATAATGTGTGTATTATACGTGGCAACTTTTTTTGTCGCACGTAACCACTTGCTAGTATTTGGTGGGTTCGTTTTGTTTGGAATTGGACTTTCGCTAATTTCGGGAACCGATGAGGCCATCATTTATGAGTCAGATGAAAAACAACACTACCAGAAATTTTGGGGACGATACAACGCCATCATGATTTGTACGGTTGCTTTCAGTAATATGGTTGGTGGGTATTTGGCAGACGTTTCGTGGCCACTGGTCTTTACCGCCTCAATTATGGCCCACGTTCTTTCAATCATGACGGTATTAGTGATCAAACCCCGACCGGTGGTTAATGAGCCCAATGCTCCAAGTGTCTTAAAGCAATTACGGATTTTCTTGGTTAGTAATAAAAACTACCAGAAGTTAATCCTAGTAGTGGCGATTTCACAGGCTACGGCTTCGATTATGTATCAATACGGGTCGTTGTATCTATCCCACATTACAAGATTTAGCACCGGTAACATTGCGATGATCCTAGCGATTGTTGATATCATTGGAGCTGTTTTTTCGGCAAACGTCTTTAAAGTAGTTGCTAAATATGGCCGAATGAGGGTGATTTCTTTAAGCATGGCAATTGGCTTATTGATGTCACTACTCTTAGGGATTTCGAATTTCATCGTTGCTTTAATTGCATTTGTAATTTTTAGTTCACTTTTTGAAGTGTGGGATACGACACTAAACGCTGAACTGCAGGATACAGTGGTGAAACGACTCCGAGTTACGTTGATGTCTTTTTGCAATCTAATTACGGCTCTTTTGATGGCGCTTGAGTCATTGTTTATCAGTGCCTTTTCAAAAGTTATTAACATTCAGGTGATTTTTGTATTATTTGGTGTTACGGCAATGTCTGGTTCTTTGGTCATCTTGTTTCTTTACTTTAAATCAATTCGTAAAATGAATTTTTAGGGCATAATAAAAGCCATCAGTTTAACTGATGGCTTTTTGATTATTTATTTTTGGCTCGTTTGTTTTTATAAAGGGGCCAATGATACAAATCGGAACGAGGTAACGTGATTGCTAGTTTGCCAAGTCCAGTCGTGACAAGTGGCAGGATGACATTAAAAATAATAACCGTGATGATGACGGTCAGCCCGATGAAGTCAAGCGAGTGAAGCAGACTAACGAAAAGGCCGAATGTAATGATAATGGTAGCAAACATCACGTAACTAACTGTTTTTGTAAATGCACTTGTCCCACCGGTCAACCATCCTAGTAAGTCCGGATTTTGTTTTCGGTAGGAAATGGCCAAAAAGGTTAATTCAAATATACCAATTATGGAAAGGGGAACCAGCATGGAAACGGATGCCTGCCAGTTTAATTGACCGTCACTTGCGGCATAGTACATGATAAGTTGGGTGGCCTTCAGTGCGGAAAAGACACTCATCACGTATGTGACCAACCACCAAAATGGTTGGAGAATGGAACGACTAACGATGATGATGGAGGCGAAAACGATTAAGATGATCATCATCATTCCAATAATAAAGTCGTGGTCAAAGTTAGTTTGAACGTTGGCGTTTTCAATTGGCTGGCCGGTATAAGCGACCTTAGCATTTTCAAGGCTGGTGTTTTGTAACTGGTTTCTAACCGTATTTTGCATGTTGTGAACGTTATTTAAGTTCGTGTTGCCGGTGGGCTCATTATTAAATTCTACTTCGAGCTTGGTTACTTTTTGGTTCTCGCTTGCAAAATTATACTTAGTTTGATAAAAATCGGTGTCATTAATCTGTTGCGGTGAGATGTAGAAGGTATTCCCAGCACTTGACTTCTTGACACCATTTAAGTAACCAGTGACGGGCGTTAACTTATCCTTACTTTCCTTTAAAGTTCGGTTAACGGACGCAATTTCACCACGAACTTTAGACGCTTGTTCGTTGTATTGCTGGACCGCCTCTTGCGCTTCCAGTCCAGAATTTTGGGCGTCAGAGATTTGGTTGCTTAACTGGGTCAAGCTTTGACTGGTGGTACTCAACTGATCGGACACTTGTGAGAGATTTTGGCGAAGTTTTTTGGACTTCTGGGCTTGATTAGATGACTGAGCCGTTTCAAGCGGAGTGAATGTGCTGAAATTGTTGGTGTCAGCTTGTTCACTCGTATCACTAATCCGATCAAGTTGTCTAATCAGTGAATCGACTGCTTTAGTCTGATTCTTAATGTTTTTCTGCTGAAGCGTCTTGTTCGCCCCTTTAAGGGTTCTTTGTGATCCCTTAAGGGAATTACTAATGCCATTAAGGGTTGAAGTGGTCTTATTCAATTGATTTCGTAAATAGTATTTATCAATTTCATCCCCACCTGGTTGAGTCACAGAGTACACCTGTGCAACGTTTTTTTGGGACTGAAGCTTCGTTGTAACCTGGTCAATGGCACTAATGGTGTTGTCATTATTAAAGGGTCGGTTATTTTTGATATAAATAGTGACTGGAGTTGGTTTTCCCTTATTAAAGTGATTTTGAAGGATGTGTCTACCGACTTCAGCTTGATCATTAGCAATTAAATTGTTGTTAGTAAGGTAGGTTACATTAGAACGATAGAATAAAACCAGTGGGACCGTAATCACTAATGCAATTAGTAGGCCTAGGAGAGGTTTTAAAAGCGAGACATGGGCAAGTTTACCCCAGAAGCCCTCGTTTGCTAATTTTAAAGTTTTCTTCTTTGGCCAGAAGAAAGTTGGTCCAAGGAGTTGCATGAACATTGGGGTCACGGTCATCACGGCTAATAAAGTTATTAGTACGACAATGGCGACGCTACCAATGGCCCGAACCGAACTAAACTTGAGCAGGTAAAGTGATCCAAATGCTAATGACGTAATTATTGCGGTTGCCCCAAGTGGATATGTAAGACTTTTAGTGGCTGTTTTACTGGGGTCAACGCTTTCGTTTTTAAGTGCCAATTCAAAACGTCGATACAAAAAGAAACTAGCAAGGGTACCAAATAAAGTTACTACCAAGCCAGTTACTAAAGGAATGTATGGCGAATACGGGAGACTAAGTTGAGTTGACATTAAAGCTGTTGCACTTAATGAAACCAGGTAAGCGATGATCAGGATGATAAAGGTAAAAACCGGTGCTAATAGTGATCTAAATGCAATGGCAATAAAGACTAAGGAAAGAATGAAAATTGCAATGGTCACAATGTTAGTGACGCTTAAAATCTTCTCATTGTTGTCTTGATTAATTAATTGCGGACTGGTGACGTACGTCTTCAGTCTATTATTAACTTTGAATTGTTTTTGAAGCGTGTTAGCAAAACTTGCACTTGTGGCATTGCTTTTGGGAACATGAATATTCACAATCTCGGTTGATTGATCGTTGGAGATAAACTTTGAGGCACCATTCGGGCTCGTGTGAGCGGTGGTGATCCGACTAATCCCGTTGTCCCCGTTACTTTTCTGAATCTTACCAACCCGATTGTAAATGTCCTTTTGCTCAGAACTGGTAATTTTACCCTTGTTGGCGTGGTAAACAATGTTCATACTTGTGGTTCCATCTAAGCCTTCGCCCCATTGGTTCTGTAAGTTCTGTGCTTTATACATCTGGGACTTTGAGTTCATTTCCGGGTTGCCAGCCTGCATCACAACCTGACTCAGGTTGGGGAGACTGACAATTGCCATAAAAATGACAACTAGCCAAATAATTAAAGAGAAAATCCTATTTTCGTGTAACGTCCTTATAAAATGTTTCATCGAAGAAAATTCCTTTCATTTTATTTCACTACCCCCTCATGCTCATTTTATATTAAATTAGTTCTTAAAGAAATGGTTTGCACGTAAAAACAGCAACACAATGATGATAAAAATGATCGTGATGATAATGGTTATAATCCACGCTGATGGTTTATCCATAAATGGAAGTTTTACGTTTTCACCATAGAACCCAAATACGATGTTTGGAACACTTAGAATTAACGAAAAAACGGTTAAAAACTTAATTGTGTTGTTCAAGTCACTATCAAGGAGGTTGGAATAAGCGCTTGCTACTTGCTGAGTCGCGGCGTTCGCCATCTCTGCCATCGAAAGTCCCTGTTGAAGTTCGATACTGATATCTTCAACGGCAGCTTTTTGATCCTCAGTGAGGTCCCTTGTAAAACGCCGCTTGAAGTCGTTAATCATATCGTTGTTTGATCCGAGTGACGTTAGGAAATATACTAAGTCGGTCTGTAGATTAAGCAGGTGGTTGATGGCACTTTTATTGGCCTTGCCACGTAAGTTACGTTGAATGTTAGTTCTGACACTGTTGATTTGGTTAATATAATCAAAGTATTGGACGGATAGTTGGTACAACGTTTTATTAATTACGTCAATTGGTTGTAATTCTGCGAGTTGTTTTGAACCGGCTTTTTTTATAATGGAAGAAATGAGTTCGTTAACGAAATTAGTTTTATCGGCCGTGAACGTAAATAACATGTTGTCATGGGTTATGATTCCAATTGGTTCAGCAGAAACATCCCCGTTAAAACGAGTCGGTTCGGCCACATCAAAAATGAAAAGGAGGACTCCTTCTTCATCGTAATATTCAACCCGAGGTCGTTCGTGACGGTCAAGTGCATAATAGAGCATTTCGTTATTTAAATGGTATTCTGTTTTTAAAATTTCCTTATCAGCTGGACGGCAATCGATGGTTTTAATCCAGTTAATATTTTGGTTGATTTTTTCAATTTTAATCAATGCAAAACTACTCCCGTTACTATATTGTCAGATATCTTCATACTACACTAAATGGCTAAGTTAGTCGATTTTAGTGGGTGTTTCTTCTATTATAATGCGTAATTGGAAATGAGTAAGAAACTTTTTTAAGTAATCATAAATACTCAACAAAAAATGGTTGGCTAAGGTATAATAACCACATAGGGAGATGTTGTCCGTGAAACACAGTAAAAAGAAAAACGTGTGGATTGCAGTTGTGATTGGAGTAGTCGTCGTCTTACTACTTGTGTTCGCTGCATTTAAGATTAGACACATGTTGATTAATCATTCATATCAAGTTCGACAAGAGCAAATGAATAACGCAACCAAGAAACGTGATCAAGAGATCGAAACTCAGCACAAAGAGTTTATTCAAAAAATTGGTGACCCAGCCGTTAAGATTTACGAGAAAAAACAACAGGTTTTGCCAAGTATCGTGATCGGACAGGCTATTCTCGAATCGAATTGGGGGCAATCCGAACTTTATAAGAAAGCCAATAATCCGTTTGGAATCAAAGGAACGTACAATGGTCAGTCAATCTCGTACGATACAACCGAGTACGTTAATAAAAAGAAAACGACCGAAGTGGGTCAGTTTAGAAAATACCCCTCGGTTGCTGATGCCATCGAGGATCATAACGAGACTTTAAATACCAAGTTTTTAAAGAAAACGGGCATCACGAGTTTTAGACAAGAAGCCAACTTGTTGCAAAAAAATGGCTACGCTACCGATCCCGACTACGCTAATAAGCTAATTGGTGTCATCGTGAACCATCAACTAATGAAATACGACGTTAAAGCAATTAACAATTACTAATTACAACTAACTAATGGAGGAGTCTTTGATTGTTCGACCTACTCGCTAAATTATATGGTCCTTTTTTTGATCTACATAACTGGGAAACCGTCATAACGTCTGGAAATGACTGGTTGATTATTTTCTCATTGGTAGTGATTGAATGTCTTTTATCCGTTGATAATGCAGTTGTCCTTGCGGCCCAGACTCAAGTTCTTCCTACTAAAAAGTGGCAGGAAGAATCTTTGTTTTACGGAATGTGGGGAGCATACATCTTTCGCTTTTTGATCATCGGAGTCGGAGTGTACCTAATTAGGTTCTGGATCATTAAGGTATTAGGTGCAGCTTATTTGTTTTATCTTGCGTTTAGTTTCTTCTATAATATGCACAAGAATAAGCACAAAAAGAGCCGAACTCATCAGGTCAAACCAAATAAGAAAAACCACACTCGCAAGTACTTTTGGTGGGTGGTAGTTCAGATTGAATTCATGGACATTATCTTTTCAATTGATTCGGTGCTAGCGTCGTTAGCCATTTCACCTAATCCAGTGATCGTCTTAATTGGTGGGATGATTGGGATTTTAGCGATGCGTGGGGTAGCTGAAGTCATAATGATGTTGATGAAAAAGATTCCTGAACTACAGCCGATGGCGTACTTTTTGATCATTATCATTGCATTGAAACTTTTCTTATCGATTCCAATGATTGACATTGAGATTCCAGCGGGATGGTTTGGAATCTTGGTAATTGTCACACTAGTGGCTACTTTAGTTATCCATGTGATTAACGTGAAGAGGGGGAAAGACTATGGCAGTGGATCTAAACCAGAATAATTTTGACTCAGAAATTACGGGACCAATGACCGTGGTTGACTTCTGGGCACCATGGTGTGGTCCATGTAAAATGATGGATCCGTTGATTTTAGAACTGGAACGTGAGTACAAGGGTCGAATCAAGTTTTTAAGGCTTAATGTCGATGATAATCAGGAGATTGCCAGAAAATACCGGGTCATGAGTATTCCAACACTAGTATTATTTCGTAACGGAAAGGGCGTTGAGAAGGTCACCGGAGTGTATCCTAAGAGTAAATTAGAGCACTATTTTAATCGAAAATTAGCTGAAAAATGATGAAATTAAGTAAAGTCTTATGCTTTTAATAACTTTTTTTATGGCAGAAGGCTTTTTCTTTTGCTAAAAATCGGTGTTGTGAATTGTTGATCAATCCTTGAAAACGGGCATTCTTACGAGTTTTGTTACATTGATGTTACAACGTGACAAAATAATCGGTTTTTTTAACATTGCTGTTTTTGCCATGTAAATAACAGTATTTAGAATGTGAAATTGTTGTTTGAGTATATTTCAGTTTTAAGAAAACGGAAGTAACAAAAATTTATAGGAGTGATTTATCATTTTATTAAAATCTAGAAACGTAAAGGTGCTTTTAGCATCTATTTTCACAGTAGCCGGTGTGTTAATGACTGCAGGCTTCAACGCCAACGCTGCCACTAACACTAATCAAGTTACCGTTAAGAGCGGTGACACAGTCTCAAAAATCGCAAAGCAACACAATACTAGCATCAGCAGCATTGTTAAGGCTAACCACCTTAAGAATGTCAACCTGATTCATGTCGGAGAAAAGTTAACATTACCTACTAACGCAAGCAACATGACTTACCAAAGTAACAATACTCAAACACAACCATCTGCTCAGGTAAGTAGCAATGCACAATACACTGCTGCACCACAGCAAAACGCACAACCTGCTCAAACACAACAACAAGCAACAACTACAACCACTACTCAACCTGCTGCAAGCAGTAACAATAATGCAAACAGTGCCGGTGATAACTCTGGTTTAGCATCAATTGCACAAGTTGAATCTGGTAACTCATACAGTGCTCGAAATGGTCAGTACATTGGTAAATACCAATTGTCTTCATCATATTTAAATGGTGATTACTCTCCAGCTAACCAAGAACGTGTGGCTCGTCAATACGCAGTTTCACGTTATGGTTCAATCGCTGCCGCTGCTCAATTTCGAGCATCACATAACTACTGGTAAGATTTAATTTCAAGTTAACGATTACTCAAACGAAAAACAAGATGCAAAAGGGACGAAGAATAATTCTTCGCCCCTTTTTTGGATCCAAAAAATCCCAGTACCATATTTATGATACCGGGATTTATTTACTTAACCTTAGCTAAGAAGTAACGTTTCTTGCCGCGTCGTATGATGATAAACTTCCCGTCAAATTGAGCTTGGGGGTTAATTTCAGTATTGACGTCGGTAACCTTTGCACCATTGATGGTAATAGCGCCATTATTAACGTCTTCTCTAGCCTGCCGTTTGGATTTATCAACTCCAACTGCAATGATTAAATCGACTACGTTTACGGGATCAGAACTAATCGAAGACGTTGGGACACTGTTAAATGCCTGACTAACTTCCTTTACTGATAGGTCTTGAACGTTGCCTTTAAAAAGAATTTTTGAGATATTTTCGGCCTGCTTAACGGCGTCTTCACCGTGCACAAATTTCGTGACCTCACGTGCTAATGTTTTCTGTGCTTCTCTTTTCCAAGGCTCATCTTTAACTTTTTGGGCCAGTTCATCAATTTGATCCTTAGGCAAAAAGGTGAAGTATTTGAGGTATTTGATAACGTCAGCGTCGTTTTGGTTTAGCCAGAACTGGTAGAATTCATACGGTGAGGTCTTTTCTGGATCAAGCCAAACAGCACCACCAGCGGTCTTTCCAAACTTAGTTCCGTCTGATTTAAGCATTAATGGGATGGTTAATCCGTATACCTCGGCGTCTTGACCTTCAACGCGATGAATGAGGTCAATTCCGGCCGTGATGTTTCCCCATTGGTCTCCACCACCAATCTGAAGTTGAACGTCATGGTCACGATAAAGAGTGAGAAAGTCCAATGCTTGTAGGATTTGGTAGGTGAATTCTGTGAATGAAATGCCCTTTTCCAGGCGGCTTGCCACCACTTCTTTTGATAACATGGTGTTGACGTTAAAGAGTTTTCCGTAGTCACGAAGAAAATCAAGCAGTGACACGTTAGACGTCCAGTCGTAGTTATTCACGATGTGAATGTTACTGTCACTACCAAAGAGGTGCTTCATTTGCTTTGTTAAGGCGTTAACGTTGTGTTTGACCATCTGTTTGGTCTGAAGGGGACGTTCGGTGTTTCTCCCACTTGGATCACCGATGGAACCGGTGGCCCCGCCGATTAGGATGTAAGGGTGAAAACCAGCCCGTGAAAAACGTTCCATGATCATAAACGGAATTAGGTGACCAATGTGCATACTATCACCAGTTGGATCGACCCCACAGTATAGGGCAATCTTTTTCTCGTTGGTTAATTTTTCTAGTCCGTCTTCGTCGGTTGTTTGGTTAATGGCACCTCGCCATTTTAAATCTTCAATGATATTCATTGTTGTTTTCCTCCTGTTGTTGATAAATAAAAAGCGTCCTAGTAGTAATTGACTACTGGGACGCTTGTGCGCGGTACCACCCACGTTCAGATACAAAAGTACCTGCACTTATCTTAATGTGTAATTTTAGGTAGTTCATCTAATATCCTGTGTGGCTTGCACCAACCGCCACTTCTCTTATCACTTAAATATTAGACTACTTTTGATAAACTCATCGTATCATTACCTAGCCGAATTAACAATATGCAAATTATTCAAGGTAAATTTGACGTAACTGATGAATGTCGGCATTGGTCAATCCAATACCTTCATGGAGAAATTGGTTCATTCCGCCGTATAATTGATTGATTTCATCCATTGCGGCATTGAAAAAGTCTAATGAGACACTATAAAGGGATCTTAGACTCTTTAGGGCTGCATCATTATATCCTTCTTCTTTGGCTTGCTCTAATCGAGCATCAATCACTGGTTTTGCCACCTGATTGGTTAACAGGTAATCTTCTTCGATGGTTTTACGATCAACTCCTAGGGCAGAGAGGATCATGGTCGCAGACATTCCGGTTCGGTCTTTTCCAGCTGTACAGTGAAATAGGACGGACTCGTCATCTTGCCTGTTAGCGAGTAGAACTTCAAATAATTTTTTAAAAGCCAAACGACAGTGTTTCGTTTTAATCATGCTTTTATAGACGTGTTCCATATGATCATGACCATAATTAGGGTGATTGCACAGGACTTTCTTCATTTCAGCTGGACTTTTCGAATTGTCAGTTGCGTCTTCTTTAAAGATCGGATCAAAAATGTAGTCGACAGCAGAAGTTTCCACTTGATCAGCCAGCATGTCGACTTCAGGTTGACTTCTGAGATCAACGTCAAAGCGAACCCCATAATGCTCAAGGGTTTTTAGATCATTTTCACTGAGCTCACCTAAGTGTCCCGCACGTAGTAATTTGTGCCACTTAGTGGTTTTACCATCAATAGTTTGGTATCCACCTAACTCACGAAAATTTTCACCAGTTGGAATGGCTAGAACTCTTTTATTTTCCATGTTTTCCATGTAACCCACCTTTCAATGTCAGTGTAATATAATTATATCATGAAGCCCGTGTTCCACATGAATTTTTGAGATATGATTTTACAAATATTAGAAAATAGAATAAGCTTAGCGTATGAAGATTATTAAGGAGAGTATGAATTATGGCAATGACTGAAAGACAAATGATTCAAGAAATCTTAAACACGGTTGATGTTGGTTATGATTTTGAAAACGTTGATGAAGATAACAAGCAGTACACGTTGTTGATTAAACGTCAGGATAATGATGTTCGTGATTTAAACGAGATTAATGCTGAAATCAAGGAATACTTTAAAGATGCTGATTTTTCTTATGACGAACAGGTTGAGCCAAAAGATATTGATGCTGATATTCGGGTTGAAGTTAAGCGTTAATTAATGATGCCATAAAAGAGAAAGTAGATTTTATTCTACTTTCTCTTTTATTTTCAAGTAGTGAGATGAATTGAATCGTGCTAATATGAGTATCAAAAATACGATGAAACGGAGATGAACCAGTTGTCTGACAATAAAGATTACGTCCTAGCGATTGATCAAGGATCGACTAGTACGAGAGCGATTATTTATGATCATAGTGGTAGAAAAGTCATTGAGAGTTACAAGGAAGTTCCTCAGATTATCAATAGTGACGGATGGGTTGAACAGGATCCAAACGAGATTTGGAACTCCGTGCTTTCTGCCATTGCGAGTGCCTTGATTGACGCCTCCATTCACCCCGAAAACATTGCCTCGGTGGGGATTACCAATCAGCGTGAGACCACGGTAGTGTGGGACAAAGTGACCGGCAAACCCATTTACAATGCCATTGGTTGGCTTTCAAAACAAACTAATTCAATTGCTGAAGACTTAAAAAACAGAGGGTACGAGGACCTAATTCATAAAAAAACGGGCCTAGTTATTGACTCGTATTTCTCCGCTACCAAGGTCAGGTGGATTTTAGACCACGTTAATGGGTCACAGAAGCGCGCTTCTGATGGTGAATTGTTATTTGGGACCATTGATACGTGGCTCGTCTGGAAATTGTCTGGTGGGAAATATCACATTACTGATTATACGAACGCCAGTCGAACGATGATGTTTAACATTAATGACTTAAAGTGGGACGACGAAATCTTGAAGATTTTAAACATTCCAAAGATCATGCTTCCGACCGTTCATGCTTCTGATGAAGTTTATGGAACGACCGAAAACTACCAATTTTATGGTGTTAGTGTCCCAATTGCTGGAATTGCTGGCGATCAGCAGGCGGCGTTGATCGGACAAATGGGCTTTTCAAAGGGAATGGTTGAAAACACCTATGGTGATGGTGCTTTCATCATGATGAATACGGGACACCAGCCGCAGTACTCAGACGAGAATTTGTTGACGACCATTGCGTATGGAATTAACGGAAAAATTACGTATGCACTTGAGGGTTCAATCTTCGTGGCTGGGAGTGCGTTGACGTGGCTTCGAGACCAAATGAAGATTATCACCAGTGTTCCTGAGTCCAGACAGGCGGCTAAACGATCGACCGACCACAATGAAATCTACGTTGTTCCTGCTTTTAATGGATTAGGGGCCCCATACTGGGACCAAAATGTCAGAGGAGCCGTTTTTGGGATTACCCGAGGAACTAACAGTGATGATTTTGTAAAGGCCACGCTTCAGTCAATTGCTTATGGAACTAAGGATATCGTTAACACAATGGAGTCCGATACCGATCTCGATATTCCACAGATTCGAGCTGATGGGGGAGCTAGTCGCAATAGTTACTTAATGCAGTTTCAGTCTGACATTTTGAATATTCCGGTTCAACGAGCCAGCGATGAAGAAACGACCGGATTTGGGGCTGCCATCTTGAGTGGACTAGCAACCGGGTTCTGGAAAGATTTAGATGAAGTTCAGTCCATTTACGAAGAGGGAAAGATTTTCACCCCTTCAATGAAAGCAGCTGAACGAGATAAATTGTATCAGGGATGGAAGCGAGCGGTTAAGGCCACGCAAGCTTTTAAACCCATTAATTAAGACTTGCTTTGGCAAGTTTTTAAATTTTTCTTAATGAAAACGTTTTCTTTTTATTTTTGACGTGTTATAATTAATTTCGTAAATAAGGGTTACAAAAGTATTTTGAAAAGAAGGTATGGGATATGAGTTTTGAAGCAATATTAATTGGATTAATTCCAGTGATTGGTTGGGGGCTATTTCCAACTATTTCATCAAAAATTGGTGGTAAACCAACGAACCAAATCTTTGGTGCCACAGTTGGTACATTGATTTTTGCGATTGTTGTCTTATTATTCACGCAAGCTGGCTTCCCAATGGGCTGGAACTTAGTCTACGGAATCTTGTCTGGTATGGGTTGGGGCTTCGGTCAAATCATGGCCTTTAAAGGTTATTCTTTGATTGGTTCTTCAAGAGTTATGCCAATCACGACCGCATTTCAGTTGATTGTAACTGCTTTGTGGGGTGCATTTGCGTTAAGTAGTTGGCCTGGTATTGGTCACAAGATCATTGGAATCCTTGCTTTGATCGTTATCATTATCGGTGCCACTCTTACCACTTGGAGCCAAAACAAAGAAAACGTTAATAAAGGTGCGCTTGAAAAAGCCGTTATCTTACAGTTAATTGGTGTTATTGGTTACTGGTTATACTCAGCCGCTCCACAGGTTAATAACTTGACTTGGGCTAAGGGAATTTTGCCACAGTCCACTTCAGTAATGACCCCAATGGAAGCATTCTTGCCACAGGCAATGGGAATGGTCTTGATGGCTATTATCTACGGTTTGATGAACATGAAGAGTGAAAATGTGTTTGCTGAGGGTGTTTCATACAAACAGATTATTGCTGGTTTCTTCTTTGCAATTGCCGCATTCTCATACTTGATTGCTGCACAACCAAACATGTTAGGTCTTTCAACTGGATTCGTTCTATCACAGGTATCAGTAGTTGTTGCTACCTTGACCGGTGTTTACTTCTTACACCAGAAGAAGACTCCAAAGGAAATGGTTGCTACTTTGATCGGTTTAGCTTTGATCATCGTTGCTGCTGCCGTTACCGTTATGCTATAAAATCATTAATCTCAAACAAAAAAACACTTCACATTATGTGAAGTGTTTTTTGTGTTCCTAATTATTTATAATAATGACTTCGTTTTAAAAGTTCAGCTGAACGTTTATTGATGGGAACAAATCCCTTATTTTGCAAATGCCGGAAAAACATCATATTGTATACAAAACTCCATGCTAATGGCATGATTGCAAAAATCTCATAGGCAGAGGATGCGATGTTTAATCCAGTTAAGACGGTAAGTGCCATTGCTAGGATAAAATCCACCCCTAGCATACAAAGGGTATTATAGAAATCACCACGAAAAATAGAAGGCCAGATTCCAAACACTAGCGTAGTGAATGAGAAGCCCACCTTTTGGACTTTGACTTCTTGGGTTTCTTTATTTTGCACGACGGCGTAGTTAGGTGGCAAGAACATGTTGTTCATGCCATTATTCCCACTATTATTGCCGTTATCGAATGGATTCATTGACAATTGGACCTTTCTAAGACTTTAAAGTAAATTTGACGACGACTTCGACGTGCGGAGTCTGTGGCATCATATCAACTGGTTGCAGGTAGTCCACGTTATAAGACTTCGTTAGTTGAACTAGGTTCTGAGCTAGCGTTGATGGATTACATGAAACATATACAAATTTTTGTGGTTTAGCGGTTAAAATGGCATCAATTAGGTGTTGGTCAAGGCCAACGCGTGGTGGGTCAACCACCAGCGCCGTGGGTTTAAAACCCTCGGTTATCCACTGCGGCATCAAATCCTCGGCACTGCCAAAGTAGTAGGTGGCGTTATCAATATGATTGATTGCTGCATTATGATTGGCGTCGGTAATGGCTTCCTTAATGGTATCCATTCCTCTAACTTCAGAAACTTGGTTTGCTAATGAAAGACCGATGGTTCCTACCCCAGAATATGCATCAATCAAACGATCATCAGAATCAAGATTGAGGGCTGTTCCAGCTAAATCGTAGAGTTTTGGTGTCATGATGCTGTTTAGTTGGAGGAAAGCTCTTGGTGACAACTTAAATGATAGACCATTAATTTTTTCGGTAATACTATCATTTCCAGCTAAATGAACCGTCTTTTCTCCCCAGATCAAAGGTGAGTCACCAGGATTAATGTTTTGCATGACGGAAGTGACTTCTGGAAGGCGATCGGAAATCATTTCTAAGAGTTGATTTTTCTTAATCAACTTGGGCGTGTTAGTGATAAAAACCACCTGCACGTCGTTGGTATTGAGAGCTGCTCGAACTACCAAGGTTTTTAAAATGCCAGAGTGATTGGATTCAACGAACGTTGGGATGTTTAGTTCCTGAACCATTTCGACTAAAGCGTGCATGACCTTCATGGTAAGCGGATACTGAACGGAGCAGGTCTCCATGTCGACCACTTCGTGAGTTCCTTCTTTATATAATCCGGCGATGACTCTTCCGTTTGCTTCAGTTCGAACTTGAAACTGGGCCTTATTACGGTATTCATAGGGATTATCCATCCCGATCGTTTCCCTGACATCATAATGATCATAAGCCCTCGGATGATATCTTCTAAGCGATTGTTTAACTAAATCACGTTTGAATTCCAGTTGCTTAGGGTATGCGAGGTCTTCGAGTTCAAAACCACCAACTTCTCCAGCATATGGATCACGCGGTTTAACCCGAAAGGGACTTTCCTTATCAATTTGAACTAATTTTCCGCGTAGGTATTTAGGTTTAATCTCGGTTACATCAGCTTGAACTAATTCACCAACTAGCGCACCAGGAATAAAAATTAATTTGCGGTGAAAATAACCAATTCCCTCACCATTAATTCCGAGACGCTTGATGGTGACCGTAACTCGTTGGTGGAGTTCTACCGAAACATTTGACGATCTTTTTGAACCGTTTCTAACTCTTTTATAACTCATTAGAACTCCTTTTTTCTTCATAACAACGTCTACGTCATTATAGCAGACTCATATATGATACAAAAGTGTTGTATAATCATACTGTTAATTTGTTAAAAAGAAAAGAGAGGTATCAAAATGGCAGTACTAGAAACTAAAAACCTATGCTACGACGCTGATGGACGTGAGATTATCAAGGATATCAGCTGGAGCGTTGATGCCGGAGAGATCGTTACGATCACTGGTCCATCAGGGAGTGGGAAGACAACTTTTGTGAGACTTTTGGCGGATCTTTTGACTCCCAGTTCTGGTGAAGTAATTTTTGAAAGCCAAAACGTCGCTGATTTAAATCCAATTGAGTATCGGAGAAAAGTATCATACGCCGTTCAGCAACCCACCTTGTTTGGCAATACGGTCAAGGATAATCTTGAGTTCCCATATCAGATTCGAAATAAACCGTTTGATAAAGAACATGCGTTAAAAGCACTTCAAACCGTCGATCTAGGTGATGGTGATTTGGATCGGACGGTCGATAATCTTTCTGGTGGGGAACGCCAACGGGTCGCATTAATTCGCAACATCATGTTTGTGCCTGATGTGCTTATTTTAGATGAGGTTACCACTGGCCTTGATGAGAACACCAAGGAAAGTGTGCACAAGATGATTAACTACATTAATCAAAAAGATCACACCACGGTCATCATGATTACTCATGATCAAGGTGAGATTGACCATGCCACCGAGTTAGTCACAATTGTTAACGGACGACTAGTTAAAGGAGATAAAGATGCCTAATTTAATTGTTTCAAATCAAGCGCTCGCATTAACTGGACTCCTGGTCTTAATCGCGTTATTTGTCGGATGGAAAGAAAAGTTGGGCATTGATAAGTCAATTATCATTGCCACCATCCGTTGTGTGGTTCAGTTATTTATAGTTGGGTACGTTTTACGATTCGTTTTTCGGATCAATAACGTTTTTTTAACCCTGATTTTAATCTTAATTATTTTGTTTAACGCCGCTTATAACGCCAAAGGACGTAGTGACGGTATGGAACACGCATTGCCCATTTCCATCATTGCGTTAGGAAGTAGCACGATTGTCGTACTTGCGGTATTAGTCTTTGCGGGAGCAATTAAGTTTATCCCGTCTCAAGTGGTACCAATTACCGGAATGGTTGCCAGTAACTCAATGGTTGCCTTGGGACTTTGTTATCGAAGTATGAATTCCATGTTTAAAGACCGGAGACAGCAGATTATTGAAAAATTAGCTCTGGGAGCCGACGTGAAAACATCCTGTTCTGACATTGTGCGTGACAGCATTAAGACCGGGATGCAGCCCACGATTGATACTGCGATGACCGTTGGACTGGTTAGTTTACCCGGGATGATGGCTGGTTTAATCTTTGCTGGTGTTGATCCGGTTAAGGCCATTAAGTACCAGATCATGGTAACTTTCATGTTGCTTGGGATTACGGCCGTTAGTTCAATCATCGCATGTTACATGGGTTATCATAGTTTTTACACTAAAAATGACCAGCTTAGAAATATGAATTAATAAGTAAAGGCTCTGATTAGGAGTCTTTTTTATTGCTTCTGATAGGATAAATTGATGGAGTGGTTTATAATTCAATTGGGTCAACAGTTAAATTGGAAAAACGAAAAGAGGGATTCTATGAGTAAAATGACAGCAAGTAGAGCACTGGTGAAAGTGCTTGAGAGTTGGGATGTCGACCATTTGTATGGCATCACAGCTGGCTCTTTGAATAACTTATTGAATGCGCTAGATGAGGAAAAAAAGAACATTAAATATATTCAGGTTAGACATGAAGAGGTCGGTTCTTTGGCCGCTTCCGCTGACCATAAGTATACCGGTAAGATTGGGGTCGCCTTTGGTTCGGCTGGTCCTGGTGCGACTCACATGTTTAATGGTTTATACGACGCGAAGGAAGACAATACGCCAATGCTAGCCCTCGTTGGACAAGTTCCCCAACCAATGATGAACACGCGGTTCTTTCAGGAAATGGATGAACTGCCAATGTTTGCTGACGTTTCGGTTTACAACCGCCAGGCGTCAACTGCCGATCAGATACCAAAGATTATTGATGAAGCCATCAGGACGGCCTATCAAAAGAAGGGGCCAGCAGTCGTCATCTTACCGAATGATTTACTTGGAACTGAGATTGACTATGAACCAACTAAGACAGCCAACGTTTCAAGTAGCATTAAAACGGTTCACCCTAAACAAGCTGACGTTGATGAAGCCATTAAGATGATTAAGAAAGCCAAACATCCGGTTCTTTGGTACGGAAGAGGTGCTAAGGGTGCCCGAGATGAGATCGTGAAAGTTTCCGATCAGTTTAGCATGCCAGTCTTGTCCACGGCTCCTGCAACTGGGATTATGCCAAACGACAATCTGAGTTACATGGGTGCTCGTGGTAGACTGGGAACGAAACCCGGATTTGAAGTTTCTCAGGCTGCCGATCTGATTATTATGCTTGGAAACGACTTTCCGTTTGCTCGCTTCATGCCTAAAGATAAGAAAATCATTCAAGTTAATAACAATCTGGCTGATTTGGGTCGTCAGTATCAGGCCAACCTCACGATTCACGGTGATGCCAAGGAATTCTTAGAAATGTTAATTGATTCAGATGTAAAGCTTCCTAAGAGTGATTTCTTAAAAGCCGCTCGAATTGATCGCGAGAATTGGTTAAAATGGCTTGATAGCATTGCGACTGACTACGACGAGGGTCTTAGAGCTGAGACTGTTTTGAAAGCAATCGCTGACCATTCTAAGTCGAATGCGGTTTATGGACTTGACGTTGGAAACAACACCATGCATTCCATTCGTCAACTTCCCTTTAATCAGCAGCAGCAGTTTGCCATGTCACCGTGGTTTGGAACAATGGGCTTTGGTCTACCAGCTTCCATTGCTGCTAAACTCTCATATCCTGATCGTCAAGTTTGGTCGATTTCAGGTGATGGGGGATTTGCAATGGTCATGCAGGATGTGATTACGCAGGCCAAGTACAACTTGCCGATTATCAATGTCGTTTTGTCAAACGAACGCTTTGGTTACATTGAACACGAAGACGTTCAATCTGGCATTAGTGATTATGGTGTTGACCTCTATCAAGCGGATTTTGCCCAGGTTGCTGAAGGCATGGGTGCTCATGGCTTTAAAGTTTCGGGTCAAGATGAACTGGATAGTGTCATGGTTGAGATTGACCGAATGCAGGCCGAAGGTAACACGAAGCCGATTGTGATTGACGCTAAGATTAAAGCGTTTGACCCAATTGATACTAGTTTTGTCCCACTTGACCCAGAAAACTTTGACCAAAAAACGATTGATGCGTACAAGAAACGTTATAACGTTTATGGTCAACCAGCATTGAGCGAGATTTTAAAAAGTTTGAAATAGTGGTTTAAATAAAAATAACCGATCTCGGTTGAGATCGGTTATTTCTTTTGCTTATTTTTTCTTTGTCTTTTCGTCTTCGTCAATATCAACGGCAACCGTTGATTCATCACCAACATCTAACGCTTGATGCTTTAGGTGAGGGAAGATGTATTTATCAGCAAGTCCAGTGATTCCACCTTGGAATAGGAACGCAAAGATCGTTCCTACTCCTAAGTTAGTAAATTGACGAGTAATTGCAAAGGCAACCACTGCCATGACAGTCGGTGGGATGTAGGAAGCCCACATGGCTTTCCCAGCAGCACCATTGAAGTACTTAAATCGCAGGATCTGCATCAAATCATCAGCGGGATGCAAGACTAAGTTGACTCGTTGGTAGATTGAGATGGCGGTTGCAATCAATGCTACCCCGAAGAAATTTAAGAGGACATATAAAGCGACCATCATCCAACCCTTGGCTTCAGGGAATCCAGCAAAAAATGATACTTTTCCAATTACTGGCAGTGAACCATCCATGAAGAAGTCATCAAAGACCTGGATGAGTGCTGAGAACGGAACCATGAAGATGACGTTTCCAATGGCACGTCCCCAATCCCAGTGACCGACTAAAAAGGCGTTCAAAATGGTAATGGCAACTCCCAAGATTAGAAATGCCCAGAATAAGTTCCAGTGAAATGCATTTCCAAGGTTGGTTTCGGCTGCGGTCCAGTAAGCTGAACCTAGAAAAGATGGATGAATCTTAGCAGTTGTTACTAGAGTCAAAACATTTCCAGCAGAGTTAATTATTAATGAAAGGATAAAGAACATAATTGAAGCTGTCATGGAAATGGTACGTTTGGCTTTTCTATTAGCGGTTTTCTTCGCCATAGTTTCCCTCCACGATCAGATTTTGGTTCAATTATTTAAGATTACCATTAACTTTAACAATTGACTTGCCTTGAACCTTGTCAGTACCAGCTAATACACCAGGTACTTGTTCTAAAGTAAGGATGTTGTGTTGGAAAGGTGTAACCTTAACGGAACCATCTGAAAGTAAAGCAATTGAATCTTCGAAACTGTGGGGGTTAATCATTGAACCCTTGATGGTTAATTGCTTCTTGAAGATTTCGTAAGTGTTCATGTTAAATGTTTGACCTGGTGCACCAACACCAAACATCATAACTTGAGCGCCAGGATTAGTTGCTTCAACAGCTTGTTCTTGGGTTTCAGGCTTTCCAACACATTCGATTACCATGTCGTACTTGTCAGTGATTTTTTCCTTAGTCGTGTTGATAACCTTGTTTAAGTTAAGTTCTTTCTTTTCCCAAGCAAGGTTTTCATCATGTCTACCAGTCATGTCAATGTTCTGGATTCCGTAGATTCTAAGTAGTTGAGCAAACAACTTAGCCATGTATCCATCACCAATGATTAAAGCGTGTTGGTAAGGGGTAATGTTTTCGGTGATCTTCATCGTGTGAACGGCACATGAAAGTGGTTCCATTGAGCATGCAGTTTGAAGTGATAGTTCATCAGGAATGTGGTAAACAACCTTTTCTGGGGCGGTGAAGTAGTCTTCAAGACCACCATCTCTAGTTACACCAACGGCCGATAGGTTTTCACACAATTCGTAGCGGCCAGTGTGACAGTAGAAACATTTGTCACAGTAAATGTTAGGGTCAACAACAACACGGTCACCCTTCTTGAAGTCCTTAACGTTCTTTCCAACTGCGGAAACAACTCCAGAGTTTTCGTGACCTAACACGATTGGAGGAGTAGCATCAGCTGAACCAGGGAGACCATTGTATAAGGCGTGGTCGGTACCACAGATACCAGCGTAGGCAGTTTCAACTAAGACTTCGTCGTCCTTAGGAGTTGGGACATCTCTGTCTTCAATCTCCATGTGTTGCTTAGCTGTCATAACTAAAGCTTTCATTTTTGACATAAGATAACTTCCTTTCGAAAAGTTGATGAATTAATATCGTTACAATCTGAACATAACTGATCGAAAAAAATGGAAAGATTTCTTTCAGGAATATCAGATTTGTTTCCAAGTAATAATGTAAACCGTTTGAAAACTGTTTGCAAGGGCATTCCAGCTTCTGAAATAGATCCAATAAAAATTGAACAAAGAAGAAATTTGATAAGTGAAATAGATAACGGCATTAGAGTGGGAATTAAGCAATTAATTTTAATTATTGTTATGAAAAAATTACGAAAATATTTCACAAAATTATTTTTTTAATTTTCCGTTAAGGCCGGTCTTACTTTCAGGTTAAAATTTACTTTTGGTTAAATTAGTTTAAAATGGACACTACTAAAAAAGAAGGAGAGAACCAAATGGCTTATTTAGAACTAAGAAACATCAAAAAGTCCTATTATGTGGATAATCAGGATTTTCATGTTTTAAACGGGATCAGTCTCAACTTCGATCGTGGGGAATTTGTTTCCATCCTGGGAGAATCTGGTGGTGGAAAGACGACCCTTATGAATATTATCGCTGGACTAGACAGTGATTATTCCGGTGACGTTTTAATTGACGGGAAATCGTTAAAAAAAGATACCAGTAAACAACTTGATGAGTATCGGCGCAGTACGATTGGTTTTATCTTTCAAAACTTTAACCTTGTGAATCATCTGACCATTAAAGAGAACGTGATGGTCTCTTTAGAAATGACAACTTTAACACATAAACAACAAGAAGCACGGGCCACTGAGCTTTTAAAAAAGGTTGGTTTGTATGACCACCGTAACAAGTACCCCAATCAACTCTCAGGTGGACAAATGCAGCGGGTTTCAATTGCTCGAGCACTTGCTTCTGACCCAGATATCATCATTGCTGATGAGCCAACTGGTGCCTTGGACGCTCAAAATACCGATGACATCTTGGAACTAATGAACGAAATTGCCGAAGACGGAAAACTGGTAATTGCCGTCACCCACTCTCAGGTGGTTGCCAATTATGGAACGAGAATCGTTCATTTAGCCAACGGGAAGATTGATGAAGATAGGATTTTAAAACCCGCTTACCCGGTTAATAAAACGCAGGCGGACTTTCAGGCGCGTCCGGCCAAACTTGCTTCCATCTTTACGATGGCCTTCGAACACTTTCGTTATAACCTGAAGCGCAACCTGTTAATTATTTTTGGGGCGGCCATCGGCATCTTTTCGGTCATTTTCATGTTAGGTCTCGGCAATGGGGTCAAGGGATACATTAATCATGAAATTTATTCAGAGGTTAATCCCACTACCATTCAGGTTAGTCGAAAACAGAAACAAGGAGAGGAACAAAACCCTAAAAATGAACTTCTGACCAACCAGGATAACCAGCAGTTGCAGGATCTAAAGAACGTCAAGAGTTCAACGTTGGGTAAGTTTTTAGCTGGCGGTCAGTTTAAAGCGGCCGATAAAACCGCTTCCGTTCAGTACATTCAAACATACTATCAAGGAGCGGTCTTAAAGAAGAACATTAAATCCGGAGCAGTCCCCACTAAAGATAATCAGGTGTTGATTAATAAGAAGACGGCCCAAAGCTTTAATAAGAAGAAGCCGTACGACATGACGGGCCAAAAAATTAAGTTGTTTGCGAATGCCCCCGATGATAACGGGCAGCCCCATGTCCTATCAAAAGAGGTTACTGTGAGTGGGGTGACTAGTGACGTGAACCCAATGGCACTTGTTAGTTCCAACACGATGAAGTCAATGTTTAGTGAAGCTAAAATGAAGTACGAACCGAACTTTGCCGCGGTGAACATCGCTGGTGGAGTTCCCAACGTTCAACCCGTTCAAGATAAGATTAAGTCGTTGAAGGGACCCAATCAACAAGCCAAGTACCAAATTACTGGTGCGGGTGCGATTGTATCAACACTGAACACTTACATTAACGTCGCTGTTTGGGTTCTAGCAGGAATTGCGGCAATTTCGCTCCTTGTGTCAGCAATTATGATCATCGTGGTGCTCTACATTAGTGTTGCCGAACGAACCAAGGAGATTGGGATTCTAAGGGCACTTGGTTTTACCAAGGGCAACATTCGAAACCTATTCTTCTCCGAAGCCTTTATTCTGGGAGTCTTCTCGTCCATCTTTGCGGTTATCATCGCCTACCTGGCCGAATGGGGAGCGGATACGATTTCTAATGGAGCGATTAAGTACGCAATTGTTCAAATTTCACCGGCCAATTCCATTATTGGGGCACTAGTCTTTGTTATTATTTGTTTACTAGCAGCACTTGCTCCAGCAGCCAAGGCCGCTAAATTAGATCCAATTGTGAGTCTGAGTTCCGAATAAAGATTAAAAAATTAATTAAGCTATTGCAATTATAGGAAAGTTGGACCAAACTAACTTCTAAACCAAATAAGAGCTATCCCGTTAATTCGGGATGGCTCTTATTCATTAGGAATTACTAAATTGTAATGGAGGGGTTCATTTTGAGAATTGGAATTGCGGCAAACGTTAACCGGATTAAGACGCCTAACTATAACCTTGATTACGCCAATTATACTGCTCAAGTTTTTATTGATTTACTGCAAAAACACGGCATTCTGCCTGTTATTATTCCCATGGCTGAGCTTGATATGATTTCCGAATACGTTGACTTAGTTGACGGCCTAATTATTCCTGGTGGTCAAGATGTTCAACCAGAATTATTCCACGAAAAATCAGTCGAACCAGACGATGCGCACTATCGACCCCATGATGAGTGGGAAATGGGACTGATTAAAGAAATGGTGCGCCGGAGAAAACCACTTTTAGGAATCTGTCGGGGGCTTCAAGTATTAAACGTAGCTTTTGGTGGTAGTCTTTATCAAGACATTGCCACTGATTTACCCAAGTCTAACGTTCAACACGTGAAACACGACGATCCGAAGCATAATTTTCATGAGGTGCAAGTGAAAGCCAAAAGCCAGTTGGTCCATTCCATTGGAAACCATCCGGTGGTGAACTCAATTCATCATCAGGCCCTAAAAAGGGTCGGAGAGAGTTTGACCGTCACGGCCAAATCCCCTGATGGCGTCATCGAAGCGGTTGAAAATGATGATGCTAGTATCATGGGAATCCAGTGGCACCCAGAATTATTGTGGCAAAACGATCCAAAAGAGGAACAGTTGTTTTTGGACTTCTTTGAGCGAACCAGTAATCAATAAATAGCGAAAACCACCTTGATAGAAATATCAGGGTGGTTTCTTTGTTACTTGTTGTTTTCAAAGTATTCTTCATCGTGATTGGTGCTGTGACTGAGTTCGACCATCTTGCCGGTTTGATTGTAAACGAGCCACTCGGCGAGGTTTACGACGTGGTCACCGATCCGTTCGAGCAATCGGATGACCATTAAGTAGCTTAGGGCCGCTTGCGCCGTCTTACTGTTCTTTTTCAGGGATTCAGTTACTAACTTTCTGGTGGAATGATAATACTTGTCAATTGATTCATCTTGGTCAGCAATTTTCTTAGCTTCCGAGGCATTCCCCTCAAAGAAGGCCTCTAGTACCTGTTCTAACATTGAACGGACTTGTTCAGTCATTTCACTGATGACTTTTTCGACCGCCGGGATTCGTTCATGGCCCTTGGCGTTAATGGTTTCTCTCGCAATCGTATTGGCGTGATCGCCGATTCGTTCAATGTCGGTACTGGCCTTTAAAATACTGATAATTTGACGAAAATCACTGGCAACGGGTTGCTGGAGTGCGATCAGTTGTAAGGACTGTTTCTCTAAATCCATTTCTTCGTTGTTAATCTTGGGATCCTCTGCAATGATTTTGCGTGCGAGGTCCTTATCATGATCAATGAAAGATTTGGTGGCTTGGTAGATTTGTTCACTACTGTCAAATCCCATTTCCATGAAGTGTCCTTTAAGTTTCTTTAATTCATCATCAAATAATGCTCCCATAGTCATTCTCCTTATCCAAATTTTCCGTTGAGATAGTCACTTGTTTCTTGCTTATCAGGATTCATAAACATTTTTTTGGTTTTGCCTACTTCCACTAGTCGACCGTTCAGCATGAACGCCGTTTTGTCTGAGATTCGAGAAGCTTGTGACATGTTATGAGTCACGATGATGATCGTATACTTGTCCTTGATGTTTAGGAGGGTGTCCTCAATCATCTGACTCGAAATAGGGTCGAGCGCGCTCGTTGGTTCATCCAGTAAAATCACGTCTGGTTGAATGGCCAAGAGTCTAGCAATGCAGATTCGTTGTTGTTGTCCTCCAGAAAATGAAAGCGCACTTTTATGAAGTTTGTCCTTAACTTCATCCCAGATAGCCGCCTGTTTTAGAGATTCTTCAACGCGTTCGTCCAATAGTTGCTTATTCTTAACGCCAGCTAATTTTAAGCCAAAGGTGACATTATCGTACACGGAAAAGGGGAAAGGATTGGGTTGCTGGAAAACCATTCCAACTTCTTTTCGGAGTTCCACGATGTCTTCTTTTGGACCATAAATATTGTGACCATTGAGCGTGAAGCTTCCCGTGATGGTAATGTTTGGAATAAGATCATTCATTCGGTTTAAACAACGGAGGTATGTTGACTTTCCGCATCCAGATGGTCCAATTAGGGCGGTAATCTCATTTTGTTTGAAGTTTAAATTAATGTCGTGCAACGCTTTTCGCTTTCCATAGTACAAATTGACGTTTTCAGTTTTGATAATCTCTTTTGGTTCCGTTTTAGTTGTCATTTACTTCTCCTTAACCGAAGTTGCCGGAAATGTAATCCTCAGTGGCTTTGACCTGTGGTCTGGTGAAAATGTCAGCTGTTTTAGCGTACTCCATGACGTGTCCAAGATGGAAGAAGGCGGTATAGTCACTGACTCTGGCGGCTTGTTGCATGTTATGGGTCACGATGATAATCGTATATTTTTTCTTTAACTCTAGAAGCGTTTCTTCAATCTTAGAGGTTGAAATGGGATCAAGGGCACTCGCTGGTTCGTCTAACAACAAGATGTCAGGTTGCATGGCGATTGAACGAGCGATACAGAGCCTTTGAGCCTGTCCACCAGATAATTCAAGGGCGCTTGTATCCAGCTTATCTTTGACTTCGTCCCATAGTGCAGCGGCTTTTAGACTTTGTTCTACTCGTTGATCAAGTTCCTGTGGATCTTTTACGCCATGTTTTCTAAGCGCAAATTTAATGTTCTCACGAATGGTTTTGGCAAAGGGGTTGGGGTGTTGGAAGACCATGCCAATGTTTTTTCGAAGGACGTAGACGTTTAATTTTTTTTGGTTAATGTCTACGTCTCTGTACATGATTCTACCGGTAACGTTTGCCACACCATCATTCATTCGATTGAGACAGCGAAGGAAGGTTGATTTGCCAGATCCAGAGGCTCCAATGAGGGCGGTAATCTTGAACCTTGAGAATGCCAGCGAAGCATCAAAGGTAGCTTGCTTTTTACCGTAGAAGACGTTCACGTCCTCGGTCTCAAGGGCCATTTCTCCTGGTGGTGTAATAATTTGATGGTGGTTTAAATCGTAATTTTGTTGAGCCATGTTTTAACCTCGCTTTTTTCTAGAAGTCCCAGTCATCTTGCGGTAAGCCCAGTTACCTAAGAACCGAGACGACAGGTTAAAGACTAAGATAACAATGATAAGAACGGCTGATGCTCCACTTGAAACGACGTGTGCGTCTGGAACAATTCCCTCGGTATTTAGTTTCCAGATATGAACTGCAAGGGTCTCAGCTGGACGCATGGGATTTAGGAAACTGCTGGGACTGAAAGGATTCCAGTTGGTGTAACTTACGATTGGGGCACTTTGACCAGCCGTGTAAATCAAGGCGGCGGCTTCCCCGAAGATTCGACCAGAACTAAGGATGACACCGGTGATGATGCCCGGGATCGCGAGGGGTAGCACAACTCCAGTAATGGTTTTAAACTTGGAGAGTCCAAGCGATAACCCGGCTTCTCTTTGTAACTTTGGCACCTCTTCGATGGAATCTTCGACACTTCTGGTAAGGAGTGGCAGGTTGAAGATGGTTAAAGCAATCGCTCCTGACAGAATGGAGTAGTCAAGTTGAAACTTGATTACTAGCACCAAGTATCCAAACAAACCAACGACAATGGAAGGCAATGAACTTAGAACCTCAATGGCCGTTTTAACGAGCGTTGTGAGCCAGTTGTCCTTGGCGTACTCTGCCAGGTAAATTCCGGCCCCAAGACTGATTGGCAGCGAGATGATGATCGTCAGTATTAGCAGGTAGACGGAATTAAAGAGCTGATCTCTAATTCCACCGCCGGCACTGATCGAACTGGACGTGGTGGTTAAAAACTTCCACGAGATATCGGGTAGACCGGTGATGAGGATGTAACCGAGTAGGAAGATTAAGATCAGAACTACGACCACGACTAAGGCCCAGATGGTCCCAATGGCGAACTTATTAATTTTTTTGGCATTTATTTTCATTTTTTAAATGCACTCCTCTTTCCAATTAGTTTTACGATGACGTTGAATACTAGTGACATTACTAGTAAAACTAAGGCCAATGTCCACAAGGCGTTGTTAGGCAAGGTTCCCATGATGGTATTGCCCATTTGGGTCGTCAGTTGACTGGTTAAAGTTGCAGTTGGACTTGTCAAGCTGGTTGGCATGAGGACTGCATTTCCGATGACCATCTGAACGGCTAGTGCTTCACCAAAGGCGCGCGCCATTCCGAAGATCATCGCGGTAAGGATTCCCGGAGTGGCAGCCCGTAAGACCACTTTGTACATCATTTGCCATTTAGTGGCTCCGAGTGAAAGAGCAGCACTCCGGTAGTCTCGTGGGACGGCCTTTAAAGCATCGACTGACATTGAGGTGATGGTCGGAAGAACCATGACGAACAAAACGATGGTAGCTGGTAAAATCCCAGAACCGGTCCCGCCAAACGCCGTTCTAACGATGGGAATCAAGACCATTAAACCGATGAACCCATAAACAACGGATGGAATTCCAACGAGTAATTCGATTACTGGTTGCAGAATCTTTTGCCCTCGTTTGGGAGCGATTTCGGTCATGAAAAGAGCCATGGCAATCGCAAATGGGGTGGCAAGAATGGCGGATAGTAGGGTGACCGCAAATGAGGTGACGATCATTGGAAGTGCCCCAACTTCTGGTTTCCCATTTGGTCCCGTCTGACTTGGATTCCAGTCCCCCTTGGTGAAGAAATCGATGATACTGACGTGATCGGAAGTAAAGGTCGCCAGTCCTTTGGTGGTGATGAAGAAGAGGATGGTAATGACGAGGATGCCGATCAGGCCGATACATATGAGACTGATAAAATGACCAACCTTATCTTGATGAGTTTCTTTTGATGGTTTCAGTAATTTTTCTTTAATGTCATTCATATAAAAAACCACTTTCATAATTATTTAACCGCTTGAACTTGACCTTCAGCATTCTTTTCAAATTTCATGTTTTTAACTTGAATGTATCCGATCTGCTTGACTAATTTCTGTTGAACATGATCTGAAAGCATGTAATCAATAAATTTTTTGGTGGTTCCAGTGGGCTTGCCCTTGGTATACATGTGTTCATACGACCAGATTTTCCAATTGTTATGTTCTACGTTGGGGTCGGTTGGTTGCACCTTATCGATGGAAATACTTTGCGTTTTATTGTTTAAATATGGAAACGAGAGGTAACTAACCGCACCGGGAGTCGATGAGACAATCTGTTGCACCGTTCCGTTTGAGTCTTGTTGCTGAGCGTTGATGGCTTTTTTGCCCTTTAAAACGGATTGTTCAAAGGTCATCCGGGTTCCACTTCCCTCGACCCGGTTAATCACCACGATCTTGACGTTATTTCCGCCGACCTGCTTCCAATTGGTGACTTTACCAGTGAAGATTTGTTCAAGTTGTTTCATTGAGAGATTTTTCACTCCCACTTTTTTATTGGCAACCGGGGCAATTCCAACAACGGCAACCTTATGATCAACTAAATCTTTAGCAGTAACACCTGGTTGTTGGGAAGCAAAGACATCTGAATTACCAACATTGACGGCTCCCTGTTGGATTTGGCTTAGGCCAGTTCCAGATCCACCACCCTGGACGTTAATGTTAACTTTCGGGTTACTAACCTGATACTCTCGACTCGCTTGCTCGACCAGTGGTTGAAGTGCCGTGGAGCCAACGGCGGTAATCTTATTACCGTTTTTGGCCTTGGTGGAAGATGATGATCCGCACGCGGCGAGTCCCAGCGCCAGCAGTCCACACGTTAATATCAATGCAACCTTTTTCTTTTTGCCTAATGACATGGACGAAATCTCCTTTGGTTTAAATGGACATTATTTTGTTTACGAACCAAGTATATAAGGTGAATGTAAATGTTAAGTAAATTTTACGGGCTTTTTATGTAAATGTTTAGTAAAGCCAAAAAGACCCCCCTTCAAGTACTATTGAAGGGGGTCTTAAATAACGGTGTTATTAAAAACAAACTAAATGGACAGCCATGCCATCCATCCCGGGTAGAAGAAGTCGTAGAGGTTGTTACACAGCATGATGGCCTCTTGCTCGTTATACCGATGTTTCAAAATGTCACAAAAAGTAGCATAAAACGAGAACACGTGAAAATGCAGTTCCTGGTAGTTAAACTTAAAGCTAACAGTGATGATGTTACGTTCTTGCATGATCCCAATGGAGTTAGCAATTTTTTGGGTAAAGTATTTCGTTAGCATTTCGGCTAGATTGTCGTACTTCGACCCCTCTGATTTAAAAAGAATTAATTCCTTATACTTCGGATTAGCGTAAAGGGTGTGGATGATTGGATTCATATTCAAAATGTTTTGTTTCCACACCGTTTGAACGCTGGCTGGACTGATTTTAGCCATTCCCTGATTAAACTGATTCTCATATTCGTCTTTTAATTGCTTGATAAAGGGATCAAGAATTTCATCTAGAATCGCATCCTTTGATTCAAAGTGTTTGTAAAAGGAACCGGTTGTCCGGTTAGCGTTTCGGCAAATTTCACGAATCTTTGTCTTATCAAACCCGTTTTTTAGAAAGGCCTTAAACCCGGCCTCTAGTAATAGGGAATGGGTTTTATCCTGGTTACGAACGTTTGCCATGAAAATTCCTCCAGTGGATTGATTGCTCAATTTAAGATAACAGTATTATATTAAGTGAGTATTATTTGTTTAATGATGGTCAACTTAACTTCGGATGATGTTTCAAAGGAGAAAAACAATGATAAAAAAGTTTAAGTTAAGTATAACAGCAATTTTAATCTTATTTTGTGTCATCGTGCTAGTTGGTTGTGGCAAAAAATCAGGAGATGAACGGGCCAACCATAAGCTGAGAGTGGTTACCTCAACTAATTTTTATGGTCAAATTGCGAAAAATGTTTTGGGAAATCAGGGGAGCGTTCAGCCGATTATTAAGGGAAGCGGTGACCCACACGATTTTGATCCTTCAACGAGTGATGCGAATCAAGTTGCAAGAGCAGACGTGGTTGTTGAAAATGGCATTGGATACGACGATTGGATGAAAAAGCTGGTAAAGAATGGAAGTGATCAGACGTCGGTTGTCAACGTTTCAAAGGTGATGAACCGAAAAGATGGAGATAACGAGCACATTTGGTATGATCCTGACACCGTTAGTAAGCTCGTCTACCGACTGGCAGACGTCTATAGTGAAAAACAACCGAATCACAAACGTTATTTTCATGATAATGCCAAGCGGTATTTAAAAGAATATGAACCAGTTAAGCAGCAGGCGGAAAAGGCACGAGATAATCTGAACGATTACCAGTTAAATCGCAAGGTCGACGTCAGTGAACCGGTTTTCGATGATGCCCTTCAGTACATGGGATACAAGGTAAATGACCCTGATTTTGCCAATGCGACCGAGAAGGAGATTGACCCGTCACCTAAGAGTATTCAAAACATCAGGGATGATATCACTCACCATCGGATTGCTTTCTTTGTTGATAACACGCAGGCTGACAGTAAAATGGTCAAGAACCTCGTCAAATTAGCTAAGGATCATGATGTGCCGGTTGTAAAATTGACCGAAACGATTCCTGAAGATAAAAACTACTTGGAGTGGATGGATAATGCCTATCAGCAGGTGGTCAAAATTCAAAATAATGAAATGAAAAACAAATAAAATGACATCCAAGCCCGTTAATGGTTTGGATGTCATTTATTATGGTTTATTTAATTTCGCTTCAAATTCATAACCAAAGCCACGGATCGTTTTGATTAAGACGGGGTCTTTGGGATTAGGTTCAATCTTGTCCCTTAAATGGCTGATGTGCATTTCAAGCATCCGCGAGGACTGGTCAATGTAAAGATCGTTCCAAACGCCGTTTAGGATTTGTTCACGACTCAGGATCCGTTTAGGGTGAGTCAGAAAGTACTCTAAAAGCTTGAATTCCTTAGGCGTTAGTCGGAGCGAAGTACCATTTTTGGTAGCAACCTTCTGATCTAAATCAACGTCGATGTCAGAAAAGTGAAATCGTGGTTTGACCTTCTTATTTTTTTCCTGCTTTAGACTATTATTTTCGTCTTGGTAGAAACGGGCGCGATGTTTCATCCGGAGCATGACTTCGTCAGCGTTGTATGGTTGAATGATGTAGTCATCGATGCCAACTTTAAATAATTGATCAACGATGCCCTCGTCCTTTTTTTCTCCCAGAGCGAGAATTGGAAGTGAGGCCGTTTGGCGGATTTTAGGGATAAGTTCGATCAACTTTTGAGTTGCAACGGTACTTAGGTCCCAAATAATGGCCTGTTCTTCGTACTTTTGAATGGATGATAGTAAGCTTGAAACATCGTATAAATCGTCGACAAAGTACCCATTGTCATTAAAGGTTTGGTTGAAACTAAGTGCTAATGATAATTTTTCAGTCACTAAAACAATGTGATTCATGGCACCATCCCGATTAGAAATCACGCTTCTCTTTCTTCACTCATTATACAGTTTTATGGCTGATAATCGTAACTTTAACGTTTTCACGTAACTAAGCTACTTGGAATCAGAATGTCGGTTCTCTTTTTCCTGTCGTTTTTTGGCGCGATGAAGACTCACTAAGACGGTAATGATGGTTACCACTACGAAAACGACCACCATCATTATGATGAGCCAGATAAACGTGCTTAAATCCATGACGTCCCTTCCCTTCGTTAATGATTGGTTTTATTTTAACACGACCGAAAAGATTAAGTTTTAAGGAAATCACAAATTTATAACTTAATTGATTGTGATAAAATGACTAGGAAAGGGTTTGATGCATATCATGAATGATACAAACGACGCTAATACTACTAACTACTTAGATATCGTAAAAAGATTAGTTTTTGATGAAAAAATTGAATACTTGTTTTGGGGAGCCATGACCACCCTGGTTTACTTTGTCAGTCGATTCGTTTCGATGAAGATTTTTACCAGTGATTTTACCCCGGTCTTAATTGCCCAAGTTCTGTCGATTGCGTTTGCTTTTGTGGTGAACAAGTACTTTGTTTTTAACAGTGGAACGCAGTCCAAGACACTTCAGGCTCAGATCGTTAACTTTGTTTCGGGACGATTGTTTGTTTTAGTCCTCGACTTTTTGATGACTTACGTAATGATCGATAAGTTTCCGCAATTTTTCATTAAGATTTTATTTTTAGATCACTTAAACTATTCGGCTTGGTTGTTCCAACTTCCCGTTGTTCACGGGTTGATTGGGAGTCCCACGTTGTTTAACAGTTTTATCTGTGTGGTTGGAACACAAATCATGGCCATTGTGATTAATTACTTTGTTTCTAAGTACTTTGCTTTTAAATAAAATCAAAAAAGCATCCACTTTTTCTAGGTGGGTGCTATTTGTTTGCGATGTAATCCAAAATCTTGAATAAATCGCGATGGTTCTGTTTTGAAATTGGGTGGTTAATGATGGTGTTTTTAGACTGACTTAAAACGGACCCAGTAAGGTAAGGGTAGTCGTTAATTGCCATTTCGGTGACGTTGTCGTGGTTGGGTTCAAGGTGAAACTGGAGGCCAACGAGGTTATCCTTTACAAATCCCTGATTAACGAGTTGATCACTTGAGTACAATAACGAGGCACCATCTGGAATCTGAAACGTTTCCTCATGCCAGTGGAGCACTTCTAGTTGGTTGGATAATCCGGAGATGAGTTTTGTTTTTAAGTAGACGGGAGCAAACCCAACTTCCTTAGTGTGCGAGTCAAAGACGGAAGCTCCTAGAACTTTGGCCATTTGTTGGGCACCAAAGCAGGCGCCAAAGACTGGTTTTCTTTGGCTAATCACCCGTTTGATTAGTTCTCGTTCGGATTTGATCCAGTTTGTGTCGTCGTTGACGCTCATTGGGCCGCCTAAGATTACTAACATGTCGGTTGTAGCAGCGTCTGGTAGCACCTTAAACTGAGAAGGATGATAAACGAACATCTGGTAATGGTTGTGATGAATCCAGTCGGAGATTGCTCCGGGTCCCTCATCAGAAGTGTGTTGCAAAATACTTACTCTCATTATTGTTGTTCCTCTTGAATTGACCGTGATAATAAAAAAATAATGCCAAGTGGCATTATTTTAGTAAATTACATCATTCCGCCTTGCATACCGATCATGGCTGCAATGGCTGCGACGATCATCTTGAACAATCCCATTACGATGAATGCAACGATGATTCCAAAGGCAATTGTGAATGCCATTTGCATTGATGATTTCCAGGCTGCCTTGTCTCTACCACCGAGGAACTTGTAGAACAACCATGCTAGAGCGATTAGAATGATCAAAATCACAACTAATGCAATAATTGAAATGATTAAACTTTCTGTACCCATTAATTTTCACCTCACAAACATAAGATTATATATATTTAGCATGAACTTTTAGGGTTAAATGTGCAAACATATTACTTAATTTTGAAGGAATCTATAAGAATCTTAAAATATACTTACGGTAAGTCATTTTAGTAACTTTTTGGTGTCGACGGTGCTATCTTAGCAGTTGAAACATCATAAAAATATCAAGGGAGCTCTTCAAAGATGAAAATGAAGAAAACATTATTTACGTTAGCTGCCGTAGCTAGTGTGGGATTGGTACTTACTGGTTGTGGAGAAAGCAAGAGTAGTTCTAAGTCCAGTTCGTCATCAAATATGTCGAGTAGCAGTAGCGAAAAAACAATGAGTAAAAAAGACATGAAGGAAACCAAGGGCGATAAGTCAATGGACATGAATATGCCAATGAAGCATAAGATGAATCTTCCCACTGACTTAGCTGCCGCTAAAAATCCTAAGTTTAAGGTTGGTTCTGAAGTTAAACTATCAGCTAACCACATGAAAGGGATGAAAGGTGCTAAGGCTAAAGTTACCGGAGCATATGATTCACCACTTTATGTCATCGATTACAAGCCAACCGATGGTAAGGCTGAAGTTAAAAATCATGAGTTCGTTACAAAAGACCAACTTAAGGCTGATAAACAAGGTGCTACCTTGAAAAAGGGCGAAAAAGTCACCGTTGAAGCTGACCACATGCCCGGCATGAAAGGTGCTCAGGGGAAGATTGTTAAAGTTTGTGACGGTCCTGCCTATGCTGTAACCTTCAATCCAACTAATGGTGGCAAAGAATACGTTAACCATCAGTGGGTCAGCCAAACTGAAATGAAAAAATGCTAATTTAAATTAGTTCAAAAATACTAGGACATTGTCCTAGTATTTTTTTATTTTAGATGAAGTTGTAACCGATGGCACCAATTAAACCAATAATCGCGGCAATTAAATACCACGTAGTCTTCTTGTTTTTGCCGAACATGCCCCATAAGAGTTCATCAATAAAAACGATTAAGACCGTGATTAGTAAAATATTGAAGTGGGCGAACATGATGGCAATTACCAGGGCAATGCCACAGATGAGATCGTTAATGTTTCGTAGAACGTTGCGTTTGTTTTTCATTTTTTCTCCATTAATAGTAGTTTGAAGTTTAATCAGTGATACTAATCATATTACTTCAAATGAGTTTTAGATAACATCACCTGAAACCAAAAAAATTCCTTAGCCCATCCAAGCTAAGGAATTTCTTATAGGTACTGTGATTTTTTGAGTGCTTCTTGAAGAGCTTTAGGACAAACGTTAATGGTTTCGGTGACCTTTAAGTGGTTGTTACTAGCGGCCTCCACGATTTTGGCAATGTCATTAACAGCCATTTTACCCTCTAGGGCATAAGCAATGTGGACAGCAAATTCGTAAAAGTTATGAGAATCCTGCATCTCCATTTGCACGGTATTGTATAGTTTTTGATCATTTATAAAAACATCGTTTCCAGTACAATGAATCATAAGCACGCCTCCTTTATTATCTTATAATAATTATAATTAAATAAGTTGAATAATCAAATAATAGGATTATAGTTCATCAAAATTCACGAACACTGAGGAAATTGGTGAACGGGAATTGTTGAGTGACCGATATCCCGTGCCGCAATTAATTGATTTTTTTATTTATGTGCCTTAGCCCTTTGATTGAGCTAATCAGTATGTGATAATGTAAACGTAAGAAAATCTTAATATTTATTTAATTGGAGGAACTAGTATGAATGAATGTCCTAATTGTCATTTTAATAACAAGCCGGGCGCAAAGTTTTGTGTCAAGTGTGGAACTAAGTTGACTGGCAACAGTCAAACAAGCAGTAACAAGGTACATAATGAAGCAAAAAAGCAGCAACATCCCCGTAATTCACAGGCTGACGTTTCTAACGGATTAACCAGCATGTTTAATTATTTCATTGAATCAATTAAACATCCAGTCAAATATGAGGTTGTTAGTGAGAAGTATCTGGGATATATCTCGCTTGGAATCTTTGCCGTTTTGACCTGGCTAGTTTCGTTTATTTTAGCAATGAGAATGAAGAGTGGACTGGCCTCTGAATCAGTTCCATACTCACTTATTCATAAGATGGATGGCGTCATTAACACGAGTGTTATGGGACTAGGACTGATTATTGCCGTAATCGGTCTGTTAGCTTGGATTTTAGGCTATGTCGGAGTTCACTTCATTATGAACAACAATATGAGCCTTAGTGATTATACGAATGAGTACGGTAAATTTTTAAACGTTGGAATTATTTTACTGTTAGTGGGTTTGCTTCTATCAGCCGTGATGCCCGCTGGAATTTTATTTTTAATTGGTCTCTACGTGGTCGACTTGGCCATCACCATTTCGGGTTGGGCGTTAATTTATGAAATGCTCTTTTCTAAGAATTTTGGGTCGATTGATAGTTTCTATGTTTTATTGATTGTAACGGTTATCGTGGCAATCATTTCCGCTGTCCTAGTAGCTATTTTGGGTAATAGCCTGGGCTCTCAACTTCAAACGCTGACTCAAGAGATCATTAACAACTTTGCTGCTAACTTTGGGCAAGGATACTAGGAGGAGTCAAAATGAGTGAAGAAGCGTCTTTTTGTCCCAATTGTGGACACCGAATTAATGCAAATGATGAGTTCTGCCCCAATTGTGGGTATAAACTAACTCCTAATGGATCACCAAAAGGTCAAGCAGGACCAAGTCGCAAGACATCAGGGAGTCGGCCCCTGCGTCAGACAAGTAACGTTAATCGTCCGCGAAAGCAAAAGAAGATGAAACCACTTACTAAAGTGATTTGGGTAATTGTGGTGGTCTTGGTAGTGGTACTTATCGGTGGTTACTTCTTTGGAAAGAATTACTATTCAAAAGCTAATCAAGTCGACCGAGTCATCTCAGCAATTAAGAATGATCAGGAAAAGAATTTAGCCAATGTGTCGGAAACAAACGACCCGAACTTTAAGATTAGTGGGAAAGCGATGAAGCCAACCATTAATTATTATGCTAGTAATAAGGACCAGTTATCAAAGCTTAGGAGTCAGTTCATGCGCGATAACGATAATCCGGTGACCGACAACCTGCAATTTAAGCAGGAGGGTAACACCTGGTTAGTTTTCCCTAAGTATAAACTGATGGTCAAACCCGTTTATTCTAGTATTTCCACTAACCTGAATGGCGTCTCGTTGAGTGTGAACGGCAAGCAAATTACCAGCAACACGGGCAGTCAAAAGGCTAAGAAGATTGGGCCACTTGCACCAGGCCTTTATAACATTACCACTGCCGGAAAAGTCAATGGCCGTGAATTGCACAATAATGGTCAATTCGACTGGATTGATGGTGCCAGTTCAGCGTTTTTACCACTTCGAATTATCACCTTCACCGTAAAGGGGCAACCAGGATCAGACGTGTTGATTCAAAACAAGAAGGTTGGAACGATTGGTGACAATGGGAGCTTTAAGCTTTCTGACTACCCATTTAGTACGAACATGAACGTTCAAGTTCAGATGAAGGGCAAGTCCGGTAAATTAATTCAGAGTAAACCTTATAATTTAAAAGACAGTGATAATAACAACACGATTGAACCGAAGTTTGATGGGATTGCCACGAAAGATCAGGCTGATCAGGTCTTGAATCCGCTCTGGACTCAGGTGAGTGGTGCCGGTAACGACGTTGATATTTCCCATTTCTTTGACGGTGGAAATGGTAGTCCCGCTTGTCAGGATATGCTTAAGATGGTCAAAAGTTATAATGACAACGATAAAATTGAGTCATTTGAAACTAGTGAAAGGACCGAATCGGTAGCACCTTATGATAGTGGGGAGACGCAAGTCACTTATCAGGTTGATTATACTTTCGATAACAATGACGACGATGACAATAGTTCAGTTCGTCATCAGACCTTTGAGTACAATGCCATCTTGGTCAAAAATCCTGGCAGTGATGATTCTGATGATCTTCCGTTTATCATCAAGAGTAACCAGTCAGTTAAGAAAGTATCGGATAGTACCGATAACGATTAATAGTAATTTAGAAAAGAAACGAGCATTCTGTGCTACGTTTCTTTTTGTTTGGTGTATGTTATGATTTCCTCAATATTATAAAAGGATGGAAATTAGATTGACAGAAAAACGTAAATCACATAAATTCTTGGCCTTTTTACTCGTGTTGGAAATTATCATCGTGATTGTGGTCGGAGTTTCCGGGACAAAGTATTATTCAAAAAAAGCCAGTGGTGACCGCTTGGTGAATGCTCTGCGTAATCACGAACAAAAGCAGGTGATTGCTGGAATCAAAATTGACGGGCAAACGGGTACTCCAAGTGAAGAGGCCCTTCAACCCCTTGTTAACGATTTCGATCAAAATTCCGAAGCAGTTAATCGGCTCAAGATGCAGATTAACGGTGAGAAAGTGGCTGAAAACAACTTGGTTTATAAACAAACGGGGAAGAATTTCCTGGTATTTCCACGTTATCAACTGGTAGTTAAACCAATTGATCCTAAAATTAAGACCAATCTTTCAGAAGCCAACGTGACAATTGATGGAAACAAGGCAGGTAAAACGGATGGTAATGGGGAGCTGAACGTGAAGTCACTCATCCCGGGAGTTCATCAGATTGAGGCGACTGCCACGGCTGGTGGTAAACAGCTTAAGACTTCCGGTCAGTTTAGTCTGATGAAGTCATCTGATATGGCGCACCTGACGTTTAACGTGGTTTCGTTTGGGCTTCAAAGTGTCCCAAACGCCATCGTCTACGTTGACAATCATCCGGTTGCTCAAATTGGTGAAAACGGCAAGGCGAAGGTCAATAATTTACCCATTGGTGATGATTCATCAATCTGGGCCACTCTGAGTGTTGACGGCAAACCAATGAAAAGTGATGTTCAGTACCTCGGGATGAAGAATAATCACTCTGAGATCAAACTCCCGTTTAAAAAGCTCGTTGATAAAAAGGCAGCAACTGGTCTGCTTAAAGCCGTGTGGGAGCCACTGAACCATGATGTTTTTGACGAAAAGTCAGCTGATCAAGTTCAGTACGACCAAAACTTTGTTGGAGGAAAAAGTAACCCAGCCTATAATCAGATGATTACGATTGCGAAAAAGGATCATGAACCAGATGTTAAAAATCTTCAAATTAAGGTAAACGTTAAAAAGGTTACAAGTACTGGTGAGGGGAAAGCCACCGTTGACTTTGCGGTTCAAACTGATTCAACTAACGATCAGGGCCAAAAAGCGTCAAAAACGACCAATTATCGGGCTGATATTAAGCAAGATGTTAATAATCAACTCAAACTTAAGGGTCTGGATGAGGTTAAATAAAAAAGGAAACCAATTATGGCTCCTTTTAGTTGACGTTTGCTTTAATAAATTTGGCAATGATTTCGGCCATCATTTTGTAAGTAGTCGAATTAGGGTGAAGACGATGGTCATGCAGTCTTGTTCTATAATTATCGTCGTCGACAATGGTCGGTGCCACCTTACGCCAGTTTAGGTATGGAATGTTATTTTGGCGGTAGACGGTGGTTAAGCCGCAAAGGAGCTGTCCAAACGTGTAGTGGGCGAGTCCCTCAATGTTGTAGTTATCGGTGCCACCATCGAAGCGGTTCAATGGAAGGATTCCCAGAATTTGAATGGACGGATTTTCGATCTTGATTTGCTGGATGTTTTCATTTAACATCCTTTTAACGACTTCTAAAGTATCGTAGCGGTGAGCAAAATCGTTGGTACCGTAAAAGATCGTGGCGATGTCGTAGTCACCAAAATTGTTGTGGTTAACCTGATAGGTTAAGTCCAGCTCACAATTTCCGGTAATGGTACCGGCATTCTGGCCCGCGTTTTTGATGAAGTTAAATGGTAAAAATTGACCTAAATAATAGGGCCAATTGTGCACTAAATCTTTTTCTCCGTCAAAACCACGAGTTAACGAGTCACCTAATAATATGATGTTGTCTTCATTAATTGATTTCATTTTTTAAACCTCGGTTGTGAATTGTGATACTATCATTTTACTGCTAAGTCAATTGACATGGGCATTTTATTATTGCATTATAGAATATAATTAAATTTTATTAAGTCGCATGGGAGATGAAAACGTGAGTTATAAAAGGGTAATTGTTGTGGATTTAGCATCACTCGGATTACGCTCGGACAATGAAGCAGAACAACTTAATGCTTCAAGCGATAACATCCTTTCACACGTTTTGAATCAATCCTCAAAGTCAGATTTACCATCGCTTCGGCGGTTGGGCCTTTTTAACATCTTTTTTGATGGGGAGCGTTCTTCATCAGATGAAGTCAATCCCGAGGGCGCTTACGGATTAGTTCGAACTAATTCCGTTGTTAATCGACCCGCGTCCGGACTGCGAGAAATGTTTGATTGTGCCGTTAATTCACGTGTGTCAAGCGTCTTTGAAGAGGTTTATAAAGCGGAAAAAAGTTCCGTGATCATTTCCCGGTTTGTGGAATATCTTCAGGTTCAGGACTTTTCCAGACGGATTCAGGTACCCGATAATACCTCTGCTTTTGTTGAATTAAATCATCAGCTGGAAAAGGTTCGGAGCGGTTTTATTTACGTTCAAGTTCCAGATCTTCAGACCTCCGCTATGGAAGGTAATTTGGATCAATTCTCTTCAGAACTAAGGAAAGTTGATGTCATGTTATCAGAATTGATGGATTCTTTAGAGGATGATGACTTGTTGATTGTTACCTCAAGTCGGGTTGGTGATTCACAAACCCAGGATGGATTATCGACTTACAAGATTTTACCAGTAATGTTGTATGATAACCAATCAACTGATCGCCACATTGAAGATGTTAATAAAGTAAGTGTGATTGGCGGAACGGTTCTAGATGGATTAGGAATCCTTGATCGAGTAAAACGACCATCAATAAGTTTACTTCCATACTTAAAAAAAGAGACAGCTTAGGCCGTCTCTTTTTTGATTGCTTTTAAGCTGAAGCAGCTAATTCAATTATGCGTGTGGTAAACTTGACTAATAACGACGGATTTAAAACGGAGGGATATTATGCAAAAAATTATTATGGACATGGACCCAGGAATTGATGATGCAGCAGCTTTGTCAGTGGCACTCAATGAGCCAAAACTGGATGTGGACTTGGTGACCACCGTCGCTGGAAACGTAACGGTTGATAAAACGACGATTAATGCCCTTAAAATTATTAATTTTTTTCATGATGGTGAGCGGGTCAAAGTCGCTAGTGGGGCCGCAAATCCCTTAATAAAGCCGTTTGAAGATGCAGCTCGGATTCATGGTGAATCTGGGATGCGTGGTTATGATTTTACGGGTGAACTGCCAGAGCCATTGAAAATGACCGCGGTGAAAGCCCTTCATGACCACATTATGGACAGTGAAGAACCAGTCACGTTGGTCGCAACGGGATCTTATACCAACGTTGCTCTCCTACTGTCTGAATATCCAGAAGTAAAAGCCAAGTTAGTGCGGATTGTTGCCATGGGCGGAGCACTTGGACGTGGTAACATGACCAGTGCCGCTGAGTTTAACGTCTTTACTGACCCTGATGCGGCCAAAATAATGTATCAAAGTGGTGTTTCAATTGTGATGATTGGACTTGATGTGACCAAGAAGGCTCTTCTTACTAACGAAACTTTAGCTGAAATTAAGAAAATGAATCGAGCGGGAGAGATGCTCTCTGCCATTATCACTAGTGATGGGGATCAAAGTAATGCAGGCGTGGCCATGCACGATGTTAATACGATTTTCTACCTGTTACACCCAGAATTACTTACTACTGAAGAGATGTGGATTGATATTCAAACTAGTGGACCCGCCAATGGCGCCACCGTTGGTGATATTCGTGGTGCTTATCATCATGGTCAAACCAATGCTAAGGTTGCCGTTGACATTGACGCCCAAGCGTTTAATGACTGGTTTGAGTCTGAAGTTCAAAAGATGCCAGATTAAACGGAACGGGGTAAATTTCTCGGTGACTTTTTTCCTTTTTTTGGTAACGAAATCTTTAAATTTTCGTTATAATGAATAAAGGGTCTAATTTAAATTGGTTTAACTTTAATTAGTTTCCAATTGTTTGTTTTACATAGGAGAAGTAAATGAATCCAGAACAATTTAAAGCGGCATTGTTAAAACACAATGTCTCACTATCGGACTTTCAAGTAGAACAGTTTAAAAAGTACTACGAACTCTTAGTGTCCTATAATCAAAAGGTGAATTTGACGACCATCGTTGAACGTGACGACGTGTATTTAAAGCACTTTTACGATTCACTTACTCCCGTTTTTTACATACCAGAGCTTAGAGAATCAAGGTCAATTGTAGACGTTGGTGCGGGGGCAGGGTTTCCGTCAATCCCACTTAAGATTATTAATCCCGATTTAGGGGTCACCATCGTGGACTCACTTAATAAGCGGATTGTTTTTTTGAAACAACTAGTTAGTGAACTGGGATTGACTGACGTGCGCCTTGTTCATGCTCGTGCCGAGGAATTTGGTGGAAAGCGGTCAAATGATCGCGAACAATTTGATTTTGCAACCGCACGGGCACTGGCGCGGTTGAGTGTGATGTCTGAGTTGTGCCTCCCACTGGTTAAGATCGGCGGCAAGTTAATTGCGTTAAAGGCCGCTAGGGCTCCTGAAGAACTGAAGGGAGCTCAGAAGGCAATTACAACTTTAGGTGGTAAAGTCGAAAGTGACTTTGAGTTTAAATTACCGGAAAACGATGAAGTAAGAAATATAATTGTCATTGATAAAGTCACCAAGACACCAAAGAAGTATCCAAGAAAAGCTGGAACTCCAAATAAGGATCCGATCAAGTAAGAAGGAGGGAACAACATGGGAACCGTTATATCGCTTGCAAATCAAAAGGGTGGCGTTGGTAAGACCACGACTGCTGTTAATCTGGGGGCTGACCTAGCCACAAAGGGCAAGAAAGTCCTGCTGGTTGATGCCGATGCCCAGGGAAATGCCACTAGTGGCGTTGGTCTTAGTAAGCAAAAAATTAATAAAGATATTTATGATGTTTTAGTTAATGAAGAGCCGATCGAAGACGTTATTCTACATTCAGCTCATCAAAATCTCGATATTGTTCCTGCTACCATTCAATTATCTGGAGCAGAGATTGAGTTGACCCCCATGATGGCGCGTGAGACTCGATTGAAAACGGCACTTGAGAGTGTCTCTGACAAGTACGATTACATTTTAATTGATTGCCCACCTTCCTTAGGATTAATCACGATTAACGCTTTTACTGCCAGTGATTCGATTTTGATCCCGGTTCAGTCTGAGTATTACGCCTTAGAGGGACTGAGCCAATTACTTAATACCATTGGTTTGGTACAGAAACACTTTAATCCCAACCTCAAGATTGAGGGAGTGTTATTGACTATGTTTGATTCCCGTACTAATCTTGGAGCACAAGTCAATGGTGAGGTTAGAAAGTTTTTTAAGGATAAGGTGTACACCACCGTCATCCCCAGAAACGTTCGTTTATCGGAAGCTCCCAGTCATGGACTGCCGATCATTGACTATGATGCCAAATCAAAAGGTGCCAAAGTATACATGGAATTGACAAAGGAAGTGTTAGCTGCCCATGACCAACAAAAATAGTAAGGGATTAGGACGTGGAATTGAAGCATTGTTTAAGGACAATGACGTTAATAGTAATGACGAAGCAGTTGTTGATCTTGACCTAACCGAAATTTCGCCTAATCCTTATCAACCAAGAAAGAAATTTGATCAGAAGGCTCTTGACGATTTAACCCAGTCCATTAAAGAATCAGGAGTTTTTCAGCCAATTATTGTGCGCCACGATGTTGATAATCATAATTACCAGATTATTGCTGGTGAACGTCGATTTCGGGCATCTAAAGCTGCTGGGAAGGCCAAAATTCCAGCAATCATTCGTGATGCTACCGAAGAGCAAATGATGGAAATCGCTGTAATGGAAAACTTGCAGCGTGAGGACCTTAATCCACTAGAAGAAGCTCAAGCGTACGATACTTTAATGACGAAACTGAATTTAACGCAAGCACAAGTTTCAGAACGCTTAGGCAAGAGCCGCCCTTACATTGCCAATTATCTTCGTTTGCTGGGGTTGCCACAATCCGTTAAGGATATGCTGCAAAAAAAGCAACTTTCAATGGGGCAGGCCCGGGCCCTTTTATCAGTCAAAGAAAAATCACAACTTTTGAATTTAGCTGCTAAGGCTAAGGATGAAACCCTCACGGTTAGACAGTTAGAAAAGTTAATTGCCAAGGCTAATAAGGCTCACTCAACCAAGAGTAAACGACCAGTGAAAAAGTCCAAGTCTCCCTACATTAAGGAGAGCGAGGACCAGCTTCAAGATAAATTTGGAACTAAAGTTTTGATTAATGAGACCAATTCTAAGCTTGGTAAGGGACAAATCCAGATTGATTACATGTCAAACGAAGATTTGAACCGAATTTTAGACCTATTGGATATTCATCTCGACTAGGGAGGATATTTTTATGTATGAAATGCATGATATCGTTGAAATGAAGAAACAGCATCCCTGCGGCACCAATCGATGGGAAATCATTCGAATGGGTGCTGACATTAAGGTTCAGTGCATGGGATGTGGTCACATTGTGATGATCAGTCGACGACAATTTGAGAAACGTTTGAAGAAAATACTAGAAAAACACGAAGAAATTAATTAAAAGAGGTAAGCAGGATGTCTTTAACAGCGGGAATCGTTGGGTTGCCGAACGTTGGTAAGTCAACACTTTTTAATGCCATTACAAAAGCTGGTGCTGAAATGGCTAACTATCCTTTCGCAACGATTGATCCAAACGTAGGAATGGTAGAAGTGCCAGATAAACGGCTGGACCGGATTCAGGAGTTAATCCCGGCTAAAAAGGTGGTACCAACTACTTTTGAATTTACCGATATTGCGGGGATTGTAAAGGGTGCTAGTAAAGGTGAAGGGCTTGGAAACAAGTTTCTTGAAAACATTCGTCAAGTGGACGCCATTGTCCACGTCGTTCGGGCTTTTGATGATGACAATATCACCTCAGTTACGGGAACCGTTGACCCCATTGGCGATATTGAAACGATCAACGTCGAACTTGGAATTGCTGATTTAGATGCCGTTGATAAACGAATTGGAAAAGTTCAAAGAGCAGCAAAGGGCTCAGATGAAGCCAAGGAAGAACTGGATGTTTTAAACAAGATTAAACCGGTGCTTGAAGATGGCGGAGCTGTCCGCGATATTGATTTTGATGAAGACGAGCAGAAGATCGTTAAGGGATTGTTTCTTTTGACTTCTAAACCCGTTTTGTATGTCGCTAACATCAGCGAAGAATCGATGGCGGATCCAGAAAGTGACAAGTACTTTAAAATGGTTAAAGACTATGCTCAAAAACACGGTGCGCAGGCAATTGGAATTGCGGCAGAAACCGAGCAGGAAATCGCTGAACTAGGTGATGATGATAAAGCTGACTTTCTTGAGGCTGAGGGGGTTAGTGAGCCTGGTCTAAATAAGTTGATTCGTGCTTCATACAAATTACTTGGACTGGAAACCTTCTTTACTGCAGGTGGCAAAGAGACCAAAGCCTGGACCTTTAAAAAGGGCACTAAAGCACCTCAAGCCGCTGGAATTATCCATTCTGATTTTGAACGGGGCTTTATTCGAGCTGAGATTATGTCCTTTGAAGACCTAGATAAATACGGAAGTGAAAATGCCGTTAAAGAGGCCGGGAAATTGCGGGTTGAAGGTAAGGATTACGTCATGCATGATGGAGACATTGCAGAATTTAGGTTCAACGTCTAGGAGGAAATTATGAGCGAGGAAGATAATCGAAAACGAAATGCTAAAGCAAAACAGCATCAATATCACTCAAACACTAAGATTGCTGAACGAGAACAATTTGATCACGTTGGTTTGACCAAGAGAAATGCTGAATACATGTATAAATTTAAGCAGGAACTTTCGGAAACCAAATTGGAACCAGAAAAACAAGCTGCTCAAATCAGTACGATGGTAAATGAACTAAAAAAGGCCCAAAAGAGTGGGGTGACCGCAAAGAATCTGTATGGAACGGTTTCTCAAAAGGTGCAAGTCACGGTTCATCCACCAAAGAAACCCCAAAAGATGACGCCCATCACCTACGTGATTGATGCCACGTACAACTTTTTGTGGTTTTTGGTTCTGTTCTGTTTCTTGTACGCAGCCATGTTCTTCATTAATTCCTCGCAAGCATCAAAAGGTGGTGTAATGGGAATTACTGGAATCTTCGTTTCCTCGATTGTTGCTGGTGCGGGGATGCCACTTATGACCAACTTGTTTGCTCCGGGAGTAAAACATAAATATAATGGCATCATTCGAGCTTTGATGATGGTCCTATTGTTCGCCATTTGGATGCTAGTCTTCTTTGGTGGAACGTATATTCCAAGAGTGATTAACCCGATTACCAGTCCGATTGTTGATGCAGTGATTGGTGTAATTGGAATTGCGGGAATTTTGTACATGCGTCATCGTTTCCCAATTACCAATGGACTATTTACCGGGAACCGAAATTAATTAATGAATCGTGGATCAACTGGTCTACGATTTTTTTGATGTGAAAGTTTAAATGTTTATAATATTAAAACAATTTTGGTTAATCTCTGTTTTCAATCTGATAAACTGAAAGAAAACAGTGAATTCGAGGTAATTAAAATGAAAATTTTAGTTGTTGATGACGATAAAGAAATCGCACAATTATTAGAAATCTACATTAAAAACGAAGGTTACGAACCAATCTCAGCCTATAACGGTAGTGATGCCCTCTCACTTTTACGTACTGAACCAGACATCGGCTTGGTAATTTTAGACATCATGATGCCGGAAATGAGTGGGATTGATGTTATTAAAGAGATTCGCAAAGATTCCCAGATTCCGATCATTGTGTTGTCCGCTAAAACGGCTGATATGGATAAAATTCAGGGATTGGTTTCTGGAGCTGATGATTACGTCACCAAGCCATTTAACCCATTGGAAATCATGGCACGGGTTCGTTCCCTGCTTAGAAGAAGTCAAAACGATGTCACTAAGGACAAGCCTGACATTTTAAACGTGGGTCCACTGACTATCAATAAGGATTCACACGAAGTTAAGACGGAAGACGGCAAAGAAATCCAGTTAACCGCTCTGGAATTTGGTATTTTGTACCTTCTTGCCAGCCATCCTAACCGGGTCTTTTCAGCTGATGAGATTTTTGAGCGCGTTTGGAAACAAGAAAGTATCATTTCAGCTAAAACCGTCATGGTCCACGTCAGTCATTTACGTGACAAGATTGAAGAAGCCACTGGCGGTGAAAAAGTGATTCAAACCGTTTGGGGCGTCGGCTACAAAGTGGAAGCATAAATAATAAGAGGAATCTTGAGTTTGAAATTAACGACGAAAGAAAAAACTGAATTATTTGTTGAAGGAGTAGTTACTTTAATATTATTACTCCTTTTAAACTTGGCGATTACCGTGATTATCACTGAATCAATCGAGAGTAACCCGGGTCTAAGGGACGGAATCTTCATCATTAAGCAATCGGTAACCTTTGGCCCGATGCATTTTCGACTACTTAGCTGGGAGAATCTCTTCATCATTGCTATGGGCGTAATCGATGTCATTATTATTTACTGGCGGTTGATTCGGCGCTATCATCAAATGCAACTCCGCCACATTATTTCGGAATTGCATTACATTGCGAACGGGCATTTTGACCATCGAATTCCCTTTGAATTAAAGGGAGATACCGAGCGAGTCATTCAAAGTATCAACGCGCTTGTTGATAGTGTCATTGAATCCATGAATGATGAGCGAGAGGTGGAAGCTTCAAAGGACAAATTGGTCACTAGCGTTAGTCATGATTTAAGAACGCCACTAACTTCAATTCTGGGATACCTTGGTCTCATTGAAGACGGTCAGTATCAAAATGAAGACGACATTTTAAAGTATTCACATATTGCTTATTTAAAGGCGCAACAAATGAAACAATTAGTGGATCGGCTTTTTGAGTATGCTAAAGCGGGTGATAAGTCTAAGCCTTCGCAAAAAATTGATAACATTGATGTGAATGCGCTATTAGAGCAGCTTCAGACCTCATTTAAACTTGATGCATCTAAGCACAAGATGACGATTGAGATGAAGCCACTCAAGCACGATATTTCGATCAAAGCCAATGCGGAGTCGTTAGGTCGGGTATTTAATAATCTGATTTCGAATGCTTTTAAGTATGGAAAGGGTGGACGTCACATCTATCTTTCTGCTAAGCCATTTAGTAGTGAAGGAGTTGAAATTATCGTTTCAAACGATGGCGAACAGATCCCTAAAGGGTCACTAGATCACATCTTTGATCGTTTTTACCGGGTTGAGGAGTCACGAAACACCAAAACTGGTGGAACTGGCCTAGGACTTGCCATTGTTCGTGAGATTGTCACCAATCAGGGAGGTTATATTAACGTTTCTTCAACGAAAAAATTAACCGCGTTTAAGATTTACCTTCCGTTAGATGTTAAGCATCCATTACGGAAAAATAAACATGTGATAGGAGAGAAAAATGCAAACCAAGAAAAGTAATCATAGTGGTCATCAATTTCTCGTTTCATTTTTAATCATGACGTTAGCGCTCGTTTTAATGATTCCAGAGACCTTGGCAAAGGCCAACTCGAACGAAATCGATAGTAAAGCTGCCATTGCAGTGGACGCTAAATCAGGACAGATTATTTATCAAAAAAACGCTGCTAGAAACCTACCGGCAGCCTCGATGAGTAAGTTACTCACCGCATACATAGTTCAAAAACGAGTTCATGATCATCAATTGAAATGGGACACTAAGGTGGATATTTCACCTGCAGTTGCCAAATTAAGTACCAAAAAAGGGTTCACCAACGTTAAATTAGAGGCCCGTAAGAAATACACGGTAAGGGCGCTCTATTCAACGGCCCTGATTGGTTCAGCTAACGCGAGTGCGATGGCGCTTGGTGATAAAATCTCTGGTAACAGTGAGAATTTTGCCAAAACCATGCGAATAACTGCCAAAGAATTGGGAATTAAAGACGCCAAATTCTATAATGCCTGTGGTCTGACTAACAAACAGGTTGCACCGATGAATTTACCAAGGGTGACTGGCGATTCTGAAAATGAAATGTCAGCAAAAGACACGGCAATCATCTCTTCCAAAATTATTTCGCAGTATCCTGATGTTCTAAAAACCACTAAGAAAACGCAGTATACCTTTGGTGATACCGACCAAAAACCGCAAGAAGTTGTCAAGACCTCTAACGAAATGTTGAAGGGACAACGATATTACGATCCAGCCTTAAACGTTGATGGTCTAAAAACGGGAACTTCTAAGAAAGCGGGCGAAAACTTCGCGGGGACTTTAGATAATCACCATGGTCACCGCATTATCACAGTAGTTATGGGTGCTAAGCCTAATCAACGGTTTATCGTTACTAAGAACTTAATGGAACACGTAATCAAGAATTATCGCCCCATGGAGTATGATAACGATCAATTTACCGAGAATCATCTAAGGGTGATTAACGGGAAAAAACGGACGGTTAAAGTCAAGATGAGCAAACCAGTTACCCTGTGGGGCAAGGTTTCTCAACCAAATGAATTTAGCGACCAAATTATACTTGATTCAAAGCATGCTAAAGATAACGCGGTATCAGCTCCTGTGCTTAAAAATCAGGAAGTTGGAACGAATCAGGTTGGATTTAAAAATCAGAAGGTGGAATTTTTAAATCATGATGGTGGAAAAGCACCAATCGTTACCTGCCAAAGCGTTGATAAGGTTGGCTTCTTTTCGAGATTGTTCCGTGAAATTGTGGAATTTTTCTGATAATTACCATTAGAACAAAATTATGGTTTGTTATTTTGCCATTTTTTCTTATAATGAACAATGTACGCAAAAAGTTAATTAATTTTTTAGGTTATTTATTCAAGAAATCAAGTGGAGGATTTCAATTGACAAAATTAGTACCGAATCCTAATGAACCTACTTGGAAAGCCAATTTCAAGGTCTCGTTTCCCTTAGACTTGAGTTACATTCCAATTGGTTTGGCGTGTGGGATTTTGCTACACGCCGCGGGATTTAACACGTTTAACACGATTTTGGTATCACTACTGGTTTTTTCCGGTGGTGCCCAATTTTTGATCGCATCCATGTTAACCATTAATTCACCACTTCTAACGATTGTGTTGATGCTGTTTTTCCTAGAGCTGAGATACGCATTATTAGGATCGAGTCTTTCTAAGTATCTTCACGGGCAGAACACGCTCTTTACGTTCTTTTTTGCCTGTTCTTTAAATGACGAAAATTACGCTGTGAACTATTTAAAGTTTTCAACTGACAAGAAATGGACCCCGAAGGATGCGTTACAGGTGGAACACTTTACGTTATTTTTCTGGACCATTAGTAACTTAGTGGGGAGTTTAATTGGGTCAGCTCTTACAATTGATCTAACCGTGGTGCATTTCGCACTCACAGCGCTCTTCTTGTATATGATTGTGATGCAGTTAAAGGATTTGCTAAAAGTGTTTATTGCACTTTTTGCTGCTGGCCTTGCGATCTTCTTCTTAGTGTTAACTAAATCAACACTGGGATTAGTTGCGGCGACGTTAGTTGCATCGTTCATCGGTTTCTTGCTTGATAAATACTTTCGGAGTCGAAAACGGAAGACCAACAAGAAAAGTATTTTTCTTAAGACGTTTAAAAACCCTGCGGGGACACCGAAGGAATAAGTTGGGAGAATTGTTATGAAATGGGATGCGATGCAACACTTTCTGTTAATATTGCTGTGTTTTTTGGTTGCTTTAGCTCCAAGATTTATACCATTAGCATTTTTTAGAAAGCGCAAAATTCCAAAGTGGTTTACCGAATGGATGGAATTTGTACCAATTTGTCTGTTTACTTCACTGGTAGTAAAGGATATTTTTATTAATCAGTCATATGCCTTTTCGATTAGTGGTCAGGGACCAGAGTTAATCGCTGCCGTGTTGGTAATTGGGATTGCTTACTGGACCCGATCTATGCTAGTTTCAGTGATGACAGGACTAGCGGCGGTGTTTCTGTTAACGTTTGTCCTTTAATGAATATTTGATAACAAAAAGACGTAACTTTAATTGATGAAGTTACGTCTTTTACTATCTATTATATTAAGTTATTTGTACATGTAGTCACGGGTCATTGGAAGTGATGCACCAGCCGGTCCCTTTGAAATGAGGTACTGCATGACATCGATATTTCCAACCTTAAATGAAGCGGCACAGGCTTGAAGGTACAAGTCCCACATGCGGCAGAAACGTTCGTCAAACATGTTTTCAATTTCTTTTCGGTGCGCATTGAAGTTTTTATCCCATGTTTCCGTAGTCTTCTGGTAGTGTCTTCTTAGTGATTCAAGATCGTAGATTTGCATGCCATTATCAATAATATGGTCTAAGTTTTCGGTCAAACCAGGGATGTAACCACCAGGGAAGATCCACTTATTTAACCAACCATTGATCGCACCACCTTGTTGTCTGGTAATTCCATGGATGAGGGCGTTTCCGTTTTTCGCTAAGTGGTCTGAAACAACCTTGAAGTATTCATCAAGATTTTCTTTCCCAACGTGTTCAAACATTCCAACAGACGTGATGTAATCCCACTTTTCTGACTTTGGTAGTTCACGGTAATCTTGAAGGCGGACTTCAGCGACGTCTTCAAGACCGTATTTTTTGATCTGTTCGTTAACGTAGTCGCATTGTTCCTGACTAAGAGTTACACCAGTAACCTTTAGGTCGTATTCTTTAGCGGCAACTAACATTAAAGTACCCCAACCACAACCGATATCTAAAAGAGTACCACCAGGCTGTGGGTTTAGTTTCTTGATGATGTGATGAACTTTATTCATCTGAGCATCGTACAGGCTATCTTCTGGACTTTCCCAGTAACCACATGAATAGGTCATGGTCTTATCCAGCCAAATTTTGTAGAATTCATTTCCGATGTCATAATGCTTTTGCACATCTTTTTTACTTGCCGCTTCTGAATGAGAAGACTTTGGTAGCCACTTAATGAATTTCTTGTTGTGTAAGAAACTGCTGCTATCCAGGTAGGCTGCTGCAACTAAATCTTCTAAAGAAATCCCTTCAACAGTGATTACACCATCCATGTATGCTTCACCTAAAGCGATTGAAGCATTACTGGTAATATCTTTAATTGGAATTGCCTTGTGGATGGTAATGTGAGCTTTAGGCTCACCCTTACCATAAGTCTTGGTAGAACCATCCCAGTATGTTACCTTTAATGGAATATTAAAACTGTGTTTGATAAATTCACTGTAAAACGTCTTTTCAAGCATATAAAAACCTCTCTTTAATTCAATAGTTATATGGCCATTATAACCTTTTTTTGTGAAACTCGTAAAATAGACTGACATGAATTTTAACAAATTACATTAGATGCTATAATAAAAATATTACGTACTACTATTAAAATTGATTTGAGTAAAGTGTTAAATACGAATTATGGATGGAGAGGGGATGTATTAAAACCAAAATGGAGAATTTAACCAATTGGTGGCAAAAATTTTTAAATAACACAAAATTAAGACGGGCAGTGGTCTTGTTGTTAATTGTCGTTGTTCTGTATCTCTGTCGCTCAATGATGACCACCATTCTTTTGACCTTTATCTTTACGTTATTAATAACCAAGCTAGTACTTTGGATTCGGGCCCGGATTAAGATTCCGATTCCAATCTTGGTCATTGTGATTTACTTATTAATTGTGGGAGCCATTGTACTGGTAAGTGTCCTGTACCTCCCCCAGATTGCTGAGCAGGGAGTTGAAATAACCAAGACGCTAATTACCTTTTATGAAAGTCCCCATTCGATTAAAAACCCAGAATTACGTTCGTGGGTTTTATGGTTACTAAAGAACTTTAATGTACCAAACCAGATTAAGGGAAGTATGAACCTGATTTGGAGTTACATTACAAGCATTGGTTCAACTGGGATTGCTATGTTCCTGTCACTACTTTTGAGTTTCTTTTTTACCTTGGAACTTAAGCAGGTGAAGCGCTTTTCTAAGAAGTTTTTAACCAGTACCTTTGGGTGGTTCTTCTCGGATATCCTGTTTTTCGCGAAGACTTTCGTCAAAACCTTTGGGGTCGTGATTGAAGCCCAATTCTTTATCGCAATCTGTAACACGACGATTACCACGATTTGTTTATGGATCATGCAAATTCCACAGCTTTTGATCTTAGCTGTCATGATTTTCTTCTTGAGCCTCATTCCGGTGGCTGGGGTTATCATTTCGTTAATCCCCCTAACCTTGATTGGTTATACTGTAGGCGGATTTAGATACGTGGTATACATCTTCATTATCATTATGTTGGTTCATCTACTTGAAGCATACGTGTTAAACCCCAAGTTCATGTCGGCTAAGACCGAACTACCAATCTTCTTTACGTTCGTGGTCCTCCTGGTTGGTGAACACATCTTTGGAACGTGGGGTTTAATTGTTTCGGTTCCTGTTTTCACCTTTTTACTGGACGTCTTGGGAGTCCAAAACGTTGATGAAGTGGCGAGAAATCGAAAACCAGGTTGGTTTAGTAAGATCAGTAAGTTAGTGAAAAAAAGTTTTAAATGATGTAAAATGAGTTAGTATAAAAACAAAAGAGGGGTAATTACAATGGCTAAATTAGTATTTGTTAGACACGGCCAAAGTGAATGGAACTTATCGAACCAATTCACTGGTTGGGTTGACGTTGACTTAAGTGAAGAAGGAGTTAAGCAGGCTAAAAATGCAGGTAAATTAATTGCTGAAGCAGGCATTCAATTTGACCAAGCTTACACTTCAGTTTTAAAGCGTGCCATCAAGACTTTAAATTATGTGTTGGATGAAAGTGACCAATTATGGATTCCAGTTTTGAAGTCTTGGCGTTTAAACGAACGTCACTATGGTGCACTTCAAGGCCAAAATAAGGCGGAAGCTGCTGAAAAATTCGGTAAGGAACAAGTTCACATCTGGCGTCGTTCATACGATGTTTTGCCTCCACTTTTGGACGCAAATGATGAAGGCTCAGCTGCCAAAGATCGTCGTTACGCTGACTTAGATCCAAAGGCGATCCCTGGTGGTGAGAACCTAAAGGTTACTTTGGAACGAGTTATTCCATTCTGGCAAGATCACATTGCTCCTAAATTGTTAGACAACAAGAATGTGATCGTTGCTGCCCATGGTAACTCTCTTCGTGCTTTAACTAAGTACATTGAAGGAATCTCTGATGAAGACATCATGAACGTTGAGATTGCTACTGGTCAACCAATTGTTTATGATATTGACTCTGACTTAAACATTTTAGACAAGGTTAAATTAGGCGAAAATAAGTAATTTAATCTAAACCAAAAGACACCTCCTAATTAATTAGGAAGTGTCTTTTTTGTATCCATTAGTGTGATTTTACTACCACGATCGCTTACTTTGATAATGACCGATTTACTGGGGTCGTCTGAAAGAGGTCCCATATTAATGCAGTAGTCGTCATTTTTAGTTTTAACGTATTGAACCCGATCAAGGATTAATTTTTTAAAGACTTTACTGATTTCTTCGTGACGTTTTGCCTTATCTACTGCCGTGGCTAGAGTAAATCCGGACTCTAGATAGGATTTGATTAATAAAACGGTTACTAAGGTATAAATGCTATATCGCTTGTTTTGATTTTTATGAACTGGTAAAGAAGTAATGTATCCTCGCTGCTCCCAGTAGCGAATCTTACTTTGGGAAAGACCGGAGCATTTGGAAATATCACCAATGCCAACCGAAATGTTATTTTTTTTGATGATTTTTCCGAGTCGTCCGTTGAGGTCAGCTACTTCTTGATCATTCTCATTTTCCAAGGGTTTACCTACTTTCTATGCTTAATCAAACTCGATGAATTCATTAAATAATACAATACTAATTATATGTAAAATAATGAACGTGTCAATTAAATTGACATAAACATCGGATGGTTGTATAGTAGTTGGTGTTGTAATTTTGAGCAAATATTAATTAATTAAGCTTTTGAAAGGGGCATATATAATGCATAATATTCCTGCTGTTGATGCGAATGGCAAAAAGTATAATCGAACCATGTTTGTCATTATTCTTTTGGTTGGAACCTTCTGTACGGTTTTAAACCAAACCATTTTGTCAACGGCTTTTCCTACATTAATGCGTGCCTTTAATGTTAATACCTCGACCGTTCAGTGGTTAACCACCGGATTTATGATGGTTAACGGAATTTTGATTCCGGTTAGTGCCTGGTTGAGTGGACGTTTTAACACTAAATGGCTGTACTTATCAGCAATGATCATCTTTGAGATTGGAACGGTGGGGTCATGGATAGCTCCAAGCTTCTGGTTTTTATTTGGATCACGTTTGATTCAAGGTGTTGGAGTTGGTATTGCCATGCCATTACTTCAGACTATCATGTTGTCAATTTTTCCAGCAGAAAAACGGGGCACTGCCATGGGACTTGCTGGAATCGTCGTTGGTTTAGCGCCTGCCATTGGACCAACGTTGTCTGGATGGGTGATTGATACTTCATCTTGGCGAAATTTGTTTGGGATTATTGCTCCCATTGTTGCCATAGTCATTGTTTTAGGACTGTTTTTTGTTAAACCAGTTCTTCCAACTAAGAAAAGTAAGCTAGATTATCTCTCATTAGTTTTGTCTACCATTGGTTTTGGTAGTTTACTTTATGGATTCTCGTCAGTTGGAAATGACGGTTGGGGCAGTCCAACTGTCATTTGGGGATTAATTATTGGAGTCATTTTTATTATTCTCTTTGGATGGCGTCAACTGGTCATGAAGAACCCGTTCTTGAATTTAAATGTTTTCAAATCACGTGAATTTCGACTTGGAACCATTGTCAGTGCGGTGGTCTTCATGGGAATGGTCGGAGTTGAAATGGTCTTACCTCTCTACTTACAAATTGTTAGAGGGATGAGTGCTTTTCATTCCGGATTGACTCTATTACCCGGAGCACTTTTAACCGGATTTATGAGCCCAATTACTGGAAGACTATTCGATAAGTTTGGAGCCCGTCGTTTAGCAATGGGTGGATTGTTCTTATTGACGGTTGGAACTTTTCCATTTTTGTTTTTAACAAAGGATACTCCAACCATTTACGTTGTTATTTTGTATGCGATTAGAATGTTTGGGGTGGCAATGTCCATGATGCCAGTAACGACATCTGGAATGAATGCTCTTCCAGTTTCTGAAATGGGACATGGAACTGCTGCTAACAATACCTTTAGACAGGTTTGTGGATCAATTTCAACGGCCGTTATGATTTCAATTCTAGCCAACGTTACTACCAATAATATGCCAGCAAAACACTTACTTAAAATTAATCCATTGGCATATCGAGCTGGAGCAATTAACGCTAATTTGAAAGGATACATGGCAGCCTTTGGAGTCGCATTCTTAATCTCATTAATTGCCTTTCTTTTGACGTTTGCGTTGAAAAAGGGTCATGTTACTGAAGATCCTGTTTTTGAAAAGGGAGGTAAAAAATAATGATATTTATCTTACTAATTATTTTTGTAATTGCCTTTTTCTTAACGTGGAATTTGATTGCTAATAAAAAAGTGGCGACCTCTTTAGGCCTTATATTTGCTGCTTTGATTATCATTACGATTGGTCTAATGATTGCCAATTACCACAATCACTTTGGGATGGAAAAGAAGACCACGGTTAAGACCACTTCGTTTACATCAGTGAACAATCAAGCCAACATGATATTGTATAAGAAGATTGGTCAGACTAATGATAAAGTTGTGATCTACAAAAAGAATGCAAATCAAAAGAAGCCAACCGTAACACCTGCGATTGACACTACGAATGAAATCAAACCAGGTGGCGATTCAAACAAACTGGTTACGAAGCAACAAGATTGGGTCTACAAAAATAAATTTTACAAAGTCTTCTTCATGTTTGCTCAAAAAGAAGCCTTTATTAAACGTACGAATACCTTCCACGTAAAATCAGGTTACATGGTATTCACACCTGAACAAGCTAAAGCATTTGGGAAGGCCATGAAACAAGAGGCTGCTCAAATGAAGCAGTCACAACAAGGTCCTGAAGCTCAGCAACAGATGGCTGCTTCTGGGAAACAGTTTGTAGCAGCTAAGATACAACAAGCTATGGCCGAAAATCCAAAGATGTCACCAAAGGACCAAGCTAAGCTGCAAAAACAAGCTGAGAATGAATTTAAGGCGCAAATGCAGAACAAAGCTAAAAATCAGATGGAACAAAAGGCAATGGAACAAGCTTTAAAGGTTAACTAGATAAAAAATGATGCTCAAATTTTGAGCATCATTTTTTATTGTTGTTTTTGAATTTTTTCAAGTTCGCGGTACTGATTGTTCATCCACTGCATGTAATTTTGCCCCTTTGGAGCGGTCTCCGATACGTTTAGGATGGGAACATGATGTGTTTTAGCGTACTTAACCATTTGCGTTACCACCGGGCTATCGGATTGAGTGTTATTAACAAAGAAAGCAATCTTATGGTTGCGCATGTCACTTTGCAGGTTAGAAATGTCACTGACTGAAGGATCGACGCCCTTTTCGATCGCATTTGAGAACCCGTAGTCCTTAAGTTTGTAACCAAGAGCTGAAAGTGAGTAGTCAAATACGGGTTCGCTGGTAGCAACTGATTGACCGTGCGAATTCTTTGATAACTGCTTGATTAACCGTTGCGTTTGGCCCCATTCATTTTTGTATGTTTGCGCATTTTCCTCAAAATATCCACGGTGATCTGGATCAATCTTACTGTAGACGGTAACTAGATGATCAACCAAATGGTCCATGGTAGTTGGTTTATACCAAATGTGTTCGTTGTCGCCATCTTTTTTATGCATCAATTTGCCAACGTTCACGTCTTGTTGATGATCGTTTCCAGCGTTGTGAATTAATTCGTTCATCCAATCGTCATAACCAATTCCATTTGAGATGACCACGTTTGCCTTGGCAACTTCTTTCGCGTTGTTAGTTGTTGGTTCAAAGTCGTGTGGATCAACGTCTGAATTGATGATGGACGTGTTGTGACCGTACTTTCCAACGACTTGTTGGGCCGCGTCCCCATAGAAGTTAACGGAACTTACAACCTGAATTTTCTTTGGGTCATGGGCTGCCGATTTGTGACAGGCTGTGAGTGGAATCATCAGTAGTACGAGACAAGTGACTAGGAGGGAAAGTTTAAAATGTCGTTTCATATTATCGTCCTTTTCTAATCTTTATGAATTCTATCCTAGTGTACCATTTTTGGTGTGGTAAAATAGGAATGCCATTCTAGCTCAGTAGGTAGAGCATTTCCATGGTAAGGAAAAGGTGCCGGGTTCGACTCCCGGGAATGGCTTAGTAGTAAATGTTTAATTTGAAGGAAGACAGTATTATTAGTATTGAATTAATTGCTTAATATTAGTACTATTAAAAATAATGTTAGAATTTGTATATTTATTGTTAGGCGGAATTAAATGGATCTTGATAAAAAACTTAGTTATGAAGAACAAATATCTTGGCTTAAAAGCCATGGTGTAAATATTTCTTCCGATGAAGAAGGAAATGCATTGAATTTTTTAAAAAATAAGAATTATTTCTTTAAACTAATATCATTTACTAAGTGTTTTGGAACAGAAATTAAAAGTTTTCCAATGTTAGAGGATATTTCAACTTTAGATATGGAATTACGCTATGTTTTGTTAAAGTTATGTTTAGATATAGAACATTTTACAAAAACGTTTATTTTACGTATTTGTACTAATGATAATTCCGAAGATGGGTATAATATTGTTCAAAAAGTTTTATCTAGAGACAATGATCCTGAAGAATTGAAAAGAAAAATATTCTCTTGTGTTTCTTATTTTGATCGAAATGGAAATTTTAAAGTAAATCGAGAATATGAACAGTATTTTGAAAATCCACCAATTTGGATAGTTCTTGAACTTGGGAGCTTTGGAAAGTTAAGGGGATTTATTAAATATTTATCAGAGAAACATCCCCATAATGAAACTTTAAAATCCTTAAACTATTCTTTTAAATACGTAAATAGATTGAGAAATTATTGTGCACATAATCGTCAATTGATCAATAAGAGAATTAGGTATTTTGAAAACAAAAATATACCATATCCAATTGTCACTTCTTTAGGACATGATGGATTTGGTCGAAATGAAATTAGACGTCCATTCATATTAAGTTTAGCCCTTGCTTTGAGACTTCATAAAAAACTTTGTAGTGAATCTTCTCATAATTATAGAATAAATGATTTAAATGAATGGACTAATAGGTTCCGTAGACATTTTAGTCAATATTATAAAGGAAATGAATTTAATGAATTATTTTATAATATTAGCTTTTGTATTGACAAATATAAGTAAAATCATCTATAGTGATTATAGAAAATATGGCGAGTGCCGTGTCTGCTGCTTATTAGTGGCCGTCATAAACGTAGGTTACTTTTAATATAATCTACACGGAAAAGAACTACTCATTTTAGTTGAGTAGTTCTTTTTTATTCGGCCGTTGAATTTTTGCTGACTTTAATTAAATTGTCACTGATGGCTTGTTTGGGAATCAACGGCGAAACCTCGCCGTTACACAACAGGGTTAGCGAATGCATGGCGCGGGTCAGAATTGTGTAAAGGACTCCGAGTGAGTGCTGATCAGGGTAATTCTTTTTTGAGACGTCCCAGGCAATGACCGAATCAAATTCGAGTCCCTTGGCCAGGTAGACGGGAAGTACAACAACTGGTGAGGTCATATCTCGGTCACTATCTTTTAATAATGTAGCATCGTAGTGAGCGTTGACCTTTTGATAAACTTGTTTGGCCGATGTGGCATCTCTAGTAATGACCGCGACGGTTTCGTGTTTTTGAAGTTGGTCGTTGATAACGTCAAATAAGGAACTTGTTAGTTCATTAAAATTGTCCTTCACGATTAACTCGGGCTTTTCCCCATTTCGGTTGAAGGCCTCGATGTTATTCCCATCTGGTAGTAATGATTTGGCAAAGGACGTGATGGGATAGGTTGAGCGGTATGAACGATTCAGCTGAATTAGTCGCGAATGTTTACTAGGAATGGCATCATTAAGCTTGTCCAGTAACGTTTGGGCTGACTCGACATCCTTGAAGATGGCCTGTTCACTATCACCAATCAGGTTGAACTTAGCTCTCGGAAAAATGAGCTTGAGATACATAATCTGGGCAATTGAGTAGTCCTGAATCTCGTCGACGAAGAGGTATTTAATGTTAACGTTTTTATTTTCCCCACTGAAACGATCCCTCAAGTACAGCAGGGGGGCAGTGTCGTCCAAACCAATTTGGTGAAATTCAATGTGATTTAGGAAATCATTTTTGCTTTGTTTAAAAGCATCTGGTTCAACATTTTCAGGCAACTTAACGTGGTCAAGAAAATCGGCGTATTGAACGTATGGATCGAAAAACTCATCGTTGTAGATGGCATCGTACACGGTACTAAGTCGATCTTTAACTAGTCGCGTGGCAATGTAGTTTCGTTCATCGTCTAGTTCCTCAAAGTCATTTAAGTGTTTTTCTCCCAGAAGATTGTGGTACTGCTCTTCGCTCATGGTGTCGATAATGTCAGCGACCCATTTTTTCTTAGTTTCATCGTGAATACGGTTCTTCAGTCTCTTGATTAAGCGGTTCTTCGTTTGCAGAAGTTTTTCACTGCTATTCATTCCGGTAGGCAAGCTAGCGTAAATTTCACGAATTTCCTTTTTAGAAAAGTAAACTTCACCATTAAAGTGAATATCATCGAACTTGATTTGATCAGAAGTGAGAGTTTGGACGTAGTTTTCAATCTGATCGATGAAGTTCTGACTATTTTTGAATTCGCGAAGTTTAGAATCAGAATCATGATCAGAAGCTTCGTAACGTTGAAAAAGGGTCTGAACTTTCATGCCCTCAAGTCGGTGGGCAAAAAATTCAGCTAACGTAACCTGACGCATATTACGTTCCCCTAAACTTGGCAGCACATCCTTAATGTAGTTACTAAAAAGAAGATTCGGAGAAAAGAGTAGGATTTGGTCAGCATTTAAAGAGTCCCGACTGTGATATAACAGAAAAGCAATCCGTTGTAAGAGTGCTGAGGTCTTTCCTGATCCAGCTACTCCCTGAACGACCAACAGATTACTGGTGGTATCTCTAATAATGTCATTTTGTTCGTGCTGAATGGTGGCTACAATGTTCTGCATCTTTTCGTTGTTTTCATCACTTAAAGCACTCTGCAAGAGTTCGTCGCCAACCGTTTCGTTGGTATCAAACATGTTGATGATCTTGCCGTCTTTAATCTGGAATTGACGCTTCTTTAGAAGGTCAGTGGCTTGTTTTCCATTGGGAGTGTCATAAGTGACTTTTCCAAGCGTACCATTATAGTAGACACTTGAAATGGGAGCTCGCCAATCATAGATTAAGAATTCACCGTTTTTGTCGATGAAAGACGCCTTTCCAATGTATAGGTGATCAACGTCAGAAAAGCCCTCGTCAGAGATGTCAATTCGACCAAAGTAAGGTGATTTTTTAAGATCCTGGTAAGTGGCTAGTTGGCCCTCAACAATGGCTTGATCCTCAACCACTTTGTTAGTTAAACTTCGCTGTTGTTGTAGGTCAGCGCTGGTTTCGATTCGGTCATCAGCTTCCAAATAATTTGCGGATGTGTTAGTCCCGTAGTCTTTTTGAACTCGTTGAGTTTCTGCCTTGGCTTTTTGGTATTCGGTTTGGGTATCTTGGATTTTTTCGTCCAATTGGGAACCAACCCAGGTGACCCGCTCTTGCTCTTTGTTTTTTTCATCCTTATTCAAGTGCATACTCCTCCTTTTAATTCGTGAATAATTCTAATTTGAAAAGCCGGTACTGTCAATTTTTTCGTGCTTTGACAACCCGTCATAAATCGCATAAAATGAAGTTAATATGTATTTAGTTTAGTAAGTAGTGAAGTCAAATAACAGAGAGGCTATGTTTACTGAGATTAGTCAGACGACACGAACTGGATAATGGGTAACAACCTTATAGTTTAAGTGGCAGAGAAATCTCTGCAATTTAGGTGGTACCACGTGCAAGGCGTCCTATTGATTATTCAATAGGACGTTTTTTATTAAAGAAAGGAAAATTACGATGGCAAAAAAAGAAATTGTATTAACTGGTGATCGTCCGACCGGAAAACTTCACATTGGACACTACGTTGGTTCGTTAATGAGCCGTTTAGAGTTGCAGAATTCGGGTAACTACGATCCATTCATCATGATTGCTGACATGCAGGCCTTGACCGATAACGCTCGTGATCCAAAGAAGATTCAAAACAGTCTATTGCAGGTAGCCTTGGACTATCTAGCGGTCGGACTTGATCCAAATCAATCAACGATCTTTGTCCAATCCCAGATCCCAGCCTTAAATGAACTGACCATGATTTATCTTAATTTAGTAACGGTTTCCCGACTGAAACGAAATCCGACCGTTAAAACTGAGATTAAACAGAAAAATTTTGGTGAAAGTGTACCAGCTGGTTTCTTCATTTATCCGGTCAGTCAAGCTGCTGATATCACTGCCTTTAAGGCAACCGTGGTTCCGGTCGGAGAAGATCAAGAGCCAATGATCGAACAGACTAGGGAGATTGTTAGAAGCTTTAATAGTGCCTATCACAAGAACGTATTGGTTGAACCACAAGGTTTCTTTCCACCGAAAGGCAGGGGGCGCATTCCCGGCCTCGACGGAAATGCCAAAATGAGTAAGTCACTTAATAATGCCATTTACCTTGCTGACGATGCCGATACCATTAAGAAAAAAGTGATGTCCATGTACACGGATCCAGAGCACGTTCACGTTGATGACCCAGGTCAAGTTGAAGGAAACACGGTCTTTACGTATCTGGATATTTTCGCTCACGACAAGCAAAAAGTTAGTGAACTTAAAAAGCAATATCAACACGGTGGTCTTGGAGATGTTAAAATTAAGTTGTATTTAAACGAAGTTTTGCAAGATGAACTCAAGCCAATTCGACAACGTCGAGAAAAGTTAGCTAAGGATCCTGAGTATGTATACAGGGTCTTAAAAGACGGAAGCGACGCGGCTAACATTGTTGCAGAAAACACCCTTGAAGAAGTTCGCGATGCCATGGGGATTAATTATTTTAAGTAGATAAATTGTCATAGCACCAAATATGAATAAATACTTGAGGAGGAGAATCGAATGGAGAACTTTGTTATCATTGATATCGGTTCAAACTCAGTCAGAATGGCAATTTATTGCATCGATTCCGATGGAAGTTATCATGAGATTAAACGCGTTAAGAACGATACGAGATTGTCTGAGGGAATCGGACAAAATAACATTTTACAGATAACTGCAATGAATCGTACGATCTCGGCGCTTCGATCCTTTAAGTCAGAGTATTCAAAGTATAAAAACGTTGTGGTTCGTGCCATTGCTACGGCAGCGGTGCGCCAAGCTCAAAATCAAAAGGATTTTTTACACAATGTTTATAAGCAGCTTCACATTAAGATTCGCGTGTTAACCGGCAAGGAAGAAGCTTACTATGATTATCTAGGAATCTCTGATCGATTGGCGGTTAAAGATTATCTCTTGATGGATGTTGGTGGTGCTAGTGTTGAAATTATTCAGGTTAGAAACCAAAAAGATATCCATTGTATCAGCGTTCCCATTGGGGCAGTAAAAATTTCGGAACAATTTCATTTGATTAACCAGGTGACTCCAGCTGATTTATTTGCGGCTGAGTCTTACGTTATCGAAGTGTATAGTCGGATTCCTTGGATTAAGAAGCCCCTTCATTATCCGATTGTTTTGATTGGTGGAGCGGCCCGCGCAATTGCAAGAATTAATCGGCAGTACCAACATTTAAGCCATGTTGATCACATCCAAAATTTTCAGTTAACCAGAAAACAGGTCAACAGTACGATGGAAATGTTTCTGAGTAAGACTTTGGCTGAGCGTCAAAAGATTAATGGGCTTGAAAACGACCGTGCCGACGTCATCATTGGTGGTTCCCTTTGTTTAACTGTCATGATGCATTTTATTGATTCCAAGCGGGTCATTTTCTCAAACGGTGGCGTGCGTGAGGGACTGATTAATGAATACATTGAGAATAGTCCTCATTTTAGAAAATAGGTGTCATTTTGAACGATTTTAATGGATTTTATAAAAAATCATATCAAAAACGGTTACAGCAGGTTGCCAAATTTGCCGATCTTGATCGAACACAACTTGATGTGATTGAAAGTCACTTCGTAGACGCTAGTAGCCACATGATTGAAAACTACCTTACTGACTACGGATTGCCAGAGGGGGTTGCAACTAACTTTGTAATTAACGGAGTCGAACATTTAATTCCGATGGTGATTGAAGAACCCTCGGTCATTGCGGCCGCTAGTAACGGCGCCAACATGCTCCGTGTTGGTGGCGGCATTCAGGCAAAGTCTCAGAGTCGCATCTTGACTGGTGAAGTCATTTTAGGAGTCTCGGATCCAGTTCAATTTACCGAATGGGTTGAAAATCATCGCGTTAAATTAATGCAGGTTGCACACGATGCTCATCCCACAATTGATAAATACGGTGGTATACACGATTTGACCGTCTCACCTCTTTACGATCATTATCTGGTGATTGAACTGTTCGTTGATGTCGGTGATGCGATGGGGGCTAACATCATGAATTCGATGCTTGAGGCTCTTTCGACATACATTGAAATCAACACTAGTCAATCATCTTTAATGAGTATTTTATCGAATTATGGGGATAAAAATTTGGTTACAGCATCAGGAACCGTTCCGTTTCGGGCCCTAAAACGAGGTCAATTGGACGGAAAAAACGTTGCTGAAAAAATCGCAGAAGCCTCATTAATTGCAAATAAGTACCCAAAACGGGCCGCAACTCACAATAAGGGTATCATGAATGGGATTGATGCGGTTCTCGTTGCCACTGGTAATGACTGGCGCGCCGTTGAAAGTGCGGTTCATTCCTATGCCGCAAGGGATGGTCAGTATCGTGGGGTTAGTCAATGGCGAGTTACTCCTGACGGATTAAAGGGAGAAATTATCATTCCGGTACCCTCAGGAATCATTGGTGGTACAACTCGGCTCTTTTCAATGAGTAGGATTAACTATCAAATTTTAAACGTTAACTCCGCCATGGAGTTCATGGAGGTGATTGCTTCCGTGGGACTAGCACAAAATCTGGCAGCCCTAAAGGCGCTTGTAACCGATGGGATTCAACGGGGTCACATGAACCTTCAGATGAAATCACTCGCCATGTCTGCTGGAGCTTCCAGTAAGAACTTGGACATGGTGATTAACGCATTAAAGAAATTACCAACAAATCAAAGAAACTTAGAAAACGCAAAACAAATTATAGAAGGGAAGTTTGGATCAGATGGCCGAAAATAATGATAATGTGCAATTAAGTAAGACGACGCAAGGCTTAATTAACGAAGTCAGTCACTTTTTTCCAGGTGACGTTGAGGTTCAATTTATTGGCAACTTAAAGTCCGGTTATGTGCGACATGACCAAGCGCAAGTCGTGCAAGATGGTGATCGACTTTACGTGCAGATTAGAGATCTGACTGAGCCGGATTTTACTGCTACTCATGAGTTGTTACACTTGTTAATGACACTCCGTGGTTTTCCACAGATTTACTTTCCCCTTACTAGTGGGGATAAGCAACTTGATGAACAGTTAATGTACATGGGAACTGAGTTGTACGATGATGTATGTCACTTTGTCGTGTATGCTGAACAGCGAAAGCACGGTTTAGTTGATGAAGCGGTTGAAAAAGAATATGTTAAGGGTGTTAGACAGACGATTACCCCTGAGTCTGGGAAGGTCGACGATGAAATGCCATTACGATTAGTGACCATTTTGGATGCCATGATTTTTCTTGGCGACCACTTTGATCAGTACGAAGACGTATTTCAAACGAGTTTTCCCATTTCTTTAAAGGCCGCTAAGGAACTCTACACAATGCTTACAGAGAAGCCGGTGGACTCACCATTTACCCTCAGACGCGATGTGGTCAAACTATACCGTGATTTTGATAAACAGATGAAGAATTGGGGACTACCAGCCTTACAATTAAATGATTTTGTGATGCTAACGGCGGTCTTCTCAAAGCGCCAACTCGGTTTGCAAGTGAAACAGGTTTTTAACCTTTATCACTCAGAATTAAAGGAGACCAAGACTAACAAAAGAGCGTACGTGGGCTTTACCAAATCGGATGACCAAAATTCGTTTGTGACAAGTGGTCCATCTGGTAAAAAGGCAAGTGAAGACTATTTCAAAGAACTATATTCAAAGACGGTTAAAGAGTTGTATCAAGACTTACGGATTCCATATTTATTGAGATAAGGTGACAATATGAATCAAGATAATATTCAAGAAAAGTTTGATAATGCTAAAAACATCGTATTTTTAACGGGAGCCGGAATCTCTACCCCTTCTGGAATTCCCGATTATCGTTCTAAGGGCGGATTGTATACGAATGACAAGAGCAGTAAACCAGCGGAATATTACTTGAGTCACGACTGCTTAGTAAATGAACCTGAGGTATTTTACGAGTACGTCAAAAAGAACATGTACTATCCAGATGCTCAACCCAACGTTATTCACAAAAAGCAGGCGGAATTAACCCGTCAAAATCGGGCTAGTATTATCACTCAGAACGTTGATAATCTGTACGAAAAAGCTGACGCAAAGAACCTGAATGAGTTTCACGGCAACCTCTATGATATTTACTGCCAAAAATGTGGCAAACACGTTGATTATCAGGAATATATGAAGAGTATGTATCATCAAAACTGTGGTGGAATTTTGCGCCCTAACATTGTTTTATATGGTGAGGGAATTAATCCTCAAACAATTGAAAATAGTGTTCGATTGATGAGTCAAAGTGATCTAATTGTGATCGTCGGGACTTCAATGCGAGTTTATCCGTTTGCCGGATTACTTGATTACCGTAATCCCAGTGCCGATGTGATTGCGATTAACCAAGAGGCACTTAATTTTCCGTTTCCGTTCACCATGGTGCAAGAAGATGCCGTTGATTTCTTTGATAAACTGAAAGTATAGGTGGTAACGTGATTTTAATTGGACTGACAACCTGGTCTGATCATCCATCACTGATTAATGGGGAAGATCGCAAAGTTACTTTATCAGAATATGCGGAACATTTTCCCGTTGTTGAAGTTGATAATCCGTTTTACGGCATCCCTAAAATTAAGACGGTGGAGAATTGGCAAAAGCAGGTTCCAAACAATTTTCAATTCATCTTAAAGGCCAATTATTTGATGACCAAACATCATTTGCCACAGTTTGGTGAAGATAATGAGCAGGTTAGAAGGGAGCAATTTATGCGGTATGGTGAGATGGTTGCTTCACTGGTTGATAGTAACCAGTTGGCATCCGTTTTATTTCAATTTCCGCCGTACTTCCATTTAAACAACGATAACATTAGGTACCTTCGACTAGTTCGTGAGTGGATGGGAAGTTTACCCATCTCAGTTGAGTTTCGAAATCCTAGCTGGTATGGTGATGAAATCTCAAATGATGTCCACGATTATCTAAAGAGCCTCAAAATGAGTGAAGTGATCGCTGACGAGCCCCATAACCTGTCAGATGGCGTGCCCTTTGAACCTGTTGTTACGGATAAAAATTTCGTCATGCTTCGACTGCACGGTCAAAACCAAAAGGGCTGGTTTGAAAAGAGCTCCCAGTGGCGTAAGAAACGGACTCTGTACCGTTATAACGAAGATGAATTAAAGCATTTTGCCGAAGTTGTTGATGATCTACGCCAAAAAGCTAAGGTAGTTTGCGTCATTTTTAACAACAATTCCGGTCATGATGCGGCTGACAATGCCCTTCAGTTAAAAAAGATTTTAGGATTGAACTTTGGTGGGTTAGCTCCCATGCAACTCGATCTGTTTTAAGGGGCAAAAGTAGTATAATATTGGTACGATTTAATTTGTACGATAGGAATAAAGGAGCGAATTGGGATGGCTGAAAAACCAACATATTACATTACAACACCAATTTATTATCCATCAGGAAGGTTACACATCGGGAACGCTTATACGACGGTTGCCTGTGACGCACTGGCTCGTTTTAAGCGGGAATCTGGCTACGACGTGTTTTATTTAACCGGAACCGATGAACACGGACTAAAAATTGAACAAAAAGCAGAAAAGTTGGGTGTTGATCCTAAAAGTTACGTTGATAAGATGGCTACTCAAATATCTGACTTGTGGGCTAATTTAGATATTTCTAACGACGATTTCATTAGAACCACTGATGATAAGCACGTAAAAGCCGTGCAAAAAATATTTCAAACGTTACAAGACCAAGGCGACATCTATCTTGGACAGTATTCGGGGTGGTACTCGGTTTCAGACGAAGAATACTTTACCGAATCACAATTAGCAGAGGTTTATCGTGATGCTGAAGGCAACGTGATTGGCGGAAAAGCCCCATCTGGACACGAAGTTCAACTTGTTAACGAAGAGTGTTACTTCTTTAAGATGAGTAAATATTCTGATTGGTTAATGAATTACTACAAAGAGCATCCTGACTTCATTGAGCCGCATTCTAGAATGAACGAAATGGTTAACAACTTCTTAAAACCAGGTTTGGATGACTTAGCGGTTTCGAGAACCACCTTTAAGTGGGGAGTTCCCGTTAAGTCAAATCCTAAGCACGTGGTTTACGTATGGATTGATGCTTTGTCAAACTATATCACTGCCCTTGGTTATGACAGTGATAATGACGAGTTGTTTAAGAAATTTTGGCCAGCTGATCTACAGATGGTTGGGAAAGAAATCGTTCGTTTCCATACCATTTATTGGCCAATTATTCTTCACGCCCTTGGTCTCCCACTGCCAAAGAAAATTTATGGCCACGGCTGGCTGACCATGAAAGACGGAAAGATGTCCAAGTCAAAGGGCAACGTAATTTATCCTGAGACGTTAATCGATCGTTATGGATTAGACGCTACCAGATACTATCTGATTAGAGCGATTCCGTTTGCAAGTGACGGGATTTTTACTCCTGAAGACTTTGTTGATCGGGTTAACTATGACCTAGCTAACGACCTTGGTAACTTGTTGAACCGAACGATTGCAATGGTCAATAAATACGAAGATGGCGTAACACCTTCATATCACGATTCCAATGATCAACCGAGTGTTGATTTACAAAAAATTGCTAAAACAACCGTTTCAGAATTTAAACGGTTAATGAATGACACTCATTTATCTGATGCCTTGGCTGAGATTTGGAAATTAGTTTCTCAAACCAACAAGTACATCGATCAGACTGAGCCATGGACCTTGGCTAAGAACAAGGATGACGCAGATGACCAAGCTAAATTAGCAAACGTCATGAGTCATTTGGTTGCCAGTCTGCGCTTGATTGCGATCTTAGTAAGTCCAATTATGCCAAATGCGGCGAATGAGATGTATCGTCAGTTAGGTCTTGATCAGATGGATGGGTTTGACATAAAAAATGCCGCTCTTTCTGGACTTCCTGAAAAACAAAAGGTAATTGAGAATGGTGAACCAATTTTCCCTCGTTTAGATCGCGACGTTGAAGTTAAATTCATTAAGGATCAGATGACTCAATCTGACAAAACCAAGGGTCGTTCAGCAATGAAACGTGCTGACCAAAAAAATACCTTTGACCCAGAAAAGACAATTTTAAAATCAGAGAAAAAGAATTTGGATTTTAGTGATTTTGAAAAAGTTGAATTAAAGGTCGCAGAAATTAAAAATGTATCTAAAGTTGAAAATGCTGATAAATTACTTAAGTTTCAACTTGATGCTGGCGATGACGGTGACCGTCAGATTGTTTCTGGAATTGCCAAGTGGTATCCAGATTTTAAACAATTAATTGGTAAAAAAGTGATCATTGTCGCTAACTTAAAGCCAAAGAAACTTCGTGGTGAGTTAAGTCAGGGAATGATTTTGTCCGTTGAACAAAAAGACGGTTCAATTAAAGTAGCAACTGTTGACCAAACTTTAGATAATGGCAGTACTTTAGAGTAGTAAAAAAGTTTCACTAGTCAATGATTAGTGAAACTTTTTCGATTATGAAAGGAATAGTCAATGAAAATATTTGATTCCCACACTCATTTAAACGATCAACCATTCCAAAATGATATTGAGGGCTACGTTCGACACGCCAAAAGACTTGGTGTTGTTAGAATGGCTAACGTCGGGTCCAATACTGAGCTAAATGAGCGTTCCTTGGAGCTTTCAGCTCAGTACGACAATCTGTATTCAATTATTGGATGGCATCCAGAAGACGCTATGAATTACAATCACGAGCAGGAAGAACTGCTCGAAAAGCAACTAGAAAATCCGCAAGTTGTCGCTGTGGGTGAGATTGGAATGGATTATTTTCAAGATGTCACACCGAAAGACGTGCAAGAACGAGTCTTTCGGCGACAAATTGAAATTGCCAAAAACATGCATTTACCAATCTCAGTTCATAACCGGGATGCCTTTGAGGATGTTTATCGGATTTTAAAAGATGAAAATATTGGTGAAGTCGGTGGCATTATCCACAGTTTTAACGGAGATAGTGAATGGATGAAGAAATTCGTTGATTTAGGGATGGTGGTTTCATACAGTGGGGTCGTGAGCTTCAAGAAAACCAAAGAGGTTCATGAAGCCGCTCGTTTAACTCCGCTGGATAAGATTCTAGTGGAGACGGATGCCCCATATTTGACACCTGAGCCGTTTCGCGGACGACAAAATGAACCGGCTTATTCTTTGTATACCCTAGAAGCAGTTGCCAGATTTAAAGACATTGATCCTGATGTGGTCGCAAAGGCGACGTACGAAAATACGAATCGATTATTTGGATTGGATAATTAAAATGAAAAGAATTAAAGAAGTAATTGTGGTTGAAGGAAAAGATGACACCAAACAAATTCAACGGGCGGTTGATGCTGATACGATTGAAACCCGGGGCTCTGCGATTTCGGATGAGACCCTCGATCTAATTGATCGGTTGGCACAAACTCGTGGAATCATCGTTTTTACTGATCCAGATTTTTCTGGGGAAAAAATCAGAAAAATAATTTCAGATGAGATTCCAGAAGCAAAGCATGCCTTTTTGAAAAAGTCGGAAGCAGTTCCTGATACACAGAAGGGATCCCTTGGGGTTGAGCATGCTAGTCCAGAAGCAATTCGGAATGCCTTGTCTGAAGTGTACACCGAAAGCGATGAGAATCCAGAAGTCATTAGCAAGCAGGATTTGATTCAAGCTGGTTTAGTAGGAACGAAAGAAGCTAAGGAACGCCGACTGGAACTTGGTGAATTGCTTCATTTGGGGTATGTTAACGCTAAACAAATGCAAAAAAGATTGCGAATGTTTGGGATTACCAAAAAACAGTTTAACGATGCACTAAAACAAGTTGATGATAAGGAGGGATTAGATGAGTAAAGTTCCCGCAATCGGCAGTCCAGCTCGGACCCAGGCCATCTTGAACCGATACCGTTTAAACGCGAAAAAAAGCTTGGGGCAAAATTTCTTGAATGATCTCGGAGTTTTAAAAGAAATCGTTGCAGTTGCCCAAATATCAGAAGCCGATGATGTAATTGAAATTGGACCTGGCATTGGGGCGTTAACTGAACAAATTGCTCAATCAGCTCACGCCGTAATGGCCTTTGAAATTGACGAGAATCTTCTCCCAATCTTAGATGAGACTCTCAGTCCCTATGACAACATTAAAATTATTAATGAAGACTTCTTGAAGGCTAATCTGCCAAAATTAATTAAAGAAAACTTTGATGGAAAACACCACCTAAAAGTTGTGGCTAATTTACCTTACTATGTCACCAAACCAATCTTGATGGATATTTTAAAGGGCAACGTTAAATTTGATTCAACGGTGTTGATGATGCAAAAAGAAGTGGCAGAACGAATTAGCGCAAAGCCGGGCAATCGCGACTATGGGGCTTTGACGGTTATCACTCAGTATCTAGAAAATGTTGAGATTGCAATTAACGTATCGGCCAAGTCCTTTATTCCCTCACCAAAAGTTGATTCTGCGGTGGTCAAGTTAACCCCGAAAACAGATAAAAAGGTGATTTCTTACGATGAAAAAGCTTTCTTTGGCTTTGCGCATGGATGTTTCATGCACCGAAGAAAGACACTCTGGAATAATTTGCAGGGTATTTTTGGAAAGAAACCTGAGGTAAAAGAACAAATTGAACAGGATTTAAAACGGTTAGGCATTAATAAGTCAGACCGTCCCGAACAGTTATCGGTTGATCAATTTGTGAAAATGGCAAATCAGTTTCACATAAGTGGATTGCTGGCATAACAGGCTATTCATCCATTACCTTTACATTATATTGATTTTAATGTATAATAGTAATACGCGAGGTGATTGATAATGCCAACTAGTCTATCTAAGATTAAATTATTTCTAGATAATCACATTGGACAGGAAATCCATGTAACTGCACAAGCCGGAAGAAAACGAACTAACGAATATGATGGGGTTCTGGCTGAGACATTTCCCGCTGTATTTTTAATTACACTTGATCCAGACGAGAAGTTAGGACAAGTATCATACAGTTATACTGATATTTTAACCAAGAACATCGAGATTAACTTTGTTTAATGAATTGACCGAAAGGTCTTTTTTTTTGCTTTATATTATTAGTAGTTAGTAAGATGATGTGGGTATTTAAATTAGTCAAGATAATCCATGATTTCCCCGAGCTGTTAGTTGCATGTCTTAAGATAACAGTGTTATATTAGTTGAGAACTATTGATTAGTTAGTAAGCTTCGTTAGTACTATTGAAGCTCGAAATGGTAGGAGTTTAAAGATGGATGACTTAGTTTTAAAGATAGAAAATTTAACCGTTAATTTTGCGGATAAACACGTTTTAAGTGATTTGAGCTTTAACGTGAAACGTGGTAGTTTTTTAAGCATTGTAGGCCAGAATGGAGTAGGGAAGACCACCTTGATCAAAGTGATTCTTGGTCAATTGAAGCCCACCAGTGGAAAGGTTCAGTTTATCCCGGATCGTTCTCAGGTCAAGATTGGGTATGTGCCCCAGTTTAGAAATATTGATACCGAATATCCGTTGTCGGTAAAAGATTTTGTTGCTCTAGCTTTTAGTGGGTTTAAACTACCATGGCTTTCAAGAAAAGATCGTGAAACGTTAAATCAGGTCCTAACTGAGACTAACCTAACTGATATTGCCAAAGAACCATTAGGAAGAACTTCCGGTGGGGAAAAACAGCGAGCTTATCTGGCACAGGCGCTGGTAGTGAAACCCGATCTTTTGATTTTGGATGAATCGACGGCAAGTCTTGACCCAGAGGCCAAGGAGAACCTGCTTAATGTGGTTTCCGACCTAAACGTAAAAAGAGGGTTAACCGTAATTTTTGTTACGCATGACATTCCGCTAGCAAAGAAGTTCGCTAACGAATACTTGTTTTTGCGTCCTGATAATTATGAATTTGGACCAATTAAGAACTTAAATGTTGAAGAATTTTGGAAGGGGCAAGCCGATGTTTAGTTTTGAATTTATGCGTAATGCCTTTTTAGCCAGTACCATCATTGCGGTGGTCTGTGGGGTCATCGGGGTGTTTGTCGTTTCAAGAAACATGCCGTTTCTGACCCACACTTTATCTGAGATTGGGTTTGCTGGAGCTTCCTTTGGAATGTTTGTGGGAATTAGTCCGTTAAACGGGATGCTACTCTTTACCACCATTAGTTCGGTTCTAGTTGGGAGAATGAGTGCTGGTTCCGTTGCCGAAAGACGAGAAGATACCATCAGTGCTGTTTCGGCCCTCTTTATTGGACTAGGAGTCTTATTTCTAGCCCTTTCAAACAGTAGTGCTAGTTACGCCACTAATATCCTATTCGGAAGTATTGTTGGAATCAGTGCTTCTGAAGTCCATCAGATGATTTGGTTATCGGTGATTGTGTTAATCGTGACCCTATGTATTTATCGGGACTTAAAGTTTGATTCGTTTGATGCAGTGGGAGCCAGAGCCCAGAAAATTCCAAGTGGAATCCTCTCATTGATTTTCCTAGTGATGCTGGCCTTAAGTGTCTCCGTGGCTGCTCAAATTGTCGGGGCACTTTTGATTTTTATCCTTTTGACTTTGCCAGCTGCGAGTGCTAAATACTTTGCCCATTCAGTCGGAAAAATGATTGGACTGGCCATTGTTTTTGGTTTGATCGGAGTTTGGGCTGGATTAACGCTTGGATACTACACGAACTGGCCGGTCAGTTTCTTTATTGCTGTTATTGAGGTTGCCATTTACTTTGGATCACTGATTTATAATCACTTTAGGGAGGGCTAATTTGATTTAGTTCCTCTTTTTTTACTCTTTTTTCGATAAAGTGAAGTAAAACACGAACATTTATGCTAAAATTTCCTTGTGTGCCAATTTATGACGAGGTGAAAGCATGAAATTTAAAAGAAGTGAACGATTAGTAGATATGACAAACTATCTATTAAACCGTCCTCATACATTAGTACCATTAACTTTTTTCGCTAAGCGCTACAATTCTGCTAAATCTTCCATTAGTGAGGACTTAGCCATTGTGAAGCAAGCATTTCAACAACGTGGGATTGGTCTGGTTGAGACCGTTCCCGGAGCTTCTGGGGGCGCCAAATTTACGCCATACATTTTAAAAGAGGCGGCTGATCAGTTTATTAAAGAGGTCTCTGACATCCTAAATGATAACGATCGTTATCTTCCCGGTGGTTATGTTTATATGTCCGATATTTTAGGCCAACCGGAGAAGTTGAAAACCATTGGGCGGATCATTGCCACCCAATACCTGTTTCAGAAAGTTGACGCAGTACTAACGGTGGCAACGAGAGGAATTCCAGTTGCCGAAGCTTCTGCCACGTATTTAAATGTGCCACTGGTAATTGCTAGGCACGACTCTCAAATTACTGAGGGGTCAACCGTGAGTGTTAACTACGTTTCCGCATCTAGTCAAGAAGTTAAACGAATGACCATCTCAAAAAGAAGCCTGAAGCCAGGTTCTAACGTTTTGATTGTTGATGATTTTTTGCGTGGTGGTGGAACGATTTCTGGTCTGACGTCCCTGATTGATGAGTTCGATTGTCATCTAGTGGGCAGTACGGTTTTCGTTGAAACCGATGACCCAGGTCACAGAAAGGTTACTGATTTTACTTCATTACTTAAAATGGATATTAAAGATGATCAGATTGAGATTAAACCTGGCAATTATGCCCAAAAAATTTTTGGGAGTACAAATTAAAAATTAATTACAAGGGGAACAAAAATGAGTTCAAAGAATACGATTATTTTAGCGGCTGGTAAGGGCACCCGGATGAAGTCCAAGTTATATAAAGTTCTCCACCGAATTTGTGGGAAATCAATGGTTGACCATGTTTTGACGCAGGTATCCAAGTTAGATATGGATAACATCATCACGATTGTTGGTTACGGTGCTGAAGATGTGGAAAACGAACTTGGCAATCGTTGTGAGTACGTCGTCCAAGATAAACAACTTGGGACTGGCGATGCCGTTGCACGAGCTGAAGGACTTTTAAAGAACTCAGATGGTGAGACGTTAGTTATTAGTGGTGATACTCCATTATTTACCTCCTCTACTCTTAAGCAACTCTTTGAGTATCACGAACAAAAAAAGGCCACCGCAACCATTTTGACGTCTAAAGCTCCTGATCCGACTGGTTATGGCCGGATTGTTAGAAATGACATTGGGATTGTAGAAAAGATCGTGGAGCAAAAGGATGCTACGCCGGAAGAGCAGGGCATTCATGAGATTAACACTGGGGTTTACGTGTTTGATAATCATTCGTTATTTGAGGCTTTGCACAAGATTAATAACGATAACGCTCAGGGTGAATATTATTTAACTGATGCCATTGAAGTTTTAAAAAATGAAGGTCACACAATTGCTGCCTACAAGATGGCGAACTTTAATGAATCGATGGGTGTAAACGATCGGGTCGCTCAGGCCCGTGCCACTCAAATTATGCAAGCCCGGATTAATCGTCAGCACATGCAAAATGGTGTTACGATTGTTAATCCCGATGATACCTATATTGATAGTGACATTAAAATTGGTCAGGATACCATTATTGAACCAGGAGTTCAACTTCAAAATGGGACGGAAATCGGTAGTAACTGTATCATTGGTGCCCACTCTAAAATTTCTGGTAGTAAAATTCATGATAACGTTAAGGTCTTCTCTTCGGTAATTGAAGATTCTGAGATGATGTCCGGCTCTGATATCGGACCCGATAGTCATTTAAGACCAGGCGCTAAGATTGAAAAGAATGTTCACATTGGTAACTTCTGTGAGGTTAAAAGTGCCACCATTGGTGAGGGAACCAAGATGGGTCATCTGACTTATGTTGGCAATGCTAAACTTGGTAAACACATTAATATTGGTTGCGGAGTGATTTTTGCGAATTACGATGGAGCCCATAAGCACACCACAACGGTTGGTGATGATTCTTTTATTGGAAGTAATTCCAACTTGATTGCCCCAGTCCACATCGCTGATCATACCTTTATTGCGGCTGGTTCGACCATTACCGACGACATGGATCAGTACGACATGGGAATTGCTAGAGAGCGCCAGACTAACAAGCCGGGTTATTATAAAAAACTTCCCTTTAAAGGCGCTAATTAATTTGAGCTAAATAGTGAAATTGTTTTCTGAAAATAATATAATGGAATTGATTAGGTAGGAAAAAAATGTGGGGGTTATAATGGCTGAAAAGTATGCTGATCCAAAATTAAAGATTTTTTCTTTAAATTCAAATCGTCCGCTTGCAGAAAAGATTGCTAAACGAGTGGGAGTTCCCTTGGGAAAAGCTTCCGTCAGTCGCTTTAGCGATGGTGAGATTCAAATTAATATTGAAGAAAGCATTCGTGGCGATAACGTTTATATTATCCAATCAACTTCTGATCCCGTTAATGATAATTTAATGGAATTATTAATCATGATCGATGCTTTAAGAAGAGCAAGTGCCAAAACCATTAACGTGGTTATTCCATACTATGGTTACGCTAGACAAGATCGAAAAGCACGAAGTCGTGAACCAATTACCGCTAAGTTAGTGGCAGACATGCTGGAAAAAGATGGAATCACACGTTTGGTAGCCCTTGATTTACATGCTGCTCAAATTCAAGGATTCTTTGATGTTCCCGTTGATCATTTGATGGGGGCACCGCTCCTTGCTGACTACTTCATCAAGAACGGACTCGCAAAAGACGCGGTAGTTGTTTCGCCTGATCATGGTGGGGTGAGTCGAGCTCGTGCCATGGCTGAGTTTTTAAAGGCTCCAATTGCTATTATTGATAAGCGTCGCCCAAAAGCCAACGTTGCTCAAGTTATGAACATCATTGGGGATGTAAAGGGGAAGCGTTGTATTATGATTGACGATATGATTGATACAGCTGGAACCATTACGAAAGGTGCGCAAGCCTTAATGGATGCTGGTGCTTCAGAAGTTTATGCATGTTGTACCCATCCCGTCTTATCAGGGCCAGCAACCGAAAGAATCGAAGCTTCGCCAATTAAGAAACTGGTTGTGACTGATTCCATTCAGTTACCCGATTATAAAAAAATTGACAAGATCAAACAAATTTCAGTTGCACCATTAATTGGAGACGCAATTACTAGAATTAACGAAAATCGTCCCGTTAGTCCGCTGTTTAGTCATCGGTTTGACTATGGTAAGGATGATGAAAAAAAGTAATGGATAAAAAAATAATCTTAGCTTAAAATGCTAAGATTATTTTTTTGCGCTCGTTTGTTATTGATTAACGTACTTATTGATGGCGTATGCTACCCCATCTTCTGAATTAGGTTTAGTAACAAATTGGGCGTTCTTTTTAACTTCATCGATTCCGTTACCCATGGACACTCCCAGTCCCGCAAACTTGATCATCGAAATATCATTCCCTTGATCGCCAATGGCCATGACGTTATCTGGCTTTAAACCAAGCTTTTCGGAAAGATCCTGTAAGGCATTGCCTTTGCTTGAATTTGAGTTCATAAACTCAAGAAAGACCGGTGAACTCTGAACGACACTCATTCGGTCGTAGATTGATTTTGGTAGATTGCCCTTTGCTTTGGTAATCTTGTCCGGATAATCGACGTACATCAGTTTGTAAATGTTGACGTCACGGGTGATTTCGCCAGGAGTTCGATATTTGATGGGCATCGAAACAAGATGGCTTTCTTCAACGGAAAAGGGACTAATATCACGATCGGTAGTGGTAATGGAATCAACCGTTTCGATTTGGAAGTGAACTCCCATTTCTCGTGACATCATTTCAATTTCTAAAAAGTCATCATACTTAACCGTTTCTTTGATTAACACTTTGCCACTAACCGTTTCGACTAGGGCACCATTATAAGTGATGGCGTATTCATCGTCTCCGTCAATTCCGAGCTTATCAAGGTATGGCTTTACGCCAGTAATGGGGCGACCAGTACAAAGAACCACTTTTATGCCTTGATTGCAGGCTTTAGTAATAGCTTCGATGGTTGCTTTTGCTAATTGATTTTTTTCGTTTAATAGGGTGCCGTCGATATCGATGGCAATTAATTTGATATCCATGTTAGTTCTCCTTTGGAATTATAAGGTTGTCATTATCAATGTATTTTTGAAATTCATCGTATAAAGGTTGAAAAAGTTCAACGTTTTTTGTTGGCTTAAGCATTTCACGTGGAAAGAAAAAACGCTTGTCACCAATTAGTTTTCCGGTAATGGCACGAACTAGGTCACTAGTTTGAGAGAGTTCTACCAAATTACCATCATTTTCCATCAGTTCAATCTGGGCGTTTTGATGTTTACTTTTGGGATTGTAGACATCATAGGGCTGATCAAAACTGTTGTCAGTGGCAGTGTAGTACTTTGGATTAAATCCGGCTTTTTCAATGATCTTTTGTAGCTTAGGGATTAAAAATTCCGTCTGATCATTGTATTTAGCGGATTTAAAGGGACGCCGATTTAAGAAACGTTTGGCGAGGTCAGATAGAATCGGATCTTCCGACTTTCGCCACATGACGAAGTAGGTGTTAAGCACCCCATCGTCAATTTGTAAATAATCATCTAGGGAGTAGTTATTAGAAAAGATTGGCATTAAAAGACTAGGCTTAAAGGTGCTCTTAGGTTGTAACGCTAATTCTTTTGCCCGCATCAGTAGGTGACTTAAAATAACCTCCATCGAACGTGAGACGGGATGGAAGTATACTTGTTGATACATTTGAAAACGACAAACAATGTAGTACTCAATCGCATGTAAACCACTTGCCCAAAAACAAATCCCACCAGAGTACGGACGCATCACCTGAAGAATCCGATCCAAATCAAAATTACCGTATTGTGCTCCGGTGTAATATGAATCGCTTAGAAGGTAGTCCATCCGATCGGCATCAACTTGACTTGAAATCATTTGGACGACTTGCGGATTGTCATAGGTCTTGTTAATGACACTGGCGACGCGTTCGGGAAAATCGGGACCGACCTCACTTAAGACGTGGTTAATTTCCGTTTCGTTTGAAGTGATGATTTGCTGGGTAATCTGTTCGTGATTGGTGTGAAAAATGTGTTCAAACGTATGTGAATAAGCTCCATGACCAACGTCGTGAAGTAGAGCGGCACACAGGGCCACAATTCGTTCTGAATCGTCCCATAAGCCATCACCCGCTTTTTTAGACGGATAATTTCGCTTAAAATTATCACAAATTCGTCTAGTAATTTCATACACTCCTAAAGAGTGGCTAAATCGGGTGTGTTCTGCTCCGTGAAAGGTTAATGAAGTAGTTCCTAACTGCTTGATTCGTCTTAGACGTTGAAATTCAGGCGTATTAATGAGATCAAGAATTACTTGGTGTTCAACGTAAACGTGACCCAGAACTGGGTCACGAAAAACTTTGTCATATTTCAATGGTTGATTGTAATACTTCAATAAAAGACCTCCACTTATACTAATCTCTCTTCATTATAACTGAAATAAAAATAAACGTCATGACAAACTCAAAGTTAGTGCATTTCCATTGCTAACGGCGTAAAATCAAATTTGTGAGGTGATATTTTTGACAGAAAACGAAAAGATCGAAAAAGTTCAAGTTGAGATTGCAATCGAAATAAAACAGGACGAAAACGTCGAACACCATCATTTTAAAGAAAATGGGCAACTAGTTATGCTCAACGGCTATCGTTATTTACGTTACGTTGAACACGTTGACGGACAACCGGACGTTCCTGTCACCTACCGGATTGGAAAAAATGCGATTCGGTTAACTCGTGCTGGCAAAAATCATCTTGAACTTCATTTTAAACCGAACGAAACAATCGAGGACTTGTACCGAACGCCATTTGGTAATTTGAAAATTGGGGCACATACCACTAGCATTAAGCAATCTAGAGATGATAAAAACGGATGGCAAATGATTGAGATTAACTATGAGTTGTACACCGACGGACAGAAAGTCGGCGACTATCGAGTCAAATTGCAATTTAAATGTTAAACTAGTATTATTAGTCTGTTAGGAATCTAGAAAGGCGTGGTCGAATTGGAACTTAAAGAATTAGACAAGCAAGATAAAAGCGAATTATCAATGGTTGAAGTGGCTCATGCAATTTTAGCTGATGCTGGTAAAACCATGTCATTCGTTGATTTAACCAACGAAGTACAAAAATACTTGGGGGACAGCAACCAAGTAATTCGTGATCGTTTACCTCAATTCTATACAGACCTTAATGTTGATGGGAGTTTTATTTCCCTTGGCAATAACGTTTGGGGTCTTCGTACTTGGTATCCATATGAATCCATTAACGAAGCCACCATCAATGAAGGTGAAGAAGACAACGGTAATACTCCCAAAAAGCATCGTAAGGTGAATGCTTTTATGGCTGATGCAGCTGACGATGATGACGTGATCGACTATGATAACGATGATCCAGAAGATCAGGATGATTTTGATGATACCCCTGACGACAAGGATAAGTATCATAAGGATCTTGATGAAGAAAATCCTGATACTGATGATGACGCCATTGACGATGATGATGGTGTTGAAGGCGACCTCTCAGAGGTCAATCCAGATGACGATGACGATAAAAAAGATGATGACGACGACAATGATTAAACTTGACTAATTATGTAGAATCACTTAACATACTATTTGGGCACTTTACAGACATGTGAAGTATTTCGAATAAGTAACCGCTCCCTATTCAATGAATGGGGAGCTTTTTTATATTGTAACCTAAATTTGATGGAGGAGTTAAGCATGACTAAGTATATTTTTGTAACCGGTGGAGTAGTTTCTTCCTTAGGAAAGGGAATTGTTTCGGCTTCAATCGGAAGATTATTGAAGAATCGTGGCTTTAACGTTACGATCCAAAAATTTGATCCATATATCAACATTGATCCGGGAACAATGAATCCTTATCAACACGGAGAAGTCTTTGTTACCGATGATGGTGCTGAAACTGATCTTGATTTAGGTCATTACGAACGTTTTATTGATAACAATTTAAACAAGTACTCTAACTTTACGACCGGTAAAATCTATGAAGAAGTTTTAAGAAAAGAACGTCACGGAGATTATCTTGGGAGAACCGTTCAGGTCATCCCTCACATTACTGGAATGATTAAACAAAAGATTATGAGTGCCGCTCAAAGCACGGACGCTGATATCGTTATTTCAGAAATTGGTGGAACGGTTGGAGACATCGAGTCCCTACCGTTTTTGGAAGCCATCCGTCAGATGAAACATGAAGTCGGTGATGAGAATACTTTTTATATTCACGTTACGCTTGTTCCGTACCTGCACGCCGCAAAGGAAATGAAAACCAAACCAACCCAGCACAGTGTTAAAGAATTGAGGGGAATTGGCATTCAACCCGATATGTTGGTTCTTCGTGCTGAGAAGCCAGTTAGTGATGAGATGAAGAAAAAAATTGCCATGTTCTGTGATGTTCCGGTTAAGGATATCATCGAGTCCATCGATGCTCCTAACTTGTACCAAATCCCGCTTAGTTTTCAAAAACAGGACATGGACGATGAGATTTTAAAGCACTTTAACGTTAAAGCTCCAGAGGCTGACATGAAAGACTGGAAGAAGATGGAGAAGCACATCAGAAATCTCAAGGGTGAGGTTAACATTGCCATTGTTGGTAAGTATGTTGATCTAAACGATGCTTATTTGTCCGTCAATGAAGCTTTAAAACATGCCGGTTATGCTGCTGACGATAAAGTTAACATTCACATGGTTGATGCGGGTACGATTAACAGAGACAACGTTTCTAAGAAGTTAAAGGGAATGGACGGAATCTTGGTTCCTGGTGGATTTGGTAATCGAGGGGTCGAAGGAATGATTCAAGCCGCTCGATATGCTAGAGAAAATGATGTTCCTTATTTAGGTGTTTGCCTTGGAATGCAGATTGCTACCATCGAATATGCTAGAGACGTTGTGGGTTATAAGGATGCCAACTCAACTGAATTTGATCCGCAAACTAAGCACAATGTGATTGATCTCATGGCCGATCAAAATGATGTTACTGATGCTGGTGGAACTCAACGCTTGGGTGCTTATAAGACTAAGTTAAAAGCAGGGAGTAAAGCCGCCGGTGCATACGACAACAAAAGGGAAATCTCAGAGCGTCATCGTCATCGTTATGAATTCAATAATAAATTTAGAAAAGACCTGGAAGATGCTGGCTTAGTTATTTCTGGGACCTCACCAGATGATCACTTGGTTGAAGTGGTCGAAGTTCCTGATAATCACTTCTACGTTGCAGCACAATACCATCCCGAATTTTTATCACGTCCAAATCGTCCCGAGGGATTATTCAAGGCGTTTGTCGCCGCTTCCGACAAAGAACACATGCATAATCACAAGAAGTAACCAGGCTTCTTTATAATCTTAATAAAATAATTTCTGATTTTGTATTGTGTTTTGGTGAAAACTTTCCTATGATTATTATTAAAAGATATGATATAAGTGAGGATTACCAATTATGACGATACTAAAAATATCAGGAGGACATCCTCTATATGGCGACGTTACCGTTGGCGGAGCTAAGAATAGTACGGTCGCTTTGATACCGGCCGCTATTTTGGCGGATAGTCCAGTGGAACTTGACATGGTTCCCGATATCCTGGATGTGCATAATCTCATGCTAATCCTCCAGTCGATGAACGTAACATCTGATTTTTCAGATGGTGTCTTAAACATTGATCCAACTAATATACTTGAGGGTGAGTTGCCCGGTAAAGCAATTAAAAGTCTACGTGCTTCCTATTATTTTATGGGAGCGCTTCTTGGCAAGTTTCATCGTGCCACGATTAGTTTCCCTGGTGGAGACAATATTGGACCACGGCCAATTGACCAGCACATTCGCGCCTTTAAGGCCTTGGGTGCAGAAGTCAATGAAAGTGATGATTCGGTCGATATTAATGCAACGGAAAATGGACTTCATGGGGCTTCAATTTTCTTTGACATGGTCTCGGTTGGAGCGACGATCAACACGATTCTAGCAGCGGTAAAGGCTGATGGGGTTACTACCATTAGTAATGCCGCTAAAGAACCGGAAATCATTGATATTGCATCGTTTTTGAATAGTATGGGAGCTAAGATCAGAGGAGCTGGGACCGACGTCATCAGGATTCAAGGCGTTGATCATCTCCAGGCCAAGGCGACGCATACGATTATCCCTGATCGAATTGAAGCGGGGACATACTTGACGTTAGCCGCCGCTGTTGGGAAGGGAATTAACGTTAAGAACGTAATTCCTGAGCATTTACAAGCCTACACAGCTAAGTTGATTGAAGCCGGCGTTCAATTAGAAGTTGGCGAAGACAGTATTTATGTTCCAAAGACTGGGAAATTAAATGGTATCGAGATTAAAACGGCACCATTTCCAGGATTTGCAACGGATTTACAACAACCAATTACCCCCATGCTGTTTAAAGCAGACGAGGATAGTGTGATTCACGATACGATTTATCCGGAACGTCAGAATCACATTGCCCAGCTCCAGAAGATGGGGGCTAATATCAAGGTCAATCCAACTGATAATTCAATTATTATCAGTAAGAGTGAGAACCTCCATGGGACAACCGTTCAAGCCGGAGAGATCCGCGCTGGGGCATCCTTGGTCATTGCTGGGCTGATGGCTAGTGGTAAGACCGTCATTGAAAATGCGGACAATATTTTACGCGGATATGATAATATTACTAATAAATTAACCAATCTACACGCTAACGTCCAGATGATTGACCAGGACGACTAACGCCTGGGTCCTATTGCGTACGTCAAAAAATAATGTTAAGCTATTATGGTTGATGTTATATTCGATAATCAATCTCTGAACTGTGTTTAGGGCAAAAGGAGCGAAATATTATGAAAAAAGGAATTCATCCAGATTTTCATCAAGTTGTTTTTCAAGATTCAAGTACTGGATTTAAGTTCATTACTGGTTCAACTGCAACCTCTGATGAAACCGTCAAAATGGACGACGGCAACACTTACCCATTAATCCGAGTTGAAATTTCATCTGATTCACATCCATTCTACACTGGTAAGCAAAAGTTCAACCAAGCAGATGGTGCGGTCGATCGTTTCAACAAGAAATATGGTCTTGCCGACAAATAATAATAAATAAAAAGAGCCAACTTTTAGTTGGCTCTTTTTTTGTCTAAATTTAGTTTACGGTCTTCTGTTCGTTTCTGGTTTCGTTTAATACTAACAAGAAGTTAATGAAGACAAGGATCGCGGTTGAAATGAACACACTTGAGTAATCAAACAAAGAAGAAACAATGGAGCCGATGATGGGTCCGATACAGTTTCCAGCTGCTTGCATGGACTGGTTCCAGCTAAAAATCCGACCAGTAACGTTAGATGGGGTGTTTTTAGCCAAAATGGTTTGAACGGCAGGTAACATACAGGCGTTGGAGATTCCAATTAGGAATCTGAGTCCCATTAATTCCCAGACGTTGGTTACAAACGCCATGGGGATGTAGACCAAGATGGCAAAGATGAAACCGCCTAGCATAATCTTGGAGGTCCCGATTCGATCGCCTAATGCTCCCAGTTTGGGGGCGGCAAAAAGCGTGGCAATCCCCGGAACTGCGGCAACAATTCCACTGTAGAAGGTGACTTGAGGACTATTGTGCATGATTTCTTTGACGTACAGTGACAGAATGGGTGAAATGGAGAAATTAGAGGCTTGAATAATCAGGGTGGTCAAGAACATTCCAAAAATCAGTTTGACGTTTGAAAGTTCGAAAATAACCTGTTTGGTAGATAGGTTATCTTCTTTTGCAACCGGTTTAAAGTGTTCTTTAACGAAAAATAGCGTGACAAAAAAGACGGAAATGAGTAAACCACCAGTAATGAAGAAGGTAAGACGATAACTAAAGACAGAAGCTAAGATTCCGCCAATGAAGGGACCAAAAAGGGTTCCTGAGACGTTGCCGGTGGTTAAAATTCCAAGGGCTTTCCCACTTTCTCGCTTTGGTACCTGAGTCGCAAGTAAGGCGTTGGCATTGCTCATGTATCCAGAGAAGATTCCTTGAATAAATCGAAGGGCAATTAACTGCCAAACAGCAGTAACAAAGCCCATCAATATTAGACAGATTGCCATTCCAAGTGATGCTCGTAAAAGCATCACTTTTCGTCCGTATCTGTCAGCCAAAGATCCCCAAATGGGAGAGACGACGGCGGTAACAATGAAAGAGGCTGAGAAAGCAAGCCCACTATAGATACTTAGTTGACTAGAATTATAGTGGCCTAGGGTAGCGATGAACAAGGAGAGAAAAGGCATGACTTCACTAAAACCTAATCCATTCATGAACATCCCAAACCATAGTGCTACTAGGTTTTTGTGCCATATTTCTGAAGGAACCGGATCAGAGATTGGGGCTTTATTCTGATTCAAATGATTCGCTTCCTTCCTGTTTGCTGTTATGATGTTCTTGCATGTACTTTAGCCACAAGGGCAAAGATTGATCCAGCATTTGATAGGTATCCTCAAATCGATGGGTATACCAAGGATCAACGATGTTGACTCCCTTTTTACCGGGAACAATGTCCATGCATAAATGAAGCTTATTCCATTGACTTTTGGGGATCATCTTTTTAAGATCACTGATATTGTAGTCATCCATGGTAATAATGTAATCAGCATGATCGATGTCGTAAGCGGTGATTGGGTGGGATTGTTTCCCACTATAATCTAAGTGATGAGCGTCCATGGTTTTTTGAGCACCAGGATGAGGACGACTACCCGCTTCATCGTTTTCGGTGGCAGCTGAACTTACTGAATAATGATTTGAAAGTCCTTTATTTATAAGCATTTTTTTAAACATTGCTTCTGCCATGGGAGATCGACATATGTTCCCCAAGCAGACAAATAAAACGTTAGTTTTTTTCATAATCCACACTCCCGAAATTTAAATCGTTATTACTATATTAACAGTAATTGAACTTCATATATATAAAAATGAATGCTAATTATAACGTAAGAAAATGACGTGAGTTGGAAAAATGGTTATTAAAATCTTATTTTATGGTGAAAGGGGTAATAAGGATTGGAGCAAGACAAATATGTTAATTAACACAGTGTATTTTCAGGTTAATCCAGTTAAGAATTTTGCCTACAGTTGGGGAATTCTTCCGTTGGATTTTTTAAACGGAATTAAGAACGATCCCCAAAATATTATTTTATTAAATGATGATTATCGTTACGCAAATGATTTCAATATGTCCACTAAATTTGATTTAATTACCGGTCAAAATGAAATTAGAGAGTACATGATTAACAATAAAATTAGTACCAAGAAATGGGTTGATTTTAGAAACCGGGAGGATCTGGATTCTTTAAATGAGGATGAAATCGCAGATTTATTGTACTTGAGTCACATGGGTATCCCACTCAATCAAACGAGTCCATTTTCGGTTAAATTGAAGAATCAATTTGTGTTTTTGGGTGAATCCACTGGCTTTACAAAGGTATACATGCGTCATTTTAGTGCCATTAATCAAATTTTAGCTGTCTGCATTAAACGGCATCTAAAAAAGCAGTGGAACAGTAGACGAATGTTCGTAAAGTCAGTGCCGTTTAGGGATATCGACGAACGTACCATGACCAAGTTGTTAAAACTGGGAATTACGGGAGTTATTATTCCGTGTGATATGATAGTTATGAAGAGACCAAAGCTTGAGATTCCCTTAATGAGACACAAAAAACGATCTCCAAAGGTAATTTGGAACTCTTATGACCAGTTGAAAAGTGGAGCCTTTAAAGTTGGTCAAATTACTTATGATATTTCCACTAAAACGTGGGAACTTCAAAGAGACGTTGATGATGAGGGAGAATTAAACGATTTGGTTTAAACCAGCTGAGTCGCTTTTTTATTGATTTTTTTCTGATATACTTTAAATGCATTTACATCGAATTAAGAGGAGTTTTTGTTATGAAAATGAACCTTTTAGAGGTTGCAAAATCCGTTAATGGTGACTTGAATTCAAAAAAATACGAAAACGTTGAAATAACGGGAGTTTCGTTTGATAGTCGGAAATTAAAACCGCATGATCTTTTTGTTCCACTCACTGGGAATCATGATGGGCACGATTTCATTGCTAGTGCCATCAAAAACGGGGCTAACGCAACGTTTTGGAGTCAAAGTCGAATTAGTGATGTTCCGAAGGATTTTCCGGTTATTTTAGTCGATGACACACTAAAGGCCCTACAGGATCTCAGTCGACACTATTTAAATAAGATTAACCCTAAAGTGGTGGCAATTACCGGAAGTAATGGCAAGACCACTACTAAAGACATGATTGCTTCAATTCTTGCCACTCAGTTTAATGTTACTAAGACGCACGCTAACTTTAATAATGAGATTGGAGTCCCGATTACGATCCTTTCCATGGAATCTAACACAGAATATTTGGTGGTAGAGATGGGGATGGATCGACCCGGCCAACTTGACTTTTTAAGTAAGCTAGTTAAGCCTGACATCGCCGTCATTACCATGATTGGGGAAGCTCACATTGAGTTTTTCGGAACCCGTGCTAAGATTGCGGATGCCAAAATGGAGATTACCCATGGACTTAGGCCAGATGGGGTGTTTGTCTATGACGGTGACGAACCCTTATTAAACGAACGGGCTAAATCACTTGACGTTGAAAAGTTGACCTTTGGAAGAAAAGACACTAACGATATTTACCCAAAGGATGTCTATGACGGCGACCACGAAACGACGTTTAAGACCAATCGGTTTGGAAACATGAAATTCACCATTCCGCTAATTGGTGACTATAACGTCAACAATGCACTTGCTTCCATTGAAGTTGGTGAACTAGCGGAAATCCTGCCGGCCAACATGAAATCAGCACTAGACCATGCCAGTTTTACTAATAATCGAACTGAATGGGTTAAGGGTCAAAATGGTGAAATGATTTTAAGTGACGTATATAATTCGAACCCATCAGCTCTAAAAGCCGTTTTAAAGGCGTTTCAATCCACTCATTTACAAGGGAAGCGAGTTGCAGTTCTAGGTGACATGCTGGAACTTGGTGATAAGGGAGTGGAGATGCATGAGGATATTTCTGATGCAATCGATCCGCAATTGATTAACCAGGTTTACCTAGTTGGACCACTTATGAAGTCTCTATATCAAATGTTGCAAAAAAAATATCCCAATCAAAATGCCCTTCATTATTATCCAGTTGATCAGCTTGATCAATTAGCTAAAAGCCTAGACTCCCAGTTGTCTACTGGGGATGAAGTCTTGTTAAAAGGGAGTCACGGAATTCACTTAGAACGAGTTTTAAAAGCGTTAGAATAGGTTCTTCGGTTTGTGAAATTAGGCCAGATGGTGTAATATGTTTTAGACACGTAATCGCTGAAGAATATAGAAATAAATGTGAATCAGACGATTTGCGCATTATGGAAAACGGATTTTTTCCAAGCAAATCATTGAATTCACAATTGTAGTTTCAATAGGAGGAACACATTTGAAGTTTAAAGATTTAGGACTATCTGATAGTCTATTAAAAGCCGTGGAAAAATCAGGCTTTGACGAACCCACTCCAATTCAGGCTCAGACAATTCCATTATTGTTAAAGGGTCAGGATGTTATTGGACAGGCTCAAACTGGAACTGGAAAAACGGCTGCGTTTGCCCTTCCAATCCTGCAAGAAATCGATCTGAATAATCCAGATGTGCAGGCACTTGTAATTTCACCAACTAGAGAACTTGCCATTCAAACGCAAAAAGAGATGCAACGTCTTGGTGGCGTTGAAGGAGCTCGAGTTCAAGTAGTTTATGGTGGTTCAGATATTCGCCAGCAAATTAGAGATTTGAAGAAGAAGCCACAGATTGTGGTGGGAACTCCAGGACGAATTCTTGATCACATTAATCGTCGCACCTTAAAACTAGGACACGTTAAGTACTTAGTGTTAGATGAAGCCGACGAAATGCTTAACATGGGATTCTTAGATGATATTGAAAGCATCATTAAGAACATTCCAGAAGATCGGCAAACTTTGCTTTTCTCAGCAACCATGCCGGCACCCATCAAACGAGTGGGGGTTCAGTTCATGAGAGATCCAAAGCAGATCACGGTTAAGTCGAAGGAATTAACCACTGACCTAGTTGATCAGTACTACGTTAAGGTTAAAGATAACGAAAAGTTTGATACGATGACCCGTTTGTTTGACGTTCAAACACCCAAGGTTACCATCGTATTTTGTCGAACTAAACGACGAGTCGACGAAGTTTCTAAGGGATTGATTGCGCGTGGTTATCGGGCAGCCGGTCTTCACGGTGATTTAACCCAAAAACGGCGAACTCAGATTATGAACGAATTTAAGAACGACAAGATTAATTATTTAGTGGCTACTGATGTGGCTGCTAGAGGAATTGATGTTTCGGGTGTCACTTACGTTTATAACTTTGATATTCCCCAAGATCCAGAAAGTTATGTCCATCGAATTGGACGAACTGGTCGTGCCGGTCATCATGGTACCTCAGTAACGTTTGTCACTCCAAATGAGATGAGTTATTTAAGGGGAATTGAACGACTTACCAAAGTTAGGATGCTTCCTTTAAAGCCACCTTCAGAAGACGAAGCCCTTGCTGGTCAGTTAAAATTTGCTGAAGATGATATTGAAAAGTTAGTAAAGAAGACGGATACTGCCAAGTTTGAGCGGGTCGCAAAAAAGCTCCTTGAAAAGTATGACAGTGTCGATTTGGTTTCTGCTCTTTTGAATGACATGACAAGAGATCAGGTTAAGGTTCACATTACGGCCGAAAAACCACTTAAAAATCATGGTGGCTTTGGTGGTCATCGTGGTGGCGGTTATCGCGGTAAGAGAAATGACCGGAACAGTCACAAACGCTTTGGCAATCATCGCGGTGGTCACGACTCAAGACGTCGTGATTCACGAGGTCATAATGGTGGTAACCACGGTAAATCAAAGAATTTTGTCATTAAGAATAAGTAGCAAAGAGAGAGCCTTCTTGGTTCTCTTTTTTATTTAGAAAATTAATTTATTAAGTGTTATAATAATTATCAAAGAATAATTAGATAGTACTTTATTCGAGGAAGTATACGTTATGGCAGTGGGAAGAAATCGAAATGCACAACTAGTTATTGATGAAGATGCCATTTTTCATAACATTAGTGAGGAACGAAAACGATTGGATGCCAAGTCGGATCTATTCATGGTCGTCAAGGCTAATGCTTATGGACACGGTGCGGTTCAAGTAGCGAGGATTGCTAAACAAGCAGGAGCTACTGGTTTTTGTGTTGCCATTTTAGACGAAGCAATTCAGCTTCGAGAAGCTGGATTTGTGTCTGAACCCATTCTTGTTTTGGGTCTTTGTGACCTTTCAAATGTTCCATTAATTGCGAAGTACAATGTTTCGGTTACGGTGAGCTCAATTGATTGGATTAAGCAGGCAGCTAATTTAGCTGAGCAACTGAAATTAAAGAACAAGATTAGGGTTCATTTGGCTTTGGATACTGGAATGGGAAGGATCGGACTCCAAACTGTTTCAGAAGTTAGAGATGCAATAGTTGAGTTGAACCGAACTAGCGAGTATATTGACTTTGAGGGAGTATTTACTCATTTTTCTACCGCAGATAGCGCTAATGATGATTATTTTAAGTATCAATTGGATAATTTTAACGAATTGATGACTGCGATTCCCGATAAACCTCGTTATGTTCACGTGGCAAATTCAGCTACTAGTATGTGGCATAAAGCAGCGGGTGGAAACATGGTCCGCTTTGGAGTGGCTGGCTATGGTTTGAATCCATCGGGGGTTGAGATTGCTTCACCATTTAAGTTGAAACCAGCACTGAGCTTTACCAGTGAGTTAGTTTACGTTAAAGAGGTTAATGCTGGTCGTTCAATTGGATACGGTGCAACTTATACATCCAACTCAAAGGAGTGGATTGGAACGGTTCCTGTTGGATATGCAGACGGAGTTCGTCGCTCGATGCAGGGATTTTCACTTCTAGTAGATGGACAGTATTGTCCAATTGTCGGAAGAGTATGTATGGATCAACTGATGGTGAAGTTACCACATCAGTTACCAATTGGAACGAAGGTGACCTTGGTGGGAACTGATCATGGTCATACTATTACTCTCCAAGACGTTGCCGACTATTGTCATACTATTCACTATGAGATTGCATGTGGGTATTCGGATCGATTACCACGGGTGTATAAATCAAGTAATCATTTGAAGTAACTATTTGTAAGGAGGAGTTCTCCATGACATACAAATACACGATTGATGCTATTTGGTCTCAGAAAAATGAAGAATATTTCACCAAACTAGGACTTTCTTTTGACAACCACAAAGTTGCCATGGACTGTGACTCGTTTGATAAAGACCCTCTAATTAATTCTTTAATTTATGGCTACTCAATCATGGCCAATCTAAATTCAATAATTGTTGATGAATATTCTCCATGTGAGGATGAGATTGCAAGACGGCTCTTTGACAATTATGAAGACGAGAAGTCACGGTTGTAAGTTTATTTATGCGGAAGGAATAGTCTATGGAAAACGTTGAAATTAAACGTGGCGATATTTTCTATGCAGACTTATCTCCAGTCGTTGGTTCTGAACAGGGTGGAATGCGACCAGTTTTGGTAGTCCAAAATAACGTTGGAAATCATTATAGTCCCACTGTGATTGTAGCCGCAATTACGGCTCGGATTACTAAGCCAAAGATGCCTACTCACGTGGGTATTACACCTCAGAATGCCGGAATTGAGAAGAGTTCGGTGATTCTGTTAGAACAAATTAGGACGATTGATAAGCAGCGTCTTAAAGATCATGTCACTCATTTAAGTAAAGATATCATGAGAAAAGTTGATGCTGGTCTTAGTTTAAGTCTAGGGCTCAGTCAGAGCACGCACGAAGTCTGATGATACATAAGATACAAAAAAGAACGTGGAATAATTCCACGTTCTTTTTTGTATCTAATTTTCTTCAATTGGAGTTTCTTTTGATTCTTGTTTTAGATCTTCAACTTCCGGAACTTTGAATCCCTTTCGTTCTAGAGCTGCAATGATGCGGTCCAGACGATCCTTAGTCACCTTAGACGGGAGGGTAAACATGGTTCGATAGACCGTTTTACCAGAACGATCAACTGAATCCAAGCTGATCACACTTGAAATGGCGGTATATCTAGTAATAATGTGAGCCATCTCTTCTAAGTCCCCACGTTCACCAGGTGAGACAACTGAAATCACGTAGCTACCAAATTTCACGTTCCATGATTGTGACAAGCTTTCCATCAATTTCGTGTGAGTTAAAATGCCATAAAAATTGTTGAACTCGTCAAGAACGGCAATGTATGGAAGATCCTTAATCGTAAAGAAGACCTTGAAAAAAGCTGAATTCAGGTTAACAAATTTAGTTTCGTTTCTAATCAGGGTCATAACCGAGTCGGACATCTTGCCGCCATCGGCTTCGTGTTTGTAGATGTGCATGCGATAAATGTTACCCTTGAAGGCTTTATGAGTGGCATCTAAAACGGGAATGCAACGAAAATGATTCTTTTCCATTAATTTTAATGCGGTGTCGAGATCAGTGTTTTCATCAACAGTAATCAGGTCACTTTTAGGTTTAACTAAAGATTGCAAAATCATGGCTAAGGCTCCTCACATAAGTAATTTCTAATTAATATTAACACAAAATAACTGGGAGCATAAAAAAACAGACATAAATGTCTGTTCTTTTTAAACTTATTTTTAAAGGTTGATGGTCTTCATACCCTTAGCAATGGTTTCTTTTAAAGTTTTAGCTGAAGCACTCATCTTGTCTTTTTCGTCATCACTTAATGGAACTTCAAGGACTTTGGCAACTCCTGAAGCATTAACAATGGCAGGAGTTCCAATGTAAATATCGGACAAACCGTATTCACCATTCATTGGGGCACCGATTGGTAAAACGGTGTTTTCGTCTCTTAAAATGGCCTTTGAAATTCTCATCAAAGCAGTTCCAACTCCGTAGAAAGTAGCACCCTTCTTGTTAATTATGTCGTAGGCCTTGTTTCTAGTTTCGTCTTCCATTTTCAATAAGTCGTCCTTGCTAACACCATTTTGTTTAGCAAATTCAACCAATGGAACGTTTCCGATTGAAGCTTCATCAATATCAGCAAATTCTGAATCACCGTGTTCACCCATAACGTAAGCATTAACGCTTTGTGGGTTAACGTTTAACTTCTTACCAACGGCAACTTGGAAACGTGAGGTATCAAGTGATGTACCTGAACCAAAGACACGGTTTTTAGGAAAGCCAGAAATCTTTTGGGTTGCGTAGGTTAAAATGTCAACGGGGTTAGCAGCAATTAAGAAGATTCCATCAAAACCAGAATCAACAACTGGCTTAACGATGGTAGTCAAAATCTTCAAGTTTTTGTTAACCAGGTCAAGTCTAGTTTCACCGGGCTTTTGTGGAGCTCCAGCAGTGATCACAACTAAATCAGCGTCTTTACAGTCACTGTAGTCACCAGAGTAGATCTTTTTTGGAGAAGTGAAAGGTTGGGCATCTTCAAGGTCCAATGCGTCTCCTTCAGTTCTGTTTTTGTCGATATCAACAACGACAAATTCTTCGGCGATCCCTTGTTGCATCATTGCGAATGCGTATGATGAACCAACGGCACCATCACCAACTAAAACAACTTTTTCGTGTTTTTCAGCCATAATATTTCTCCCTTTTGAAATTAGTTTGTTCACAAACCGATTATATCATGAACGAATTTATTTATACAGAACCATATTCTTAATGGTACGGGATCAGCTCAAATCGTTAATCTATTATGATACAATAAACATGATTAAGCCGAGTGAGTAATTATTCATTTCGGCCATTTTAGGTTAATTAGAAGTAAATGGGAGACAATAGCAATGAAAATGATTGTGGGATTAGGCAACGTTGGTGCTGAATTTGATGGTACCAGGCATAACACGGGGTTTATGGTGGTTGATAAGTTTGCTGATCAAAACCAGATTGCGATTAATAAACAAAAGATGGATGCCATGTATGGTACGGGAATAGTCAATGGTGAAAAGGTAATGGTAGTCAAACCAACGACGATGATGAATGATTCAGGGCGCGCAGTTCATCCGTTGATGCAATTTTTCAAATTAGATCTTGATGATTTAGTGATTGTTTACGATGACATGGATTTACCAGTGGGACGAATTCGGCTAAGAAACCACGGTTCGGCTGGTGGTCATAATGGAATCAAAAGTATTATTGCTCACCTTGGGACCGATCAGTTTAATCGGATTAAGATTGGGACTAGTCATCCCAAACGTGAAAGTGTTGTGAACTATGTCTTGAGTAAATTTAGTCTGGAACAACGGGCACCGTTTTTAGAAGCGGAGGATCATGCGGTTAAAGCATTAGACGAGTGGGTTTCTGGTACTCCCTTCAGTAAGTTAGAAAATCAGTTTAATTAATTCGTATAATTAATAAAAGAGGAGATGAGTTTTTGAAGCTAGATGAAACGTTAAAAGAAATGCCACAGTATGAAAAAATCAGTTCAAACCTTGCTCCTGATACCAAGCAACTGATCACTGGGACTAGTGGATCCGCTCGTACTCTATTATTAAAACAATTAATTAATGATAAGCAAAAACCTACGATATACGTAACCGATACGATGAACCATGCGGATCAAATTACCGAGTCCTTTAATGAAGTAATGGATTCAGATCAGGTCTTTGAGTTCCCGGCTGAAGAACTCGTCGCGGCAGAGATTGCAACCAGCTCTCCGCAGTATCGAGCTCAAAGAGTGCGGGCCCTAAACGCGCTTGAGTCAGGGAAACCAGTGGTGGTGATTGTTTCAACGGCTGGTCTTAAACGATATCTACCAGAGCCAGCTAGTTTTAATCAAGCCCAATTACACGTCAAGGTTGGAGACGACTTGGACCTTATCAAACTTCAACAACAGTTGGTTCAAATGGGTTACGAGAAGAAGAACATGGTTTCCGCCCCCGGTGAATTTGCTAATCGTGGGTCAATTTTGGATATCTACCCACTTAATTCGGACTATCCAATTCGGATTGATTTTTTTGATACGGAAGTGGATTCCATGCGTTATTTTGATGCTGCTACCCAACGAAGTGTGGCAAATATTGATGAGATTAGTGTGCTACCGGCTTCTGATTTTTTACCCAGCGAAAGCGATCGCAAGCATGGAATCAAGGAACTTTCCAAACGATTGAACCAAACCATCAAAGACGACGGCAGTGACGTTTTAGTTGATAACATTCAACAGGTGATTGACGGGCTCAAAGGCCAATCGATTGACCAAAAATGGAGTGAGTATAGTCAGTTTATTTTTGAAAAGGAAACCTCAATTTTAGATTATTTACCTGAAAATGGAATGGTAGTCTATGATGACTACAGTCGCATAAGGGATGCCAATAAGCAACTTGAAAGTGACGAACAGAACTGGCGTGATTCAGTTGAAGATAATCATGAACTGTTTTCTGACCAGAAACTGTCGCTTAATTTTAGAACGGTTACTAGCAGTGACCATCATGCGACCTTGTTATTTTCTTTGTTTCAAAAGGGACTAGGGCGAATGAAGCTTTCTGACATCATCGACATCAAGGTTCACCCAATGCAGCGTTTTTTTGGACAAATGCCGATGTTTAAAGCAGAAATGCAACGTTATCAAGCTGAGAAACGAACCGTGGTCATTGCCGTTAGTGATGAAAAACGAGTGGAAAAGGTTTCGTCAACGTTGAGTGATTTTGGTGTTGATGCCATTCAATCAACCACTGATAACATTATTAAGGGAAAAACTCAGATTGTTTCAGCTAACCTAAAAAATGGCTTTGATTTGCCGGCCGCTAACCTAGCGCTTGTTTCTGAATCAGATATGTTTAAGCGGGTGAATGAACAAGGGAAAAAGAAACGAGTTAGAAGACAGACCTTTTCTAATGCAGAGCGAATCAAAAGCTATACCGATTTAAAACCCGGTGACTACGTTGTTCACGTTAATCACGGAATTGGACGATACGATGGGATGAAGACCATGGAAGTCGATGGTAGGCATCAGGACTATATGACTTTGACCTATCAAAAGGGTGCCAAGATCTACGTTCCCGTTGACCAACTGAATTTGGTACAAAAATACGTTTCATCTGAGGACAAACATCCAAAGATTAATAAACTTGGTGGAACGGAATGGGCCAAGACCAAACGGTCAGTCGCTTCTAAGGTGGAAGACATTGCTGATGATCTGGTTGACTTGTACGCTAAACGGGAGGCCGAGTCGGGGTATGCCTTTCCGGTTGATGATCAATATCAGGCTGTGTTCGAGCAGGCGTTTCCATACACGGAGACACCCGATCAGCTGCGAAGTACTGATGAAATAAAGAAGGATATGGAAAGTCCTCATCCAATGGACCGTTTACTGGTTGGAGACGTGGGCTACGGAAAGACTGAGGTAGCCTTGAGAGCGGCCTTTAAAGCCGTTGAAGCCGGGAAACAGGTGGCTTTTCTAGTGCCGACAACGGTACTAGCTCAACAACATTATGAGACCATGGTTGAACGATTTAATGGTTTTCCGGTTAAAATCGGAGTTCTCTCGCGTTTTGACACGCCCAAACAGACCCGCCAAACCATTCAAGACCTAAGGGACGGAAAAATTGATATCGTGGTTGGCACCCACCGTTTGCTGTCTAAAGACGTGAAGTTCAATGACTTAGGTCTTTTAATCGTCGATGAGGAACAACGATTTGGGGTTAAACACAAAGAAAAAATCAAGGAATTGAGGTCGGATGTTGACGTGTTGACGCTAACTGCCACACCAATTCCACGGACTTTAAACATGTCAATGATGGGCGTTCGTGACCTATCAGTCATTGAAACGCCTCCGGCTAATCGCTATCCGATTCAAACCTACGTGATGGAACAAAATGAGGGTTCGATTGTGGACGGAATCAGACGGGAGATGCAACGCGGGGGACAGGTCTTTTATTTGCATAATCGGGTTAAAGATATTGATCAGACGGTCGACAAGTTGCAGACCCTTTTGCCTGATGCGCGGATTGCTTCCATCAACGGCCAGATGTCCGAAAATCAAATGGAAGGGATCCTGTACGACTTTGTTAACGGAGATTATGATGTGTTGGTTACGACGACCATCATCGAAACGGGAGTTGACATTCCTAATGCGAATACCCTGTTCGTTGAGGATGCGGATCGGATGGGACTCTCCCAGCTTTATCAGATTCGGGGAAGAATTGGTCGAAGTAATCGAGTAGGACAAGCTTACTTTATGTACCAGCCAAATAAAGTGTTGACCGAAGTTTCTGAGAATCGACTAGAAGCCATCAAGGATTTCACTGAATTGGGTTCAGGATTTAAGGTGGCTATGCGTGATCTTTCGATTCGTGGGGCTGGAAATGTGCTTGGAAAGCAGCAGCACGGTTTTATTAATTCAGTTGGTTATGATATGTATACTAAGATGTTGTCTGATGCTGTCTCCAAGAAGAAGGGCCAGCATCGCGTGGTTGAAAAGTCTGATTCAAAGGTTGAACTCGGGATTGAAGCTTATCTTCCGGCGACTTACATTGAGGATCAGCAACAAAAGATTGAATTATACAAGCGAATCCGACAGATGGATAGTGAGGAACAATTTACCGAACTGCAAAGTGATTTAATTGATCGGTTTGGTGAATATCCTGATGAAGTAGCTAATCTGCTTGAAATTGACCGCATTAAGATGCTTGCCGATTATGATCTGATTGATAAAATTCGCAAAGATCAAAATAATTTAACCGTTACCATGAGTAAGGTAGGAACCCAAAAATTCACTAGTAAGGAAATTTTGAAAGCCATTGCTGATACGGATTTTCGTTCCTCAGTGAAAGTGGTTAACGGGTGTTTTCAAATTAAGTTAGTTGTTCAACCAACGATGAAAGATGCCGATTGGTTGAAACAGCTTTATCAATTTGTCAAAAGCTTGAGTAAAATAAGATTGGATCAAGAAGAACATGAATCAAAAGACAAGTAAAAAGATTGTTAGTGGAACCTTGATCCTTTCGGTAGCTGCCATTATTTCAAAGGTACTAAGTGCCGTTTATCGGATTCCACTGGAAAATTTTGTTGGAAACGTTGGATTTTACATCTATCAGCAGGTTTATCCTATTTATGGGATTGGGGTTGCGTTTGCCTTGACCGGTCTTCCAGCGTTTGTTTCCAAGATGATTGTGGAACGGGAGACTGAAGGGGAGAAACAAACGTTGTTTTTCCAAATCATGGTGATCTTAATGATCATTTCGGTGATTATTTTTGGTGGATTACAGTTATTTTCATCAGAAATTGCTGCTTTAATGGGAGACTTTGAATTAAAACCCGTAATTCAAGCGGTAAGCTGGATGTTTTTGTTGATGCCCCTCTTAGCGGATGTGAGGGGGTACTTTCAATCTAGCATGCAGATGATTCCAACGGCGACTTCTCAAGTGGTAGAGCAGTTTGTGCGGGTTTCAATGATCATTGTGGTAGCCTATTTAGCAGCCGTCCAGCATTGGAACTTATATAAGATGGGGACGTTAGCAATGTTATCGGCTCCATTAGCAGCGATTTTTTCAGCACTTATCTTGGGATATTATGCACGTGACATACTTGCTCATTTTCACTTTCAAGATTTGAAATTTAACTACCTGAAATTAGCGAAGCAAATCATCTTACAGGGTGGTGTGCTTAGTGTTTTAGCTGCTCTAATGGTGTTAATGCAGTTGGTCGATTCATTTACGGTAAAAAATGGGTTGGTAGTAAGTGGTGTAAGTAATCTAATGGCTCAGACCCAAAAGGGGATTTATGATCGCGCTCAGCCCATTGTTCAACTAGGATTAGTGATTGGGACGGCCATTTCTTCAACCGTCTTGCCGCAGATGGCGTATTATCATCATGCTGGAAAAGAAAGGTCATTTAAGACCCTTGTAAACCACAGTATGCGCATTACACTGGTAGTGACGATGGCAGTTACCTTCGGACTGATTAGTATTATGCCTCAATTAAATCATCTCTTGTTTGGGAGTTATGATTTAGACATCACGCTTTCGGTATACTGTTTGAGTATCCTCTTCGCTACGATGGTGACAGCCCTTAACTCGGTTTTACAGAGTATTGATGACTTTAAAAGTACGGGGACCGCTATTTTGTTAGGTCTAATTTGTAAAATAATAATCACTAAGTGGTGCGTAATTCATTTCGGAATCATTGGTGCTTCATTATCAACTATCATTGCTCTGTTAATCGTGTTATTAGTTAACTGGTATACTAGTCCAAAGCGGGTTCATGAGCACATTTTTAGTTGGAAGTTCCTATTAGAGGTATCATTAATCAGTATGGTAATGGTGATTGTCGTTGTTTTAACTGAATTCGGATTGAACCACGTCCTTGGAGATACCAGTCGACTGGTGGATGTTATTAAATTAATGATTGTTATTCCGATTGGGGCATTCGTGTTTTTAGGAATGTGTCTGAAAGGAAAAGTTTTGACTGCTTCGGAGTTAGCGATGGTTCCAATTATGAAACGGTTTGTAGGAGATAAGCAAAAATGAGAATTGATAAATTTCTAAAAATTTCACGGATTATAAAACGTCGTCCAGTTGCCAAAAAGATTGCCGATCAAGGGCGAGTCTTTGTAAACGGCGAGCCAGCCAAATCATCGAGTAAGGTTTCGGTTGGCGATCAAATTCTGATTAAGTTTGGAAATAAAAATTTAACCGTAGAGGTGCTACAACTGTTAGATACCACCAAAAAGTCTGATTCAGACACGATGTATAAGACCATCAGGGAAACCTATGATCGTGACTATCGGGCTGAAAATGATGAATTAGAATAATTATTGTTGAATTAATATTATATTCTGGCTTTACATGTGGTACTATGTTCATATAAATTCGTGGAGGCATTCCTGATGAACAGAAATAACAACGTTGAATACTTGAATTCTGCTTCAAGGAAAAGTAAAGCAAACCAACATCAAAGAGATAATAAGAAGTTAAGTAAAAGAACCAAGCGACTGGTTGCTCTCGTGGCAATATTTGCCGTGGCTTTTTTGGCGCTCGGGTGGCAAATTGTTAGTGGAATGAATCAAATTCACGGTGTGAATGCCCAAATTACCAGAAAAAAACAGGATTACCAGGTTGAAAAACAAAAAGAAAAGAATCTTAATGAACAAATTAAGCTTTTAAATAACAAGAATTATCTTCAAGAATTGATGCGAGCTAAATATTATTATACAAAACCAGGCGAAACTGTTTACAGTTTCCCACAGAATAGTAAGATTGGTAATGAATAGAGGATTACTAGGATGTAATCTTCTTTTATTTTACTTTAAAGGATTATGTTATAATTAACACAACATTTATTAGGAGGAATGGCTTTTTTATGACAATTAAGGTTGGAGAGAAGGTCACTGGGAAAGTTTCAGGAATTACTAATTTTGGAGCTTTCATTGATCTAGGCGATCATAAGACTGGACTAGTTCATATCAGTGAGGTTTCTGATGGTTACGTAAAAGATATTCATGATATTCTGTCGGTTGGCGATGAAGTGACCGTTAAGGTTTTGAGCATTGGGGATGATGGTAAGATTGGCCTATCAATTCGCAAAGCTTCCGATCATCCAGAAAAAGAATCACATCAACATCATGGTGAACATAATCATGATGAGCATTCACACTACGGGCACTCAAATAACGGGAATCATGGACATCGCAGTGGCCGCGACAATCGTAATGGCCATAAGGGTAAGAATGAAAGCTTTGATGATTTGCTTTCAGACTTCATGAAAGAAAGCGAAAGTCGGATGTCCGTCATTAAGAAAAACACAGAAGGAAAACGCGGCGGTCGTGGTGGTCGTCGTAGTTAATGAACGAATAACTGGGCAGATTGCTCGGCTTTTTTGTTTTGGAGGTTAATTTGAATTTACGTAATCAAATTAATTCGTTGGTTAAGAAGAAACAATGGTGGAAAAAAGACGAAAATGTTGTGATTGGGGTCTCAACTGGAGTTGATTCCATGGCTTTGTTAGATTTACTCCAACACTTAAAAGATTTTAAACCTCATATTATTGTTGCTCATGTTAACCACCATTTACGAAAACAAAGTGAGGTTGAAGAACGGTTTCTGATTGATTACTGTAAGAAACACCACCTTGATTTGCGGGTTGGCAATTGGAATCACGACCAGATTAGGAGTGGGGTGGAGAATCAAGCCCGTAAGTTTCGCTATCATTTTTTTGCGGAAGTCATGAATGATTTTAATGCTTCAGTCTTGTTAACGGCTCATCAAGAAAATGATCAAGCCGAGACCATCCTTATGAAACTCATTCGCAGTGGGAATTTGTTTGAGGTTCAAGGAATTAAAGAGAGTCATCCCTTTAATGGAGGAACGATGGTTCGACCATTACTACAGTTTTCGAAAGAATCCATCCGTTTGTATGCTAAAGAACACTCATTAACGTGGTATGATGATAAAACTAACTTTGAAAATACGGTCCTCCGTAATCGGATTCGTAACCAGATTTTACCAGAATTAATTAAAGAAAATCCTAATGTTATCTCTCATTTTGCTAAGTTTGCTAGTAATTTGCAATCGGAACTCGACGGATCAAGTGGTTTCGCTCAAGCTGATCTTTTGAGACATGACTTAAAGATTAAAAGAGATTACGTAAGTGCCAAGTACGATACAACGTCAATTAATCAACTTTCCATTTTACTTCGCGCATTGTTAAAACAGTTGACGTCAACGGTTACTCTTTCTGATAATCAAATTACTGAAATTTTGACTTTAGTTAAAGATTTTGGAAAACCACAGGGAAAATTGCGAATTTCAAATGCTTATTTTTTTGAAAAAAGTTATAATAAAATCATGTTTTTTAAACAATCTCCTAACAATTACGATGATCACCGTGATGAAAGTTCGTTTGTGGTAGAATTAAACCAGTGGAACCGCAACGTTAATGGATTTAATTTTGGTATTTTTGATGAAAATCATGTTCCAAAGGGAAACTTTTGGCGTCGAAGTCATTTTGATTTGGCGGACTCCCAGTTTCCCTTGTCCAAAAGAGCCTTTAAACCGGATGATACCGTTGAACTCAAGAATGGCGGTCATCAGAGTTTAAGAAGATTGTTAATTAATCAGAAAGTTCCAAGTGCCAAGCGACGTCACGTGCAAGTACTGGTGGACAGTAAGGAGAGTGTGTTGGCCGTCATTGGTTATAAGGAAAGCAAGTGGTTGCCTAAGGGTGCAACTCACGGGTATGAACTTTTAATTACGCGAAAGGATATAACAAATGAATGACGATATTGAGCGGGTCTTATATAGTCAAAAAGACATTGCTTCTGCAGTAAAAAGGCTAGGGAAGCAGTTAAGTAATGATTATCGAGACAAAAAGCCACTAGTGGTTTGTGTGCTGACTGGGGCAGTGTTATTTATGAGCGATATTATTCGCCAGATGGACATATACCTAGATCTTGATTTTGTCGATGTTTCAAGCTATAAGGGTGGGACTGCTTCAACCGGAAAAGTTGAGCTCATCCGTGATCTTGATGGTGATGTTAGTGGCCGCGATATCATTTTTGTTGAAGATATTATTGATACAGGACGCACCCTTCAATTTCTTGAGGATTTGGTTTCAGCTCGAGGAGCTAATTCAATTAAAGTTTGTACCATTTTTGATAAACCTGAGGGAAGAGTTGTCCCTGCCAAGGCAGATTATGTGGGTTTTAACGTTCCAAATGAATTTATTGTCGGTTATGGACTTGATTACAAGGGTTTTTATCGTAACTTACCGTACATTGGAATTTTAAAACCTTCAATTTATTCGGCCTAAACGGTCGTCCATTTAAAGTAAAAGTGATAACATTCTATTTGTTATCTTTTCGAGAAATTAGATTGGGAGGCACAAATGAAAAATAATAAAAATGGGCTTTTTAAGAGTAGCCTATTTTATATCATCATCTTTGTGGTTGTCATGGGTGTGATTATGCTTGTCACTGGTGGTGGCAGCGGATCACAAAGCACTCAAACTCAGGGAATTCGTTCAAGTCAATTTACAAATGATTTGCAGACGAACAAGGTTAAAAACTTCTCTGTTCAACCTTCTGGCGGTGTATATAAAATAACTGGTCAGTACAAGAAGCCCCAAAATGTTAAGCAGAAAAATAACGGAATTCCGCTTAATTTTAGTAATGGAAAACTTACCAAGTCGAGCAACAATACTTACACTAAGGTAAATGGATTCACTACTAGCATTTTAAAGAATGACTCATCGGTTAGTCAGATTACCAAGTTAGCTAATAAGAATAAGGTGCCGATGAGTACTAAAGAAACACAATCGAATAGCTTTTGGTTAAACTTAGCAATATCAGTTCTACCATTATTAATCTTCATTTACTTGTTCTACATTATGATGAAGCAAGCTGGTGGAGCAGGTGGTGGCGCTGGTGGTGTCATGAAAGTCGGAAAGAGCCAGGCTAAACCAGTTAAGAGTAATGTTAAGTTTAGTGACGTTGCTGGTGAAGATGAAGAAAAACAAGAACTGGTCGAAGTTGTTGAATTTTTAAAGGATCCAAAGAAGTTTACTAAGCTGGGTGCCGTTATACCAAAAGGTGTCTTGCTTGAGGGACCTCCGGGTACTGGTAAGACGCTGTTAGCCAAGGCGGTTGCCGGTGAAGCAAACGTTCCATTCTACTCATTATCAGGGTCTGATTTCGTTGAGATGTTCGTTGGGGTTGGTGCGAGTCGTGTTAGAGACTTGTTTGCTCAAGCTAAGAAGAATTCACCGGCCATCATCTTTATTGATGAAATTGATGCCGTTGGACGAAAACGTGGATCCGGAATGGGGGGCGGTCACGATGAACGTGAACAAACCCTTAACCAGTTGTTGGTTGAAATGGATGGTTTTACTGGTAATGAAGGTGTTATTGTCATTGCCGCCACGAACCGTTCTGATGTTTTAGATCCAGCCTTAACTCGTCCGGGTCGTTTTGATCGGAAAATCTTAGTTGGTCAGCCTGATGTTCGTGGACGAGAAGCAATTTTGAAAGTTCATGCCAAAGACAAACCACTTGCTTCTGATGTTGACCTTCATGAAATTGCTAAACAGACTCCCGGATTTGTTGGTGCTGATTTAGCGAACTTGCTAAATGAAGCTGCCTTACTGGCCGCGAGAAATGGTGATAATGAGATTAATGCGGCTGATATGGATGAAGCTGAGGATCGTGTTATTGCTGGACCAGCTAAACGTAATAAGGTTATTAACGAACACGAACGTCAAATTGTGGCTAACCATGAAGCTGGTCATACCATCGTTGGTTTAGTATTAAATGACGCTCGAGTTGTTCATAAGGTTACCATTGTTCCAAGAGGTCGTGCTGGTGGATATGCCATCATGCTGCCTAAGGAAGACCAACAATTGATCTCAAAGAAGAACGCTCAAGAACAATTAGCTGGGTTAATGGGTGGTAGAACTGCTGAAGAAGTCGTTTTCCATTCTGAATCATCAGGTGCTTCAAATGACTTTGAGCAAGCCACTAATCTTGCTCGTGCCATGGTTACTCAATATGGAATGAGTGACAAGATTGGAACCGTGGAACTCGAAAGTCCTAACCAAGATCCATACGCTGCTCCTAAGTACTCACAGGAAACCGCAGCTAAGATTGATGATGAAGTGAAATACTTTATTGATGAAGCTCATAGTGAAGCTAAGGAGATTATTGAGGGTCATCGTGATCAGCACAAGGCAATTGCGGATGCGTTGCTTAAATACGAGACGTTGGATGAAAAGGAAATTTTGAGTCTCTACAAGACCGGTAAAATGCCTGAACATTCAACCAATAGTGATGAGTACCCTAGTGAAAATGAAACCTTTGAACAAGCTAAGAAAGCCATTGACGCTAAGGAGCACGAGCACGAAAAGAAACTTGAACAAGAAATTGATCATTCTGAAGAAAAACACGATGAAAATCATGATAGTAATTCAGATCACCAAGATTCTGATAATCAAGATCAATAAACGAAAAGAACGTTGGGATCAAAGCCCACGTTCTTTTTTAATCTAAGGAGGGAATAAAATGAATGATAAAAATGATGTATTAGTTAAGGCACTTACTAAAGATGGGATGTTTCGGGTTTACGGCTTAAACGCGACTGGAATTGTCAGTTATGTTCAAAAAATTCATGATACCTGGAGTACATCAACGGCAGCACTTGGAAGAACGATTGCTGCAACCTTGATGCTGTCGGCCTCAGTGTTAAAGGGAAAAGAAAGCATGACCGTTCGCTTAAATGGACGTGGTCCAGTCGGCGGAATGGTTATTGATGCTGATGCTAAGGGACACATTAAGGGATACATTCAGAATCCTCACGTTAACTTGCCACTCACAAAGGATGGGAAAGTTGATGTTTCTAAGGGTGTAGGAACGAATGGTTTTTTAGAAGTCGTTAAAAATCAGGGAACAAGTGAGCCTTACACTAGTGATGTTCCACTCGCAAGCGGTAAAATTGGTGATGATTTTACCTTTTATTTAGCAAAGTCAGAACAGATTCCATCAGCCGTTGGAGTTTCAGTTGACATTGACGGAGAAAACAACGTCCAAAGTGCCGGGGGATATTTGATTCAAGTCATGCCTGGTGCTTCTGACGAGGCAATTGATAAGTTGGAGCAGACTTTAAAGAATGCGCCCAGTATTTCGTCCATGTTAGAAAAGGATCCTAATCCTGATCACATTTTGGATGAGTTATTTGGTACGGATAATCTGGACGTTATTGATCATATGCCAGTCGAATTTGTCTGCAATTGTTCCAAAGAAAAATTTGCCAAAGACATTGCTGGAATTGGTAAGAAGGATCTGCAGCAATTGATTGATGAAGATCATGGGGCACAGGTTGTATGTAATTTTTGTGGTAAAAAGTATAACTTTTCGGAAGATGAATTGGTTGATTTACTGAATGAGAAGGATAAGTAGTATTAAAGAGCGTGCTGTCATACGGTTCGCTCTTTTTTGTACGGGTATGGTATTATATAAAATGTTTGGAAACAATTTAGATGAGGTGAAAAAATGGAGTGGAAAATTGGAAACGTAACGATTCCAAATCAATTAGTAGTAGCTCCAATGGCTGGAGTTACGAACTCAGCCTTTAGAATCATTTGTAAAAAGTTTGGTGCGGGATTAGTTGTCTGTGAAATGATTTCCGATCGTGGAATTATGTATAACAACAAAAAAACGTTAAGCATGGTTAACGTTGATCCTAATGAACATCCAATGAGTATTCAGATTTTTGGTGGAACCAAAGAAACTTTAGTGGAGGCTGCTAAGTTTATTGATCAGAAGACGGCTGCTGATATTATCGATATCAACATGGGTTGTCCCGTAAATAAGGTCGTTAAGACCGATGCCGGGGCTAAGTGGCTCCTTGATCCAGATAAGGTTTATGAAATGGTGTCATATGTAACTGCTGCCGTTAAAAAGCCAGTAACGGTTAAGATGCGAACTGGTTGGGATGAGGATCATGTTTATGCGGTGCAAAATGCGCTTGCTGCTGAGGCGGCTGGGGCTTCTGCTGTTGCGATGCACGGTCGAACTAGAAAACAAATGTATACCGGTCATGCTAACTGGGAGATTTTAAAAGAAGTTGCCGATGCATTGACGATTCCGTTCATTGGAAATGGTGACGTGACTACTCCACAACAGGCTAAACAAATGATTGATGAAGTAGGTTGTGATGCAGTAATGATGGGCCGTGCCGTTGAAGGAAATCCCTGGGTTTTGAGGCAAACTGAGCACTATCTAGCAACTGGCGAATTAATCCCGGAACCAAGTGTTGAGAAAAAAATCAACACTGCTAAGGAACATTTGCATGGGCTGGTTCGAATTAAGGGTGAATACGTTGGACCAAGACAATTCAGAGGTCAGGCAGCTTATTACTTGAAAGGAATTTCTCATTCGGCTCGAACCAAAGTGAAGTTAAACAATGCTGAATCTGAAGCAGAGATGGACCAGATCTTCGATGATTTTCTAGAAAAAGATGCGATGAGAAACGCACGGAAAAATGCATAATTACGATGCTTAACTATGTTATTATGAATGTAAGTTACTAGTTTGGGGGATTTGAATTGGCACAAGAGAAGAAAATGAATGACCAATTAAAAGTTCGTAGAGAAAAGATGCAAGAGCTACGAGATGAGGGAATTGATCCTTTTGGTCATGCCTTTAAGCCAACTTATTTGGCAAAAGATTTAGACAAAGAGTTTGATAAGTACGATAAGGAAGAATTAGAACAAAAAGATGTCAAGGCTACGATTGCTGGGCGAATGGTAGCTAAACGGGGCAAAGGTAAAGTTGGATTTGCCGATATCCTTGATCGTTCGGGTAAAATCCAGGTTTACGTTCGAAAAGACGTTGTTGGAGAAGAACAGTATCATATCTTTAAACGTGCTGACATCGGGGACTTTCTTGGCTTTACTGGTGAAGTAATTAAGACAGACATGGGGCAACTAACCGTTCGTGCGACATCCATTACTTTCCTATCAAAGGCACTTCGTCCACTTCCTGATAAGTATCACGGATTACAAAATAAAGAACAAAAGTATCGTCAGCGATACCTTGATTTAATCTCAAATCGTGATAGTTTTGAGCGTTTCCAGAAGCGGAGTAAAATTATTAAGGCAGTTCGAAACTTCTTGGATAATAAGATGGACTTTACTGAGGTTGAGACGCCAGTATTACACACTACTGCCGGTGGAGCATCCGCTCGTCCATTTATAACTCATCATAATGCTTTAAATATTGATTTATATTTGCGAATTGCACTGGAACTTCATTTGAAGCGTTTGATTGTAGGTGGCATGGGACGTGTCTACGAGATTGGCCGTGTGTTCAGAAATGAAGGGATGGATAAGGAACACAATCCTGAATTTACTGAACTTGAGACCTATGCTGCATACTTTGATTTTCATGATGTAATGGATGAAACCGAAGGAATTTTTAGGGCCGCTGCCAAAGCCGTTAGTGATGATGGTAAGGTTACGTATCAGGGTGAAGAAGTTGATTTGAACCAAGAATTCGATCGGATTCATATGGTTGATGCCGTGAAAAAATATACGGGAGTTGATTTTTGGCCTAAGATGTCGGATGATGACGCTAAGAAGTTGGCTGATAAACACGGTGTGCACTATGAATCATACTGGAAAGTTGGTCATATCATTAATGCTTTCTTTGAACAGTTCGTTCAACCAAAGCTAAAGAAGCCAACGTTTGTCTATGGTCATCCAATTGAAATTTCTCCTTTGGCAAAGAAAAATGCTGATGACCCAAGATTTACGGACCGTTTTGAATTATATATTCTTGGTAATGAATATGCTAATGCTTTTTCTGAATTAAATGATCCAATTGATCAGCGTCAACGTTTTGAAGCTCAAGCTAAGGAACGTGAAGAGGGGAATGATGAAGCTCAGGGTATCGATGAAGACTTTATCGAAGCACTTGAGTACGGCATGCCTCCTACAGGTGGATTAGGAATTGGAATTGATCGTTTGGTAATGCTTTTAACTGACGCACCATCCATTCGTGATGTTCTCTTGTTCCCAACTATGAGACCAGAAGATAATTCTGATAATCCACAGGATGAATATAATAAAAAATAGATTTGTTTGATAGAAAAAGAGATGATTTTAATCATCTCTTTTTATTTGTACAAAAATGATTTGAAACATTGTTAGAGTAGCTTTTGTAAAGATTGATCACTTGTACGATTACGTTCATTTATTAGATGGAAAATAAAAATTGAAAAAAGTTTGACCTTTTTTGACCAAAAGTGTTGACAAAGTAATTGGGCGCATGTATAGTAGTAAATGCTCAGTGAGAGAGGAAAATAGTTTGATGGTAATTAATGAAGTCACTGATTATGAACTAAGTTAATTATCATAAATATTGTTCTTGCACTGAAATGCAAAATACTGTATTATATTTGATGTTGCAGTGATGTTTTTGCCGATTGCTAACAAATAAATTTAAAATAATTGAGTTTATCTGTTGACATTTAAAACGCAACGTAGTATAGTTAAATATGTTGCGTTAAGGAAGAATCAAGCAGCAACAATCAAGAGTAGATCTTTGAAAACTGAACAAGATTTTGATTACAAGTGTAAGGTAATTTTAAGTTGTAGAACTTAAAATTAA
>NZ_JBWXVF010000005.1:0-3257 GCF_059901065.1 Fructilactobacillus sp. X7R7C1
GCGTGGCAACGTCCTACCCTTGCAGGGGGCGATCCCCCAACTACTCTTGGCGTGCTGAAGCTTAACTTCTGTGTTCGGCATGGGAACAGGTGTATCCTTCAGGCTTTCGCCACCACACTTAGAAAGAACTTCGTTCTCTCAAAACTAGATAATATCTTCTCTGCCCGATTAACTTCCACTTCTTTTTGCTTGGTTAAGTCCTCGACCGATTAGTATTAGTCCGCTTCACGTATCACTACGCTTCCACTTCTAACCTATCTACCTGATCATCTTTCAGGGGTCTTACTTCCATAAAGGAATGGGAAATCTCATCTCGAGGCGAGTTTCACACTTAGATGCTTTCAGCGTTTATCTCATCCATACATAGCTACCCAGCTGTGCGCCTGGCGGCGCAACTGGTACACCAGCGGTATGTCCATCCCGGTCCTCTCGTACTAGGGATAGCTCCTCTCAAATTTCCTGCGCCCGCGACGGATAGGGACCGAACTGTCTCACGACGTTCTGAACCCAGCTCGCGTACCGCTTTAATGGGCGAACAGCCCAACCCTTGGGACCAACTACAGCCCCAGGATGCGATGAGCCGACATCGAGGTGCCAAACCTCCCCGTCGATGTGAACTCTTGGGGGAGATAAGCCTGTTATCCCCAGGGTAGCTTTTATCCGTTGAGCGATGGCCCTTCCATATGGTACCACCGGATCACTAAGCCCGACTTTCGTCCCTGCTCGACCTGTATGTCTCGCAGTCAAGCTCCCTTCTGCCTTTACACTCTTTGAATGATTTCCAACCATTCTGAGGGAACCTTTGGGCGCCTCCGTTACTATTTAGGAGGCGACCGCCCCAGTCAAACTGCCAACCAGACACTGTCTCCGAGCACGTTGAGTGCTCAGGGTTAGAGTGTTCACATAGCAAGGGTAGTATCCCAATGACGCCTCCGCCGAAGCTAGCGCTCCGGTTTCAATGGCTCCTACCTATCCTGTACAAGCTGTGCAAACACCCAATATCAAGCTACAGTAAAGCTCCATGGGGTCTTTCCGTCCTGTCGCGGGTAACCTGCTTCTTCACAGGTATCTTAATTTCACCGAGTCTCTCGTTGAGACAGTGCCCAGATCGTTACGCCTTTCGTGCGGGTCGGAACTTACCCGACAAGGAATTTCGCTACCTTAGGACCGTTATAGTTACGGCCGCCGTTTACTGGGGCTTCATTTCGGAGCTTCGCCGAAGCTAACTCTTCCACTTAACCTTCCAGCACCGGGCAGGCGTCAGCCCCTATACGTCATCTTACGATTTTGCAGAAACCTGTGTTTTTGATAAACAGTCGTCTGGGCCTCTTCACTGCGGCTGTCCGTTAGGACAGCACCCCTTCTTCCGAAGTTACGGGGTCATTTTGCCGAGTTCCTTAACGAGAGTTCTCTCGCTCACCTGAGGATACTCTCCTCGACTACCTGTGTCGGTTTGCGGTACGGGTAGTTATTAACTCGCTAGAAGCTTTTCTCGGCAGCGTGACATCAGTTGCTTCCCTACTATAATTTCGGTCCTCATCGTCGCTTGTCAACTCGATCAAAAGCATTTCTCTCTTGACCTGACTTACGACTTGAACATCCATCTCCATCAGGATGCACAACTTAGCCTTCTGCGTTCCTCCATCACTCAAACGTTAATAACTAGTACAGGAATCTCAACCTGTTATCCATCGTCTACGCCTCTCGGCCTCGACTTAGGTCCCGACTAACCCTGGGTGGACGAGCCTTCCCCAGGAAACCTTAGTCATTCGGTGAATCAGATTCTCACTGATTTTTCGCTACTCATACCGGCATTCTCACTTCTAAGCGCTCCACTAGTCCTTACGGTCTAGCTTCATTGCCCTTAGAACGCTCTCCTATCACGCGACAAAGTCGCGTCCGCAGTCTCGGTAATATGCTTAGCCCCGGTAAATTTTCGGCGCAGAATCACTCGACTAGTGAGCTATTACGCACTCTTTAAATGGTGGCTGCTTCTGAGCCAACATCCTAGTTGTCTATGCAACTCCACTGCCTTTTCCACTTAGCATATATTTAGGGACCTTAACTGGCGGTCTGGGCTGTTCCCCTTTCGACGATGGATCTTATCACTCATCGTCTGACTCCCGGATATAAATCAATGGTATTCGGAGTTTATCTGAACTTAGTAATCCAAGACGGACCCCTTGTCCAAACAGTGGCTCTACCTCCATGATTCTAAATCCGAGGCTAACCCTAAAGCTATTTCGGAGAGAACCAGCTATCTCCAAGTTCGTTTGGAATTTCACCGCTATCCACACCTCATCCCAGCACTTTTCAACGTACACGGGTTCGGACCTCCGGTGCGTATTACCGCACTTTCATCCTGGACATGGATAGATCACCTGGTTTCGGGTCTATGGCAACATACTTCAACGCCCTATTCAGACTCGCTTTCGCTTCGGCTCCGCTTTTTCAACTTAACCTTGCATGCAACTATAACTCGCCGGTTCATTCTACAAGAGGCACGCTATCACCCTTAAACGGGCTCTAACTGCTTGTAGGCACATGGTTGCAGGAACTATTTCACTCCCCTTCCGGGGTGCTTTTCACCTTTCCCTCACGGTACTGGTTCACTATCGGTCACTAGGTAGTATTTAGCCTTGGGAGATGGTCCTCCCGGCTTCCGACGACGTTTCACGTGTGTCGCCGTACTCAGGATCCTGAACTGAGGGAACCTGATTTCGTCTACTGGGCTATCACCATCTATGGCTCAGCTTCCCAACTGATTCGACTATCAGATTCTTTTGTAACTCAAATGTTCAGTCCTACAACCCCGACCAGTAAACTGATCGGTTTGGGCTGTTCCCCGTTCGCTCGCCGCTACTGAGGGAATCGAAATTTTTTTCTACTCCTGCGGGTACTTAGATGTTTCAGTTCCCCGCGTCTACCGCACGGCAGCTATGAATTCACTGTCGTGCAATCATCGACTAAGATGATTGGGTTTCCCCATTCGGAAATCTCCGGATCAAAGCTTACGTACAGCTCCCCGAAGCATATCGGTGTTAGTTCCGTCCTTCATCGGCTCCTAGTACCAAGGCATTCACCATGCGCCCTTAATAACTTAACCTGCATCACTTCGTGATGTAAGTTATTGAGTATTTGCGATTTAAACTATTTTAAAAAACTCAAATAACGTAGTGGTTATTTCTCGGTTAAAATTATAATTAAAATATAATTAATACAGAAAATAATATTATCTAGTTTTCAAAGAACAAAGT
>NZ_JBWXVF010000006.1:0-1750 GCF_059901065.1 Fructilactobacillus sp. X7R7C1
GAGAGTAAAACTCTCAAAACTAAACAAGACTTCAATAATGTAAGGTTTCCGAATTTTTCCTTAGAAAGGAGGTGATCCAGCCGCAGGTTCTCCTACGGCTACCTTGTTACGACTTCACCCTAATCATCTGTCCCACCTTAGGCGGCAGGCTCCAAAAGGTTACCTAACCGACTTTGGGTGTTACAAACTCTCATGGTGTGACGGGCGGTGTGTACAAGACCCGGGAACGTATTCACCGTGGCATGCTGATCCACGATTACTAGCGATTCCAACTTCATGCAGGCGAGTTGCAGCCTGCAATCCGAACTGAGAACGGCTTTAAGAGATTAGCTTGACCTCGCGGTTTCGCAACTCGTTGTACCGTCCATTGTAGCACGTGTGTAGCCCAGGTCATAAGGGGCATGATGATTTGACGTCATCCCCACCTTCCTCCGGTTTGTCACCGGCAGTCTCATTAGAGTGCCCAACTGAATGCTGGCAACTAATGACAAGGGTTGCGCTCGTTGCGGGACTTAACCCAACATCTCACGACACGAGCTGACGACAACCATGCACCACCTGTCATTCTGCCCCCGAAGGGGACACCTAATCTCTTAGGTTAACAGAAGATGTCAAGACCTGGTAAGGTTCTTCGCGTAGCATCGAATTAAACCACATGCTCCACCGCTTGTGCGGGTCCCCGTCAATTCCTTTGAGTTTCAACCTTGCGGTCGTACTCCCCAGGCGGAGTGCTTAATGCGTTAGCTGCGGCACTGAAGGGCGGAAACCCTCCAACACCTAGCACTCATCGTTTACGGCATGGACTACCAGGGTATCTAATCCTGTTTGCTACCCATGCTTTCGAGCCTCAGCGTCAGTTACAGACTAGACAGCCGCCTTCGCCACTGGTGTTCCTCCATATATCTACGCATTTCACCGCTACACATGGAGTTCCACTGTCCTCTTCTGCACTCAAGTTTCCCAGTTTCCGATGCACTTCTCCGGTTAAGCCGGAGGCTTTCACATCAGACTTAGAAGACCGCCTGCGCTCGCTTTACGCCCAATAAATCCGGACAACGCTTGCCACCTACGTATTACCGCGGCTGCTGGCACGTAGTTAGCCGTGACTTTCTGGTTAGATACCGTCGCGACGTGAGCAGTTACTCTCACGCCCGTTCTTCTCTAACAACAGAGTTTTACGAGCCGAAACCCTTCTTCACTCACGCGGCATTGCTCCATCAGACTTTCGTCCATTGTGGAAGATTCCCTACTGCTGCCTCCCGTAGGAGTCTGGGCCGTGTCTCAGTCCCAATGTGGCCGATTACCCTCTCAGGTCGGCTACGCATCATCGCCTTGGTGAGCCTTTATCTCACCAACTAGCTAATGCGCCGCGGATCCATCCAAAAGCGATAGCACAAAGGCCATCTTTCAAACGAAAACCATGTGGTTTTCGTTGTTATACGGTATTAGCATCTGTTTCCAGGTGTTATCCCCTTCTTCTGGGCAGGTTATCCACGTGTTACTCACCAGTTCGCCACTCGCTGCTAACTTAAATCTAGTTAATGCAAGCATCAACTATCAATAGGCGCAGCTCGTTCGACTTGCATGTATTAGGCATGCCGCCAGCGTTCGTCCTGAGCCAGGATCAAACTCTCATTTTAGAAATGAGAAATTTTACTAGCTCATTATTATTTGTTGTTATTCTTTTTCAAAAGAATTAAAAAGCGAATTGACTTCGCAAATGTTTAATTTTAAGTTCTACAACTTAAAA
>NZ_JBWXVF010000007.1:0-433 GCF_059901065.1 Fructilactobacillus sp. X7R7C1
TTGAGCCGTTAGCTCAGTTGGTAGAGCATCTGACTTTTAATCAGAGGGTCGGCGGTTCGAACCCGCCACGGCTCATTATTTATATAAATAGCATGTATGCCGACTTAGCTCAGTTGGCAGAGCACCTGTCTTGTAAACAGGGGGTCGGAGGTTCGAATCCTCTAGTCGGCATTTATGCGGAAGTAGTTCAGTGGTAGAACGCCACCTTGCCATGGTGGAGGTCGCGGGTTCGAATCCCGTCTTCCGCTTATGTCAATTTATAATGCCGGGGTGGCGGAATTGGCAGACGCACAGGACTTAAAATCCTGCGGTCAGTGATGACCGTACCGGTTCGATCCCGGTCCTCGGCATATTATTATGCACCTATAGCGCAATTGGATAGAGTGTCTGACTACGAATCAGAAGGTTGTAGGTTCGACTCCTACTAGGTGCA
>NZ_JBWXVF010000008.1:0-374 GCF_059901065.1 Fructilactobacillus sp. X7R7C1
TTATTTCTCGGTTAAAATTATAATTAAAATATAATTAATACAGAAAATAATATTATCTAGTTTTCAAAGAACAAAGTTGACACTTTCGTGTCAATGGAGAATAACGGGATCGAACCGTTGACCTCCTGCTTGCAAAGCAGGTGCTCTCCCAGCTGAGCTAATTCCCCAAAATATTCGATTGTCACTTACCAGTAACGATGGGTCTAAGTGGACTCGAACCACCGACCTCACGCTTATCAGGCGTGCGCTCTAAACCAGCTGAGCTATAGACCCAAAAGCGCGAACATTTATTTTAACGAGAGTAAAACTCTCAAAACTAAACAAGACTTCAATAATGTAAGGTTTCCGAATTTTTCCTTAGAAAGGAGGTGATC
>NZ_JBWXVF010000009.1:0-265 GCF_059901065.1 Fructilactobacillus sp. X7R7C1
ATGACCCGTACGGGATTCGAACCCATGTTACTGCCGTGAAAGGGCAGTGTCTTAAACCACTTGACCAACGGGTCATACTACAAAAATATACGGAGAGTGAGGGATTCGAACCCTCGAAACAGACTTTAATCCGTTTACATCATTTCCAATGATGCTCCTTCGGCCAGCTCGGACAACTCTCCATAGTACTCCGGCAGGCGGGCTCGAACCGTCGACAACCTGATTAACAGTCAGGTGCTCTACCAACTGAGCTATGCCGGAATAA